>JBBRWD010000082.1:0-31716 GCA_038249465.1 Limisphaerales bacterium | reverse complement strand
CCAATAGCCTGACTTTCTTCACCCATCGATTGACCAATGGCCCGATCGAGGGGCTCAACAATAAGATCCAAGGATTGATCAAGAAAGCCTTCGGCTATCGCAACCATGCGCGTTTCAAAACCGATGTGCTCTTTCATCTGGTTGAACGAGCCCGGTCGAACTTCACCGGGCGTTTTCTTTGCCGGCGTCGCTTCCTTGTAAATTGCTTTGGCGCCCTCCCAGGCGGCGTGCGCCCGTGCCCGGCTGGCGCGGGCAGGGCGCACGGCGGCGCAACACGCGCACACCACACCGCTGGCGGCGCCCGGGCGCGAAACCTCCCTCGCCGGAGCGCGCGCGCCCGGCCTTTTCTCCCCCGGCCGCCGCGCGGTATTACACCGCCCCGTTCGCGCCGGAGGGTTTTCCTGGCGCGGCGACGGTGCGGCGGAGCTGGGTAGCGCGTTTCATCCTAAAAACCGCATTTCAACCACGGATGGACACGGATGGACACGGATGGACACGGATGGACACGGATGGACACGGATGCCAGGCACTTGCAGAAAACCAGCGGATCACCCGGAGGGGTGAGGCAGACATGCCGCAGGAAATCCCTGTTTATCCGTGTGCATCCGTGGTTTAAGACCTCTTCGCCCGATTGCACTTGCTCCGTTTAGGTAAAACGTTCAGCCGGCTCCTGTTCCCGCCGTTCGGACCACCCACCTCGGAGCCTTCTGCCGCGAATAGTCGGGTAAACGATGGCTCGCGTTCATCAGGATTGATGGCATCCTCGCGCCGCGTATGCGCGCTCCTCAGCGACGATCAACTCCCGGTTGGGCCTGGAGAATTTGGTGGTTTACCGGGCTGCTGCCCGTCCTGCTCTCCGGCGGTGTCGTCGCCCAGCCATCCAATGCCGACTGGCCCGTCTTCACGCTCCAGGCCACCCAATCGTGGCGGCTGAATTTCTCCGGCCGACGTTTCGATGCCTCCGGTCTGTTGCAGATGCCTTCGGGCGAATGGCTGACCGTGAGCGACCGGGGACCGTCGGTTTATCGAATCGAGTTCAAGCCCGGCACCGACACCGCCAGTCTCGTGCCACTGACCAACTGCTTCAGCCGCGCGCAACTTGCGCCGTTCGCCAAAGGAAAATCGCCCGCCTACGACACCGAGGGTCTGGCGATTGATCCGCAGGGTCGCCTCTACATTTGCGAAGAAGCCAATCGCTGGATTCTGCGCTGCGATCCGGCGACCGGCGTGACCGAACGGCTGGAGATTGACTGGACGCCGGTGAAGGACCTTTTCGACCACAACGACCGCAACGCCTCGTTTGAAGGCATCGCAATCGGTGACGGCAAACTCTATGTGGCCAACGAACGCAGTCGCCCGGTGATTATCGTGGTGGACCTGGCGACGTTGAAAGTGGTGGACCATTTTGTGGTCTGGCCGCAGGTGACGAGCTTGATGGGATTCCTGCACTACTCGGATCTGGCCTGGTTCGAGGGGAAACTGTGGGTGCTGTGCCGCCACCATCGCGTGGTGCTGGCGGTGGATCCCGCCACGAAACGCACGCTGGCCGAGTTCAACTATCAGCAACTCGAAGACGCGCTCGATTACGACAAGGAACTCCCGACGGGAATCATGGAAGGCCTCGCCGTCACCGCCGAGGCCATCTGGCTGCTGACCGACAACAACGGCCTGCCGCGGGGCGGGGGCAGGGACATTCGGCCGACGTTGGTGAAATGTGGCAGGCCGGATAAGCCGGCCAAAGATCGGTGACGCGTCCGAGGAGCCAATCGTACGGCGTTGGGTGGCTCCTTCTGTCCGTTTGGGGCGGGAACATGCGTCATCCCCACCCTGGAAATGCCCGGGGCGAATCGGAATGTCAGAAAACCGCCCTGGGCTGCCCACCGCGCGAAGCACCGCGTCACTGGATACTTCCCAGGCATTGGGACAGACGCGCCCTACCCGTGAGGGTTGGGACCAGGCGTCTTCTGGCGGCCCATCCCATGGTCTTGTCAGTAAGTGCTGCGGGCGTCGGCATCGTTGATTCCGCCGCAACATTGCGTTGATCCCCCGGGCATCCGCGCGGCCCGAAAAATCCTTCGCCAGTTGCGGCGAGCGACGCTACCTTCGGCTGCGGATTGACGAATCAAGCTAAATCATGGCCAACGCTTCTTCCATCGAACTGAGCCGCGACACGGGCGCGGTACGAATTCCCTCCGGCGAAACCGTCACCCTGCCCAAGGGGATGCTGGTGGACGTTTCGCAACTCCTCGGCGGCACGTTCACCGTCAACACCTCGCAAGGTCTGTTCCGCATCGCCGGGCAGGATGCCGATGCGCTGGGACTCACGCCCGAGGCCTCCGACGCGGCCAAGCAGATGCCCACGGGAGCCGGGGGTGCGGCGGGTGAAGAACAGGTGTGGGTGGCGCTGCGCTCGTGCTACGATCCGGAGATTCCGGTGAACATCGTCGATCTCGGCCTCGTGTACGACGTGCATCTGGAACAGATCACCGGCGGCAAGAGCAAGGTGGACGTGAAGATGACGCTCACCGCGCCCGGCTGCGGCATGGGACCGGTCATCGCCGGCGATGCCCAGCAGAAATTGCTCGACCTCGATTGGGTGGAGGAGGCCAACGTGGAACTCGTCTGGGATCCGCCGTGGCATCAGTCGATGATCACCGCGGAAGGCCGGCGAATTCTCGGTCTCGAATAGACGTCCAAGCGGGCGAACATGAACGCCCGTTTTCTCTCCATTCCGGTCCGCGTCCTGGTGCGCGGAATCCTCCTGAACCTCTTGCTGCTGTCGGTGGCTCCGGTGTTCGCGGCGCGTGCGCCGCTGGCCCTGCATCCCGACAATCCGCACTACTTCCTCTTTCGCGGCAAACCCACGGTGATCGTCACCTCGGGCGAACACTACGGCGCGGTGTTGAATCTCGATTTCGACTTCGCGCGCTATCTCGACACGCTGGGCAGGGACGGCTTGAACAACACCCGCACTTTCAGCGGCGCCTACTGCGAGCCGCCGGGCGCATTCAACATCACCAGCAACACTCTGGCGCCGTTGCCGGGGCGCTTCATCTCACCCTGGGCGCGCAGCGGCCAACCGGGCTACGCGAACGGCGGAAACAAATTTGATCTGACGCGCTGGGACGATGCCTACTTCCGCCGGCTCAAGGAGTTTCTCAGCCACGCGTCGAAGCGCGGCGTCATCGTCGAGATGAATCTGTTCTGCCCGTTTTACGAGGATTCCATGTGGCGGCTGAGCCCGATGAACGCGGCCAACAACATCAACGGCGTCGGCATCGTCGCGCGCACCAATGTTTACACACTGGATCGCCACGACGGACTGCTGGCGGTCCAGGAGGCGATGGTGCGCAAAATCGTCACCGAGTTGAAGGGCTTCGACAACCTCTACTACGAGATCTGCAACGAGCCTTACTTCGGCGGCGTGACGCTGGCGTGGCAGCACCACATCGCGGAGGTGATCGCCGAGACGGAGCGCGGTCTGGGCGTGCGGCATTTGATCTCGCAGAACGTCGCCAACGACAAGGCGAAGGTCGTCAACCCGCATCCGGCGATCTCGATCTTTAATTTTCACTACGCCAGCCCGCCGGAGACGGTGGCGATGAACTGGGGTCTGAACAAAGTGATTGGCGACAACGAAACGGGCTTCAAGGGGACCAACGACCTGCACTACCGGCGCGAGGGCTGGCAGTTCCTCCTTGCGGGCGGCGCGCTCAACAACAACCTCGATTACTCGTTCATCGCGGGTTTCGAGGAGGGCACCTTCGTCTATCCCGCCAAAATGCCCGGCGGCGGCAATCCCGATTTTCGCCGGCAGATGAAAGCGCTCAAGGACTTCATCCACTCGTTGGCTTTCATCCGCATGAAACCGGATCGCTCGATCATCAAAGGCGGCCTGCCGGAGAAGGCCGCGGCCTACGCGTTGGTCGAGGCTGGGAAACAATACGCGATCTATCTCGCGGGCGGCTCACAGGCGAATCTCCAACTCGAACTGCCTGCGGGTCGTTACACCGCTGAGTGGGTGAACACCAAGACCGGCAAGATTGATCGGCGCGAGAAGCTGGCTCATCCCGGCGGCATCGCCACGCTCAGTTCACCGGCCTACATCGAGGACATCGCGCTGCGCATCGTGAAGTGATCGATTTCATCATGCGGAAGACGACGAGGATTACTCGAATCCTCGTCGAGGCAACAACACTTCCCGCAACATCGCAGCGGTGGCGTCAAAGCCGGCTTTTCATCCGTGTGAATCTGGGTCCATCCGTGGTTGAACTGCTTTTCCAACGTGAAGGCGGCTCTCAGCCGCGCAGAAGTTTCTCCAACGCCTCGTAAAGCGCGGCGGCATTGGCGAGATGCGCGCAGTGGCCCGGGCTGGTCACCAGTGCGAAGCCTTCGCCGTAGGCGCGGCCATTGGCGACACAGGCATCAGTGCGGCACTCGCGCAACTGCCGTTCGGCGGCGGCCACTGCGTCGGCGCGCGTCCCGTCCACCTCGTATTTCCACCCGATGAGTTTCGCGCACGGGAACAGGTCGCGCATCTCGGTGAGGATCTTCGGCGTGGGAATCAACTCGGCGAAGAGTCGATCGTGACGAGACGAGATCTTGCCACCGGTGATCTCAGTGGCTGACCCGGGCTCGCCGGTCGAGATTTTGCCGAAGCGAAAATCGCTGACCGCGGCGGCGTGAAACACGGCGTCCACCTGGAGACCGGCGATGCTGCGGAGATGCTCCCGCAGGCTCGCGGTGGTGCTGAACTCCGTCACGCGGGTCGCCAGGCGCGCGCCGCACCAGGTGGCTTGCTCGCCCAGCAGCAGCGTGACCTCGTGCCCGTGCTCCGTGAGAAACGCCGCGAGTTCACCGCCAAGTCTTCCCGTTGAAAAATTCGTCAGGCGCCGCACTTCGTCGAGCGGTTCGTAACTCGGGCCGGCGGTCACGACGCAGTGCATTGGGGCGATTAACGGTTGGGTGGGAACGGTGCCTTGGGTGGCATGAGACTCCGTCGGTCTCCGGCTGGCGCGTTGGTCTTCTTCTCCTTGAAGGCCGAGCGCAGCAGCCAATGGCGCTTGAGGCCGGAAATCATGTGGTCGGTGTTGGTGATGAGAGTGGACATCTCGGAAAGGATGTTGGTGTTGACCTGCACCTGGTTGTTCAGATTGCTGGTGATGAGCGAGAGGTTTTCGAGGGTGCGGTCCATCTCGGTGGCGAGCACGGTCAACTGCGTGTCGGCATTGGTGGCGACGGAATTGGCGGAGATCAGGGTGAGGCTGGCGGCGGACAGGGTTTGCGTGAGCGAACTCTGGAGATTCGTCGGCAGCAACCAGTTGCCGAGCGAACCTTGCGGGTCGCGCAGGTTCGCGCTGATGACACCAAGATTCGTGACTAGCGGGCGGGCGTTGGCGAGCATCTGGTCGAGTTGGCCGGTGGTGAGCGCGAGGTTGTCCATCACCACGCGGAACTGGTTGGTGAGCGAAAGAAAATTCGGCAGCGCATCGCGCGCGGCGGCGACCATCGCGTCCATCTGCGTGCTCAACTCGGGGGGTTCGTCGGCTTCGAGTCCGTATTTGGCGCCGACGACGAAATTGGTGTAGATGCCGCCGTTCCCGGTGTAGATCTCCTCGATCTTGTTGTGCTTTTCCTTGTAGGTCGCATAGAGCTTGGTGGTGGAACCAGCGGTGCCGCCCTTGGTGATTTCGAGATAACGTGCGCCCAGCAACCCGGCGGATTTGACCTTCACCCTCGAGTCGTCCCAGACGTAGCCGATCTTGTCTCCCTTGACGACGAACTCAACATAGACGTCGAGCATTTTACCCTGCGCATCATAGCTGAAAGGCTTCTCAGCCGTGATAACGGTGACTTCGCCCACGTCGAATCCCATCAGCTTGACGTTGTCGCCGACCTTCAGGCCCGCGCCAGTACGCAGGTAGGTAAAAAACGGCGCCTTGGCCAGAAACCATCCCTGGCGCTGCGCGGTGCTGTACACATAGAAACTCAATCCCGCCAGCAGCAGCACCGCGGCGAGGAAGACGCACAAGCCAACCAGCCGTTCCATGCGGCTGAGGCGGGTGCGTAATTGAGGGGTCAGATCTTGCAGTGCCATGAGATTCTTAATGCGTTTCAGCCGGCGCAATCCCGTCGGCCTGGCGTGGTGTTTCTTCCATGAATTCCTGGAGCAACGGTTCCGCCGCGCCGCCGGAACGCGGCGGTCCGCCGCAGACGTGGAATCCTCGATCCTTCAACACGGCGAATTGTCTGGCCCTTCCGGCCCACGGACGCAAGTCGTCGGTGGTCGCGGCGATGGTCAACGGCTGCCGGTTCATCCACGGATGTCCGGCCGCCAGCAGTTCGAGGAAGTCGAGCCACCAGCGTGCTTCGCGGAAATCGAGGCCGCTGAGCGGGTCATCCAGCACGAGCCATTCCGGCCGGAGCACCAGCGCGCGGGCCAGTCCGGCGCGCCGCAGCAGGTTGCGACCGAGGTCCGACGGCATCAGGCCCGCCTGCTTTTCCAGACCGATGATTTCCAGAAGCCGGTTCACCTCGTCCGCCGCCCCCTCCAGGCTCCAGTCGCGGTGGTAACAGAGCGGCAGCGCGATGTTCTCCGCCACCGTCAACTGGTGGAGCAAACGTCCGCCGGGAAACGATACGCCGAGGCGCTTGCGTGCGGCGAGTTCATCCGCCTCCGATGCTTCTGCGAGGTCCACGCCGAACAGGCGAAACTCTCCCTTCTCGGGTTGCGACATCCCGGCGGCCAGCGCCAGCAGGTCGCTCTTGCCGGAGCGATGCCAGCCCGCAAGCACCCAGTAATCGCCCGGCGTCACCGTCCAGTTCACGCCTTCCAGCACGATGTGCGCGGAATGAAGGAGGGCACTCACGGCGACGCCGCGCATGGCCACGATGGGCGGCGCGGGGGCGGCGGTATTGCGCGGGGCGTTCATTGCGCGACGAGAAAAACCATCAGGAAAATTCCATCGGCCATGACGCACAGCACGAAACTTTGCGACACCGCCCGCACCGTGGCCGACGACACGTCGGTGAGCGTCAGCGGCCGGGCGAGTCCGTGATAGCAGGTTACGACCGCGATGATGGTGCCGAAGGTGATGGTCTTGAGCGCCAGCAGCGCGAAGTCAAGCCAGCCCAGCGCGGCGGCGAGTTGCTCGAAATACGCGCTGGGCAGCAGGGCCACGTCGCGCAGGAATGCCCACAGATAGCCGCTGACCAGCGCGCCGAGGATCAGATAAATCGTCAGGGTGAAGACGCCCAGCGCCATGCCGATGACCCGCGGCACGACCAGGTAGTGAATCGGGTCGATGCTCATCGCCTCGATGGCTTCCACTTCGCCGAGCGCGCGCGCGGTGCCCAGTTCGACGACGTTGGCCGTGCCGACGCGCAGCAAGACGAGCAGCACGGTGAGGAGCGGGCCGAGTTCACGCACCACCACCGAGGCCATGATGGCGCCGAGATACTCGTTCGCGCCGACCTGCGAGAGCAGCGTGACCGTCTGCCCGATGACGACCAATCCCAACGCGATCGCGAAGAAGAGCGTCATCGGCAGCAGCCGCCAGCCCGAGCGGAGAAGCTCCTTGAAGATGAGCGGTTGAATGACGCGGCGGGCGACGCTGGTTTTGCGCACCATCACGCTGAGGGTGATGAGGCCAAACGCGCCCAGCCCGCGCAGCAGCGAAAAGATGCCGAGCAGACGCCGTCCGGCCAGCCGGTTGAGCGAGCGTTCCCAAGCCAGCGCCCAACGCCACGAGTTCGGCGACGATTCAGTGGTGTGGTCCACACCGCGAAGTTAGGAGCCTGCCGGGGGGACGGTCAAAGCGGAAGTTTGACCCGGATGCGGCGAAGCCGGCGAGAATTTGCCTGCGGTCAAAACCCCGCGTGCTCGGTGCGCGTGATGATTTCCTCCTGCAGTTCCTTCGACAGGTCGCAGAAATAGTCGCTGTAGCCAGCGACGCGCACGATGAGGTCGCGGTGCTGGTCTGGATTTCCCTGCGCTTCGCGGAGCGTGTCCGCTCGCACGACGTTGAACTGCACGTGGTGCCCGTCCATTTTGAAGTAACCGCGGACGAGGTGCGCCCATTTGTCGATGCCGTCGTCGCCGGTGATGAGCGCGGGGGTGAACTTGATGTTGAGCAGCGTGCCTCCCGTCTTCACATGGTCCATCTTGGCCGCGCTCTTGATGACCGCGGTCGGTCCGTGCCGATCCGCGCCCTGCACCGGGCTGATGCCCTCGGAGAGCGGCAGGCCGACTTTGCGCCCGTCAGGCATTGCTCCGGTCACGCTGCCGAAATAGACGTGGCAGGTGGTGGGCAGCATCTCAACGCGATAATGACCGCCGCGCGCGTCGGGCCGGCCGTCCACTTCCTCGAAGCAGGCGTTGAAGACGTCGAGCATCAGCGAGTCGGCGTATTCGTCATCGTTGCCGTATTTGTGCGTGCGGTTGACCAGGCGCTGACGGAGCAGTTCGTCATTCGCGAAGTTCGCATCGAGGATGGAGACGAGTCGTGTGAGCGGCAGTGATGGGGAGAACACGCCGCTGGCGTGTGGGTTTCGGCGGCTCGCCGAAACCTCTTCGTTCTCCATGTTCAAGGTTGGGGGCTCATCCGGCGGGCCGCCGGATACGACACGCGAGCCGCGCGCGCTCCCTATCGCCAAGTCTGGAGTCCAAAGCCACGGATACGGCTCGGTGGGGGGCACGACGCCCGCATCCCACGGATTGCGGCAGAGATAATGGAACTTCTCTTCCAAGTCCGTATCCGATCGCATGAAACGGTCAAAGGACTCCTTTTCCCACAGGCGGCCATTCGCTTGGTTGTGCTGGTTGATTTCGTGAGCGGTGAACGACTTGATGGTGTGAAGGATCGTGCTCAGCGAGTAGAAGACGGGATCGCCATCTACATCTTTCGATTCGATGCCCGGCTGGATAATCATGTGAACGTGGTCCGGCATCACGCACGCAGCCGAAAGGCGATAACGGCGGTTGTCCCAGTGGCGAATGCAGTTTAAGACGATGTCGCGGTCTGCTGGAGCCAGTTGGCGGCGGCTTGTTGTGGCGAAAGTGATGTGGTAGATGGCCCACGGTTTTTCAAAATGCGGCAGGTTTCGCTGCGAATAACGGGCACCGGTAGCGGGTTCAAGGCCGGTGGATTTGCCGTCGGTGGAGAAAAGTTTGGATGACGCTGCGTCCGGCGCGCCGCCGGACGCGACACGCGGGCCGCGTGTAATCCCCGGGGAGCCCACGCCGCCGGCGTGTCCGTTTCGGCCGCCGGCCGAAACGCCTTCCTTAAAACACATCTCCTTCACCGCGCTCAGACTGTCGGTGATGCTCCCCAAACCGACCATCTGGATGAAGGTGTTGTTGTAACGCGCGCCGCCGGCGTTGTAGTCGCGGCCGCGGGCGACGCAGTCGTCGATGAGCACACTGAGGAACGGCGCGGGCATGTGGTCGGCGTACATCCGCTCGATCAGCCGGCTGCCGGCGATCTTGATGTCGATGAAATGACGAAGCTGCCGGCGGAATGCGGCGAAGAGATCATCGTAGGTTTTGAAATTTCCAGGCAAGCCAGTCTGGAGGCCGAGGTGCTGGCCGGTGCGCGGGTCGAGGCCGTTATGCAGGGTGAGTTCGAGCACCTTCACCAGGTTGAAGTAGCCCGTGAGGATGTAGGCCTCCTTGCCGAACGCACCGACCTCGACGCAGCCGCTGCACCCGCCGGCGCGCGCATCTTCCAATGACTTGCCCTGACGGAGTTGTTCCTGCACCACGGCATCCGCGTTGAAAATGCTGGGGAAACCGTATCCTTTGCTGACAACGCGCAGGGTGTGCTTGAGGAACTGATCGGGACTCTTGCGCGAAAGCTGGATGTTCGTGCTCGGCTGGAGCAGGTGCATTTCATCGACGATGTCGAGCAGGAGGTGCGAGACCACGTTCGAGCCATCGGAGCCATCGCGCAGCAGGCCGCCGAGGTTGATGTTGGCGAAGTCGGTGTAGGTGCCGCTCTCCGCCGCGGTGACTCCCACCTTCGGCGGCGCCGGATGGTTGTTGAACTTGATGAAGAAACACTCGAGCAGCTCGCGGGCGCTTTCCATCGTCAGCGTGCCGTCGGCCTGGCCGCGCTGGTAGAACGGCAGCAGGTGCTGATCGAGGTGGCCCGGATTGAACGAATCCCAACCATTCAACTCGGTGATCACGGCAAGGTGGCAGAACCAGTAGTACTGCAGCGCCTCCTGAAAATCGCGCGGCGCGTGCCGCGGAACATGCGTACAGACCGCGGCAATGTTCTCCAGTTCGGCCCGCCGGTTTGAGTTCGTTTCCTCAGCCGCCATCTCACGCGCGAGCGAGGCGTGTCGGCCGGCAAACACGAGGACCGCGTCGCACGAGAGGTCAAACGACTTCAGTGCTTCGCGTTTCTCGTAGGCTGCCGGGTCGTGGAGAAAATCGAGCTTCTCGATGGCCTCGGCAATGTCGCGTTTGAAGTCGATCATCCCCTTCGCGTAAATCTTGTCGTCGAGCACCGTGTGGCCCGGCGCCCGTTGCTCCATGAACTCTGTGAAGATGCCGGCCTCGTAGGCGGCTTTCCACTCTTCCGACAGCTCCGCGAAAATTCGATCTCGCATCGAACGCCCGCGCCAGTAGGGAATGACCGTTTCCCGGTAGGCCTGAATCGTCTCCGGGGCGACCGCGTAATGCGTCTTCGGGCGCGAGTTGAGGATCTCAAGATCTTCGACGCTGTGACAGGTCAGCTCCGGATACGTCGGTACTGCCTTGGGCCGTGGCCCGCGCTCGCCCACGATCAATTCGCCATCGCCGAGGTGGATGGTCTTGCGCTGGCAGAGATGCAGGAACGATTTCGCCCGCAGCACGGGCACGGAGTAGCGCCCCTCGTTGGCTTGGTAGAATTCAGTGAGCAGGACCGCTCGCTCGTGCGAAAGGGACGGCGGCGTGTCGAGACTCTGGCGACGCAACATCGCTGTTCGGTCGGTCATGCTGGGCAGTATAGCGAAGCGTGGCCGGATGTCAGCGATCGAGTTACGGTGCGCTGTAATCGGCCGTTGTGGATTCAGCCCCCGATGCGCGTGTCGAGTCCTGCCTGACGAAAGATCCCGGCGAGGTGTTCCATCCTAGCCGCAGTCGGCGCCTCAAACGGTTCCCGGAGATCTTCGTGTCGGAGACGTCCTCGCTTGCCGAGTCCGGCCTGATGATACGGCAGAAGATTCACCTGCCGCACTCCGGTGATCGTCGCGCCAAAACGCGCGACCGCTTCGAGTTCAGCGGAGCCGTCGTTGACACCGGGGATGATCGGCACACGCAACCAGATCGCCCGGTGAACGCGGCCAAGCGCTTCGAGGTTATCGAGAATCAGCCGGTTCGAGACGCCCGTGACTTCGCGATGGCGCGCGTCGTCCATCGTTTTCACGTCGTAGAGAATCAGGTCGGCGAGGCCGGCCACCGCCAGGAGTTGCTCGCGCGGCGCAAAACCGGACGTGTCCACCGCGGTGTGGAGGCCGCATTCCCGGCAAGCGGCGAGGGCCGTCGTGAGGAACTCGAATTGCAGCAGCGGTTCGCCGCCGGAGAAAGTCACGCCGCCACCGGATTCCTCAAAGAAGACACGGTCGGCGACCAGTTGACCCAGGAGTTCGGGCACCGTCATCTGGCGTCCCATCATGACGCGCGCGCCGGTTGGACATGCCTCGACGCACTCGCCGCAGAGCGAGCAGGCAATGTCAGCTTCCGCCGCGGCCGACAAGGGATCGAGGATGTCTGGTGGCGCCCCCACCGGATGGTTGTTGGGGCAGGCCGCCGCGCAGGAACCGCAGCGCACGCAGCGCGTTTCGACCATCATAATCTCCGGCCGGCGGGAAAGCGTCTCCGGATTATGGCACCACGCGCAACTGAGCGGGCAGCCTTTGAGGAACACCGTGGTGCGGATGCCCGGCCCATCGTGGAGCGAGTAGCGCTGCAGATTGGTGATCAGGCCGGGTTGCATGAATCGCGTGATGGTGCCCGCGGCGTAGCGGCGTGTCGGCAGACCGCCGCACTCCTGGCACCCGCCCAATGGGCGGCGCTCTGCCGGGACGCCGCTCACAACAAATCGCGCTTCGCTCAGGCGATGAAGTCGTAGGTGTAGGGCGCGCGTTGCTCGCGAGCGAGCCAGCGATTGGCTTCTTGGGCGTTGGTGCCGGTGAATTCTTCCTTCGCCGGATCCCATTTCAGCGGTTGATGCAGGCGCACCGAGATGACGCCCAGGTGTGCGACGCTGATCGAGCGGTGGCCGACTTCCACCGGGCAGATAGGATCCTTGCGGCTGCGCACGCACTCGAAGAAGTTGCGCATGTGGTCGTCGCTCTTGTAGAGGCGGAGGGCGCCGTCAGGGAGTTTCTCCTCGATGATCTCGGGCTTGCTCGCCTGGATCGCGCCGCGGGTGACAAAAATCCAGCCATCAGGTCCAAGGAACTGGACGCCATTGCGCGTACGTTTCTTGTCGTTGAACACGTCGCGCTCGGTCGGCGTGTTGTCGTCGGCGATCACCATGGTGACGCCGTTCGCGTATTTGCAGTCGATGCGATACTTGGACGCCGCGTCGTAGCCGCCGGGGATCATCTCGACCAATGATTTCCCGTCGATCTCAGTCGGGCCGCTCAATTCGGTGCCATTGCCCCATTGCGCGATGTCATTGTGATGCGCGCCCCAGTCGGTCATCTGGCCGCCGGAGAACTGATACCACCAGCGGAAATTCCAGTGAGCATTGTGGCCGTTGTAGTCCACCTTCGGGGTTTGGCCGAGGTAGTAATCCCAATCCATGCCATCGGGCACCGGGATGGGTTTGAATGGACCTTCGCGCGGACCGGTCGGCAGGCCGACGATGATGTGTTCCAGCTTGCCGATGCGCCCGTTGCGGACGAGTTCACAGGCGAGGCGGAAATTGCGGTCGCTGCGCTGCTGGCTGCCAACCTGGAGCACCGTCTTGTTCTGGCGGACGGCTTTCACGAGGCGTTTGCCTTCGTCGATGGTCAGCGTGAGCGGCTTCTCGGTGTAGATATCCTTGCCGGCTTTTGACGCGGCGATGTTGACCATCGTGTGCCAGTGATCGGGCGTGCCATTGATGATGACATGAATGTCGTCACGCGCCATGACCTTGCGGAAATCCTTGAACTTCTCCGGCTTCTTGCCGTCCTTGGTGGTGAACTGTTTCACCGCCTCGTCGGCCTGCTTGTCATCGACATCGCATACCGCGAGCACGTTGCCGTGATGCGCCGCGCCGCCGCAATCTCCGCGACCCTGTCCGCCGCATCCGATCAACGCGATGCCGGGACGGTCGTTCGGACCGAGCGGTTTGGGGGCGGCCTGCGATTCGTATTCAGCCAGGAACCAGCCGGGCAGGGCGAGTCCGGCGGCGGTGGCGGTGGAGGCCTTGAGGAAGTGGCGGCGGGAGATGTGGAATGATTGCGGTTTCATGCGGGAGAATTCACTGCGAGTTTGGAGACACGTCAACTGGAAAAACGGGCGAAGCGATGGCGCAGAGCGGTGGGGGATGGAAGCCCCGGCCGCTCTGCGCAGAAAACTCACTCAAGCAGCCTTCTTGTCCTTCGGATGGCAATGCGTGCAGATCTTGCCCTTTTCGGCGGCCTTGGTGCAGCACTCTTCCTTGCAAGCCTTCTGCGCCTTGACGGACGCTTTGCAGCAGCCGCAGGCTTTCGGAGCAGCAGGAGGGGCGGGGGCCTCAGCGGCGAAGACGTTGCCGACGAAGGCAACGGCACACACCGCGACGGTGAGGAGGGTAACGATTTGCTTCATGGTATGTTCTGGTTGTGCCCGTTCCGCTCGGAGCGCTTGGCCACGCGGCTTCCGCGATGCGGGCAACATGGAACGGGCTGCAGTCTCAGACCGCACACACCCGGTGGGTATTCAGAGGCTAATGGCGTGCTCGATCTGTTATGGTGTGAATCCCCGAGTTCCGGCTTCCTGCCGAAAACAGTTTGAAAACCGCGGAAGCCCGCTTCAATGTTCCGCCATGCAAAGTGTGTTTACCGGTCCCGTTTACGTTGTCCGTGACAATATCGACACGGATCAGATCATCCCCGCGCAGTTCCTGAACCTCGTGCCGACGATCGCCGAGGAGTACGAGAAGCTCGGCAGCTACGCGCTCTACGGCCTGCCGGATTCCCTGTACCCGACCCGCTTCATCCAGGAAGGTGAGCTCGACAGCAACTACCCGATCGTCGTTGGCGGACGCAACTTCGGCTGCGGCAGCTCGCGCGAACACGCGCCCATCGCGCTCGGCTCGGCGAAATGCCGCCTCATCCTGGCGGAGAGCTTTGCCCGCATTTTTTTCCGCAACTGCGTCTCCACCGGTGAGCTGTATCCGTGCGAAATCCAGGAGCGCCTCTGCGACGTGCTCAAGACGGGCGACGTGGTCACGGTCGATCTCGATGCGGCCACGGTGACGGCCCATGCGACCGGCAAGGTGTATTCGTTCAAGCCGCTCGGCGAGGTGCGTCCGGTGGTGGATGCCGGGGGCCTGTTCAACTTCGCGCGCCAGAGCGGAATGATCCCCGCAGCGTGAGGCGGGAGTGGGGGCGGTTACGCGAAGCCTTTCGGACCAATCTTCACGAACATCTCCCCAATCGTCCTGGCTGCCCGCTCGATTTCATCCGCGGCAACTTTGCTGGTGTCACCCAATTTAACGGAGGCGAAGCACTGATGAAGAATATCGAATTCTTTCTCTAAACCCCGCGAGCCCTTGTCTCCGGCCGCCTCAAGAACCGTGTGCCAAGCGTTAATTGTTCGATCTCGAAGGGGTTTGTCGGTCATCACCAACTCATGCATCGCGTTTCCGACTTTCGCGACGGCATGGGAATCGAATTGTGCGTTCATTGGGCAAGCTCAGTTGACGCTGCAAATTCTGGTGTCAAGAAGCGCACTATGCTGCGGAGCCACGGCACTTCGCAGCACGTCGTCCCACCTATTCTGCCCTGCTAGCTTCCACGGAGACGCATTCTCACAACTTCCGCAGCGCCCGTGACTTGATTCAAGCAGGACGCGGATGGAACGCGTCCCTGCTTTTTATGGGGCGCGCAAGGTAGACCGGCAGCCAGGGCAGCACAGCCGTCTCGGCTGCATGTTTTTGAGAAATCTCCGGAAACAAAGGCGGGCTGACTCAGGCAGGCGGGACGCCCGTGCCGCGTCGGCGCGAGCCTCATTTCGCGACCGTTGCTTCTCAGCGTTCCGCACGCACCGCAATGACCCGTGCGGATTTCGCCGCGGCATCAGGAATCACCACGCGGAAATCCCAGCGGGCTGATGGCTCCAGCACCGCGCGAGTGTTGCGGATCTGCCGGAGTTCGTTTCCATCGGCGTCGAGCAGTTGCAGTTCGACCACCACGTCGAAGCGTTTTCGCGCCAACAGGTTCACCACCGTTCCCGTGGCGTGCATCAAAGGGCTGCCCGGCTGCGTGGCCAGGCCGATGGGCGAGATGGCGAGTTCGTTCGTGCGCAGCCATCCGGCCGGTGGCGACGAGTCAGCCGCGGTCGCCGTGCCGGAGAGAGTGGATGGGTTTTGGGTGGCGGTGCCCGGCTTTGCTGGCAGGCTTGGCCTGGAAATGACGCCCCTTGCCTGACGCACTCTCGGTGCAATGTTCTGGAGCATGTGAACCGCCACAAACGCGGCCACCAGCAGCAGCACCAGCACGATCAATCCGCCGATGGCCCACCCTCGCGTCCGCTCCACGGCGCGATCCACTTCGTCCGATTCCGGCAGGCTGAGATCCGTCTCCTCGCCGCAGTGCGGGCAGGCGACGGTGGTGCCCACGCCTTCGATGGGAAACTCGATGCGGCCGCGGCAATGCTGGCAGAGGCATTTGAAGTATCGCGACGCGCTCATGGGACAGAAGGTTCGCGCGACTTCACGGCTCCCAGCGAAGTGTTCCCTCCTGGCCCGGGCTGATCTGTGCGGTGGTGCCGTCCGCGAAACCCACCGTCAGGCTGCCGTGCCGGGCGCGGGTGTTGCCTGTTCCACCGGTCTGGTTCCAGCCGGAGCGGGACTCGAAGATGAGGACAGTGCGCGGCGAGACTTGGTTGGTTGGCAGGCCGGAGACGGCCGCGTTCAAGCCGAAGCTGCAGCGGGCGCTCGAATCGTCGGAAGGACAGCGTAGCGTGCTCAGCGCTGGCAGATAGACTTGGACCACGTCGCACCAGTTCGAGCCGTCCGGGAACCGCCCGCCGTTGCCGGAGGCTGAGCGCAGCGCGCCCTGGGTGACCGCCTTCACATTGGCGGCGCAGCGATCCGGGTTGGAAATCCAATTTTGTGGCCGGCCAAGCGTCGGCTGCGGATTGAAGGCGGGACCACCGGGTCCGAATTGCCGCTGCTGTTTCATGATGGTCAGCGGCACAACGATCGCCGCGATGATGAGCGCGGCCAGCATCAGCGCGGAAACGATGATGCCCGCCACCGCCAGACCAGTGCCTTTGACGGTGCCGGCAGAGCGGCGGATCTGGGTGAGCGCCATGATTCCAAGGATCAATCCGGCCAGCCCGGTGATACCGCAAAAGCCCAGGATGCCGAGCACGAGCGAAGCGATGGCCAGTCCGCTGTTGCGCGGCGCCGTCTGTAATAATGGCGGCGGGGCCATCATCGGCGGTGGCGACGGCACTGCACCGATCGGTGGGGCGGGCGTGGGCGGCGCGGTCGCGGCGAGGTCCGCTTGAAACTCGGAAAAGTCACCGAGGGGTTTCCAGCCGACATCAGATTCCGCGCGGACCAGCGTGAGGCGATGCGCGCGGCGTTCGACAATGCAACGGCGCACGTCGTCCGCGGAAAGCGGGCCGTATTCCTTTTTATCTGCTCCGAGGAGGCGATACATCGTTTGTTCCTAGATCCGGCAGTTGAACCGCAGATAAACGCGGAGAAGCGCAGATTCCGAGGGCGTGCCACAACGACCCCTTTTCCCGCGAGGTAAAACTCCACCTCGGCACCGCCGGCTTGGTTTCTCAATCTTGTCTGCGTCCATCTGAGTTCCTCTGTGGTTTCTAGCCTGATGCGTTGAAAGCTTGGACCGGATGCTGGCCGGAAAGGCACGCGGTGGCCAACCGAATTTCCGCCGTTCAACTCCCGTGGAGCAAATTACGCGCGACGGCGAAGAGCGCGATGCCGGCCGCTCCGGCCCAGAACAGCCACGCCCGCCGCAGGGGCTGCAAAACGTCGCGCCCGCTCAATTTGCCCACCAGACGTGCCGTCAGCCACGCGAGTCCGCCGGTTGCGCCGAGCACGACGAGCGGGTTCAATTGCCAGGCTGCGGCGAAGTTGCCGTGCAACAGTTGGTGCGAAGCGCGCAGGCCGCCGCAGCCAGGACATTGCAGGCCGGTCAGAGCATGCAACGCGCAACGCGGGAAGAAGCGCACTTGCTCCGGCGGGAAGACGTACAGGACCGTCGCGATGGCCGCGCAGCCTGCGCCGGCCAGCGTCCACGAGAGCCATCGTTTGCGGTTAGCTTCCACGGCTCGAAGCTTCGACGAGTTCATTCAACTTGGCGGTCGCGCGTCCCTCGTCGAGCAGATGCTCGGCGAGTTCCCAGCCGTCCCCCAGACTCCGCGCCCGGCCCGCGATGAACAGGGCGGCCGAGGCGTTCAATAACACCGCTTCGCGCCGGGGTCCGCGTTCGTCTCCCTTGAAAATGCGCCGGATCAAGCCGGCGTTGGCCGCCCGGTCGCCGCCGCGCAAGTCTTCCAGCGTCGCCGGGCCGACGGGCAGCATGTGAGCCGCGAGAACAGATGTCGCGAAACCGCGCTCATGATAAAACTCGGCGACGGAATTCTCGCCGAGGATCGATAACTCATCCATGAACGCCGACGGCTGGTTGGCCTGCGCGGCGGTGCCGCAGACCACCATCCCGCGGAGCACGCCCAGACTTTGCAGGACCCGCGCAAGCGGTTCGCAATACTCGGGACGCGGCACGCCCATGAGCAGGGCATTCGGACGCGCGGGATTGAGCAGCGGGCCGAGGAGATTGAAGATCGTTCGCTGCCCGCGTGCGGCGCAGAGCTTGCGCGCCGGAGCGATGTGCCGGAAGGCCGGATGGTAGTTCGGCGCAAAGAAAAACACGAAGCCATGCTCGCCCAGGAATCGTCCGGCTTCCTGCGGGCCGAGATCGATGCGGATGCCGAGCGCCTCGATCACGTCGGCGCTGCCAGTCTGCGAAGTGATGGCGCGATTGCCGTGCTTGGCCACGCGAACGCCGCCGGCCGCGGCGAGCAGCGCGGTGGCGGTGGAGATGTTAAACGTGTTCATCCGGTCGCCGCCGGTGCCCACCACGTCGAGGATGACGTCATCGCGCAGCGCATCATCGATCACCGGCTGAACAGAAAGCTCGCGCAGGGCGACGGCAAACGCGGCTATTTCACCGGGCGTTTCGCCCTTGCGGTCCATGGCGGTCAGGAAATCGGCCTTCACCTCGGCAGCGACTTGTTCGTCGGTCAGGCGGGCCACGGCATCGCGAACCTGCGCGTCGGTGAGCGCCTGCTTTTGGGAAAGTTGAGCAATCAGGGTGTCCAACACGCCGCGCAGCTTAGTGAGGTGGGGCAGGGCGGGGAAGGCGGAAGTGAATGGAGGCGGAGGGCCAGGCCGTCTTGCCTCACCCCGCCGTCGAATACACGCCCGCGTCCCGCTCGGGATAGCTCTCGTAAACGTGCTCGAAGACGGCCTCGCACTTCTGCTGGAAAAACTCCGGCGTGCAGGCGCGGGGCAGGCCGGTGTCGAGCAGGTCTTCGATGGCCAGCTTGAGTTGCGAGCGGGCCAAGGACTTTTGCCGCCAGAGCATTTCAACGCGGTGCTCCACTCCTTTGTCTTCGGCCCTCAGGAAACAGACCGGCCGGGTTGGCCGCACGGCGGACGACGCAGACGTGTGGGGATTCTTGAATCCGACCCCGGGCATTGCGAATCCGCAGCTTCCCTCAGCCGACACGGCGAATCAGTCCTCGGCCTTGAACTCGCGGTTAATCAAATCACGCTCGGCCTGGCGGGCGGATTTTCCCTCGTACAGGACGGCGTGAACTTCTTCCATGATGGGCGTGGTGACGCCGAGCTTGCGCGCGAGGCGGTTGGCCGAACGCGCGGTCGGGTAGCCTTCCGCCAGTTTCGGTGCCGAGGCGAGAATGGTTTCCATGGTTTCCCCACGGCCCAGGCGTTCGCCGAGTTCGCGGTTGCGGCTTTGGCGGGAGAAACAGGTGAGCGTCAGGTCGCCCAAGCCGCTCAATCCGGAGAACGTCTCCGGCTGCGCGCCACAAGCCACGCCGAGTCGGCGCATTTCGGAGATGGCCCGCGTGACGAGGGCCGCCTTGGTGTTGTCGCCATACCCAAGGCCATCGCCCATGCCGGCGGCGATGGCGATGATGTTTTTGAGCGCGCCGCCGAGTTCGACTCCAATAAGATCGCTGCTGCGATAAACCCGAAAAGTGGGCCGGTGAAACAATTGCTGAACCCCGCGGGCCGCCGCTTCGTCTTCACTCGCGCAGACGATCGCGGTGGGAACGCCCCGCGCGACTTCGATGGCAAAGCTCGGGCCGGACAACGAGGCCACCGCACAGCCCGGCGCGCTTTCCTGGAGGATGTGCCCCATCGTGAGGCCCGTTTCAAACTCGATGCCCTTGGTCACGGTCACCAGTGTTGCCTTGGTCGCAGGCAACCGCGAGGCCACCTGGCGAAAGACGACCGACGGCAGCGCGAACACCAGGGACTCCTGGCCGGCGACGGCGCGTTCCCAGACGGGTTCAACGTGCCAGGTGGTGGGCAGCGCAACGCCGGGAAGGTAGCGCTCGTTGCGGCCGGCGCGGAGGTTTTCGAGATTCGCCGTGTCGCCGTCCCACAAGGTCACCTCGTGGCCGCCTTCAACGAGGATCTTGGCGAGGGCGGTGCCCCACGCGCCGGTGCCGAGCAGGGCGATTCTCATGAGGTCTTTTCCTTCCGCCGCAGTTGAATCCGGGTTTCCGTGCCGCTGAGCAGGCGTTTGATGTTCGAGCGGTGACGGTAAATCGCCAGCGCGGTCATCGCGGTGAGCACGAGAAACATGAGGAAGCTGCCTTTGTTCTCGTGGGTGAGCAAGGCCGCCACGGGCAGCGCGGCGGAGGCGAAGACGGAGGCGAGCGAGACGTAGCGCGTCGCCAGCACGGTCACGATCCAGACGCTCAAGATGATGAGCAGTGACCAGGGGACCAGCGCGGCCAGCACGCCGGCGGAGGTGGCGATGCCCTTGCCGCCTTTGAAGCGCAACCAGCAGGTATAATTGTGGCCCAGCAGGGCGGCGACTCCCGCGGTGACGCGAATCTCGAGGCCCCAATAATCGGCGCCTGCAAACCTCGGGATCAACAGGTCGCACAGCCACACGCACGCCGCGTAGCCTTTCAAACCGTCCAGCACCAGCACGAGGATGCCCAGCTTCTTGCCCAGGGCGCGGAAAACATTCGTCGCTCCGATGTTGCCGCTGCCCACGCTGCGGATGTCGATTCCCTTGGCTCGCGCCACGAGATAGCCCGAGGGCAGCGAACCCAGGAGGTACGCGCCCACCGCCGCAACGATGAATGGCTTGAGATCCACGCCGCGATTTAACGGGGATGGTGCCCCGGCGGAAAGGGGAAAGTTTGGCGGCGGGGGCGACCGCGGGTCAGTTGTTCGTTGTCAGTCCTCCGCCAGCAATGGCAATCTCCCGCCGTGGCAGCAACGAAACACCCATCAGGAACCGCCAACAAACTCCGCGTCGCCGTCATCGGCACCGGCTCGCTCGGCAAGGAGCATGCGCGCATTTACGCCGGACTGGCCGCCGCCGGGCTGGTTGAGTTTGCCGGCGTGTATGATGTGAATGCGGAGGCGGCTGGCCAGCACGCTGGCAAACACGGGGTGCGGGCCTTCTCATCCCTCGCCGAGGCGGCCTCCGCCAGCGACGCCCTCAGCATCGTCACCCCGACGGTCACGCACTTCGACATCGCGAAGCAGCTTCTCCAGCAAGGTCGTCACCTGCTGGTCGAGAAGCCGATGACCGACAACACCGCGCAGGCGGCGGAACTGGTGCAACTCGCGCGGCAGCATCGCTGCGTGCTTCAGGTCGGACACGTGGAGCGATTCAATCCGGTTTTCAAATATCTCCAGGGCGTCGCCACCGATCCGCGCTTCATCGAGGTGCATCGCCTTTCCCCCTTTCCCGCGCGCAGCACGGACATCGGTGTGGTGCTCGACTTGATGATTCACGACCTCGACGTGGTGCTGGCCTTTGTGCAGTCACCCGTGACGGGCGTGGATGCGGTGGGCATCCCGGTGCTGAGCAAGTCGGAGGACATCGCCAATGCGCGGCTGCGCTTCGCCAATGGTTGCGTGGCCAATCTGACGGCGAGCCGCATCAGTCCGGAGCGCCTGCGCAAGATCCGGGTGTTCAGCGGCGGCGAGACCACCAGTTACATCTCGCTCGATTATCGCGCGCAGGAAGGCTTCATCTTCCGCCTCGCGCGCTCGGGCGAAGAGCAGAGCTCGCTGTTCAAGAAGCTGCTCCGCGCCAAGGACAGCACCATCGTGAGCGAATTTGCCGGGCGCAAGATCGTGCGCGAGCCGGTGCCCATTGCCAAAGAGGAGCCGTTGCGGCTGGAGTTGGAGCACTTCGTCGAATGCGTCTGCGCCCAGCAGACGCCGATGGTCAGTGGTGAGGCGGCCAAACGCGCGCTCGACCTCGCCTTTGAGATCACCCGCCAGATTCAGGAAGCCCCCGGCTTTCATGAGATGCAGCAGCGACAGTAGGAATGCTGGTGCGGCCACGCAGCGAATCCATCGTCTGGCCTCCATCCGATGAAACCTCTCTCCATCATGCTGATTGCCGGCGAAGCCAGCGGCGACCTCCTGGGCGCCGAACTGGTGGAGGCGTTGCGTGGTGAGCTGGCTGCAGCGGCGGCGCAGCCCACTGCGGATGCTCAGCCTCTGCGCACGAGCCTCGCGCCCCGTTTCTTTGGAGCGGGTGGGCCGCGGCTGGCAGCCGCCGGCATGGAACTCGCGGTCGATCTGACCGCCCACGCTGTCATCGGCCTTGGCGACGTGCTGCGCAAATACGCGTTCTTCCGAGGCGTGAAGGACCAGCTTCTCGAACTCGCCATCGAACGGCAGCCGGACCTCGTGGTGTGCGTGGATTTCTCCGGCTTCAACCGGCGGTTTGGCCACGCGCTGAAACAGCATGTGCGCGCCCGCTCCAGTTGGTTTCACATCTGGAACCCAAAGCTGGTGCAATTCGTCTCGCCGCAAGTTTGGGCCTCGCGCCCGAGCCGGGCGGAGAAAATGGCGCGCGACTTCGATCTGCTCCTCTCGATTTTTCCATTTGAAAAGAAATGGTACGCGCAGCGCACGCCCGGTTTCCGCGTCGAGTTTGTCGGGCATCCGATGGTGGATCGTCACGGCGCACGCGATGGGCAGCAATCGAACGAAGGAAGGGCGCCGCTGGTGGTGCTCTTGCCCGGCAGCCGGGTGGGTGAGTTGAAAAGGCACCTGCCACCGATGCTCGGTGCCTGGCGGCAATTGCGTGCCGCCCGTCCCGGACTGGGTGCGCGGATGGTTTTGCCGAAGGAAGAACTGGTCCCTCTCGCTCGGCAACACAGCGGTTTGGAGGGAATCGAAATGCAGGTCGGCAACCTGCCCGATGCCTTGCGCGCCGCCACCATCGCGCTGGCCTCGACGGGCACCGTGACGATGGAATGCGCCTGGTTCGGCGTGCCGACGGTGGCGTTCTACAAAACCTCGTGGAGCACTTACCAGATCGGAAAGCGCATCGTCACCGTGACTTCGCTCACCATGCCGAACCTGCTCTCCGGGGAGACGGTGTTTCCTGAATTTGTCCAGCATGATGTCACGGCGGAAAATCTTGCTCGGGCGGCGGGCGAGCTGCTCGACAGCCCGGCACGGCGCGCGAAGATGCGCGCGCGCCTTGCGGAGATTGTCGCCACCCTTGGCCCACCCGGGGCAGCCAGGCGGGCGGCCCGGTGCATTGCCGAGTTGCTCTACGATCAATCAGCACGATGACTTCCCACGACCAGCGGCGTAGCGGCGTCTCGGCAGAGCGCCGCCATCAATATATTGAGAAGAGTGCGGCGCTCTGCGGAGACGCCGCTACGGCCGATGCTCTCCCGGCCTTTCTCAAGGCATCGCCCGACGGCGTGACGGTGGCGGTCAAGGTGCAGCCGCGCGCACCCCGCAACGAGATCATCGGGGCCGAGGGCGCTGAATTGAAAATCAAAATTTCCGCGCCTCCGGTGGACTCCGCGGCCAACCAGGCGCTGGTGGAGTTCCTTGCGGACAAGCTCGATTGCCCGCGTCGTTGCGTGCAGTTGCTCCGCGGGCAGACCGCCCGGCACAAGCTGCTGCTGGTGACTGGTGTGACCGCCGAAGACATCGCAGCGCGTTTGGTGAAATAGTTATCCGGGCCGCGCTTGTGGCATCGATCCGGGAACAATCCGGCTGCCGCCAATCCGGTGGTTCCACGGCAGGAAAGGATGTTGCCCTCCCGGCGTCCTTCCATTAAAGGTTTGCCGATGAAGTGAATCAGAACGGCAGCCAATGCGTTTTTCGGGAAATCAGTGGAGGCTTGTTCCTGTTGGTGGAGAATGCGGGTCAAACGGGATGCGGCAATGATGCAATCCAATGTGAAACCAATTCCGAGGAGGCTCGCTCTGTTCGGAGCCTGGCTGGCGGTCATCGGAGGAGTGAATGCCGCTGACGCCACACCGGCGATTGCGGTAACGAACTCCAACCGGGGCGCGGAGATCCGGCAGGAGGAAAAGCGCCCGAGCATCTGGGAGACTGAGGTTGGATTAGGTTTCCGGCGCTCCCTTGAGCACCTCGGTCTGGTGGCCGGGGTGGCCCCGGGCTTCCACCGGTTTGGCTCGCCGCAGGGTCACCATCTGGCGCTGGCGGGGATTTCTTACGGGAAAATGTGGGGCGAGGTAAAGGCAACGAACCATTGGTGGCGCGGTAACTGGGAATGGCGCGTCGAATTGCTGGCCGGAAGCGAGTTCAGCCCCTCGGTGCATTACTTCGTCGGACTCACCCCGCATCTGCGCTACAACTACGCCACCGGCACGCGCTGGATTCCGTATGTTGATTTCGGATCCGGAGTGAGCGCCACGTCCATTGGCCCACCAGATCTCGGTGGACCCTTCCAGTTCAACACCCAACTCGGTTTCGGGGTGAACTATTTCATCCGGGACAACCTCGCGCTCAGCTTCGACGCGCGGGCCATGCATGTCTCCAGCGCGGGCATCTACCAGCCCAATGCCGGGATGAACAACGTGCTCTTGCTGGCGGGCGTGAACTGGTTTTTCTGACCCCGCAGTTTGCTCCCTGGCGTTCTGGCGCGAGCCGCCGTGGGCAGCTTGAATGAGCCTGGGTCGATTCGAAATGGAGCATCGCCCGGCAGTGCCTCCCAAAGGATTTAACCCGAAAACCGAAGTTGGATGGGGAGCGCACCCGCCCCGGGTGCAGTTTTCGGCGCCCTCGCGGAAAACCCGGTGCGCGTGAAATAGCTCAGGACGCCTCCGAACAGCGGGAGGCGCAACCGTGCTGGCCGCGCGGCGCGTGCCGCCACACCCGAGGGCGGGTGCTCCCCAACTTCGGAGTTCGGGTTTAAAATGGAAACCGAGTTCTGTCCCGTCCTAAACCTTCATCGCAGAAAGCCGCGAGGATCCCTTTTGAAAACAAAAGAGCGCGGACAAAGGCGTCCGCGCTCAGGTTGTTTCGAATTGGCAGTGCGGCGACGTTTACGTCTTTTCTTCAGGAATCCGCATGCCGTAGAAGGAGCGATAGACGAAGATCAGCGCCACGAGGAAGAAGAACGCGCCGATCATGGTCTTGGTGTTCTGGTTTTTCATGGTCACGGCGATTTCCACCGCGAGCAGGCCGAACAGGGTGGTGAATTTGATCACCGGATTCATCGCCACGGACGAGGTGTCCTTGAAGGGATCGCCCACGGTGTCGCCGACGACGGTGGCGGCGTGCAGGTCGGTGCCTTTCTGGCGCATGTCCACTTCGACGATCTTCTTGGCGTTGTCCCAGGCGCCGCCGGCGTTGGCCATGAAGATGGCCTGGAACAGACCGAAGAAGGCGATGCCGATCAGGTAGCCGATGAAGAAGTAAGGATCGAAGAACGGCAGGGCCAGCGCGAAGCAGAACACCACGATGAAGATGTTCCACATGCCCTTCTGCGCATAAACGGTGCAGATGCGCACGACTTCCTTGGAGTCCTTCTCCGACGCCGTGGTGGCGTCGAGCTTCATGTTCTCCTTGATGTAAACGACCGCGCGATAGGCGCCGGTCACCACCGCCTGGCAGGAGGCGCCGGTGAACCAGTAAATCACCGAGCCGCCCATGACGAGGCCGAGGATGATCTGCGGCTGCACGATGGAGAGCTTGTTCACCACGCCGCCGAACATGTTTTCGAGGAGCATGATGATGCCGAACACCATGGTGGTGGCCCCGACGACGGCCGTGCCGATGAGCACCGGCTTGGCCGTGGCCTTGAAGGTGTTGCCGGCGCCGTCGCCCTTCTCGAGCTGGTACTTGGCGTTCTCGAAGTCCGCGGTGAAGCCGAAGTCCTTCTTGATTTGCTCCTTGGCGCGCTTCTTGTCCGCTTCGCTGTGGCCTTCGATCTGGCTCAACTCGTAGATGGATTGCGCGTTGTCCGTGACCGGGCCGTAGCTGTCCACCGCGATGGTCACCGGACCCATGCCGAGGAAGCCGAAGGCCACGAGGCCGAACGCGAAGATTGGCGCGGCGAAAGCGAATTGTGCCGGCATGATGGCCATCAGCGCCGGGTTGGTGGAAAACTGCCACGCCCCAAACATCAGGGCCATGATGACGAGACCCATCCAGAAGGCCGAGAAGTTGCCCGCCACGAAGCCCGAGAGGATGTTCAGCGAAGCGCCGCCGTGCTTGGAGCAATTGGTCACTTCCTTGACGTGCCGGGAGTTGGTGCTGACGAAGATCTTGGTGAACTCAGGAATCAACGCGCCCGCCACGGTGCCGCAACTGATGATGGCCGAGAGCACCCACCACAAGGCGGGTTGCGCCACCCCGTTGAAGGCGAAATCACCCAGCAACAACTTGCTCGCGACGAAGGTGATGCCGATGGAAACCGCCGAGGTGATCCAGACCAGGTGCGTCAGCGGAGCTTCGAAGTCGAAATCCTTCTTGCCGCCGAACATGGCTTTGCTCAGGACTTCATTCACGAAATAGGACGCCAGCGAGGTCACGATCATCAGGGCGCGCATCACGAAGAGCCAGATGATGAGCGTCGCGCAAACGGTTGGGCTGGCCACCAGGGCGAGCGCCAGGAAGGCAATCAGCGCCACGCCGGTCACGCCGTAGGTTTCGAATCCATCTGCGGTCGGTCCGACGGAGTCGCCGGCGTTGTCGCCGGTGCAGTCCGCGATCACGCCGGGATTCTTCGGATCGTCTTCGGGCAGCTTGAAGACGATCTTCATCAGGTCGGAGCCGATGTCGGCGATCTTGGTGAAGATGCCGCCGCAGATGCGGAGCACCGAGGCACCGAGCGATTCCCCGATGGCAAACCCGATGAAACAGGGGCCGATGAGTTCGCTCGGCAGGAAAATCAGGATGCAGATCATGAAGAACAACTCCACCGCGACGAGCAGCAGACCGATGCTCATGCCGGAGCGGAGCGGGATGCTCAGCGTGGCGAGCGAGTTGCCTTTGAGCGCGGAGAACGCGGTGCGGGAGTTGGAGATGGTGTTGATGCGGATGCCGAACCAAGCGACGCCGAAGGAACCGAGGATACCGAGGACGGAGGCGGCCAGAATGACGAATACGTTGAACGCAACATGCCCGGAACTCAACGGCTGGCCGGCAGCATCTTTGTGTTCGGTGAGGAACCCAAAGTAGAAAACCATGCAGGCCGCGATGAGCGTCCAAAGGATGGCCAGCAGTTTACCCTGGGTGAGGAGGTAGGTTTTGCAGGTTTCATAGATGCTGTGCGAAACCTTCGCCATGCTCTCGTGAACCGGGAGCGCCTTGGTCTGCAGGTATTGCCAGACGCCGAACAAGGCACCGACGGCGCAGATGGCGATGCCGAGCATCATCAGCGTGCGACCGGTCACGCCGCCGAGGCCGTCGAATTTGACCGTGGAGAGGTCGGGTATTTTGATGTCAGCTTCGCCTGCCCACCCGCTTGAGGCGAGGCAAAGTCCAATAGCGATGAACGCCAGTTTTAAGAACCATGTTTTCTGATTTCTCATAGAGACGCGCAGTCTTAAAAGGCTTCGTTAAGCTGCCAAGCACTTTTTTGACTTCTTTTCCCCCTATTTTGGCGGAGCGCGGTTTTGTGCTGGTGGCAGGCGGCACTCTGATCGGTCGGCATTGCCGGGTTCGCGAGAGCCTTTTCCCTTGTTTCACCAAATCGCGTTCCTCATTCTCCAATCACATGGCTGAGCGGATGATTTCTGACGTGTTGACCAAGCCGGACGCGGCGATCGAGATGACACTGCGCCCGTCGCTCTTCACTGAATTTGCCGGCCAGCCCAAGGTCCGCGAGCGCATCGAAATCACCGTTCAGGCGGCCAAACAGCGCGGCGAGGCTCTCGACCACGTCCTGCTCAGCGGTCCGCCCGGTCTCGGCAAGACCACCCTGGCGAACATCATTGCCAAGGCGATGGGCACGAATCTCAAATGCACCAGCGGCCCCACCATCGAAAAGGCCGGCGACCTCGCGGGCTTGCTCACCAATCTCGAAGAGGGCGACGTGCTGTTCATTGATGAAATCCACCGCTTGCAGAAGACCATCGAGGAATATCTCTATCCGGCGATGGAGGACTTCAAGCTGGACATCATCATCGATCAGGGGCCCAACGCCCGCAGTGTGCGCTTGAACCTGCCGCGCTTCACGCTGATTGGCGCCACCACCCGCAGCGGACTGCTCACCGCGCCATTGCTGACGCGCTTCCCGGTGCGCGAACGGCTCGATTACTACCACGCCGATGATCTCGAAGGCATCGTCACCCGCTCGGCGCGTCTCTTGAACATAGCCATCGAGGAAACCGGCGCGCGGCAGATCGCCCGACGCAGCCGGGGCACTCCGCGCATCTCCAACAACCTCCTGCGCCGCGTCCGCGACTACGCCCAGGTGCGGAGCGACGGGCGCATCACGGGAGAAATCGCGCGGCAGGCGCTGGCCATGCTGGAAATCGACGAGAACGGACTCGACGAAATGGACAAGCGCATCCTCGAAGCGGTGGTGGTGAAATTTGGCGGCGGCCCGGTGGGCGTGAGTTCACTGGCCGTGGCGGTGGGTGAGGAGCCGGACACGATCGAGGAGGTCTATGAGCCGTATCTCATCATGGAAGGCTACCTCAAACGCACCCCGCAGGGCCGCGTCGCCACCGAGTTGACCTACAAGAAACTCGGCCTGAAGCCCGTGGTTGGACAGCCCGGTTTGCTTTGATTCGGATAGCGGGGCAGGGGAGCTTTGCCCGGCTGCTTAGAAATGGGGAGATGGAGAGCTTGGGGATGCTTGTCCACCGGGCCGCTTGATCGTTCCGCACCGTTGCGGAGTTCACTTCTGGATCCCGACCGAAGCCTCCCTGTCTCTGGACGCCGCCCGGCGTTGAAATTGAAAAGCGGAGGCCAGCCAAGCCGGCCTCCGCGTTGTAAAGGGAATAATTAGTAACGGTCGCGACCCCCGCCACCACCACCACCGCCACCACCATAATCACGGCGAGGACCGCGTCCACCCCCACCGCCGCCACCCCCGCGTCCGCCGCCATAGCCGCCGCCACCGCCACCGCCGGAAGGACGTTCTTCCTTGGGACGGGCGATGTTGACCGTTAATGGCCGACCACCGACTTCCGCCCCGTTCATGGCTTCGATGGCCTTCTGGGCTTCCTCCGGAGTGGCCATGGTGACAAAGGCGAATCCCCGAGGACGCCCGGTCATGCGGTCCACCATGAGATTGACCTCAGCGACGGTGCCGTGCGCCGCAAACGCGTCCTGCAACTCATTCTCCGTCGTGTTGAACGACAGATTTCCAACGAACATTTTGGTGCTCATGTGACTTACTTGACTTGCTGTGTGTAGAGTGACTGCCGCTGCTTCCGGACTGTTCCCGACCATCGGGTTTCAAATCATCACTGAAGCGCTGTCAATTGAGGATTCACCATGTCTCGCCAGCAGCCAGTTCTCTAACAGGGCGGTAACGTAGCCAGACCGCCCGGATTGGCAAGGCCGAATATTTAGAATTGCAGGGCTTTTCCGCCGCTTTAGGATCGTGGTCTGGACACCAGACCAGGCATTGGCGCCGCCTTCCGAACCTCTCGTCCAGGGAGGAGAACGGCGTCTTCCTCATCACGGTCGCGCCGCGTGTCCGCCGTGATCGCTGCGTGCTTCGCTTTCCGCCCAGACGGACTTCGCCTCCCAAGGCGCGGGAGTGCTTGCAATTACGGATGCTCTGCGTTTCACTGTGTCTCGTTAATGTTGCGAGTAAGGGTCTCTGCACAATATTTTGCGGGATTGAGTGTCATCTTCGCTGCGTGACAGGGGCAAAATCGGGAAGTTTTTATGACGAATATCGCCCGCTGCTTGGCCGGAAGCGACCGTTTGATGTTCTCGCCGAGGTGCGGGGACGCGCGGCTGCATGGCTTCTTCCCGCGCATCGCGGTGGCCCCGGCAGGATGGGCCAGCTTGGAAGGCTGTTTTGGTCCAAACGCGGCGCGCTCGATGTCGGGCACGCGCCGGCGGATTTCCCGGACAATTCCACCCCATTCCCCTCCAGGCATTTCCATTCCCTCTTCTCCCGGCGACGACCTGTCCTGCCATTTTTGCTTCCCTCTGAATCGTCCCGACGAAAAGCACGCTCAGTTTTGCCTGTGATCCCCTTTTGCATGAACCTCTCCCGTCATCAACCATGAAAACACTCCTTCGCGGTTTCGTTGTCGCGGTCGCTGCCCTGGCCGCTGGCCCATCCCTCGTTGCCCAGTCGCTCGTTTTCGACAGCAGCATCGCCGGCTACTTTCTGGCGCGCGCCACGAATGCCGTCGCCGTCGTCAGCGAGGTGGACTCCTTCTCCTTTGATGCCCTCGCCGGCGACGTGGTCTCGATCGCGGCCGATACGCCGGCGGGCACCCTCGACCCTTATGTGGAATTGCGAAACTCCGCCAACGGCCTGATGATCTCAGATGAGGACAGCGGCCCGGGTGGCGATGCCTTGATCAGCAGCTTCGCGATTGTTTCCAGCGGCACCTACACCATCCGGGTCGCCGGGCGGAGTTCCACGACCGGAGCGTATCTGTTGCGCGCGGAGATCGGCCGGGCAGTGCAACTGGAGACGGATCCGAATTATGCCAACGACACCGTCGCGGGGGCCAACTTGCTGCGCAAAGCAGCCGACGGCGTCCAGGCCAAGGCGTCCGTCGCCGGAACGATCATGGAAACCGGCCCAACCGGTACCGGTGACGCCGGGAATGTGGACGAGGATTTCTTCAACATCGGCCGGTTGAATGCCGGCAACGTGGTGAGCCTCCAGCTTCGCCTGCCCGGCAACAGCACGCTCCTTCCGAAGGTCACCTTGGTGTCCGCCAGCAATGTTCTGGTGACCGACATCGAAGGCAATCTCACCAACGGCGTGTTCCAGGGCACAATTCCCAGCGCCGGCGACTTTTTTGCCAGGGTCGAAGCCAACACCGGAGCCGGAGCCCATGGCCAGTATGTGCTGGATGTCGTCATCGATGACACCGCCGCACCGCGCATCAGTGCCGTGACTCGACTGCCGGCGAACGGAACCACCACCGACCGCGTGATCAGCACTTTCACGATCCGTTTCGACGAAAGCCTCAACGCTGGCGCGGTCGTCGCCGGGAGTCCGCTCAGCAATTGGGATTTGCGCGCGGCCGGCCCGGACACGCTTTTCGATACCGTTGATGACGTCAGGTACTATCTCGCGGTCTCGCCCGCATACGACGGCGGGACGAACGTCAGCCTGCTCCTCACCAACGGCCCGATGCCCAGCGGCCAGTATCGCTTCACGGTCCAGCCATCGCTGACCGACATCGTGGGCAACTCCCTGGATGGCGACGGCAACGGCATCGGGGGCGATCCTTTCATCCGCACCTACACCGTCGCCTTGGAGCCCGGACACACCTTTGAGGGTCCAGCGAACGAAACGCTGGCCACGGCCACCGCGCTGCCATTAATCGAGGCCATCAACAACTCCGGCCTATTCATCGGGCGCGGGGTCGGGGCGATCGATCCGTCCTTCGATTTGGACAACTGGAACGAGCAGGACTGGTGGTCCTTCACCGCGCAAGCCGGCGATCGCGTGGCAATCACTTTGGATGGCGGGAACGGTTCTGCGGACCCTTACATTGAACTCTACAACTCCGCAGGAAACTATGTGGCCGGAGACGGCGGATCGGGTGCGGGTGGATCAGCTTTCATCGCTGGCTACCTTATTCCCACATCTGGCACCTATTACATCCGGGCCGGAAAAGAATACCGCAACCTCGCGCGAGACAACTACTATCTCCACGTGGAACTTGCGCGGGGCATCGCGCTCGAAAGCGACGCGGGTTATTCGAACGACACGTTGGGGGCGGCGGACGCGGTGACCCTGGTGCAGGCGGGGAGCCACCGGGTGGCGGCGGTGGCGGGGCTGGTGATGGGGCCGGAGGGGGCGAACTTCGACGAGGATCTCTACGGGCTG
>JBBRWD010000081.1:0-31782 GCA_038249465.1 Limisphaerales bacterium | reverse complement strand
AGGAGTGGTGTCGCCGGCGCCGGAGTATTTTGACGGTTTGCCGGTGCTCGGCGCAAAAACCAGCCGTTCACAAGGCCTCCACCACGCCCGATATCCCATGCCGTTGCCAAAAACAGGCGTTTTCGGCCAGGCACTAGTTACGCCCCTCGCCCTTGCGGTTGCCGCCCAGGGAAAAATAGAGATAGTCGCGCAGGACGGTCGAAAGTGAAATGTGCCAGCGCCGCCACAAATCCGTGATGCTCTCCGCCCGATACGGGGCGTCGAAATTCTTCAGGAATTCAAAGCCCAGCATTCGCCCCAGGCCGACGGCCATGTCAGAATAGCCACAGAAATCAAAATAGATTTGAAAGGCGTAGGCGATCACTCCTACCCAGGCATCCAGCGCGAAGGGGTCGGCGGCATTGAAAACGGAGTCGGCCACGTGGCCGCAGGGGTTGGCCAGGAGGATCTTCTTTCCGAAACCAAGAATGAAGATGGCAATTCCGGAGGCAAACCGCCGGATGCTGTGTTCCCGGAAGAACAACTGCTCCGCCAGGGTGCGGTAGCGGATGATGGGCCCCGCGACCAAGTCGGGAAACAGCGCCACGAAGGCGGAAAAATCCGTGAAGGACCGGGCCGGTGTGGCGTGGCCGCGGTAAAGGTCGATGATGTAGGTGAGGGAATGAAACGTGTAGAACGAGATGCCAATCGGCAGCACCACCCGGAGAATGTTGAATGGCTCCGCACCCACCAAACCGAGGAGGTGATTCAGCGACTCCACCGAGAACATGTAATACTTGAAGAAACCAAGGAAGCCCAGGTTCGTGACGACGCAGGCGGCAACGGCGAATCGCTGCTGCGGGCGGCTGGCGCCGGGTCGCGTGATGACCTTGCCCCAAAGGAAATCGACCACGGTGGTGAACATCATGAGACACACGAACCACGGCTCCCACCAGCCGTAGAAGACATAACTGGCCAGGGTAAGCCAGGCGTTGCGCCACCGGTAAGGCAGGTTGAAATAGACGAGCAGAAACAACGGCAGAAAATAGAAAACGAAAATGTGTGTGGTGAAGACCATGCGTCAATGTCGCTCGCGGCGTTCGCTTCCCCCGTTGATTGCGGGATGGGGTTTCAAGTTCAAAAACTGGTGGGGTTTGCCCAGAGGGCGAAAAAACGGTTGGTGGCGGGCGGGAAGCAGTAGTCCAAGGCGCCGCTCGGGGCGATATCCGCCAATTCATAATCCATCGCCAACCGATGCACGTCACCAATCCCAAACCGGTCCAGTTTTCCACCGAGCGGACTGGCCCCCCAATCCGCATCTTTGATTTCCGAGCGTGGCAGCCATGGCTTGTAGTGGCCGACGAAGATTTCCTGTCCGGGTTGGAGTTGATATTGGCCGGTAGGATCCTGGCGATGCACCTTCAGCACCTGATACTTCAAAACGTAGGTGTAGCGGTAGGCGCCCAACTGCGGGAACTGCTCCGGTCGGTCCAGCAGGCGCGCGGTGACCTCGATCCGGCCCAACTTGCCGACGAGTTCGTCAGCGCCAGTCTGGACCCGGTTGGCCAGGAGGAAAACCACCAGCACGATTCCCAACACCACCCCGAGGCCGCGCAACGGGCCGGGTTTCGACGGGTAGGGCGCCGTTGCCGGCAGGGGTGCGGTGTCGGGTGCGTTATTCATGCGAGGTGCAGCACTGTCCGCTCTCGGCTGTTCTTGTCGTCTGGTGGTTCACAAGCGCGTGCGGGTGCGCGAGCAGCCATCTCACTTGGAAGGCAGTTCGGCAAAGGTCCAATGCGGCTCAAATCCGGGAAAGCCGAGGCGCACCACCGGGCCGCTTTTTGCGCCCGGGTAGAGCGCCTTCAGTTGCGCGAAATCGTCCGGCACGATGATCGGAGTATCGGCCATTCGGATGACCGCCATTTCCGCGTCGGTGCCACCATCGGATTCCGGAACCGAAAAGATGGCGTATTTGTCATCGGGTGAGGTGCCCCCGAAGTAAATATGCCGTCCGCGCTTGCCGTAAATGAGCGTGCGGCTCTTGCCGTCGGCACTTCCCTGCATCAACAGGGTCCAGCCGTAGTCCGATCCAAGGCCGGGAATCCGGCACGAGTAGATGACTTTGCCCCCGTCCCCTTGAAACCAGTCCGGCGTGCAACACAGGTTGCGCGACACCTGCGTCGGCTTTCCCGTTTCGAGGTTCACGGAGAGAATGTTCCAATCCTGTCCGTTCAGGTTGGCGGTGCCGACCAGGCGCTTGCCATCTCCGGACCAGAAAAGCTGTTCAAAGATCCCCTGGCGCGGCAGTTCCTTCACGACCTTTTTGGATGCGAGTTCAACGATGCGAATTTTGCCCTCACGCTTGTAGAGGCAGGCGAATTGTTTGGCGTCGGGACTCCAGGAGGCCCAGGGCCACTCGGCATCCGCGCCCATGACCTGAGGGCTCGTCCCGTCGGCACTCGCAATCACCAGCGTGCCCGTCGCGCCCCAAAGATCGTGGTTGATTACCTCGCCCGCCTTGGTTCCCGCGCCTTGGGGAAGCCTGCGGTATAACAGGCGTTTTCCATCCGGCGAGAACCGCCCGCCAAATTCGTTCCATGCCGGGGTTTGGGTGAGGTGGCGTTTGCTTGAACCATCCGGCCGGCTGAGGACAAGGTCGTAGTCACCGCCCGCATTTCGCGCGGCAAAGACAATCCAGCCTTGGCGGGCGATTTCGGTTTTTAGTTTCTGGTCTTCGGCAAGGGTGTTGTCGGCGGCGGCGCGGGCGGATGCCGGTGCTGCGGCCAGAATGAACATTAACAGTGCCGTTCGGGCGCCGCACGCGAGAGCGTTAGCTTTTGGATGTTTCATGGATGTTTCACTTTTGATGGGAAGACGCGGGGCCGGCGGGATCGTCCGCCAAGACGACTTTGACGTTGGCTTTGTGGAGCGCTTTGAGGTGCTTCGGAGAAACCGAGACGTCGGTGATCAAGCCGCGGCAATCGGAAAGTTTCCCAAAGCGCATCAGGGCGACCCTGCCAATTTTAGAGCTGTCGCACACCACATAGGCTGCCTTGGCGCTCGCCACTTCGAAGGTGCGCTGCTGCGAAATGGTCAACTCGCGTCGCACACCACATAGGCTGCCTTGGCGCTCGCCACCATGCGGGTGAGCATGCGGCAGACTTCGATGGACGCGTTGTAGATGTTGCCTTCCAGATCGATTCCATCGGCGCCAACAAATGCCCAGTCGGCCTTAAGATGCTCCAGATTGGTTTCCGTGACGATGCCGACCAGGTCGGGAGAGTCGCGGCGAACAAAACCACCGAGCAGCAACACCTGCACACCCTCGGCGTGTTGCAGTGCCGAAGCGATCGCGAGGGAGGGTGTGATAAGCGTGAGCCGCGTTCGGGAACGCAATTCCAGCGCCAGCGCCAGCGTCGTCGTTCCGGAATCGAGCATCACCGATTGACCATCGCCGATCATCTCCGCCGCGGTCCGGGCGATCCGCCGTTTGGCCTCCTCGTTCTGCTTGGAACGATTCAGATACTCGAACTCAAACAACACCCGCTGAACCGCCGCCGCTCCGCCATGGGAGCGGGTGATGCGTCCGGCGTCATCCAAAGCTTGGAGGTCGCGGCGGATCGTCATCTCGCTGACCTTCAACTCCTGGGCCAGCCGGTTGACCGAACATTCGCCGTATTGGATCAGCAGTTCCTCGACGCGCCGATGCCGCGTGGGTTCCATCATGCGCCGGGAGCCCATTCCGCCGGCAGGATCTGCCCCGCAGTCGTCCGAACCCGCAAGGGACGGCGTGCTCTTCCGGGTTGCGGCGCTTTTCATAGGTAATCATATTCGCACATAACCAACCTAAAACGAACACATCCAAACACGGGGCATTCGTCGGGTCATGCCCGGTTTTAGGAAGTTTTAGGAAGTTGAAAACGCCCTCCAATATGCCGTGGGGCCGGTTGGAGCGCCCAGCGTTTTGCCGTCCGCGGCGAGCCCGCCCGGGTGCTGGGGTGCAAGCCGTCCCCCCAGCAGGTGCTCACCGCGCGGGTCGCTCGGTCACGTTTTCTTTCCGCACGGCGGGGAGTGGTCCGTCGGGGCGCGCGGCCTGCCCGCGGAAATCCTGGAGCAAGAAACGGGAGACGTCGCGGAGCACCAGCGCGCTACCCCATTGGGGCTCCGGCTGCTCGCGATCCCACTCGACATCCACGCCGCGCAGGGTGAGTCCGTCAATCTCCTGGAACATCAAGGCATCGGTGGCTCGTTTGTCCGGTTGGTTCTCCGCCATCATCTTCACCCGAAGGTTGGCGATGGTCAGGTCTTCCAATCTGCGCTCCGCGTGCCCGGCGATCAGTGACGTGCCCCGGGCGGTGCCCTGCGCGCCGTCGAGAGTGATGTCACGGATGTGACCCAGGCGCGACTGGGGCGTGCGCTTCTTGAGCACGATCTTCATGACTTCCGCATCGCCCCACCAATTCCAATGACGCCGGCTGGTGTCAAACGTGATGTTCACGAACCGCACATCGCTGACGGTGGCGCCATCCTGGACGTTGATCCCGAGAACCTTGTTCGAGTTGCGCACGATGATGTTGGAGAACAGCACGTGGCGGATGTCCGCGTGCGTTTCCGTGCCGATCATCATCGCCGTGGACGACGAGGTCAGGATGCAGTTGTTCACGACCACGTTCTCCGTGGGACCGATGGCGCCCGCGCCTCGATGGCCCAGGTCCACGGTCTTCAGGCAGATGGCATCGTCCGCCGTGGAGATGATCGAGTCGGAGATGAAGACGTTCGACGAGGAGACAATGTCAATGCCGTCGGAGTTCACGCCGCGTTCCAGATCGGAATACAGGTAAATGCCGCGGATCCAGACCCGGTTGCAGTCCTGCAAGCGCACGTTCCACAGGGGCGCATTCAGGATGGTGACACCTTCCAGGCGCACGTCCTCCGAATCCTGAAGAACGAACAGGTATTTCTGCGCGTCCCCCGTCCGGTAGTAGCGCTTCATCTCCACGCCGGCCAGGCGCGCGTTCTCCTGTTCCCGGGCGATCTCGGGATCCTGTCCCCGAACCGGGGCGTAATCCCACTGGGCATTGCCGTCGAAGGTGCCGCGTCCGGTGATGGCGATGCGCTTCGCCCCTTTGGCATTAATCAACGCGCGTGTCCCGGAAGGCCAATCCGCCTTGTTAGTGCTCAGGACCACGGTCGCGCCCGCCTCCAACCGTAGTTCGACGTTATCTCTCAGCCACAGAGGACCGCTGACATACCGGCCGGGTGGCAGGTAGGCGACGCCCCCGCCTTGGGCAGCACAGGCGTCGAGGGCGGCTTGCACCGCCTGCCCGGTCGGTGCTTTGACCCGGTGGATCGTCTCGGAGGAAACGTCAGGCGGAGGTGGCGGCGGTTCGGCGGCCGAGGCGAGTGTGACCAGCAATAGGATCGCTCCCAGCCTGGAAGGAGAACGGGGTGGTTGTTTCACAATGCGCGATGGGGTGCTCATGTTTGTGTTTTGATTTCTCCCGGGGGCACTCGGATCATCGCTTCAGCACCAGCCGGAAGGGCCGGGTCATCTGGCCATACCACGACTCGTGGTTGGCTGGCTCGGGCACTCCCCACATCCGGTAGTCGCCGCTGAACATCATGATGCCCTCCTTGCCATCCGGGGAAAACCAGCAGGGCGGAAGCTGCGGCAGGTAGGCGATGTGGTCGCCTTCCCAGGCGGGATCGTAATGGACCAGCGCCCACGGCCCCCACGGTGTCGGCCCTTCGTAAATTTGCAGTTCGCGCCGCCGGTGCCAGGTCGCCCAGGCCGTCTTCGGATCGTGGGCATAACTCTTGGGCACCGCGTCGCTGCCAAAGGCGAGGAGGAACCGCCTCAACCCCGGCACATACGTCATGGTCGGATGCCCGACGTGCCCGTGGTCGGTGATGATGGGCCGGGCGTACGCCTCCTCAGGAATCCACGACGCCCCGTTGGTCGCGGAACGCCCGCCGTGGAAACGCCAGGCCGCGCGGTCCAGCACCCGGTCCTTTGGAACGCGGGCGAGGAAGACGTGACTGCCGCTTTCCCAGCTCTCGTCGTTGCTGATCGCATACACGAAGCCCCCGAGAAACTCAGGGACGCCGGTGTAGCCCGGACCGAATCCAACAAAGGATAGCCCGGCAAATCGCGGCCCGAGAAACAACGGTGCGTTGGCCACCGGATAGTTTGTCCAATTCACCCCGGCGTCGTCGGAATACATCAGCGACGCCACGCCGCCGTGGTGGCTGATGGCATCAAGGACAAAGAAATCGTCGCCCTTCGCGGCCACGACTTTGTTGTCCACAAAACGGCGTTCCTCACGGGCCGGATCGTGGCTGTCGTATTCGTACGCGGCGACGTAGAGCCGCGGCCCCACGGCCAGCGCGCCGTTCACATACAAATGACGGCGCATGGAATAACGTTGGAGCCCCGGGAACCGGCTCACGACCCGGGCCTGCTGCGACGGCGGCCGGCCTTCCACCTTGAGCAGTTGCGCGAACGAACGCGGCCCTCCGAAATTCTCGCCATCGTCATCCACCACGTAGAGCGCCCCATCCGCGCCCCAGGCGTGCCAGTGCATGTCCGAAGCGGTGCCAGGCAGCTTGTGCGCCGGGGCGGTCCATTCCAGCCGGTCAATCAGCGTGCTGCGCGGATACATCAGCACGCGGGGATTCAAAGGCACGTCACGCGCCGGCTTCGCGGTCGCGCTGCCGGTGGCCGCAGGCTCCCGGCCTTGCTGCGCCGAGGCTGCTACAGCCAGCGCAAGCAACGCGGAGAAAGGGAGAATGAAGAGCAGACGGATGATTTTCATAATAAAAGAAGCCTCATTCCCCCACCCTCGCGCCAGTCGCGAGTGGCACGGTGGGTTCAGCCGAGAGGACACAGACGGCGGCCAGGCCCAAGCAGCCAGTCAACAAAGGCGCGATGAAGTCACATGGGGATGGCCGGGAAAGTGTCGGCAAGCTAAGGCAAGAACGCATCATTGAATACTGTCCGGTTGGGGCGCGGTGGCCGAGAACATTTCGCAACACCGCCGCCGGCCGATGCAGCAGGATGATGGTCGGAGACGAGTTGGTGTGGTCATGGGTTTCATCGGACATGGCGGGTGCCTGACCAGTCCGAGGCAGCGCCGTCCGGCCCAAGCGCACGGAGACGATACGCGCAGGCGGAAGCGGGCGGCGCGGAATCACGCCAGGTGGTGAGCGACATCTTCACCCCGCCGGCTTTCTTCCACACGCTCCAGCCGGTCGGTTGCAGCGTGCGACGTTCGATCTGCCAGACCGCGGCGTTGGTCGCTGACTTCCACGAGAGTTCGACTGCTTTATCCAAGCGAGTCGCGCTCAGGTGCGTGGGCGCGGGAATCCAGATTTTGTCGCTGGGTTTCCAGGTGAGAACCGTCGTCGCATTACCAGTGTATTGCGGCAGGAAGAGTTCGTAGGCCGCGCCGAGCCTCGAGACGATCAATTCCGGCGGGCCATCGAAGATCGGCGTCTGGCTTTGCAGGCCGATGTCAATGTGCCCGACGAGTTCCAGCGTCGCTGCTTTATAGACGAGCACCGTCATGCGCTGCTCGTAGCCGACGAAGATGAAGTCACCCGCGCCGGTGGCGACGTAGCCCTGGTCGTGCGGGGCGTTTTGCAACTTTACATCGTAGGGCAGGACGACGCGATGGGTCTCGCGCAGCGCAGTCCCTTCGATGGCGTAGCGCACGGCGAGGCGGCCGAGCGGCATGTTGTGGCCGATGACGCTGGGTAAATCCTTGGTGAATCCAAAGGCCACGAGCGCCTTGCCATCCGGTGCAACCACGATGCGGCGCAGGCTGCCGTTCTCCCCGGTGAACGCGGTGGGCCAGGCGAGATGCCGCGCCGTCGCAAAGTTCCACGCCGGCACGCCGTGCGCATCGAGTTTGTCGGCGTCGAGCACACTGATGGATTTCTTCTCCAGCAAATACCAGAGGTTGCCGGCGGCATCCACGGTGACAGGCAACATCGTGAGGTCGCTGGCTTTGGTGAACTCCGTCGCCTGAAACTGTCCGTCGCGGGCGCGCAGTCCGTGGCTCAAGTCAACCCAGCCGGTGCGTTGGGTGAATTCCTTCGCGCCGCTGATGCGCCCAACGAGTTTTCCATCCTTGGCGCTGTAAACGTAAATCACCCCATGCAATCCGGCCGTGGGCTGGCACGCAGCGGCAAAGATGTAGTCCCCGGCCTGGCTGATGGCCTTGGGCGGAAGCTTCGCATCGTCCAGCAACAACGGCGCGGTCCAGCGGAGTTCGCGTTTGCCTTTCAACCAGCCGTCCACGCGGACCAAGGCGCTGCCAGAGAGTCCCCATTGGCCTTCGGGCTTCGGCAGTTCGCGGGTGTAGCCGCTGAGATAGAGCGCGTCCGATTTAGTATCGTAAGCGAGCCGGCACACTTCGGTGACGCCCTCGGGCGCGACCCATGTTTCCGGCTGGTCGAACTCCCAGCGCGGCACGTCGCCACGCAGGCCGAGGAAACGATGCCGGACAATTTTCTTTCCCGTGTCAGCCTCGCGCCATACGTGGCCTTCCGCATCCACATCCCAAGCCCAGACGCCGTCCTTCGGCGCAAGGGTGGCGACGTTGCGTCCCAGCAGCCCGTGATCGTTGAGGCGAGTCACCTCGATGGGACTGTTGCCACCGCTGCCCCAGGTGAAGAGGTAGCGCTGCCCAGCGAGATCACGCACCGCCGTCGTCGCCTGCAAAAGCATCTTGGCCTGGCGCGGGTCTTTCTGCTGTGTCGCTGGATCCAGCGTGAGCGCGCGCAGGGTCAACGCACCGGGCTTGGCATTGTTGGGCAAAAAGAAAATCTCGCGCGGGCCGAAAAGCTCCAGCCCACCGGGAGCCGGCACCGCGTCATAGACAACGGAGAAGGCGGAGTTCGCACACTCCCAGCGAAGCTTGCCGCTCGGGTCTAAACTGCGAATGACACAGCCGCCGGTGGGGTTTTGAGAATCAAAGCTCAACCCGACATAGAGGTTGCCGTCGGCATCAATGCCCGCGCCAGTGGGGCCGAATAGTTTGTCCGGCAAGGCTTCGCCCGGCGTGCCCGCGCTGAGTCCGCCTTCCTGACCGAACGTGCGGCGCAGTTTGGGCTTTCCCGACTTCACGTCGTAAAACCGCACCTGTTGGCGCAGGCCATTGTCGCACACGAGCAGCGTGCCGTCGGGCGCAAAGGAGAGAGAGCACTGGGAACACCCGCGTCATTGATTTCATTTCCGGTCAGCGTGCCATCGGGCCGGGTCTGCACAAGCTTCGTGCCGGCAATGAACCACAGCGAACCGTCCGGTGCGAAGCTCACGTCCTCGGCGCCTTCGATCTGAAAACTGCGACGAATCTTCCAGTCCGTCTGCGCGCGAATTTCCACCCGCCCGCCCTTCACGATGACGGCGACCTTGTCTCCGCGAGCGTGCATCCCGACGATGAGGCGCTCGAACTGATGCCCGTCCTTGGGCGGATGCTCATGCGGCGTGCCGTCGCGCCAGCGGACGCTGTCGATGTCCCCGGGCTTCCAGCCGAAGCGATAAAACTCGCCGTCACCGCTCGCCACGAGAATCTGGTCGCCGCTCACCGTCAGCGCGATGTTGTAGGTGCCCCAGCCAGCGCCCTTGTGCCCACCGCCACGGTTCTTCTTCCCCGGTGCCTCGCGTGCCGGGCGTCCGTCTTTGTAAAGACCCAAGCAGCGCCCGCCTTCATCCCAGAAGCAGCCGGCGATGACCGTGCCGTCCGGAGTGACCTCGATTTCATCCACGAAATTCTGCACCCAGCGCCCCGTGCCACTCGGCTTATCATCTTCAAACTCGGCGTGGGTATTGCCGACCCAATTCCATTCCAGCTTGCCGGGAACCAATGGAGGAAGTTCGGATGGTTCGACCGCGAGCGTGTGGCTCATCGTCAAAGCCCATGCCACGATGGATGACACATGGTGCAGGGCGCGGGATTTCACGGGTTGATGGATGCTTTCGATGATTCGCCAGCCGGTCCCGGACCGGGCGCTGCACCAGGCAACTGCTTGCTGATCACCGGCCCCGCCCAAGTCGAGGCATAGATGACGTTGCGCGACGGGTCAAAGGCCCAAATGCCCGCACCGTACTGGTAATCGCACGCATCCGCATTGTAGATGTAGCCCGATTCGCGGGCCCTGTACAGGCTGCCCTGATACTTGGGTGGAAAGTTCGCACCCTCGATGAGGACCGTCCAACTCTGCCCTTCGTCCTTGCTGTAAATCACGCCTTCATGGCTCTTGCCCAGCATGCCGCCGATCTTTCCACCGGTCCAATCGCCGAAAAGTTGAGGCGGCTGGGCCGAGATCTTAGGAATGGGGCGCGTGGTCCATGTGGCGCCCTTGTCGCGACTAATCCACAGATTCCGACCGGCAAAGAAATACACGGTGCCGTTGCGCAGGGCCACCGCGTGCTTGCTTGCCGATCCCTGACCTTCCGCCACCTTGTTCCAGGTGCGACCCTGATCGGTGCTGCGGAACAGGCCCTTCGCCCGACCGCGGCTGGCCAGTTGGTCATTACCCTGATTGTAAAGCATGGTTTGGCTATCGACGACGCAGACCATCGCGTCACTCGAGCCAGGTCCGGCATCACCGGTGGCATTCAACTTGTTGGTTTGGCTTTCCCAGGTTTTTCCGCCATCGCGGGTGATGTCGAGCGGCCCGCCGCCGTGACGCGGCCCAAGAAAGATCTGAGGCGTGGCGCTGGTCCAGTCGATGCTCGCACAATCGAAACCAGGATATGATTCACTCCCCGGACCCTTGGGTCGGAACCAATTCGAACCGTCCGTGTAAAACGAATTGCCCCGGAACCACAGATACGCGACCCGGCGGCTGTCCTCGGGATCGACCAGGATCGAGCCTGAGGTCTCGGGATAACCGGTATTGCGCGAAGCGCGGCTGTCCTTGGTCGCGCCATCGATGGGTGACCAAGTCTCGCCTCCATCCCGGCTGCGGAACAAGCCCCGGTGCGAGGACATCAGCAGATCGCCATTGGGGGCGATGGTCAAACTCGTGGCGCTCATGTCGCCGGACTCGGAACCTGGGCCATTGATCTCTTTAACCTTGTTCAGCAAGGGGGTCGATACCTCGACCCAGCCCTTCCCCAGGTTTTGGTCATGCTGGTACCAGACGGTGGCGACCGATGTGATATCAATGGTGCCGGTGACGCCGCCCGTGGTCGGGGGCGGATTCTGGACCGGCTGTGCGCTCGCGGGCGAGTCCTTGCCGTTCTCCGTCTTCTCGAATCCAAACTCCACCTCGTTCGCCCAGTGCTCGGTCCAGCGCACCAGCAGCGCGAAGTTGTTTTGCTTCGAGACGCTCCGCTCTTTGGCCAGTTCCAGGCAACCGACCCCGGCGCTGTCGTTGACCCGGAAAGTGAATTTGAGCGTCTGTCCGGCATCGCGCCGCGCCTTGACGTGCGGGATTTCGCTCCACGGAATCGCGCACTCGACGATGCGGCTCTTGCCTTCGTGGCGCGTCACCAGCTTGCCCTCCCGGACCGGGCCCTCGAAGGGCGCCTTGGGCTGGCGCGGATAGAAATGCTTGAAGGGAAGTTTGGGATGCCGCAGGCGCCAGATTTCGGTGCCGCCACCGTAAGCCGGCGCGACCTGGTTCAAGGCGTATTCGTAGTCGGTGCAAAAGTAGCCCGCGTATCCGGGGAAGGTTCCCGGCGGGTGGGAATACCACGGTTTGTCTTCGTCCGGCACGGCGTTGAATGCAATCTGGATGTTGTCGAAGTTGGGCGAGTTGCCCGCTGGCAGATAAGGATCCTTGGCGTAACTGTAGCGGCGCACTCCCGCCGGCCAGGTGGCCTCGACCCATTCACCCGAGCCGCCGGGCTTGGCGGTTTGCCAGACCTTTTCCGGGAAGAAGAACGAGTCGTCGTCCCGCGTCTCAAAGCGCATGGTGCCGCCGTCGGGCGTGTCGTCGGCAACCTTGGCAGCAAAGTAAAAGTATTGGTCGTCGTGCGCCAGGTAGGCCGTGGCCAGCCCCTTCTGCGCACTCTTGCTGAAGGGCTCGAACGGTTTCCAGGCGACTTCGGCCTCGGTGCGGTTGATCGTGCCATCGCTCGAAATCGTCTGCGGCAGCACGCCTTGCCAGTCGTCGAGCTGGCCGTCCACGGTGATGGTGCGGCGGGCGATGAAATTGACATGCATCCGCTCATGGTGAAATGCGAGGCCGTCGGCGCCGGCGTCGAATTCCAGTGAAAGCGGGTATTCATTCGACGGCTCCGCCTCGGCGTGTTCCGGGCGCAGCTCGAGGGTGCGTCGTTCGTGCGGGGCGAGCGTCACCTTGTCCAGCGGGCGAAGTTTGAGTTTCCCGAGCCGGGCGTGCAGCACACCGGTGACGGGACGATTGAGCGAGTTCACCACCTCCACCCGCAGCGCCGATTGGTCGGAGAGCGGTCGCGTGAGGTCGTGCGCGATGAAGTGGACGGGTTGGAATCCCTCGATGCGCGACTGCGGAACGGCCTTGACGAGTTCGGTGAAGGCGCCGGGTTGGCCATTGGCGCGCAGGTAATACCCCCGGTCACTAATCGGCACGACCAGCTTTCCATCTTTCGCCGGCATCGGGTTGCCGTACTCATCGAAGACACCGTAGCGGCCTCCCCCAAGGCGGAAGTGTGCCCGGCTCGGCGGCGTGTGTGCCACCCGCAATCACGAGCCAGCCGATTGTGAGCGATAGGATTGGTAGCGTGTGGCGTTTCATTCAGGCGTTCATGTTCACTGTAGGTGCTTGGATCGAACTCTTTTGCCCTCCCGCTCCGCCTTTTCCTCCAGCAGCCTCTGCTCGCGGATGAGTTCCAGCCGCAACTGCTCCTCCGTGGGCAGCACCAGCTTGTAGCGCGTGGCGAAGAGCTTCTCGTTCCCGTACAGCACCGAGTAGCGCACGATGGACGCATCCTTCGCCGCGCATAGGATGATGCCCACGGTCGGCCCATCGCCCGCGCCGCGCTGCTGCTCGTCGAACATCCGCACATACATGTCCATCTGCCCGATGTCGCCGTGCGTGAGTTCACGCGGCTTGAGGTCGAAGATGACGAAGCACTTCAGCACGTAGTTGTAGAAGACGAGGTCGAGGTAAAAGTCCTTCGTCTCCGTGCTCATCCGCATCTGCCGCGCGACGAAGGCAAAGCCCTTGCCCAGCTCCAGCAGGAACGATTGCAGGTGGTCAATGAGCCGCTGCTCCATGTCCGACTCCAGCAGCCGCCCCGTCTCCGGCAGGCCGAGAAATTCCAGCAACACCGGGTCGCGCACGAAATCGCGTGGCGACGGCGGCAGCTCCGCGATTTTCTCCTCCGCCTCCGCCCGCACCGCCCTTTTCGCCTTGGGGTCCTTGCTGGAAAGCAGCCGCTCGTAATAAAGCCGCGACACCTGCCGCTCCAGCGCCCGGGAACTCCAGTTTTGCGAGATGGTTTCCTTCGCATACCACTCCCGCGCGTGCGCATCTTCCACGCGCAGCAGCGTCCGGTAGTGGGTCCAGTTCAATTCGGAACGCACTGCGTCCCAAATTGGGAATGCCGTGTAAAACATCCGCATGTTACGGAGATTCCGCTCATCAAACCCGCGCCCGAACTCCTCCGTCAGCCTCTCCGCCAACTGCGGCAGCAACTTCGCCCCATACTCCGCCCGCGCCGCGCCGCCCTGCTCGAACTCGACGATGTGCCGCCCCACGCCCCAGCAAGTCCGCACCTGCACTACGTCCACCGCGCGGACAATTTGCCGCCGGCTCTCGGTGATGAACTCCCGCAGTTCACGCAACAGCCCGTCGAAGGCCGGCGGCGCGGCGGGCTGGAGGGCTTTGGATTTGGTCGGGCGTTTGGGTTTCATGTGGCTCGTCACTTCCGAATTACTCCTGCTGCGCGCTTTGTTCTCCCAATTCCAGATGAGAACACATCGCCTCCCATCCGAAGCAGGTCATCAAGCTGCCAGTAGTGATAGCTTTGGGGCGGACGAAAACCTGAACGGCGTTTGCGGAGTGTGCCGAGCGGGATTGGAATGGGTAGCTCCCACAATTTCCCAATGCGAATCGCATAGCCGACGTCAGTTCCCTGATAATAGCGGTCAAACTCTGCCTTGCTCAATCCGCTTCCTCCGTTGTGTTTTCGCCATATCGCCAGCGGACTGGCGGCGGTCACGCCTTCGACCTCAAAGGCCCCGACGATTCCTTTCGTGCTGCCCGAGGCATAGATGACCACCAAGTCTCCGGCTTGCAGGCGGGGCTTCACGCGGCGCAGTTCTACAGTCTTGGTGCGCGCAAAAATTGATTCCACAAATTGCGGACGGATTGAGATGAGGAGTGCGTGATTGGTCATATTCAGGTGAGCGCGCAGCCAGCCCGGTATATGGCGGCGAATTGAGCTTCAGTGATGCGCCGGGGCGACATGAATGGCCCCCGAATGTCGAGGGATGCGAGCGCATTCATGTGCACCGGCACCTTGAATCTCTCCGTCATTCGGAAGCGGAAGGCGACGATGTCGGTCGTGATATCCTTGTTCGCTGCGGCATAAACGTCCTTCCACTCATACACGCCCAGCCGTTGAAACCGCCGGAACAACTCCTTCGGTTTGCCGACCACAACTTCCTCCAATTGAGAGCAAGCCTTGATGCTCATCGAGCCATCGCCATCACCCTTGCTCACATACCAAAGCACCCGGCCGGGAGCCGCGAGGTTGTTGTTTTCGGCGCTACGGTAATACGCTCCCTCCACGCCGAGGTGCAGGTCATCCCGCAGACCGAAGAGCAGTTGTGAACCGAGTTCCACATCGAAGAAATGCTGCGCCCACTCAGGACGAATCGCGACGATGAACGTGGGGACGTCTGTTCCAATGACCTTCGCTGGCCAAAGCTGGCGTTCGATAGCCGTAGTTGAACGTGTGTCAGCGAGCTCTCCGGCTTCGTGTAGCGATGCGACGGCCGCGCGCTTCGCGGCAGACAGTGATTCCTCAACTTCGATGCCGACGACGATCCGTGCGATGTCGGTCAAGTCTCCGACTGCCCGGAGCGTGAGCATCGCCCATACGTCACCACAGGAAATGAAGCCAAACTCTTTCAGAATGTCGGTATCGAGTGAGGCCAGCGCCCACTCTCGGATAACTACGATGTGACGAGCTTCCGTGGCAGCCGCGTTCAGGAACGTCCTCAAGAAGTTCCTCAGCATCGTTGCTGCCAGCGGATGCGAAGCCCGGCGGAGAATGGGAATGCTCAACGCTCCTGCACGCTCGCGATCTTCGACACCCATCAAAACGTAAGCGCCATTTTGGTCACAGACGACTTGCACCTTTGTCTCCTTCGGTCGCGCCAGACAGTGCCGCAACGCCTGCGTGAAATCGTTCACTCGCTCGCCTTGGGACCGGAACGCCTCCACTGTGACCGTGAGCGCTTCCGCTTTCAGCGATTCGTGTTTCCAACGCGAGCCCTCGATTCGGGCAGGTTTGTAGTCGCCTTCGCGTTCAATCGAATCGAGGTGGCTGATGAGTTCAGCGGGGTGGAGAACCATCAGGCCGTGGCTGCGATACAGCGGCTCGGCTCTCTCGATTAGTGTTTGATCGCGCGTCACCAGAAACGGGGTGCCCGCCGCTATCGCATATGCGAGTTGGCGCAGGTCGGCCTCATCCCGAAGGGTGGCGGACTCCGGAAACTGAGGGCGCAGCTCCCCGCAGAGTCGCTGAAAGATCACATCGTCCGACGGCAGTGTGTGATAGCGCGTCGCCGCGACGCGGCTTGCCCTGCGCTGCTCCTCATCACCCGCCTTCTCAATCTCATTTCGCAGCTCTTTTGTGATTACCAATTCAATACTGGCTTGAACCCAATCCGCGAGCAGCGCCTTGGAATCCTCACTCTCGCGGGTTTCGCGGGCGTGCAGGTCATAGAAAACGTTTGCGTCCACTACGACCCGCTGGCGCACCGGATCCGGCTCCGCTGCGCGAGAAAACAAGTCGGCATGTCCGTGCCCGAACCACCAGTAGGTCAATTCCGCGCCGCCTTTGCCCCGTCCGGCCTTGCTGTGAACGGCCTCGAAGCCGAACTTCGACCACACATGATTGATGTCGTAATCACGGCGGCACCGCAGGCCGATGCCCTCAAGCGGCTTGGTTTCCCGTTTGAGCTGTTCCACCAGGGCCCGTGCGACGCCCTTCCCACGCGCCTCACGGGAGACACAAAGGTGAACGATAGCCGCCCTTCCGCGTGCCACGCGATACAGGAGGTAGCCGCAAAGTGCCTTCCCCTCCATCGCGACCAGAATTCTACGGAGCTTGGCATTCTCCTCGAACGCACCAGCGGGCAAGAATCCCAGCGTGTTCGAATTCAGGCGATGCAACGCCAACACGCTCTCCAATAGGGGCGTGGGAAAGCTCAACATCGATATTGTGATGGGTTCGCTCACTTGGATTTGGCGATGGAGCAGAGGGCGCTGGGGAAAGGATTCAACATTTCCGCGCGCGTGCATTCTTCGTGTGAGTAGATGCGATTCATTTCTCAGCCAACGGATTCCACACCTTCCGAAACCCCAGCCCCTCGAAGTCCTTCACGTTCGCCGTCGCGAATTCCGTCACGCCTTGCGCGGTCATGGTGAGGGCGGAGCGGGTGTCGTAGATTTTGCGGAAGGCGAAGTCTTTGGCGCGGGCGCGTTGCCAGAGGGTGTCGTGCAGCGGGCGGCTTTCGGTGGGTAAGCCGATGAGCCGCCAGCGGGGATGCGTGCGGTAGGTCTGGATGACTTCAACGGCTTCGTCGGCGGGGAGCGGGTGCTTGAGCACGGCGGGGTTGCGGAGGAGGCCGTAGAGTTCGGCGAGGATGAATTCGGAGATGGCTACGTCTTCCTCGCGCTGAATCGAGGTCAGCCAGTTGCGCGCGTCATCGTGCCACGGTGAGGCGTTGTTGAATGCGTAGAGCAGGAGGTTGGCGTCAATGGAGAGCATGGTGCCTACTTTTTGCTCCGGCGGGTGAGGCGGATTTCCGTGTTGGTCAATTGTGCCTCTGCTTTGACCTCAGCATGGCTCAATCCTTTCCAGCCGAGATTGCGCGGCGTGGGTGGCTGCCATTCGCGGTTCGCGTCCGGCTCGGGATTATAGACGCTGAGGATGTATTCGATTCCGCGCCGGGCGAGTTCGGCGAGGGAGATTTCGCGGGCTTCGCACAGCTTTTTCGCACGGGCGAAGGTGTCGTCGGGAAGTTGGATTTGAGTTCGCGTCATGCCGACAGATTGACAGCACATCGGGATGCCGTCAATGCGGCGGCTACCCGATTTGCGTTCTGCCTTCGCGCGGAACCGACAGTGCCTTTTGCATCCAAAACAGGGCAACCAACAGACAAGGGTGTGTGGCGCAGTTCATTCGAAGTTTCATTTTACAGGGACAGTGGGAACCGGTGCGCCAGCGACGAGTTTGAGCACACCCCAGTTCAACGAACGCCAGCGGGCTTCGCTGGGGATGTCGCTGGTCATCCAGGTGTCGAGGCTGTTCCAGCAAAGGCGCTGCACGTTTTGCACGCCGTTGCCGCGGATGATGCCGAGGTCGCCGAGGATGACCGTCTTGTCCTCGTGCCAGTCCTGTTTGCCGAGATTCTTGAACTCGACGCGCAGCACGGTGGCGAGCGGCACGGAGAATTCGTAATTACCCGCGCCATCCTCGGCGAACTCCAGCTCACTCGTGATGTCTTTGACGGAGGCGAAGACTTCCTTGCCGATGGGCGACTCGAAAATGCACTCCTCGGCTTTCGGCGCGATCGGATCGACCGGGCGATAAAGCATGGCGGTGGGTTTGCCATTCACCTTGGCGATGAGCAAGCGGCAGTCGCCGGGGCGATATGGGTTGTTCTCCTGCAAGTTGCCGGGATTCCATTTCGTGCTGAAGCAGAGGTCGAGTGCGCCGCCTTTCTTGAAAAGGAAACGCGGGTCGGCGGCGGAGTTGTCGAGCAGCTGGGCGTCGCCGGTGCGGAAGGCTCCGTGAATGCGATTGGTCGTGAACCACAACGTGGCGTGGGTGCGGCTGTCGATCTGCGCCCAGCCCACGGCGTCGGTGGCAGGCCATTCGTCGAGCTTTCCATCGGTGACCGGCGACTTGCCGCCGAGCGTGACTTCGAGGGTCTTGCGGGCTTGTTTTTGCGGCACATCGCTCACGGTGCGGGACCGGCCAGCGAGCATCGCGGGCGTGACGGTCACGGTGCCCCAGTCCTGACGCCGCACGGTTTCCAAGCCGGTGAGCCGCGCGATGCTGATGTGCTCCTTGCCAGTGACGACGTAGATTTCGCCGTCGGCGGTTTGGTTGAGCGTGGGGAGAAAGCATTCGTCCTCCCAACTCACGCCATCCACGGACATGCCGCGTGTTGCTTTGGGGAAACGCCACAGCGGCGTGGTGCGCACGTCGCCACCGAGCGTCTTGAGGAACAACCCGTCCGCCGTCATGAGATACGCGGCGCCCTTTTCGCACGAGGTGCTCCAGACATCGCCGGCCTCGCCTTTCGCGGGTCGCACCATGCGCCCCATGCTGCCTGCGCCCGCGACGAGCTGGCCGGGAAATTGGGCCGGCTGCCATTGGTCGTAGTAACGATACGTCCACGCGAGCGAGCCGTCTTTGCGGTAGCCCTGCGGGTTGCTGAAATACTCCCAACCGCCCGCGCCGACGACCGTGAATTCGCGGCCGAGCAACGGCGGCCCATACTGGCCGTTCCACTCCGCGTCCTCAAGTTTGCCGAGCGACGTGACGCGGCTCAGATCCCAAGTGGGCACGCCCTTCGCATCAATCGTGGGAGCAGGAAAGAATCCGCCACTGAGTTTTCCGGCAGCGAACGAAAGATCGGAGTTGATGTAGGAACCAAACAACCCGCCGTGACCGCCGGGGCCTTGGTAGAACTGCAATTCCTCCGGCTGCACTTTCTGATCGCTGTTCGTATCGCTCCAAAGAAAGAGGCTTGCCCCGGCGTGCTTCTCCTTCGCAGCGCGGATGCCGTCTTTGAAATCCGCCTGATCAAAAATCTTTCCCTCACCCCGTTCGCTGAACATCGAGTTCTCGCTGCCGAACATCGCCACTGGCACCGCGTGGTCTTCCGTCGCCGCATCCCACCTCCAGATGATGGTGTGGCTCGGTTGATCGGGGCGGTAGGCCCGGTTAAAAAGATAGCGGTGCCCGCCCGTGGTCGTCGCGAGATGTGGCGAGAGCACGTTGCGGTTATTGAAGGCGAGATCGAACTCGTTGAATTTGTATTCCTGCGACGCGGGCGTTTTGGCGTCGAAGCCGTTCCATGACTGCGCCATTTGCCGGCCAAACATCGGCGTGCGCATGAAGATGTGCGTGAGCCGGTTTTCGCCCGTCTGCCAGTCGAGTTTGAATGCCATCGCCGCTTTCTCCATCGGCGCCACGCCGTGGGGGTAGTAGAAAATGGATTTGTCCGCCGGATCAATCGTGCCGCCGCCGCCGTATTGCGTCGCGCCGTAAATCGCGCGGATGAATTTTCCTGTGGCGGCGTCCCAGATGCTGATGCGCTTCGGCACACTCGAACTCTCGGCGACCCAGAGGCGACCGTCCGGGGCTACCGCCATGCCGGCGGGATTGTCCATGCGTTCCTCGTCGTACTTGCCAAGCTGCGGCCCGCCGGGCTTCCCGATCGTGCGGAGCAGTTCGCCCTTCCGATTGAAAACTTTCACCTGATGCAGCATGCCGCGGTCGCCGACGTAGAGCTGGCCCTGCGCGTCGAAGCGAATGCGCCGCGGCTCGACGAGTCCGGTGATGAACTTCGCCTCCTCGGTCAGCCCGCCTTTCGCATCGAGCGCAAAGCGCACGACCTCGCGGCCAATGACCGCATAGAGTTTTCCGTCCGGGCCGAACGCCACGCCGCGACTCGGGCCGGTGACGAGATTGCTCAACTCTTTCTTCCCCGCGATGTCCACGACCAGCAGGTTGCCCGTCGTCGTGTCCATGTTCTCGCGATTGTCCGAGTTCGAGATCACGGCGAGGCCGTTCTGCACCGCCAGATCAAGGAAGCTGTAGGTATCAATGACGGGAAAGGGCTTCAGCGGCGTGAACTTCAGCAGCACCTCGTGGCGATCCTGTTCATTGACCGTGCAAAGACCGACGCCGTTGACGAAATAAACGCGATCCGGTTTGCCGTTCGTCGCCGTGCGATCAACTGCCAGCGCGGTGGCTCCATTGAAATTGTCACTGTTGATGCCCTTGAACTTTTTCCCCGCGAGATCCGTGAACGACAACGCGTGGACGCTCTCCGAACAAGGCGTGGCGAGCACGAGGCCGGGTTTTCCATCCGGCCCCTGCGGCAGGAAAAGGCAGTCGCTCGGTGGCGCATGATCGCCCATCCACGCGCCCGACGTATCCGCCGTCTTCCACGGCGGCTGGCCCGGGCTATACACCGAAAACTCATAGCGCAGATCGAGCCCGTCATGCACCAGCCCGCGCACGCGATAAGTCCCCGGCTCCACCAGCGTGCGCACGTAGGGCTCCTTCTCGCCCTTCCGCACGCCGACATCGTAGAGATCCCAATTCAGCGTCAGCGCTCCGGCCTGCGCCTTCACCTCGCTGACGAGATTGCCCACGCGCCGCCCATCCGCCCGCTCAATGACCGCCGTGACGAAGCCCGGCTTGTCGAGCGTGAGCGTGACCGGGAGTGGGCCAGCCGCGTGGGTGAACGTGATTGAGAATAAGGCTACCAGTCCGAACAGATGTTTCAGTTTCATGGTTTGTGTGTGTGCAAAAGATATTTCTTACGCGCTTTTGGACGAAACAATTCACCGCCGCACTACTACCCGATCGGGTAGTCGGTCAGGGTTTGTGGGCGCGAGGTCGTTTTGATAATCTCCACCCTCAAGTTTGAAAAGCCGCTTTCAACCGGGTCTGCCAGTGGTGGTCGCGCTGCTCGCGCTGGTTCCCGGCTGGGCGAGTGCCGCCACCCTGACGCGCGTGGACCAAATCCTGCATCTCTCGGCGCAGGCTTTGCGTCAGCATCCGGCGGTGCGGGTGCGCGGGGTGGTGACATATTACCGGCCCGAAGGCGTGGGTGATCTCGTGATTCAAGATGACTCCGGCGGCATTTTCGTGAACCGGGCGACCGCGGATGTGGCCCGCACGTTGCGGCCCGGGGCCGTCGTGGAACTGGAAGGGGTCGCCGTCGAAGGAAATTTCAGTCCGCGCATCAACGCCACGGTTTACACCCTGCTCGGCACCAACGCGCTGCCGGAACCGATCCGCGCGAGCTTCGATGACGTGCGCTCAGGACGGTTTGATTGTCGCTATATCGAGGCGGCGGGCATCGTGCGCTCGGCGGCGGTGGACGACACCCTGACGCCGCCTCGGCTCATCGTGCGCGTGGCGACGCCCGTCGGGCTGTTCGATGCCTGGGTGCTGCGTTTCGGGAGCGAGAACGGAGCCAGCCTGGTGGATGCGGCGGTGCGCGTGCGCGGCGTCTGCATCGCGTGGGACAACCCGCGCCGCCAGTTGACGAACGTGCGGCTGCTGGTCAACAACCTCGACGCCATCTCCGTGCTGCGCGCGGCGGCGCCGGACCCCTTTGCCGCGCCGCTCGTCGCGCCGCACGAACTGCTGCGCTACCGGCCCGAGGGCATGGATGCGCATCGCACCCGGCTGCGCGGCGTGGTGACGTGGCATCAACCGGGCGAAAATCTCGTGCTGCAAAACGGGAGCATCGGCGTGCGCGTGAACAGCGCCGGTCGTGAACCTCTTCGGCTCGGCGATGAAGTTGAGGCGGCGGGCTTTCCTGGATTAACCGGCAACAGCGCCGGTCTCTTCGACGCCGTTTATCGGGTGATGGGCCACACGAACGAACCGGCCCCGCAAGGCTTCACCGCCCGGCAACTGCTCGACGGCCCGGGGGTCGCCGACGCGGACCAGCGGCTCGTGCGCATGAGCGGCACCCTGCGCGCCGTGCAACGCGATGGCCGCAACATCAACTTCTATCTCGAGAACGATGGCGTCAGCTTCATCGCCGCCCTGGCGCGCGACGAGAAGCTCGCCTGGCCCGGACAGATCGAGCCGGGCAGCGTGCTCGAACTGACGGGCGTGTGCGACGGACGCGCGAGCGAACGGGCGTGGCGCAGCAGCGACGTGCCGAACGGCTTCGCGCTGCTCCTGCGCGATCGGCGCGATGTCGTGGTGCTGCGCGCCGGGCCGTGGCTGAACCAGCGCCGGCTGTTAATCATTCTGAGCGTCGGACTGGGCGCGCTGGGGCTGGCGATGCTCTGGGCCTTCACGTTGCGGCGGCGGGTGGAGAAACGCACCGCGCAGCTCGCGCGCGAAATTCGTTCGCGCCACGACGCGGCGGCGGAGTTCGAGGTCGTGCAAAGCGAACGCGACCGGCTCGCGGCGGAATTGCACGACACCGTCCAGCAAACCCTCACGGGCGCGGCCCTCCAGCTTCGCGCCGCCGAACTGGCGCTGACCCACGCGCCCGATGAAGTGCGTCCGCATGTGGACCACGCTCGGCAAATGCTCGAACACAGCCGCGACGAACTGCGCGATGCCGTGTGGGACTTGCGCGCCGACACCGCCGCCGCCGAAAACGATCTCGCCGCCGCGTTGCGCGAGGCCACCGCCAGCGCCCAGACCGGGAGCGGACGGCCCGTGACGTTTTCCATCGAAGGCGAACCCCGCCCCATTCCGCCCACGCTCGCGCATCACGCCGCGCGCATCGCACAGGAGGCATTGACGAATGCGCTACGGCACAGCGGGGCGCGCGCCGTGGCCGTGACCCTCGCCTTCGCACCGCAAAAGCTGCGCCTCGTCATTCGCGACGACGGCCACGGCTTTGCGCCCGCACGCGCCGACGGCCCGGCCTCGGGTCACTTCGGCCTCGACGGCATGAAACGCCGCGCCGCCCGCGTAGGCGCGACGCTGACCATCGAGAGCAATGCCACCGGCACGACCATCACCCTCCAAGCACCGTTGCCATGAAACCTGTCGCGCCCATCCGCCTCCTGCTCGTCGATGACCACCTGGTCGTCCGCGCCGGACTCGCGGCGGTGTTGAAATTCGACACGCGCTTCCAAGTCATCGCCGAGGCCGGCGATGGTGCCGCCGCCGTGGACGCGCATCGCAAACACCAGCCGGACATCACGCTGCTCGACGTGCGGATGCCCGTCATGGACGGCATCGAAGCCGCGCGCCGCATCCGCGCCGAGTCGCCCGCCGCGCGCCTCCTGATGCTCACCACCTACGACGCCGAGGAAGACATTCGCCTGGCGCTGGACGCCGGCGCTTCCGGCTACCTGTTGAAGAACTCGAGTCAGGACGACTTGATCAGCGCGCTGCTCACCGTGCAGCGCGGCGAACGCTGGCTGCCCGCCGGCCTCGCGCGCCGCCTGCGCGAACACACGCAAGAAGCCCCCCTCTCCGCGCGCCAACTCGAAGTCCTCGAACTGCTGGCCAAAGGTTTATCGAACAAAGAAATCGCCGCCGTCCTCGGCTTCACCACCGACGGCACCAAGGCGCATTTGCGCGCCATCTTCGCCAAGCTCGCCGTCGCCGACCGCACCGAAGCCGTGGTCATCGCCATTCAACGCGGGCTGGTGCGGGTGGATGGATGAAGCGCCGCCGCTCGTCAGAGCGGCTGGTGGGGACAAGACACGGTTCGACTGGCTGTCAGTCCAACCGACCGACCAGATAGATCACACGCCCATGAGCTTGATCGGCGGAGTCGTCTTCCACTTGCCCTTGGTGAAATCCGGGCAGTCCACGGGGCGGCTGCGGTCGGCGACGGATTTCTCGCTGAGCACGGCGATGGAACTCCAGGTGGCGGCGTCATAGACATCGAAGTCGGGGGCGATGCCGCTGCGGAGGGCTTCGACAAGGCGGTAGTCTTCGAGAAAATCACCGTGGCGCACGTCATGGTCAGGACCGTAGTGCCAGACTGCGCCTTTGAGGATGCGACCGAAGTCTTTGGCGATGCCGGGGAGTTTCGCGTGAACTTCCTTCGCGTGCGTCCGCAACGCGCTCGCGTGCTCGGTGCGAAATTTCTCGCCCGGCAGCCAGGCGGGATGCGGATTGCCGGGAATCTCGAGGGCGACGAGCATCTGTGGCCAACCCATGACGAGTCCCTTGGTGCCTTGCACGAGATTGACGCGGCTGTACGGGCGCGGCGCGGCGGTGTCGTGCGTGAGCGTGATGGTCAAGCCGTTTGTCGTGCGGATGAGGCAGGTGTTCACATCGCCGTTGAGGTATTTGCGCAGCCGCTTCGGATGGTCGGGCGGCAGGTGCGCCTCAGCGTAGAGATCGAGACCGCGCGCCTTGGAACTCATGGAGACAAGGAAATCAAACCGGTCGCCGCGATTGATGTTCATAGACCACGCGAGCGGGCCGATGCCGTGGCACGGATAGAGATTGCCGTTGCGCAACGCGTGGTGGTGGACGCGAAGGTATTGCCGGAACAAACGAAGAGCCCACAGGGGCTTTGGCCATCGAAAGTGGTCGAGTGCGTCATCAGTGGTTCGCCCCAGCTCTGGCCGTCGGCGGAGGTGAAGATTTGAATTTGCCGGCCGGCGCGGGTGAGCCTGAGATGCAGGGGCAAGGTCACTTGGCCGAGTTCCTTCACGCGGCTTTCGTCTGGTCCGACCTTGTCGCGCCAGCGGAAGACGAGCTTGCCAGTGGCTTCGACCTGGATGAGCGCGTGACGGCCACAGCCTCGGTGAGGGATTCGCGCAGCATCAGGCCCGAAGCGGTGGAAGGCCGCGAGTCCCATTGATAAGCGGGGCCGCCGCAGCCGGTGAGGGTGAAGCGACCATCCGCCACCGACACGGAGCCGGGAATGGGCGGCGCACCGAGTTCGTCGAAGCTCCATCCCGCCGGCAGCGTGGACGGCGTGATCGTCACCGCGCAAGTCCGCCGCAACTTGCCCGCCGCAACTTGCCGATGGTCGCGGTGAGGGTGCAGGTGCCGGGCTGCTTCGTGGCGACGATGGCGCTCTGCTCGCCGATGCGCCGCACCTCGGCCACGGTCGGGTCTGTGCTGCTCCAAATGACTTCGCGCTCGAACGTGTCCATCGGTGCCAGCGTCGCGCTGAGTGTGGCGCGGGTGTGGGCTGCGAGGCGCAAGGAAGACTGGTCGACGGCGACGCTGGCGACGGCGACCTCGGGGCGGCAGTGGATGGACTCGTTCAATTCCAACGCGGCCATCTGCACGCCCGCCTTTTCATCCGCCGCCGTCACGCGGAGCCGGTGGAGATTAAACTTCGCGGGCTGGGCGACGGGAAATTCGCGTCGCGTCGCCTGTTCGCTGAAGGCCGGGGCCTCTTGCAAATCCAATCGCGTCCAAGTCCGGCCATCATTGGAACCCAGCAGCTCCAGCGTGCGCGGCCGGCGTTCCCTTTCCCGGCACACCACGGCATACGAAGTCACGCGCGATTTCCTGCCGTCGGCATGCTGGCACTGAATCCAACTCGACGCGGCCCTGTCCAGCCAGGCTGTTTTCTCGTCACGGTCGAACGCTTTGTTCGCGGCCATCCTCGCCTCCGCTGCGCCACTGGCGGTGATTTGAGCCAGGCCCGCCTGGGCGTATTAGGCGGTGTGGAAAGTGAGCTTCGCCGGGCGTCCCCGGCCCGTCACCATCATGTCTTCCAACGCCGTCTCCACCGCGGCCTGGGCGCCCCTTTTCAAAACCAAATACGACTGGCCCTGCGCTCCGCCGGGCTGCCAGGTGTTCATCCCCGTCGCCGCATCCACGCGTTGGAGTTCTACGTTCCAGCCGAGCACGAAAAGCTTTTCTCCCAGCTCCACCATGTCCACCGGCCCCTTTGACTGCCAGCCGCGCGTCCACAGCACCGGCCCGTTTTCCGAGCCGAGCTTCATCAGCACCGGCGGCCCCTCGGAATTGCGACTGCCGTGATACACCGCTCCGCCCGCTCCCACGACGACCGACGACTCCCCACCGTCCACACCCACGGCTCCGCCGGGTTGATGGGAGTCTGCCCGACCACCGCGACGTAATCCGCCTCCAGCCCATCGTTCAAAAGCAGCCGCCATTCATAAGAACCTACCGCCAGCGCGCGGCCCAATCGGTCCAGCCCGTCCCACGGCTGCGAATGCTCGCCAACCGTCTGCTTTTCGCCTGCGAGCAGCGTCCGCAATTGACGCCCCTGTCTGTCTGAAACCACCAGCGAGACTTTCCCCGCGCGCGGCAGCGTGTAGCGGATGGCAGGCGACGACCGGCGAATCAGCAGCCAGCAGGCTGAGGCATGAAACGAGAAGGGCGATGGCGTGGCTGAATTTCATTTGCTCAGATGCCGGCCCAACCGCATTCACATGTAAGGTCGGATCGCCCGGAAGGTGCAGTTCATCAGATAGCCGGTCTGCAGGACGCGCAGGAACGGCGTTGGCTCGCGCGGGCCGACTTTGAGCAGACCCGGCGCCACGCCCGTCGTGTCGAAATAGAGAGTCGGCAGGCCGTAACCTTGCTCGTCGCGGCCGAAGTTTTGTTTGGGATAGGCGTCGCCCACCGCGAACACGCCCGGCCCCACGTCGGCCACCGCCAGATGCGCGCGGATGTCGCCGATGTCCATCATCGGATCGCCGCCTTTCTCCTCGCCGGACGTGAGGCGATAGCTCCGGCCCTTCGCCAGCATCAACGGATTGGCGAGCCGCTCGAAGGCAAAACCATGCTCATCAACCTTGGAAGCGGGCGAAACGTTCGCACTCGCCAGCGGCTTCTCTGTGAGCGGATCCCAGAGGGTCACGGCATGTGACTTCTGGAGCGCGCCGCCGCTGACCGACCGGCCCAGCGCCGTCACCGAAAGCGGGGCCGCCGGGACGAACTCAAAACCAACATGGCCGGAGAAATCATTTCGTTGACCGCTGAACTTCTGCGCAAACAAATTCTTGCCGGCAGGGACGGAGTCCATCGTCAGGTCGGCCGGTGCCGTTACCGGCTGGCTTATCGGAGCCTTCGTGAACGTACTGCCCTCCTCGTCGAGTTGCGTCAGCGTGACCGTGCCGTTCTTCAGGACGGCCCGGTACACGCTGCCGCAGGGACGCGCGCGCAGGGTGAGCCGTCCCAGTTCGGGCACGCGGACCTGGGCCGCGCGCTCCGGGCCATCGGACGCCCAGGCGGTCAGCAGCCACTCCGCCCGGGCGCGGTGCTTGCGCCCCAGCACGCGCGTTGTGTCGTCGCCGGTGGGAAATTCATAAGCGGGATCGGCGCTGGAGATCGCGTGCCGCATCGGGCCGGGCAGCAGATCGCTCTGGCGGACCAACTCCTCCACTTGGGAGAACAAGGCGTGAACGTGCGCGGAGGCCGTCATCTGCCGCAGCCAGGCCGGCGGCGCGTCGGTGGGGAACTTTGCGGCGAAACCTCCTTTTGGAAAGTCGTAGTAGCCGACGTTGCCTCCTAACATCCCGGCGGTGTAATAGCATTTGAGGAAGCCAGTCCAGCGGTCCAGGTCGGCGATGTGTTTCTTCTCGTCCCCGCGCGGCCAGCCGGCGCAAATCCAGTTGTAAGAGAGCGAATCGCCGGTGGCGATCTCGGCCGCCACCGCGTTGAGCGCAATCGTCAGCAGGTTCAGCCGTCCGGTGAAGCCATCGTTGAAATGCCGGTAGTAAACCTCGTTGCTCGGCAGATCGGAGACGCCGCGCATGTGTTTCCATTTGGGACCCCAATCATCGATGGCCCAGTCCTTGTTGCGCAGGGTCCGGCCTCCGGCGGTGTAGTAAACGTAAAGCTGGCGCTGCGGCACCGCCGTCCGCACCTCGTCGGCAATGAGCCGCTCCGCGTGTCCCTTCCGAGCGGAGGCGTAATCCCGCCAGGAGTTATTGGTCGTCTGTTTGACCGCGGCCACGATCCGCGGATCCTGGGACCAGACCGGCTGGGCGAAACCAAGCACGCCCAAACCGTATTCGCCGCCATTGAGCACGATGGAGATGGGCACGCCGCGCTTCTGTAATTCGCGCAACGGCCCGGCGCGGTATTCGCCGGCCAGCTTCCAGACTGCATCCGGGGCTTCGGGGCTGAAGACGGCACCCTTGCCTTCGCTCCACTCCGTGCCATCCATGGACTGCGCCTTGCCGTTCAAAACCTTGCCGTCCTTGTCGCGGGTCCAGGTCTCCGGCGGCGCTTCGGTGCCCGGCAGCTTCCGGGTGCAAATCACCACCAGCGGATAGCGTTTCGGATCAGCCTTGGCCAGCGCGGCCAGTTTGGCCTCATCGCTCTTGGGATCATCCACCCGCGCCGCGTCGGCCTCGCCCAGATACCCGCCGAATTCCAGTGCGTAACCCCAGTTCTCGGCCAGTTCAATTCGCGCGTCGGTCGGCAGCACCCAGCCATAACGGGTCAGGCGCGGCAGGGTGCCGTCGGGGCGGAAGAGCGGCTTGGGCTGCGCCTTCAGCCATTCCGCCGGGGTGACGCTGCGGACGGCTGGCGGCTCAGATGCCTCTGCGGCCGGAGCCTGCGACGCGGGATCGTCCCCCATCGCTCCAGCGGCGGACAGAAAGCAGAGAAATACTGTGATTTTCATTTGCGGCGATTTTGTGTCTTTGCCGGGCACAGACAAGAATGTTCCTGATCAATTGCCGACGCCGCCGCGCTGGCGCTCTTACTGGTATAGATGCACCGCCAAGGGCGGGAAGGTTTGGGGCGTTGTCGGGATTGATCTGCGTCTCCCCTGCGCTCAGGTCTTTACCCCAAAGACACTCGATCACTTGATTGACTGCACAGAGCTACGGAAACGGAAAGCAATCAAAGGTCCCGGTGGGCTGCGCGGGTCAGAGTGCTCGAAGCTCGGGCGGATGGGGAGACGGTGGAGCCTGCTGAGAGACAATGACCCATGGGCGCAGGTGCATGTTTTGATCCCATTTTGCCAATTACTGACAAGACCTTGGGATGGGCTACCAGAAGACGCTTGGTCCCAACCCGCACGGGTAGGGCGCGTCTGTCCCCAGCGCGCCGTCGGGTTGGCCGGGCGTGGTTCGCGGCGCGCTGGGACAGACGCGCCCTACCCAGCCCGGGTGTCGTCCATCCCACTGCCTGGGCAGTACAATAGACGCAAGCGACTTTGGAAGAAAGTTATAGGTAATATCCAAGCTCCACTCCAGTGGCCCGTCTTTCGATGAAAAACGAACGATACTTATTCTGCTGAAAAAGCCTTTTGATCAAAAACTGACAACGAATAACACCACCAAAACACTCCACCCTGATCACGAAAGCAACGTATAAACGAATCTAGCGCGTAAAATTTCCAGACACTTTTCATGCCTCACACCACCCGGCCAAAAACAGGGGGTTCTTCAGCAAAATCGATACTATGGTCTGACCCCGGCGACGTCTTCAAGGTGTGATCGTTTTCGGAATGCGTGAGAAAGTGTCCTGTGGCGGGGTGGGGATTCGTGCAAACTCAGGCACGCGCCGTCGTGCAGCACTTGCGCATCCGGTGGAATCTGCGCGGCCATGAAAGGGGTTGGCCCCCATGCTGGGCATGGGTGGCATGGCATCGGGCATACCCGCTCCAGGCGGACCGAACCTGGGCATTTGCAAACCCGATTTGACCTCCAGAAAATAGACCTCGTCATAGCGCTGCCAGTCATCGGGCCGCAGGGCTGCGGGTTGGGAGATGCGAGTGCGGAGGAACCATGCGCTCCACCATTCCGGGACGTGTTGCGCGCAGACGAGCGCGTGTTCGGGCTGCGTGATATGTTGAGTAAGGCTTTTCAATTCGCTCATCGCGGCATCGCTGAGGATCGCGCGAAGTCCCCGTCAGGACGGAGCAACTCAACCCCGCTGACCTTGGATGGAAGTTCAAGACCGTTCCCGGCCCATCGAAATTGGATATTGCCCCAGGCACCGTCGTTACACTGGCGGGCCACGAGGGGCATGTGGGCGGCGCGGGCGGTGCGACGCTGGTCAATGGGCGCCTGCCGGAGGACCCTTCGGAGTTGTCCGAGGACGCCTGGTTGAGCAATGGAAACACCAACGATGGCAGCATCGTGCTCGACCTGAGCAAGGCGCAACCCGTGGCGGAGGTGAACACCTATTCCGGGCACGAGAATCCGCCCGACCACGGTGCCCGCGGACCGCAGGTTTACACGCTGTCCGGCAGCGCGGATGGCGAACAGTGGACCGCGCTTGCCAACGTGGATACGCGCCCGAACAGGACCGGCCGGCAGTGGAACGGCCAGCACGGCGTCAGCATCAGAGACGCCGCCGGCAAGCTTGGGGACTTCCGCTATCAGCGTTTTGCACTCCAGCGCACGCGCTCGCCGCTGCAGCCGGACGTGAAAGTGACGGGCACGCTGTTCGCCGAAATTGACGTGCAAACGCAGGACACACTCGCCAAGGCTGGCGACGCTGCGGCCGGGCCGGACTATTCGCGCTTCAAGGAAGTCATCGTGATCATCAAGACCCATTTCGACATCGGCTACACGCACCGGGTCAAGGAGACGTCCACCACTACCGCACCGAGATGATTGACCGCGCGATGAACATCATGGACCAGTCGAAGAATCTGCCGCCGGAACAGCAGTTCGCATGGACCGGGCCAGGCTGGGTCATGTCGAAGGTGCTCGACGATTGGGACGGCCAGACGCCCGCGCGCCGGCAGCGGCTGGACGATTACGTGAAGGCCGGCAGATTGCAGTTCCACGCGCTGCCCTTCACACTCGAATCGGCGGCCGACATGAATGACGCGTGGCTGACGGCCAGGAGGTCGGTCGATTTCGCCCCATCGATTCAGGGAATGGCTCCCCGGATTCTATCAATACCACAAAACTGAAGGCCGCCGCAGTCCGGCCGTCGAACCACCACGTATGAAAACGAAAAATCTGGTCGGTCTGGTGGCAGTCGGTCTGGGACTCACGTTAGCCAGTTCGGCTCGGGCAGGCTGGGGGGTGAGCGTCTCCATCGGCCTGCCGGTTTTCTGCCCGCCCCCAGTAGTTTGCGCACCGGCCCCGCCGGTGGTCTATGCTCCGGCGCCCGTTTATCTCCCTCCGCCGGTCGTCGTTGCGCCGCCGTATGCGGTTTACCCCGCCTACCGCCCCGTCGTGATGGCGCCCCCGCCTTACGGTTGGCACGGTCATGGTCATCGCTACGGATTCCGCCCGGGTTGGCGCCCGCACCATTGAAGAATACCGGATCTGAGCGCCAGATGCGCTGGGTTCGCGGGCGTGAAGATGGGGCCACGACCCAGTGCGGTGACGGTGCGGGCACCCGGGGAACAGCGATACCGCCAGGACGACCGAGTAATCAGAGTGTTCATTCCGCCAGGATGTTCATCCGTACGGAACAGCGATACCGACCGGATGAGCCAGTCGGCGGAAAGCTCATTCTGACAGAATGTCGATGCCGGCGGAATGTCCAATGCGCAGCAGCTATCGGAACTTTGGATGGAAGCCGGTGTTCTGATTTCAGCGCCCGCTGTGACAGAAGCAGGCGCCAATAAACCACACCATCCCGCTGAACTTCAAATTCCCCGGGCTCTGACGATCACCCCCTGATTGCAGAGCCCGGTTTTTATTATTTGGGGTGGAGAATTTGAAAGAGCCCGGTCACAGACGCCAAGATAGGGGTAGGGACAAGGGATTGAACCTTGCCCCTCCCTCCGAACCGGACGGGCGGATTTCCCGCATCCGGCTCTCCAGTCAGTGGGTTCGTAGTCCTACGATTGTCCGCGTCCACGCGTGTTCCGCTGCCAAGGACAGCAACCCACGGCGGGCAAACCATTCATTCGACCAGCGTTGATGGGTGGCTCCGATCCCTTTGCCCACGCCATCCAACCGCCATGGCAGCACGCTCCTCCACCGTCGCCTCACGTAGCCGTCCACCGCCGTAAACGTGTTCGCCTT
>JBBRWD010000080.1:0-32825 GCA_038249465.1 Limisphaerales bacterium | reverse complement strand
GGCCGGCGAAGTGGCGGCGGCGTCGCAGGAACAAAATCAGGGCATCAGCCAGGTCAACATGGCGGTGAGCCAGATGGACAAGGTCACGCAGTCCAACGCGGCCAACGCCGAGGAAAGCGCCAGCGCCGCCGAGGAACTCAATGCGCAGGCAGATGCTCTCAAAGAAGCGGTGATGGAACTGCACAGGCTGGTCGGAGGTGAAAATCTGGCTCTGACGCACGTGGAGCACCCTCGACGAAATAAATTGGCCGCCACTCCAAAGGCCCACAAAAGGGCAAACCACACCTCCAAGCCAGCTTCCGCGTCTTTGCTGGCGAGTCGCACAAAGGAGATTCCGCTGGAAGACGATTTCAAGGATTTTTGAAGCTACCGCCAACCGATGGAGCCGATTGCGAACCTCACTCGCAACTGGACACCACGCCAAACTGCCCAGGCAGAGGAATGGACGACATCCGGACTGGGTAGGGCGCGTCTGTCCCAGCGCGCCGCGAGTCCTCCCGGCCAACCCGACATCGCGCTGGGCACAGACGTGCCCTGCCCGTGAGGGTTGGACCAAGCGTCTTCTGGTAGTTCATCCCAAGGTTCACTGCTCCCGGAATGCGGCAGCACAAACGCAGGCCGGTTTGAAAGGTCGGAATGTCGGCAATGGCCGCCTGAACCTCCCCGCGAGAACGAGAACTCCCGCCACCGCACCATTCTCCCGAACCGCGCCCTGACCGGATGGGTTTTTGCCCCGCCCGTCAACTCCACCGCCCCGGCGTTGCCTCGGCGGGTGCGCTGCGCTCAAAGCGGTTTGTCTTGAAGGGCGGCGTTCAACTGGGAGAGCAGTTGCTGGGCGGTGAAAGGTTTGCTCAGAAACGTGCGTGCGCCCTGGCGCATCGCTTCCCGCTGGGACTCGCTGGTTGCCAGCCCGCTCATGGCCAGGATCGGCAGCCGGGGATTCCGGTCGTGGAGCGTGGCGATGATCTGGTGGCCATCCCCAAACGGCATCATGATGTCCGTCAACACAGCCCGGATGCGAGGCTGGTGATTCTCGAAAAGGAGCATGGCTTCCGAGGCGTTGGTGGCCGTGAAGGTGGTGTAACCGTTGTATTGCAGAATGCCGGCGGCCACGCGCAGGATCGCAGGCTCGTCATCCACGATCAGCACCAGTTCGCCCTGGCCACGTTTGACGCGCGGAGCCTCCGGGACCGGGGTGACCGCAATTTCCGCCGCGCCACTGGCGGGGAGGTAAACCTGGAACGTGGTTCCCTGCCCCGGATTGCTCTCCACCGTGACAAACCCGTCGTGACTTTCCGCGATCCCCAGCACGGTGGCGAGGCCCAAGCCCGTGCCCTTGCCCTGCGGCTTTGTGGTGAAAAACGGATCGAAGATGCGGTCCAGGACTTCCGGGGGAATGCCCGTGCCGCTGTCCGAAACCTTGAACACCACGTACGGGATGGGCCGGGCCTTGGGATGGAGTTTTGCCGTGGTTGTATCCAGGGTCTTGTTCTCCAGCGTCACGAAGAGGACGCCGCCCTCGGGCATGGCGTCGCGGGCGTTGACACACAGGTTCATCAGAACCTGATGGAGTTGCGAAGGGTCGGCCAGAACGGTGGCCGGCTTCCCTGTGAAGTCGGTGTAGATCTGAATGTTCTTCGGGAAGGTCTGCTGGAGCAGGCGGGCGATTTCCTTGAGCAGATGCCGCGGCTGGACCGGACCTTTCTGGGGTTCCGTGCCGCGGGCAAAGGTCAACAACTGCTTGATCGTATCCGCACCCCGGCGGGCGCTCTCATCCATCATGCTCAGGACGCCCAGGGTGTCGGCATTCTCGGCGCTCATTTTCAACACTTCCAATCCCATGATGATCGGGGTGAAAATGTTGTTGAGGTCATGGGCCACGCCGCTGGCCAGGGTGCCGACGCTTTCCAGGCGCTGGGCGCGAAGATACTGGTTTTCCAGCCGCTTGTGCTCCGTGATGTCGTTGCAGGTGATGAGAATCGAGGCGTGCTTTCCTTCCGCATCCGTCAGGGTGGTCCAGCGGCTCGCCACCTCGCGCAGCGCGTCGCCGGCCGCAAGCAAGGTCAGATTCCCGTTCCATGAGCCGTGGGTCGTCACTTCCTTGATGGCGGCGCGCAAGGCCAGGTCGGTGCGCGGACGCAGCACGGCGGCGAGATCTTGCGACCTGGCCTCGTCAAAAGTTTTACCCGTCAGCGTCTCGGCGGCCGGATTCATGTACTGCAGGCCGAGGTGCAGATCCCAGACCATGATGGCATCGTGGCTGGCATCGAGCAGGGCGGCCTGCTGGCGGATGCGACGCTCCGCCTGCTGGCGTTCGGTGATGTCGCGCACATGCAGCAGGACGGCGGGTTGATCGCCAAACTGGATCCGATCACCCCGGATTTCCACCGGCACCAGCCGTCCGTCTGCGGTGAGGGAAATGCCGTCGGCCTGCTTCAACTCGCCGCTCAGCCACCTGGGAAATTGCTGGCTGACCGCTTCCCGCAGTTCCGGCGGAACGAGTTCCCGCAGGTTCTTGCCGACCAATGTCTCCCGGGTGAATCCATGCAGGCGGCACGCGGCCGGATTCGCATCCAGGACCGTCCCGGAGGCGCCTTCCACCAACACGGCGTCAGGCGAGCGTTCAAAGAGCTCGCGAAAACGGCGCTCGCTCTCGTTCAGGGCGGTCTCGGCCCGCTTGCGCTCGGTGATGTTGCGGGCGATGCCTTGGATGGCAAAGGGCTTTCCTTCCTGGTAGATGAGCGAGGATTGAGTTTCCACGACGACGTATCCGCCGTCCTGACGACGCAGCCGGTACTCCGTCGGCTGGTTCTGGTGGCCGGTGGCTCGGATCTCCTCCACCGTCTGAAACGCCAGTGGAAGTTGATCTTCCGTCAGCAACGACGCAAACGTGAGCTTGGGAATGTCCTCGCGGTGCAAACCGAGCAAGTCCAGCGCCGCCTGGTTGGCGTCCAGGAATTTTCCATTGAAATCGGTGAGGAACACACAGTCGAGCGAACGATCAAACAAGGCTTTGTAGCGCTCCTCGCTCTCGCGCAGCGCCTCCTCGGTCCGCTTGCGCTCGGTGATGTCCACATCCACACAGACAAACCCCACCCGGCCCTCACCCACGGGCATGCTGAAGGTGGTCGCCAACACCCAGCCAATCGTGCCGTCGCGCCGGCGGATGCGCGACTCGAATGGGCCGAAGGCCTTCCCCGTCGCGCGGACATCGGCGAGGATGTGCAAAAATTCGGCCGCTTCCTCAGGGGTGTAGATGAGTTCGTCGAGCGTTTTGCCGAGGGCCTCGGCGGACATCCAGCCGTAGAGCGCCTCGGACGCGGGGTTCCAGTAGAGAATCCGGCCCTGGTCGTCATACCACTGGATCGCCACATTGGACATGCTGTCCACGTTGGCCAGCAGTTGCGCCTGGCTCAGGCGCAACGCTTCCTCGGCTTTTGTGCGCTCGGTGAGATCCCGGGTGGTCACCATGATGCCACGCACGCCGGGATTGTTCAGCAGGTTGGCAATCAGGGATTCCAGCAGGATCCAATGGCCTTGGGCGTGGCGGGCGCGAAACGTGGTGGGCCTTTCTGGATTGCGCCCCTCCACCGCCCCCTCGATGCCCCGACGCACGACCGCATGATCTTCCGGGTGGACGAACTCAAAGGGGGTCTTCCCCAGAAGGTGCCCCGGAGGATAGCCCAGGATGCGGGCGGTGGATGGGCTCTCGTAGGAGAAGCGCCCTTCGCAGTCCAGCAGCGTGATGATGTCAGAGGCGTAGTGGTGGAGGTCGGCCACCAGGCCGGAAAGTGAATGACCATGCACCTCCGAGGGCGCAGAGGCGTCCGTCTTGGCTGAGCGGGGTTGCACGGTGTCCATTACTACTCGCCTTGCGGAAGAGCGTCAATAGCCTGGCAGCTCGCCCAGCGAACGGGGGGCGCATCTCGACCCTGCCCCCGAAGGCAACCGGGTTGGAGCGCGACGTGTACGTCGCTTCATCGTTCGAGAGACCGTCCGGCAATGTTTCGCCAACATCCATCGAACGCTGAAGCGGCCTCAAGGCCGCGCTCCGGGGGCGCGCGCGGAGCGACGCACCCCACCTCCCAGGGTTTTCCGCCGGTTCGTAGTTAACCTCCCCCACTTTAAATCACACCCCACGACGGTCTTCACCCAAGGATTTTATTGCGCGGCCCCGCCGCGGGCCTTATTAGCAGGGCACGCATGAAGCCGCGGCAGACATTGTATCTGTGCATGGGTTCCGCCTGCCATCAACTCGGGGGCTTCCGCATGATTCCCGTCATCGAGAAGCTCATCGTGCGGCATCAACTCCAGGAGCGGGTCGTTCTGAAAGGCGCCTTCTGCCTCGAATCCTGCGAACACGGACGATCGCTGAAGTTCGGCGACCGCGTCATCTCCGGCCTGACCGACGCAAACATCGAAGAGCGATTCCGCCGGGAAGTTTTACCCCTCATCCATCGCGACTGACATGGACCAACAAACCACCCTCTGGAAGCTGCTGTGGGATTACGATCCCAACGGGCTGCTCGTCCTGGACGAGTTGATGCGCATCATCCACGTCAACCCGGCCCTGTGCCGCATGTTCAAGCTCGACCGCACCGAGTTCATCGGCCACGCCGCGCGCGACGTGCTGGGCGACGTGCTGGATTTCGAGCGCGCTTATCGCGAGGGCACCGAGGTGCTCGGCGTCGAGCGGGCCTATCCCAGATACGATCTCTACGTGCGCAAGGTCGTCTTCCCCGTGCCCAGCGAGAAGGTGGTGGCCGGCATCTTCGTGGACATGACCAGCGAGTGGAAACAGAGCCTCGAAATGAAGGAGCTGCGCAGCAAGGTGATTCAGGAGGTCCGCCAGGTGGTGGACAAGCAGATGAACGTCGCGCAGGAGATTGCCGGCTTGCTCGGCGAGACCACCGCGGAAACCAAGGTCGGGCTGCTCCGCCTGATTGAGCTGTTGCGGCGCGAACATGACTGACAGCCCGACATTCTTCGAAATCTTCCCGCTCAGCCTCAACCGCCAGGGCGAGGAACTGTGCGGCGATCAGGTCAAAATCCTGCGCACCGCCGATCGCACGATTGTCGTGCTCTCCGACGGCCTGGGCAGCGGCGTGAAGGCGAACATCCTCGCGCGCCTCACCACCGAGATCATCGTCACGATGATCCGCGCCAATGCGCCGCTGGAGGAGGTGATGGAAACCGTCGTCGGCACGCTGCCAAGCTGCAAGGTGCGCAAGATCGCCTACGCGACGTTCATCCTCATCGAGATCAAACATCGCACCGGGGATTTCAAGCTGATCAACTTCGACAGCCCGCCCGCGTTCCTCCTCAAACAGGGACGCCTCGCGACACTCAAAACGCTGACCGATTCCGTCAATGGCAAGCAGTTGACCATCGCCGAGGGACAGCTTGAGCGCGGAGATTTCCTGTGCGTGGCCAGCGATGGCGTGCTCTATGCCGGCATGGGCACCGCCAGCAATTTCGGCTGGGGCTGGAAGGAGATCGGCGCGCACCTCGAACGCGTCTGGGCCACCGAGGCGCACATCGCCGAGCGGCTCGTCCGCGGCGTCATGCGCAAGACCGAGTCGCTCTACGCGGGCAACGTGGGCGACGATGCCACCCTGGTCGGCATCCTTTCGCGGCATGCCAACCGCCTGATGGTTTTCACCGGGCCGCCCAAGGACAAGAGCCGCGACGAGCGCTGCGTCGAGCGATTGATGGAGTTCGAGGGACGCCGCATCGTCTGCGGCGGCACCACCAGCAACATTGTCGCGGACTACCTCGGACAGATCATCGAGACCGACCTCGGCACGTTGCGCGAGGACGTGCCGCCCGTGGGCTACCTGCCGGAGCTGGATCTGCTGACGGAAGGCATCCTGACCCTTGCCAAGACGCTGCAACTGCTGCGGTCATGTCACGGCAATCCGAATCTGCTGCCGGCCGACCGCAACGGCGCCGTGCTGCTGGCGCGTGAGTTGTTGCGGGCGGATTCGATCTTCATCCTTGCGGGCGAAAAGGTGAATGCCATCTACCAGAATCCATTGCTGCCGCAGAGCGTCTCGATCCGTCGGAGCGTGCTCGACCAGATCGTCAAGCTGCTCGAAGACTGCCACAAGGCGGTGCGCATCGAGTGGGTGTGAGGCTGGATTCATTCCAGGGCCTGCCGGGGGCGAGACTTGAACCACCCAGTCGGCGTTCATAGGTCGCAGCCACAGGTTTCAACGGGGTTCGGGGCGCCTCCTCTCCCCGGCCCTCCTCATCTGCTTGCGGCGGAGGAGAGGGTGGGGTTGTGGCCCCAGCCGCGTGAGTTGCGTCGGTTTCCATCCGCGTTGCACGGTCCCGCGACTGCAAATGCGTCCGCGACCAGACGCGTCTAACGCCGCAGGAATTTCGCCACGGCCTCCGTGCGGGTGCGCACCTGAAGCTTCTCGTAGATGCGCCGGATGTAGGTGTGGACCGTTTCGTAGCTGATGCCCATCTTCTCCGCGATTTCCTTGTAGAGAAATCCCTGGCTCAGATGGTCGAGCACTTCCTGTTCGCGCCCGGAGAGGTTCTCCGTGGGCTTGGCGAGGGCGGCGGTGCGCTGGAAGGATTGCACCACCTTGCGCGCGATGTGCGTCGTCATCGGCGAACCACCGGCGTGGACTTCGCGGATGGCCTCCAGCAGTTCGGCGCGCGGCGTGCGTTTGAGCATGTAGCCCGAGGCTCCGGCGGCCAGCGCGTTGAAGATGTTTTCCGTGTCCTCGTAAACGGTCAGCATCATCACCTGCAATGCCGGCAGCAGGGGCTTCAACTGCCGGACGCACTCGACGCCGTTCATGCCGGGCAGGTTGATGTCCATGAGCACCACCTCCGGCTTGATTTGGGGCAAATCCCTGAGGGCGTCCTCCGCATTGCCGTAATGGCTCAGGCACTTGAAGCCCTCGGCGCGGTTGACGACCTGCGCGAGCGTGCCGCGCAACTGGTCGTTGTCTTCGACGATCGAAACGGTGATTGGCATGGCGAAGGTGGGTCACTCCCCCAGGTTGCGGCGCAGCAGGGCGGTTAGTTTGGCCGGGTTGAGCACAGTAAGGGAGCGCCCCTTCACCGTGACGAGGTTCTGCTCGCGAAACTTTGCCAGCGTGCGCGAGAAGGTTTCACTGACGGTGCCCAGCTCCGCGGCGAGCACGCGCTTGGTCATGCTGAGCTGGATGGCGTGAGGCTGCGTTCCCGTGGGATTGGGACATCGCTTGATCAGCCAGTTGGCCAGGCGCGTCTCGACGTCCTTGAGCGTGAGATCCTCAAGCTGGCCCACGAGCACGCGCAGGTGGACGCTCATCGCGCCGAGCATGCGCAGGGCGAGCTCGGGATGCCGTCGCAGGAGGCCGAGGAAGCCGGCTTTCTGCACGAGCAGGACGTTGGAATTCTCGACCGCCCGCGCATCGGCCGGGTAGCCGCTGTCGGTGGCGAGGGTGGCCTCGGCAAAGGATTCGCCGCCACGAAAGACATGGATGACCTGCTCCTTGCCCGCGGCATTGACGCGGTGGACGTTGATGGCGCCGCTCTGCACGATGTAAAAGCCGCGCGAGGCGTCGTGCTCGCGAAACAGGTAGTCGCCCGTCTCCATCGTCTTGAGCTGGGTGAACTCCGCGATTTGATGCAGGTCCATGTTCGCGAGCCCGGCGAAAAGCTGGCAACTGCGCAGCGCGTTGACGAGGGCGGCCTGTTTCAGTTCGGCAAGAGGAGTCGGCATGCCGACTTCTTAACGCATGTCTTAGATGACTTCACGCCAAAAATACACAATCCAGGCGCTGCCCTCGCCACGCTCCACCTTTGAGGCGAAACCTTCCGCGCCGAGCCGCTCGATCAGCGGCGACGGCAGAAACGGTGCGACGACGATCAAGCCCTCGTCCGGCTTGAGCTGGCTGACCCGGCGGCGGATCTCGGTGAGCGGCTCCTGGCCCGCGTTGAGCAGCGGGCGGGCATCGAATTTCTTGAAATGCTTCAGCGGCGGCATGGCTGGAGGATGAGGTGGTCGGCGATTTGTTCTTTCTGTGTCCACGCTGCCTCCGTCGCCACCGCGGTGCTTTGAGCGAAGTCAAGCCGGGCAAACCTTGCAGGAAATAACGGCGCGCGGTTGCCGTTGCGCAGGCTATCGCGCGCGGCCGGACTCAGGGCTGAGCGGTCTTTTGACCGCGCTCTCGGCGCCCCATGACCAGCCCAATAACGCAAAGAAAGGCCACGCCAGCGCCGGAATGTAGAGTCCGAATTCCACCAGGCTTTGCGCCGCGAATGCCGCCAGCCCAAGCCAGGCGGCGAACGCGCGGCTGGAGCCAGTTGAGTGCAACTCTGCGCCCACCGGCGGTTCGTAGCGGCGCCTCGGCAGAGCGCCGCCCTCTGGAGGTTGACCCAAAGAATGGCGGCGGTCTTCCGACGCGACGCTACGCCGAAGCGCACGTTTCCGATGCAGCGCGAAGATCGATCCAATAACGAACGTCGCGTAGAGCAGGAATCCCGGAATCCCCGAATCGGCGGCTTGCTGCAGATAATCGTTGTGGACCAGCCGGGTCATCTCCGCCTCGGACGACTTCAATCGCTTGTAGCCGACCCGGAATGTTCCGGGTCCGGATCCGAGCCACGGGCGCTCGGCGGTCAGCTTCACCGCCGCCTGCCAGTAATCGGCCCGCGCGGCGACGCTGGTGGCACCCTTGGCGAAGTAGCCCGCATACCGCGCGGCGAATCCGCCGAGCGCCAGCACGAGCGCCGCGGCGGTGATGATTCCTTTCGCTCGCAGGGAAATGCGCGTGTGCCACAGCCCGACCATCGCGCCCCCGACGAAGATCAACCATCCAGCCTTGGAACCCGACCACACCAGGCAGCCTGTCGGGAGAAGGAACGCGACGCTGATGACGGTCCATAGCACCGTGCTCGGTCCGCGGGCGGCCAGCCGCCACACCGCCCACAGCCAGGGTGGCGTCAGCACCAGAATGACCCCGGCCAGCGCGTTGGGATAAAAGAGCGTCGCGTAAATGCGGTTGCTGGAAATCTTCCGCAGAAACTCCGGCGGGTAATCGCGCCAGTTGGGCTGCAGGTAAAAGAACTGGCGGGTTTCTTCGAGCCCGATGAAATGCTGGTGCCAGCCAATCAGCAACACCAGCGTGAACCCCGCCAGCAGCGGCACCCAGAACCACCGCGCGTCGCCCAATTGGCCGAGCGCGAAAACTCCGGCGTAAAATGACAGCACGCAGATGCCGAAATGCGCGAGCGTCGGTTGCGTGAGATTCGGATCGACCGTCTGAAACCCAGAGAGAATCTGCCACGCGAACCACGCCGCCGGCAGCAGCACGAGCCAGCGCGGTGCCGGCAATTTCCAGCGGGCGACTTTGACGCCGAGCACGAGCACCGGAATGAAGAGCGCGAAGCCCCATTCGGCCGGCCAGGCGGCGAAGAGGATTTCAATGAAATTGGTCGGGGCGGGAGTTTTGTCGTTGAGGATGATGGGTGAGCCCAGCTTGAGCAGCGCCAGGGCGAGCCATCCGCCGAACGCCACGGCAAAGGCGCGTTCCCAAATCACGTGGCCCTGTATATTCCGCGGTTCCGGCATGGGTTCGGGCGAGTCGGCGCAGAAGGCAGGCGCGCCGTGATCACAGTTTCAATCGCAGCAGACCGACTTCGAGGGCGAGCGCCTCCTGCACATTGGTGCCCAACTGCCGTTGCAGACGCTCGACATGCTGGAGATTGGCCATCGCGTCGTCCGGCGAGACGCGCCGGGCCACGGCCTGCGAAGCGGGCGCCAGTTGCGGGTAAGTCAGCGCCTCGCCGCCGAGCTGGAGCGTTTCCAGCCACACGTCGCGCAACCACCATTGCAGGCTGGCCAGCAGTTCCGCCCGCTGCCGGCGGTATTCCGATTCGACGGACGCGGCGAGTTCCTCCTCCCACTTTTCCTTCAGGCGCGGATCGATGTCGTCGTAGCGTTCCAGCGGCGAACGCCCGGCGAGCGTCTCGCCGATGCTTTCCTTCAAGGCGCCCAGGCGCGTCAACAGCACGGAGAGCAGCCGGTAACGGCCGAGCAGACTCTTGCTGCCGGGCGCCGCCGCCGCGGTGAATTCGCCCAGCCACGCCAGAATGGCCGGGTCGCGGTGGCTCGCGCCTTCGCCCGCAAAATGCAGCCGCAGACAGCGCGAGAGAATCGTTTCGAGCAGCTTCTCCGGCGCCGTCGAGAGCAGGACGATGATGGAATCCGCCGGCGGCTCCTCGAGCGTCTTGAGAAAACAATTGGCCGCCTGCACGTTCAGCCGGTCGGCTCCGGCGATGACGAACACTTTGAAGGCGCCCTGCGTCGGCTTGAGATACACCGTCTGCATCAACTCGCGCATCTGGTCGATGAGGATGACGCGGGACTTCGATTCGGGCCGCACCCAGCGCACATCGGGATGCGTCTCGCCAGCGATCTTCCGGCAATTCAGGCAGGCATCACAGCAATCGCAAGCCCGGCCATCAGGACCACGCCGCGGATTTTCGCAATTGAGCGTCTTGGCGAGCGTGCGCGCCACGGCTTCGAGTTCGCCGAGGTCGGGTCCGTGAAAGAGGTAGGCGTGGCCGAGGCGGCCGCGTTCCAGGCTGCGCTGGAGCAGCCCGACGACGTTCTGTTGCTGCGGGAAATCGGCGAACGCCATGCGCGCGTCACTCCTGCGGTTGGGCCGGGCCGGGCTGGGAGATGGACGCGCGGCGCACCAGCAGCGGGATGCTGCCTTCCTGCCGGCCGTCGAGTCCGATGTCGATCGAGTAAAGGCCCGCCTTGTCGAACTTCAGCTTCTGGATGTTGACGATGAAATTGCGCGACAGATGGATCGTTTCATCCGGGATGGAGACCTCGGCGGGGATTTCCACCGGCGGCATCACCGGGCGCCCGTCTTCGTCCACGAAATTCAGGCGGAGCTTGTGCGGGCCTTCCTCGACTTTGTTGAAGAGGAAACGCAGCGCGATGGAGCACTGCGGATGCACCGCAGGAAACTGATGGGCGAAAATCGTGTCGAACGTGCCGAGAAGGTTGAGCTTCCCGGCGTTGTCCGTGGCGGCGTCACATAAAACGGCAACCTGAATGTCCATAGCGGCGGCAAGCCTACGCGGCCGGGTGATTTTATCACCAAGATTCTTTCCGCCGTTGGTGGGCGCCTGACGCGGAGGCGGGCCGTTGCAAAAGCAACTCTTCGCGTGACAGGATTCCCGGTTTATGGTTTTTTTCGCCGCCATGAAACTATTCAAGTTAACCAGTCTGCTCGGCATGTTGATCGGTCTGTCCGTCGGCTGCGGACAATCCGCCGTCGTGAACGACCCGCCGGCCGGCAAAAAAGAAGAAACCAAGAAAGAAACCACCCCAGTGAATCCCAACACCTCCGAAGTCGCCGTCATCTCCACCAGCGCCGGTGACATGGTCATCGAGTTCTGGCCCGATGTCGCGCCGAACACCGTCTCGAACTTCATCAAGCTCGCCAAATCGGGCTTCTACGACGGCACCTGTTTTCATCGCGTCATCAAAGGCTTCATGGTTCAGGGCGGGGATCCCCTGACCAAGGATGACGCCAAGAAAGGCGCGTGGGGCACGGGCGATCCCGGCTACAAGATCAAGGCCGAGTTCAACAAGAACTCCCACGTCCGCGGCGTCCTTTCGATGGCCCGCTCGCAAAGCCCCGACTCCGCCGGCAGCCAGTTCTTCATCTGCCACGGCGACCCCAAGTTCCTCGACGGCCAGTACACCGCCTTCGGCAAGCTGATCAAGGGTGACGACGTGCTCGAGAAGATCGCCACCACTCCGACGCTTCCGCGTGATGTCCCGGCGACGCGCCAAAACGTCGCGAGCATCAAGATCGTGCCCGCCAGCGAGGTGAAGTAATCCGCTTTTGCGCGACGCGGATGGGCTCCGGCTCATCCGCGTTTTTATTTTTCATGGACCTCGCCCAACTTGCCGCCGCGCTGACCGCCATCGGCTGTCCCGCAGAGAAATCCGCCGAGATGGCCGCGCAGCTTGACAGGCGCGCCCACCAACTCGCCGAACAGAAAGGACGCACCTACGCCGAGGCGATGACGCACTTGCTCCAGCTCATGCGGCAGGGTTGGTCGGCCAAGGATCGCGGGATCGGGCGGTGAGATCAAACGAGGGCCGCCTGCTTTGCTGACAACAACCTGATGGCTCAGGCTGCCCCGGGCAAAATGGGACGCGTATTTCGCGACGCCGGCAAATTACTGGGCGATGGGCCCAGGTCGGGTGGCGGGTGTCGCCTCCTTGAGCGCCTGCGCCAACTGGCGGCTGAGGTCGGCCACGAGATCGCTCAGGGTGGCGATGGCGCCAGACGGGTTGGCATCCGGTGACGGACCTTGGCGCGTGACACGGCATTCGCCGGCCTTGAGCGTTTTCTCTCCGCCCGGTGCGAGGACACGCCACCACGCGACGAGCACCGCACGACCGCGGGAGTCCACGTCGAACTGCTCAATGGTGACATGGACCTCCGCCGCCACGTCCTCGCTCCGCCAGGCGGACAAACGAATCTGATCAGTAGGTAAGAGCGTGGCCAGATTCGCCGCCAGCACCCGCTGCAGGCTGCCGTCGAGCCGCTCGGCCCACAGCACATCCGTAAGATAGTCGATCTCATTCGTGCCCTTGCGGACGGCCAGCGAGGTGTTGAAAAGATACGCCGGAGTTTTCACCTGGCCGACGCCCACTGAGATCGCCCCCGATGGTGTGGCCGCCTGCCCGGCGGCGGGCAGTGGCGTGAGGACGAACTGGCGTGTCATGCTTTTTGCCGGTTTTAGGAAGCCGCAGCCGGCGAGTCCGGCACAGAGGGACAGGGCGAAAGCCATCGCACCCAAACGCGTCACCACTGCGCTGGTTCTGGTCTGGATAAGGTCGTGGATAACGGTGGCTGAAATGCCGGGTGCAAAGAGGGTGTTCATGGCTGTTTCTTCGGGAGTTGGCGGCCGGTGAGGAGGGCGTTCGGGTGTTGCTTCAGAAAGTCCACGAGCGAGGAGATGGACTGCGCCGCGCCCGCGAGTTCTTGGAGCGCCTGGTCGAGGTCATGGCGCAGCGGCGCATCGGGGGCGAGCAAGATCCGCAGGTTCTCGCCGGCGCCCCGCAATTGAGCCAGGGCGCGATCAGCCTGCGCGAGGGAGTTGGTGACGCTGTCGGCCAGCGGGTCAACCTTGCTGGTGAGCTTGGCGCCCAGCTCGCGGTATTGATCGAGCGTCGGCCGGACGGACGCCAGGGCGTTGGTGATGTCCGGGTTGGTGACCAGCCGGTTTACGGAAGACAACAGATTAGTGATGCCATGGTTGATCTCCGCCATTTGCAGTCTGCCCACGGTGGAGTCGAGCTTGGTGAGCAGGGCATTGAGATTTGTCTCAATGCTCTTGATGTCGAGGCTGGCGAGGTTGCTCATCAATTGCTGGATCCGCGTCGGTTTGGTGGGCAACTCAGGATAGATGGGCTTCAGTGCATGGAAGACCGGCGGCGGCGCGTTGGGGTCTATATCAACGCCCACATAGAGGATCCCTGTGACCATGCTCTCGGACTGGAGAGAGGCGCGCATGCCGGCTTTGATGCGCCCCTCCATCGAGATGTCGGTGAAGAACTCGCCGGAAGAATCTCCAAACCGGGCGCGCAACAGTTTTTCCTCGATTTCGATGATCACGGGCATGGCGTAGTCGTTGGTGGCCTGATTGTACCGGACCATGACCCGCTTGACCGAGCCCACCGTCACGCCGCGGTATTTGACCGGGGCGCCCTCGCTCAGGCCGTTCAGTGAATCGTCGAAATAGACAATGAGGTCGCGGGTCTTGCTGAACATCTTCGTCGAACTGAACAGGATCAGGCCGGCCACGCCCAGCGCCACGCCGGTGACGATGAACAGGCCGATGGAGGTGGTGCTGATTTTCTTGCTCATGGGTCAGGAGGGTGGGGCGACCGGATGGGCCGCGGCCTCGCCGCGGGTGAGGAACTGCTGCACCGCCGGATCGGCCGAGTGCTTCAGCATCTCGCGCGGATTGCCGGAAGCCCGCATGGTGCGGGTGTTGGGGTCGAGGAAAACGGAGTTGTCGGCGATGGTGAAAATGCTGGCCAGCTCATGCGTCACGACGACGAACGTGGCGCCGAGGCTGTCGCGCAGTTGCAGGATCAACTGGTCCAGGTTGCGCGAGCTGATCGGATCGAGACCGGCCGAGGGCTCGTCGAAGAAGAGCACATCCGGATCGAGCGCGAGGGCGCGCGCCAGGCCCGCGCGCTTGCACATGCCGCCGGAGATTTCCGCCGGGTAGTAATCCTCGAAGCCTTTCAATCCCACCAGCGCCAGCTTGAGCCGGGCGATGTCGCGAATTTCCGCCGTGGAGAAATCGGTGTATTCGCCCAGCACCAGCCCGATGTTCTCGGCGAGCGTCATGGAACTCCACAGCGCGCCGCCCTGAAACAACACGCCGAAGCTGCGCAGCTTCTCCTGCCGCGCCTCGTCCTCCATCTGCCAGAAAGGCGTGCCTTCGTAGAAAATGTCTCCCTTCGCCGGCTGCTTGAGCCCGATCATGTGCCGCAGGAGCGTGCTTTTGCCGCAACCGCTGCCGCCCATGATGATGAAGATCTCGCCGCGCTTGATCTGCGCGTTGATGTCGCGCATCACCACGAACGAGCCGTAGGCCATCGTCAGGTCGCGAATCTCGATCTTGCTGGCGCGCTCGGCGTTCATGGCTCAGATGTTCAACGCGCTGCAAATGACGGCAAAGATGCCGTCCGAGGCGATGATCCAGGTGATGCCGGTCACCACCGCCGAGGTGGTGGCCAGGCCGACAGACGCGGCGTTGGAGCCGCATTGCATGCCGCGCAGACAGCCCGTCAGCGCGATGATCACGCCGAAGTACGAGCCCTTGAAAATCCCCAGCAGGAATCCGGCGAGGCTGATGGATTCCACCGTTCGGGTCAGATATATCTGCGGGGCGATATCCAGCATCAGGGTCGAGACCATGAAGCCGCCGCTGATGGCGATCAGGTCGGCGAAAATGCAGAGCAATGGCATCATCAGAATCAACGCCATCATGCGCGGGAGCACGAGGAATTCGAACGGCGAGATGCCGAAGGTCTGAAACGCCTCGATCTCCTGATTCACCTTCATCGTGCCGAGTTGTGCGGCAAAGGCGGCGCCGGTGCGGCCGCACAGGATGATGCCCGTCATGATGCAGCCCATCTCGCGCACCGTCGCCACAGCCACGAGGTCCGCGGTGAAGATGGACGCGCCGAAGCGCGCCAGCTCGGTGGCGCCGACGAAGGCGAGGATCAGTCCGATGAGGAAGTTGATCAGCCCCACGATGCCGAGCGCCTGCGGGCCACAGGCCTGCATCACCTCAAACATGTCGCGCCAGCGAAACTGCGCCTGGCCACGCGCCAGTTTCAGGACCGAGAGCACACTCTCGCCCAGGAAGCTGAGCATCGCCGCGCCGCCGGTCCAGGTTTCGAGGCCCGATTCGCCGACCCGCTGGAGGAAAGACGGGGCCGCTTCCTTGCGGGCTGCGTCCGTCGTTTCTGGCACCGCTTGGGAAAGGGTAATCAGCTTGGCGAGGCCGCCCGGCAGGGTGGTGGTGCGCAGCGTGATCTCTCCTCTGGCGCAGAGGTCGCTGATGGCCAGAATGCGCACCAGCAAGGCGCTGTCCCAGCGGCCCAAGTCCTTCGCCTCAAACTCCAGCGCCTTGACTCCGCCGCCGGCCAGTTCCTTCTCCACCGCCGACACGTCCGGCAGCCTGGCCCGATCCAGCCAGTCACCCGCGATCTCGACGACGACAGCATCAGCTTTGCGCCGGGCGGTCAGTCGGGCTGGAGTAGGTTCGGGATGACTCACGTTTAGAAGGGGTGCTGGAACGCGCCTGATTATTTCACCTTCAAGGAACCTAGCATGGCGGGCAAGTTAACGAAGCCCTTGTCGCCGCGGAAGCAAATATATGCCCCGACCCCTGGTTAAACCCGAACTCCGAAGTTGGCTGGGGAGCGCACCCGCCCCGGGTGCAGTTTTCCGCGCCCTCGCGGAAATCCCGGTGCGCGTGAAATAGTGCAGGACGCCGCGGAACTGCGGGAGGACAAGACCCTGGGATGGGCTACCAGAAGACGCTTGGTCTCAACACGCACGGGTAAGGGCGCGTCTGTCCCCAGCGCGCCGTCGGGCTGGCCGGGAGTGGTTCGCGGCGCGCTGGCACAGACGCGCCCTACAGCCTCCGCGCCGTGCCGCCCCGGCACTGGTAAATCTCCGTGTGCTTTCCGCGCACTTCGAGGTCCACGGCGCGGCTGCGATCATTGAAGCCACTGTCGCTGCCGTCGATGTTCCAGAACGCCCGCAGGCCGCCGCTCATTTTGACGCTGCGGATTTGCGACCACGGCGGCGGGGCGTTCGTGGACGCGGGTTCAGCGGCGGACAACAGGTTAAGGCCCAAGGAGAGGGCGCAGGCCGCGCCAACGAAGCGTTTCATTGGTTAGAATTTGGACTTTCGAGCGGCCGGCGCAGGCGCCCGCTGGCGTATCACGGAAACACGGTGCGATAGAAGGCGCGTTCCGCTGGGGCGCTGGTGTCGTCAAAGGAGGCTTCGCCGGTCACTCCCATGTTGAGGGTGGTCAGCGTTTGCCACGGGCCGGTCACGTGCGGGGCGCGTTGCAACTGGTGGGTCAAGCCCGGCGGCAAGCCGTCGAAGCTCACCTGCCAGCCGCCGGCCACCGGCTTCGGCGGGAACACCTGCGAGGCGACGACCGTGGTATAGGACACGGCATCGAGGTAAGCCTTCAACTGAAACTCCGGGACGGCATTGCCCTGGCCGCCAATGATGAAGCCGAAGGCGTTGAAGTTCGCGCCCGCCGCGCGTTGGGCGGCCGACAAGTTGATGGTGCGCGTGCCCATTGAATCACCGATCCCGCTGAAGATTTCCATCACCAACGAGCCGTTCCCACCGTTCCCCGCCGGATCGTAATCGAACCGGAACGAGAACGAGCCTTCCAGCGGCGACATGTCCAGCGGCGTGCTGTACAACTGCGTGAGGTTCGCCGGGATGATGGCTGCGCTCACACGATAGCCCGTGATGCCGCCGCCGGGTTCGGCGAGATTCAGCCCGAGGACGTTGCCCAGGGTGGTCTGGCCACCGCTGTCCGTGTTGAAGAAACCGATGCGCAAATCGCCATCCCAATTGTTGTTGGCCGTGGCCAGTTCGCCTTCGGCGTGCATCGCGTCGTTGAGCGTCAGGGTGCCACCCAGCGTCGTGTCGCCGTAGAAGGCGACATTCGGGTCGCGGACGAACGTGCCGCCCGCTTCACCCGCGGGCGAAGCCCCGCCCGTGAGGTCGGTGGCGCGGAAGCCGAAGTTTTGGCCGTTGGCGGTGTTGCCGAAGCCCGTCCAGCCGTTGGCCGTGGCGCTGGGTTCATCGGTGAAGTGTTCGGTGCTGGTCGTGGCGGCACCCGCCGGGAGCGCGGCGGCGAGCACACACCAGGCGGCGGCCAGCAGCGACCGCATGATGGGGCGGTGGTTTGAACGCTCAGGGGACAGCGTGCGATGGAGTTGTTGGGATTGCATGACAGGGAATCCAGGTTGTGGTTGCGATCATGATTTGGGCTGTGGAGGGACAGATTCTCTGCGGTGACGCCCGAGTCAATACATCGTGGTTCGCTGGCAGTTTTCACATTTGATTTGGCACTATTCGCATGGTTCCTGCGTGTACAAACGCGCTGGCGCGGGTAATGTGAGCGAACGCAAACAACATGATTCCTTCATCGACTACCAACGCAGGCACCGACCCGGTGCGGGAACGCATCGGCTTGGTGGGCCTGGGACTCATGGGCACAACCCTGGCCGAGCGCCTGCGGTCCGGCGGCTTCGACGTGGTGGGCTTCGACCTGCTCCCCCAACGGGTGGCGGCCTGCCAATCCTTTGGCGTGGTCGCGGCATCCGGCCCCGGTGAAATCGTCGCGCAATGTCGGCGCATCGTCTTCAGTCTGTTCGATGGCGCGGGCGTGCGGGCCGTGCTCCAGCAGATGAGCGATGGACTCCGCGCGGGCCAGATCATTCTCGACACCACCACGAGCGATGTGGACACCGCCGTCGAGTCGGGGCGCTGGCTGGCGACGCGCGACGTGAGCTACCTCGATGCGACCATCTCCGGCAATCACGATCAGGTGCGGCAAGCCGAGGTGATCATCATGGCCGGCGGTTCGGCGTCGGCCTTCGCGGAATGCCAGGACTTATTCCGGCTCTTCGCGCGCACGTCCCTGCATGTCGGCAACTGGGGCGCGGGCGCAAAAATGAAACTGATCACGAACCTCGCCCTTGGCCTCAACCGCGTGGTGCTGGCGGAGGCGCTGGTGTTCGCCGAAGCCCTCGGCATCGAGCCAACCCAGGCGTTGGACGTCCTGCGCGCGAGCATGGCGTACTCGCGCGTCATGGACACCAAGGGGCCGAAAATGGTGAGCGGCGATTTCACGCCCCAGGCCCGGCTCTCACAACATTTGAAGGACGTGCGGCTGATGGTCGCGGCGGGCGACAAGGCGGGCCTGGAAATGCCGCTCACCCGCAGCCACCAGCGCATCCTCGAGACAGCGGAAGCAGCCGGCATGGGATCGTTGGACAACACCGCGCTCATCCAGGTGCTCCGCTCGGGTCGGCCTTCACAGGCAAATCCAGGCGCACCTGGGAAATAACATCTTCGTGAACGCTGTGAAATTTTTGAAACCCCGACTGCTGCTCGCGCTGTGGGCGTTTCCCGGCCATCTCGGTGCGCAGAGCGTGGTCCTCAACGAGATTCATTACGACCCCGCCGGAAAAGTCGAGCCGGTGGAGTTCGTGGAGCTTTACAACAACGCCGAGACCCCGGCGTCCATCGGCGGTTGGTATTTCTCCGGCGGCATCGCGTTCGCCTTCCCCTCCAACGCCGCCATCCCGGCCCGTGGCTTCGTGGTGGTGGCCGAAATCCCGCAGGCGCTTTCCAACAGATTCTTCGGCGCGACTCAGCGCGTCGTCCCCGCCGGGGCGATGTGGAAATATCTGGATGACGGCTCGAACCAAGGCTCGGCCTGGCGGGCCAAGGCGTTTGACGACCGCGCGTGGTCGCAAGGCCTGGCACCGCTGGGTTACGGCGAAGACGCCGGCGACATCCGCGGGCCGCTGCGCTCCGGCCCCGTCGCGACGAACAAGATTGTCACCACTTACTTTCGCCGGAACTTTTTCGTGCCCGACCAGGCGGCCGTGAGCAATGGCGTGCTGCGTTGCCAGCGGGATGACGGCATCGTGGTCTATCTGAACGGCGCCGAGGTGTTTCGCAACAACATGCCCGGTGGATCGCCGGCCCACCTCACGCTGGCATCGAGCAATCTCACCACCACCAACGAAACGGCTTGGGTGACGGCGAATCTCGCGGCTGCCCTGCTGGACCATGGAGTGAACGTCTTGGCCGTCGAAATCCACCAGTCCTCGCGGACGAACGACGACGCGCGCTTCGACCTGGAGTTTTCGACCGTTGGCCAACCCCGGAGGGTCGCGGGGATTTACGGGCCGTTCCTGGGCCGGCTGGCCAACGAAGGCAACCGCGTGACGCTGAACGATGCGACGGGGAACAAGGCCGACTCCGTGACCTACGGCCAGGGCTTCCCCTGGCCGACCGTGGGCGACGCTCCGGGCGCTTCCCTGCAACTCTTGCACCCGGACACCGACCACGATCTCGGCGGAGCCTGGCGGGCCGAAGTTCCCACGCCGCTGGCCACGAATTCGGTCTGGACTCCGGCCAACACCATCCCGCCCCAGGTGCGCCAGGTGAATCACACGCCCCTGCAACCGGTCAGCGGAGAACCCGTCGTCATCACGGCCAAAGTGTCGGACCCGGACGGCGTGGCTGCGGTGATGCTGCAATATCAAATCGTCGCGCCCGGCACCACCATTCGTTTCTCCGACCAGGCCTTCCTGACGAACTGGACCAGCGCGCCGATGAACGACAGCGGGACGAACGGCGACGCGTTGGCGGGCGATGCGCTCTATTCCGTGACTCTTCCCGGCTCGTGGCAAGTCCACCGCCGCCTGCTCCGCTATCGCGTCGAAGCGCGGGACACGCCCGGCAACACCGTGCGGGTTCCTTACGCCGATGACCCGCAACCGAACTTCGCCTCCTTCTGTTATGACGGCGTGCCGGCCTGGACCGGCGCGGCGCGTCCCGGCTTCGATGCGCCGCTCACCTTCGGCACGAACGTGATGCGGGCGTTGCCGGCGTATCACCTGGTCGCGCAGAGCAACGACGTTTGGACCTCGCAGTACAACCACACGATTTTCGAAGCCGATGACCGCCTGACTTGGTACGGGACGCTGGTCTATGACAACCAGGTCTATGACCACATCACCTATCGCAGCCGGGCGGGTGAATGGTACCGCGCCGGCAAGAACCACTGGCGCTTCAATTTCAACCGCAGCCACTACTTCGAGTGGCACGACGACTTCGGCCGGCGCCGCCAGGAGAAGGTGGCCCGGATCGGATTCAGTTCCGGCATCCAGCGCGGGTACTGGCGCGGAGAACACGGCCTCTTCGAAGCGCTGACCTTCCGGCTGTTCAACCTCGCGGGTGTGCCCTCGCCGCTGACTTCGTTCGTGCAGTTCCGGGTGGTCGATGGTGAAGGTGGTAAGTTCGGTCCAGTCCGGGTGACCAACTAAAGACGCATGGCCATCTCTTTCGCCAACCTCCATTTCGCCGAGCCGACGCCGGAAGCGCGGCGATTGCTCTGGCATGTCCTGTCCATCGGCTCCGTCACCCGCGATGAAATCGAACAGCATCCGGGCCACGACAAGCCCGGCGCGTTCCTGTTTTACATCCTGGCGGGCGAGGGCGTGCTGGAAGTGGCGCCCGGAACTTGCCGGCTCGCTCCCGGCCCCCGCTGCTGGCTGCTCGACCTGAGCCAGCCCCGCACTTACCGGCCGGCGGCGGGACAGCGGCTCACCACCGACGGCGTCCGCTTCGGTGGTCCGGGGCTGGACGACTGGCTGGACCGGCTCGGCGCAGACAGCGAATTCACCTTCAAGGACGCCGACGGGTTCAATACCATCCGACGTACGCACAAGAAACTGATCGCGCTCGTCCGGCACCGACCCGGTGGTTACGAGTGGCAGATCCACCTGTTGATGAACCAGATTCTCGGCATCCTGTTGCACGAGCGCAAACTGCTGTCCGCTCCGCCACAGCCGGCGCCCGCCGCGATCACCCGGGTCACGGAGGCGGTGCGCGGCCATCCGGATCGCAACTGGACGGCGCGCGAACTCGCCGCGCTGGCCGGCGTGAGCTACTCGGCGCTGCGCGCGATGTTCAAGCAGTCGCAACAGGAGACGCTGCATGATTTCCTCCAGCGCTCCCGCCTGGACCAAGCCCGCCATCACCTGGGCGATGCGCGCCTCTCGGTGAAGGACGTGGCGCGCAAGCTGAATTTTTCGAGCGAGTCCTACTTCAGCCATTTCTTCCACCAGGCGACCGGCATGAGTCCCACCCAGTTCCGCTTGAAGTCCAGGTCATGAACGCCCCGCTCCCGAAATCCGCCCGCCTGATCGTGCTGTTCGCGGCGTTCGCCGGGCTGCTCTTCGACGGCGTGGAACTGGGCCTCATGCCCATCGCGTCCATGTCCGTGACGAAGAGCCTGCTCGGCGCGGGTTACACCGACGCGCTGGCCGGAGACTGGTTCGCCCGCCTCACGGCGAGCCTGATGCTCGGCGCGGCCTTCGGCGGCATCTTCTTCGGCGCGCTCGGCGACCGCATCGGACGCACGCGGGCGCTGGGGGTGAGCGTGCTGTTCTATTCGGTCTTCGCGGGCGCGGGCATGTTCGTGACGAGCCTGGAGCAGTTGTTCGTGTTGCGCTTCCTGGTCGGCCTGGGCTGCGGCGGGGTCTGGCCCACCGGCGTCGCGCTGGTCTCGGAGTGCTGGCCCAGCGTGTCGCGCCCGATGGTGGCCGGCATCGTCGGGGCGGGCATCAACGTCGGCATCCTGTTGCTTTCGCAAGTCGCGCGTGTGTGGCACATCACGCCGGACTCATGGCGCTGGCTCTTCGGTTGGAGTGCCGCGCCGGCGTTGTTGGGATTGGCCGCGCTGTGGTTCGTCCCGGAGTCGCCCAAGTGGCTTGCAACTCGTAGCAGCCGACGTGAGGAGGCTCCCTCTGTCTCTCCCAACGATGGCGTGCGAGAACAGAGCCTCCTCCCGTCGGCTGCTACGGTGTCGAACGTGCCGCAAGGATTGCGGCGCTCCGATTCGCCATCGCCTTTGCGCGAGCTTTTCCGCGCGCCTTTGCTGCGCCGGACCCTCGTCGGGATCGCGCTCGGCTCCATCCCGATGATCGGCGCGTGGGCTGCGAGCAAATGGACCATCCCCTGGGCGGACCAGGTCGGCGGCGCGAGCCAGCCCGGCTACAAGGCCGTGACGCAAGGCTACTGGGCCGTGGGCGCGGTGCTGGGAAGTTTCTTTGGCGCCCAGATCGCCAGCCTGCTGGGACGCCGCCTCGCCTACTTCCTCATCAGCCTCGGCTCGGTGTTGCTCACCTGCGGCATGTTCACCCTCACCGCGCCCTTGGAATCAGCCTTTCTACCCGTCGTGTTTTTGCAGGGCTTCGTGGCCACACTCTTCTTCGGCTGGCTGCCGCTCTACCTGCCCGAGCTTTTCCCCACGCGCGTCCGCGCCACGGGCAGCGGCATTTCCTACAACTGCGGGCGCTTTGCCACGGCGGTGGGCGTGTTCTTCGCGGGCACGCTGATGACGCTGTTCAACGGCGACTTCGCCAAAGTCGGCGCCGTGACCGGCCTGATCTACGCCTTCGGCATGATCGTCATCTGGTGGGCGCCGGATACGACGGGCAAATCCCTTGATGACTAGCACTATGAAAACACCTCCCTTCCATTTCGCCCTCCTGGCGGCCTGCGTAACCATTTCTGTCAGTGCCGCGGCCGACGAGTTCAGCGTCGCGCCGCGCACCAACTCACTCGCCATCTCCTGGCAAGGCCGTGCGGTGGGCGAGTATGTCTTGCGCGACCCGAAAACGCCGCGCCCTTACTTCACCCGGCTGCACGCGCCCGACGGCACACAGGTCACGCGCCATCATCCGCCGGTGAAAGGCGTGGATGCCGTTGACCACGACACGTTGCACCCTGGACTGTGGCTGGCGTTTGGCGACCTGAACGGCGTGGACTTCTGGCGCAACAAGGGGCGCATCGAGCATGTGCGCTTCCTTCGCGAGCCGCGCGTCGCGGGCGGGCGGCTGTCGTTCGCGGTCGAAGAGAGGTATGTCGCGGCGGGCGGCGGCGAGGTCTGTCGGGGCGTGAATGAGTTCTCCTTCGTCGCCGGGGACGCGCTGCAACCCGCGCTGCCCGGCACGCTGTTGCTGTGGAGCACGACGCTGCGTCGCGCGGACGGGCCGCTCACGTTCGGCCCGCAACACGAGATGGGGCTCGGCTTTCGCGTCGCGACGCCGCTGGTCGTGCAAGGCGGCACGGGCCACATCCGCGGCAGTCACGGCGGCCTCGATGAAGCGGGCAACTGGGGCCGCGCCGGAACGTGGTGGGATTACTCCGGCACGCTGAACGACCGGCACGCCGGCATTCTCTCGGTCGCGGCGGCGGACAACGCGCGGCCCGTCTGGGCGCACGCGCGCGACTACGGCTTCCTCGCGCTCAATCCCACCGGCCCGCCCCCGGACGGGAAGGATGTTCCGTCCATTCCGTTCACCGTGCCAGCGGGCGAGACGTGGCGGATGAAATTCGGCCTGCTGCTGCATTCGTCGCCCGCCGCCAAACCGTTCGACGCCACGAAAGCTGCGCCCGTCGTGAGCGCTGCCCTGAAGGCGTGGAAGACGGAGGCCGCTCTGTCGAAGCCAGCCGGGAACGGGCATTGAACACAGCCCATCCGGATGCTTTGGACCTCATGAAAACATCTCGCCGCCAGTTTCTCACCGCGGCCAGCACCGCGCTCACCGCGCTGCCGCTCGCCCTTCGTGCCGCCGAACCGCGCCCTGCGCCCACCGGCCTCATTGACTGCCAGAGCCATCTCTTCAGCCCCGACATGCTCACGATGATGGAGCAGCGCGCGACCGATCCGGTGGTGTTCACCAAGGACGGCACGCGCTATCTGCGCATGGGCGACTGGCTGCGCAAGGTGCCGCCGCTCTACCTCGATGTGGACGCCAAGCTCACCACGATGGACGCCGCCGGCATCGCCATGACCGCCCTGAGCATCAACGACCCCGGCCCGGAATGGTTCGGCGCGGACGGTCTCGCCGTGGCGCAGATGGCGAACGACTTCGTCGCGGGCGTCGTGCGAAAACATCCGTCCCGCTTCTTCGGTCTGTGCGTGTTGCCGTGGCAGGACGTGCCCGCGTCGCTCAGGGAACTCGACCGTTGCGCGAAGCAGATCGGGATGAAGGGGCTTCTCCTCTATACGAATCTCGCCGGCCGTTTCCCGGACGAGCCGGAGTTTCGGCCCGTGCTCGCGCGCGCGGCGGAACTCGGCCTGCCCGTGTTGCTGCATCCCGCGAAGCCGCTCACCACCGAATTTGTGAAGGGTTACGAGATGACCAGTTCGCTCGGCAACATGTTCGACAACACCATTGCCCTCACGCGCCTCATCATGTCGGGCATTCTCGACGAACTGCCGAAGCTCAAGCTCGTCTGCCCGCATCTCGGCGGCACGCTGCCTTACATCATCGGGCGGCTCGACCATCAGGTCACCGTGCTCAAGCGCGGGCCGAAGCATCTCACGCGCACGCCGAGCGAATACCTCAAGTCCATCTGGCTCGACATCGTTTCGCCGCTGCCGCAGGCGATGAAGTTCGCCGTCGAGTTCATGGGCGCGGACCGTTTGCTCTACGCCAGCGACCATCCGTGGGTGCAACCGCGACTCATCAGCGACGGGTTGCGCAGCTTGCATCTGCCGGCGGCCGACGAGCAAAAAATCCTGCGCGGCAATGCGCAGGCGCTGTTCGGAGTGTCCCCTGGGAACCGCCCGAAAGGCTGACATGAACTTCCCGCACTCACCAGCCCCCCGGCACCTGCCCCATCGCTTTCACGCGACACCCCGCCGTCCTGTATTCCTGCTTCTGCATGGAAAGGCGACCCGTGCCCCGCCGGATTTCTCTGCCCTGGCCGCCGATTGTCTTTCGCTCCTCATTCCGCACGGACCTCCATTCTCCATTATTAAACCTATCATAAAACAAACCCATTCCATTCCCCGCCGACAATTCCTCCGCCAAGCCGCGTTGCTGGGTGCGCTCACGCTGCCGGCCGCGCGCCACGTCCTGGGCGCCAACAGCGACATCCGCCTGGCCTTCATCGGCCTCGGCTTCAACCTAAACGGAGCAATTGGAATCGGGCGAAGAAGTCATAAACCACGGAAGCACACGGATAAACACGGATTTCCTGCGGCAGGTCTTCCTCACCCTCCGGGTGATCCACTGGTTTCTGCAAGTGCCTGGCATCCGTGTCCATCGGTGTCCATCCGTGGTTGAACTGCGGTTTTCAGGTTCATGAGCATTCTTCCGTTTGCTTGGGTAGTTGTTTCAGTTCGTTGCCCGGCCAGGGTGCTTGCTTCACCCAAGGAGCTTCCAGCAGCGGTGACAAAAAAAGGCGGGGCAGTCCGCCGGTGCCCAGGTGCCGCCGCACCACCGACTTGAGCGCCAGCAGCGCTCCAATCCAGGCGCCGAAGAACAGCGCCGCGAACGCCAGCGCCTTGATCTCGTGTTTCAGTTTCTGCGGCAGACTCATCGTGTCCGTGATTCACATTCCCGGGGTGTACGAGATCTAGCGTGGTTTCAGTTCGATTCGAGGAAGACGTGATTCCAATCGTCTTTCATGCTCACGACTGTCCAACCACGGGGCTTCGCTTCATCGAGCCCCTGGTTGAGGCGGCCAATGCTGGAGTGGCGGTCGCAGGCCCATTCGCGTTCGACGTCGGTGTGGTGGATGAGCCCGCCGAGACGCGGGCCGCCGCCGCTGGTGGTCCATTCGAGCATCTGGAAATCGCCGTCGCTGTTGCCGAACGCAAGAATGGGCCGGCGGCCGATGTGTTGCTGAATGGCGACGGGCTTGCCGTCTTTGTCGTCAATAAAGTTCAACTCCGGCAGGCGCACCAGCACCGGTCTGCCGTCGCGCATCTCGAACTTCGTCTTGATGCTGCTGCCGATGACTTGTTCAGGCGGGATGCCAAAGACTTTCTCCGTCCACGGGCGCATGAACTCGATGCCGCCGCCGGACACGATGAAGGTCTTGAACTCATTCGCGCGCAGATAGGCGAGTAGCTCCAGCATCGGCTGATAAACGCACTCGGTGTAAGGCCGCTTGAACTTCGGATGCTTCGCGGTCGTGATCCAGTCTTTCACGGTCTGCTCAAACTCCGCCGTGGTCATGCCGGCATGGGTGGCCATGACGATCTCCAGCATCGCCCGTTCGCCACCCGCCAGCGCGCCTTTTACATCGCCCTTGAGCAGCGCGGCGAACGGCTCCTTGGTCTTCCATTCCGGATGCTGCGGCGCGAGTGCCTTCACGCGGTCCAGCGCGAAGAGGAGTTGGAAATACATCGGCTGCTCCGCCCACAGGCAGCCGTCATTGTCAAACGTGGCGATGCGCTCGGCAGGTGGGACGAAGTCCGGCGATCCGGCCTTCGTTACTTTGTCAACGAAGGCGGTGATGGATTTTTTGGTGGGACCGTCATTCCACGAGGGAAGCGGGCCTTGGGCGTTGGTATTGGTGATGCCCGCCATGGCCAAGGCCAGAAGGGCGATGCTGGATTTGATTGGCTTCATGATTTGGTTCTTCCCGCTTGTTTATTGTTTTGGAAACAGGAACGTCACGGCGAAGCGCAGTCCCCAGTCCGGACCGTCGGTCGGCTTTTCCGCATAGTAACGCGCGCCGATCTGGAATTGCACCGGCAGCTTCCCGATCCTCACCAGTTGCGCCACGCCCAGATTCAGCGGCACGGTCCACTGGCTGGCTTCCCAGTCGTAGGTGGACTCGGTGTTCAGCGTGAAGGTCGTGTGGCGTTTGGTGGTGTAGGTGAGGAACGGCTGGAGGAAGGTGGCATTCACGTCCGCCCGCGCCGCGTCGCCCGCGTACGACCAAAGGTGATTGGCCAGGATGCCGTAGGTCCAGCCGTGTACCTGTTTGAGCAGGACGGCGGTGGGGCCCGCACCCCATTTCTCCGTGCCGAGCAAATCATCCGTGGCCGTGGGCACCAACAGCACCGGCCCCGCGCCCCAAATCCAGCCGCCGCTCGTCGGCGCCTTGGGCGAGAAGAAGAAGCTTTGCACCGCGTCGCTCAAGCCGCTCTGGCTGCCGGTGCCGATCACGTTCTCCTGATAAACATACGGCAGGATCGTGCGCGAGATGAGATTCCAATTCTCGTTCAGCGTAATGGGGATGACCGGCTGAAGGTTCAATTTGTACTGGAAACCATCGCCATTGGGGCCGGCGCCAAAGTCGAAGTTGTTCTGGAGCGGCACGCTGATGAGCGCCGCGACGGGATTGGAGAGTTTCTTGGCGAGTTCAGCGGCCTGGGCTTCTGCATCCGCCGGGGCACCCGCACCGGCCCCGCCCGCGTCAGCGGCAGCAAGCGTCAGGGAGGAATGGATGATGGAATCGGATTGGGCCAGAGCGGGAGCAATCCCGCCCGCCAGTGCCGCCGCCGCCGTCAGCAGCGACAAGCCGTGGTGACGAAAGTTTAGTTTCATGGTTTTTGCTTTTTGGTTCGGTGGTTTCGACGTTGAAGTCGCGGGCCGCTCCCTTTCGAGAGCGGCCCGCGCGTTTCACAGCCGAAGCGGGCTGATGGATTTCACTATTCTCGCGCCTTCAGGGCCAGGGCGGCTGCGTCGAGCTGCTTCTGGTCGCTGGCGGCGACTCCGCTTTTGCCTAGTTCGATGACGACTTTCTTGATCTCGCCGGTGAATGTGAACGGCATCTTCGCCAAGTAATCCTCGCTGATGGGTGTGCCGGTGTCCTCACCGCAGTCGAGCGTTTCGTCGAGTGAGAGGCGGAAGGCGAGCGTGCGTTCGATCTTGCCCTCGCCGACTTTCTTGCCGTCCACCAGCATCGTGCCCGTGCCGCCTTTGCCGATACCGCCGCCGTCGTATTTGAAATCATAGACGATGGTGTGCGCGCCGGGCGTGAGTTTGTCTTTGCCGTTGACGTAGTAACGGGCCACGCCCGCAAGGTTGTAGCAGAAGACGGGTCTGCCTTTGAGCAGGTAAAGTCCCCATCCGGCGAAGCGTCCGCCGTGCGTAAGTAACATTCCTTCCGCGCCACCCTTGGGAATCACGACCTCGGCCTTCATCTGCCAAGACTTGTTCTTGGTGTCCGGCGCCGCGCCTTCGGGGATGCGGACGAGGCCGGGGTAGTAGGTGAACTCTTCGCGACCGCGCGTCAGACTAGGCCGGAGCGATACGTCGAAGCGATCAATCCGGCTGTTCTCGATCGGCAACACATTGTATTTCTCTGCCTCGGTCCAGAAAAGCTCCTGAAGTTCTTTGAGCTTCGCCGGGTTTTCCGCCGCGAGGTTATTCGCTTCCGAAAAGTCGTCGGTCACGTTGTAGAGTTCCCATTTGTAGTCGAGAACGGGAGGCACGCGGCCTTCCATTTCAGCCGCCGAGTCCCACGGAGCAACTCCGGGTGTGGTCGCGGCCACCCAGCCGTCGTGATAGATGGCGCGGTTGCCGAACATCTCGAAGTATTGCGTCGTGTGTTTCGACGGCGCTTTCGCGTCCGCGAAAGTATAGACGAGGCTCGTGCCCTCGATAGGTTTTTGCGCGACGCCATTGATGCTCGTCGGCGCGGAAACGCCCACGGCTTCGAGGATGGTCGGCATGATGTCAATGACCGACGCGAACTGCGAGCGGAGGCCGCCCGCCTCCTTGATGCGCGCGGGCCAGGAGATGACCATGCCGTTGCGCGTGCCGCCGAAGTGCGAGGCGATCTGCTTGGTCCATTGGAACGGCGTGTTCATCGCGTGCGCCCAGCCGATGGGGTAGTGATTGAAGGTGTTCGGGCCGCCGAGTTCATTCATGCGGCGCAGGACTTCCTTGAAATCTTCCGGGATGGCGTTGAACACCGTCATCTCGTTGAGCAGGCCGTTCGGGCCGCCCTCGGCGCTCGCGCCGTTGTCGCCCTGGATGTAAATGACGAGCGTGTTGTCCAGTTCACCCTGCGCCTCGATGGCGTCGAGGATGCGGCCCATCTGATGATCGCAGTGCGAGAGCGCCGCGGCATAGACTTCCATCATGTGGGCAGAGACTTTTTTCTGGTCGGCGCGCAAGCTGTCCCAGGCGGGAATGCCGGCGGAACGTTCGGTCAGCTTCGTGTTCGCTGGGATGACGCCGAGCGCTTTTTGCTTTGCAAAAGTTTCTCCGCGCATCTTGTCCCAGCCCTGGTCAAACTGGCCTTTGAATTTCGCGATCCAATCCTTCGGCGCGTGATGCGGCGCGTGCGCCGTGCCGGGGGCGTAGTAGGTCAACCACGGCTTTTCCGGTGCGACCGCGTGCAACATGCGGATGCGGTCGATGGCATGATCGGCCATGTCCACGTCGAAGAAATAATTCTTCGCGTCATGCGGCGGCTCGATGGGCTTGATGTTTTCGATGAGGGCGGGATTCCACTGGCTCGTGTCGCCGCCGATGAAGCCGTAGAAATACTCGAAGCCCAGTCCGGTCGGCCACAAGTCGAACGGCCCGGCCTGGCTGGTGCGCCAGTCGGGGACGTTGTGGTTCTTGCCATACCAGGCGGTGTTATAACCGTTCTGCTTCAGAACTTCCGCGAACGTCCCGCAGCTTTTCGACATGAGCGAATTGTAGCCGGGGAAGCCCGTGGCCAGTTCCGTGATGACGCCGGTGGACGCGGAGTGGTGGTTGCGCCCGGACAACAGCGCCGCGCGCGTGGGCGAGCAGAGCGCCGTGGTGTGAAACTGATTATAGCGCAGGCCGCTCTTCGCGAGGCGGTCCATCGTGGCCGTCGGAATCGGCCCGCCGAACGTGGACGAGGCGGCAAAGCCCACGTCATCGGTCAGGATGAGCAGGACGTTCGGCGCACCCTTCGGTGCGTGGACTTCCTTCGGGAAATCTTTGGTGGATTCCTTGGACGTGCGACCGAGTTTGCCGCCGAACGGTTGTTCCGGTCGGGGCAGGACTTCCTGCGCGCCTGCCGGAAACGCGATGGCTGCGCCAAGCACGAGGCTGAGCAATGAAGCGATGTGTTTTGTTTTCATAATTTAATAGTGGGTTAGTTTCGATTGTGAATTCGCGGGCCGCCCATTGCTGGACGGCCCGCGCGTTTCACAATCGAATGGGGCGGTTCACTGACCGCCGGTCGTCATGCCTTTGATCTGCTTCTCGAGCGAATCGAGGCTCCAGTCGCCCGGCTTCTGGCTGGGCGGGAATTCCTTCATGGTCATGAGGAACCTGCTGGCGACCACCTGCATGGGCCCGAGCACATAGGCCCGGTCGATCATCCAGTCGTGATAGGTGTTCGAGTTCTCATAGGACTTCTCGAACGGATCGCGCCGCAGGTTGAACAGCAGCGGCAGACGCAGATGGGTGAAGGGTTCGCGCCAGACGTCGAGCCGGCGCGCGCGGTTTTCCAGGTAGGTGGCCTTCCAGTCGCCTACGCGAATGGACATGACCGCGCCTTCGTCGCCCACATAGATGAACTCGTTGCGTGGCGAGGTCTTGGTCTTGCCGCTGAGGTAGGCGGTCAGGTCGTAGCCATCGACGTGGTTCTTGTAGGTGCGGCCGTTGAGTTCCACGCCCTTGAGCAGTTGTTCCTTGATGTTGGGATTGCCAGCGGCGGCGGCGAAGGTCGGCAACCAGTCTTCGTGGGAAACGATACCGTTGAGCGTGACGCCCGCGGGGAAGTGGCCGGGCCATTTGATGAAGCAAGGCACGCGGAAGGCGCCTTCCCAGTTCGAGTTTTTCTCGCCGTGGAAGGGGGTGGTGCCGGCATCGGGCCAGGTGTTGTAGTGCGGGCCGTTGTCCGTCGAATATTGCACGATGGTGTTGTCGGCGAGGCCGAGGTCGTCGATCAGCTTGAGCAGTTCGCCCACGTGCAGGTCGTGCTCGACCATGCCGTCGCTGTATTCATCGGAGTTCGGACCAGCCAGGTTCTTATGCTCGGCTTTCACATGGGTGCGGAAGTGCATGCGTGTGCCGTTCCACCAGCAGAAGAAAGGCTGCCCGGCTTTGGCCTGGCGGGTGATGAACTCCTTGGCGGCGGCCATGGACTCGTCGTCGATGGTCTCCATGCGCTTCTTGGTGAGCGGGCCAAGGTTCTCGATGGTCTGGCCGCCCTTGCCGTCCACCTTCGCCCGAAGCACGCCGCGCGGACCGAAGGTCTCGCGGAAGGTCTTGCCGTTGGCGAGTTTCATGTCGCCGGGGTAGTCGCGGTTCTCCGGTTCTTCCTCGGCGTTGAGATGGTAGAGGCTGCCGACGAACTCATCGAAGCCATGCATCGTGGGCAGGTGTTCATCGCGGTCGCCCTGATGGTTCTTGCCGAACTGGCCGGTGGCGTAGCCCTGTGCCTTGAGCACGGTGGCCATGGTGCAGTCGGTCTTCTGCCAGCCTTCCTTCGCGCCCGGCATGCCGACTTTCGTCATGCCCGAGCGGACCGGCACCGAGCCGCTGATGAACGCCGCGCGCCCCGCCGTGCAGCTCTGCTGCGCGTAGTAGTCGGTGAAGGCCACGCCCTCGCGGGCGACGCGATCGATGTTCGGCGTCTGGTAGCCCATCATGCCGCGATTGTTGTGGCTGATGTTCCAGGTGCCGATGTCGTCGCCCCAGATGACGAGGATGTTGGGTTTCTTGGCCTGCGCCTGCGCCGGAGCAACGGCGCACAGCAGCGCCGTCGAAGCGACCAGCACGGCCAGTCCGTGATTGAGTGGTTTACGTTTCATTGGTTTTGTCTTTCGTTTTGTTTTGTTCGGTTCGTTGGGGCTGGTTCGGACCGCCGCTGGTTTCCTTATTTCTTCCCGGTCTTGGCGGGTGTGAGCGTGGCAGCGATGGAATTCATTTCTGTGATCAGGTCGTCGATGGAGCCTTGCAGCTTGGTTCCGGTCGCGCGGGTCTTCTTGACGATGCCTTTGGCCGCATCCAGGCCCGTCACGGTGAGATCGTTGCTCAGGAACGTGCGCAGATCCTTGAGGTCGGAAAGGAAGGGGTCGAAATCGGCCTTGGCCTGTTCGAGCAAGGGGACGACCTTGCCAAACTGTTCGTTCAGTTTTCCCTTGCGCTCGGCGGCGACCTTGCGGATTTCGGGATTTTGGATGTCAGCCAGTTGTTTCTCCCACTGCTTGAAGTAGCTGGCGCCCGCCGCCTTCACATCAGCGGCTCGCTTGCCGGCTTTCGCCCGCGCGTTCTCCACCTGATCAACGGATTTGGAGAACTTCTCGAAGGCTTTGCGAGGATCGGTGGCGGCGTCTGCCGCCGTCTGGCTCAAGTTCGACATGGCACCATCCACGGCTTTTTTCACGTTCACGACTTCATCGCGAAACTCGGCGATGCCTTCGCCGGTCTTGTCGGCATGTTTGTAGCCAGAGGTGGCGCATCCAGTCAGCAGTGCGAAGCCGGCGACCGTGGTCAGAAAGGTGAGTTTCAGTGTGTTTATTTTCATGTTTTGTTTCGTTTTCGATTGTTTGATCCGTTTTCGATTGTTTGATCCGTGTCGTTTCGTCGTTGTTACTGCCCAGGCAGTGGGATGGACGACACCCGGGCTGGGTAGGGCGCGTCTGTCCCAGCGCGCCGCGAACCACTCCCGGCCAACCCGACGGCGCGCTGGGGACAGACGCGCCCTGCCCGTGCGGGTTGGGACCAAGCGTC
>JBBRWD010000079.1:0-32857 GCA_038249465.1 Limisphaerales bacterium | reverse complement strand
GAGTTGTTGCACGAGAAGCACCCGACGCGCGGGTGGCTTGTTGGCGCCCACGCTTCTTCTGGGCAGGGCGCTTCTGGCCCCAGCGCGCCGCGACCCACCCCCGCCAACCCGGCGGCGCGCTGGGGACAGACGCGCCCTGCCCAGAAGACGCTTGGGCTCCAACAAGCCAACCGCGCGTCGGCTGCTTCTCGTGCAACAACTCTTCCTCCACGGGCTCGATCAATCCCATCGACTAGTTCGTTCAACAAGATCATCCGCAGTTCACAATTTTCTTGATGCACCTGAGATCCCACTCTTGACCCACCCGGGTGAAACTGCGACACCTTGCGCATGACCAAGCTTGCCTTTGCTCTCTCCGGCGCGCTGTCCGCGGCCTTCCTCGCCACGGCGGCAGATCCCTCCCTCCACACTTTCAAGAAAATCCAGCTCACGGACGAGTTCTGGGCGGAAGGCGCCAGCTTCGGCGACTTCAATCGCGACGGCAGAATGGATGTCGTCTATGGGCCGTTCTGGTGGGAGGGGCCGGACTTCAAGACGCGCCACGAACTTTCTCCCTCCACCAAGACCTCGAAGTTCAAGAAGGCCGATGGCACCGAGGCGACCATCCGCGGCTACAAAGGCTCGCTCGCCAACGAGAATGATTACTCGGACAATTTCTTCACCTGGGGCGATGACGTGAACGGCGATGGCTGGGACGACGTGCTGGTGGTCGGATTGCCCAGCACCGATTTGCGCTACTACGAGAATCCGAAGGGGGCGAAACAGGCGGATGGCTCCGAGCACTGGCCGATGCACAAGGTTTATCCGATGGTGGATAATGAATCGCTTGAGTGGGGTGACATTGACGGCGATGGCAAACCCGAACTGGTCTGCAACTCGGGAGGCTATCTCGGCTTCATCAAGCCCAACTGGGCCGCGCCGACGCAGCCGTGGAAGTTTGTGAAGATTTCGCCCAAAGGGGAGTGGCACAAATACACCCACGGCATGGGCTTCGGCGATGTCAATGGCGATGGTCGCATGGATTTGCTCGAACAGAACGCATGGTGGGAGCAGCCGAAGTCGCTGGAGGGCGAGCCGGTGTGGACGAAGCACGACGTGGCGTTTGCCCCGGGACCGGGCGCGGCGCAGATGTTCGCCTACGATTTCAACGGCGACAAACGGAACGACGTGTTCACCACCCTGAACCCGCACGGAGTCGGCCTGGCCTGGTACGAGCAACTCCCCGGCGGCGGCGAGGCGAAGTTCAAGCCGCACGTCTTCATGAACAAAACGCCCGCCGACAATCGCTACGGCGTGCAGTTCACCCAGCCTCACGCCATCGTCCTCGCGGACATGGACGGCGACGGCGTGAAGGACGTGGTCACCGGCAAGCGCTTCTGGGCGCACGGCCCCACCGGCGACATCGATCCCAACGCGCCCGCGGTGCTCTACTGGTTCCGCACGGTGCGCGGCGCGGACGGCAGCGTGGATTTCGTGCCATATCTCATCGACGACAAATCCGGCGTCGGCACGCAGGTGACCGTGGGCGATGTCAACGGCGACAAGCTTCTGGACGTCGTGGTCGGCAACAAGCGCGGCATGTTCGTCTTCCTGCACGAGAAGAAATCCGTCAGCCAGCAGGAATGGGAGAAGGCTCAGCCCAAGCCGTTCGCGGCGAAGTAATCCTCCATCGCGTGGCTTCGGCAATTTTCGTGATCCAGAACAAAGGCCGAACCTCGTATTCCGGTGCAGCGGCGTGTCGGAAAACCGCCGCATCCTGCGCAAACTCCAAGTGGGCGGCACTCCGCCGAGACGCCGCTACGTCGAGGCGCTTCCTTCACGGCATCGCCCGGAGGCTCGGTCTGGCGGCGATGTTTTTCTTCGCCGTCACTCCCCTGCCCTGTGCCGAGAAACCCGGCAGCGGACTTGCAGAGCTGGTGAAGTTGCTAAGGCAGAATCCCCCACCCGAGATCCAACTCGACGTGCTGCGCGGCGTGAGCGATGGCCTGGCGGATCGCCGCAGCGTACCGACACCAGCGGGCTGGGACGAAGTCGCGGCCCAATTGGAGCAGAGCACCAACGCGGAAGTTCGCGAACTCACCGGAATGTTGTCGCTGACCTTCGGCAGCCCAAAGGCGTTGGCGGCGTTGCGCGCCACGCTGGCCGATGCTGGCGCCCCCGAAGCCGCGCGACGCAAAGCGCTGGCGGCGCTGGCGAAGGTGCGAGATCCGCAACTTGCGCCGGTGCTGCGCGGCCTGTTGCTTGAACCCACCTTGCGATCCTCGGCGCTCAGCACCTTGGCGGCGTTCGACGACGCGGCCACACCGGCGGCGATTCTCGGCGTTTTCCCATCGCTCAACGAAGGCGAGCGGCGGGAGGCGCTGCGGACCCTTTGCGCCAGGCCGGCCTTTGCGAGGGCGCTGCTGGGGGCCGTGGATGATGGCCGGGTGCCGCGCAAGGATCTCACCGCCGATTTGGTGACGCAGTTGCGCAATCTGAAGGACGCGTCGCTTGATGGCGAGATCACGCGTGTCTGGGGCGTGGCGCGCGCGGTGGAAAACGACACGCTTGAAGTCGTCGCCCGTTACAAGAACATGCTGTCGCAAAAAGGCGGCGACGGGGCGCGCGGCCGCCTGGTGTTTGAACGGATCTGCGCCCAATGCCACACGCTTGGCGGCACCGGCGGCAATCTCGGTCCCGACCTGACCGCCTACAATCGCGGCGATCTTGATTACCTGCTGCTGAACATCCTCGATCCGAGCGCCATCGTGCCGAACGACTACCGCGCCTACACGCTGGAGACAAAGGACGACCTCGTCTTGACCGGCGTGGTGGCGCGGCAGGACGCGCGTTCCGTGACCCTCATTTCACCGGGCCAGACCAACCTCGTCCCGCGCGCCGAGATCGCGCGACTCACGCAAGGGCAGCTCTCGATCATGCCGGAAGGATTGTTGCAGGGCTTGAGCGACACCGAGGTTGCGGATTTGCTGGCGTTTCTCAAGACGCCCGTTCAGGCAGAAACCTCAAAGCCGTAACTCAATCGCTCATCAATCCGCGTCCGGTGGCAATTCCCGGCCATCACGGCGAGAAGCGTTTTCGCACCATCCCCGATCCCGTGCGTTCTCGACACCGGCATGCGCGTTTGTTACCAAGTCCGCCGTGCGAACCAAGTTGTTGCAGAACATCAGCCGCATCGTCGTCAAGCTGGGCACCGGCGTGCTCACCAACAGCCTGAAGCAGCCCGACCCGGCGCAAATGGAACAGTTGGTGGCGCAGGTGGCCGAGCTTCGCACGCAGAAGAAGGACGTGGTAATCGTCAGCTCCGGCGCGGTCGGCGCCGGCATGGGTGCGCTGGGCTTTAACAAGCGCCCGGCCGAAATCTCCGAGTTGCAGGCGTGCGCGGCGGTCGGACAGTCGCGGCTGATGGCGACCTACGAGAAGCTGTTCGCGAAATTCAACCTCACTGTCGCGCAGGTCTTGCTCACGCATGAGGATCTCCAGCACCACGAACGGCATCTCAACGCGCGCAACACCCTCATCGCGCTGCTCAACCGCGACGTCGTGCCCATCATCAACGAGAACGACGCCGTCTCGCTGGCCGAACTCAAATTTGGCGACAACGACCGGCTATCCGCGCTGGTCGCCTCGTTGTTGCCGGCCGATTTGCTCGTCATCCTCACCACGGTGGACGGGGTCATCGAGAACTTTGGCAAAGCCGGCGCACGCACTCTATCGGTAATCGAGAAGATCGACGCCACCATCGAAGACATGGCCGGCGGCACAGACAGCGCCACCGCCGTCGGCGGCATGACCACGAAGATTCAGGCGGCGCAAATCGCGGTGCGCTCCGGCATCCCGCTCGTCATCGCCTCCGGGAAACGAAAGAACGTGCTCGCCCGGATCGTCGCCGGACAAGACGAGGGGACGCTCTTCGTGCCGCGACCCGGCAAGATGCGCGGGCGCAAGCGGTGGATCGCCTTCTTCCATCGGCCCAAGGGCGCGCTGGTGGTCGATGACGGCGCGCGCAAGGCGCTGCGCGAAAGCGGACGCAGCCTGCTCCCGCCCGGCATTGCGCGCTGCGAAGGTCGCTTCGACAGCGGCGACGTGGTGCGCATCTGCGATCTGAATGGGACTGAGTTCGCCCGCGGCATTGCGCGGTTCACTTCCGCAGAAATCAACGCAGCGAAACTGTCACGCGTTGAAGTGGTGCATCGCGATGATCTGGTAATTCTTTGAAGACTCCGCCCCAAACCAACATGCCTCGACGCCGTCCGGCCCCGAGAAAATCCAGGAGCGCCATTGCCGATTTGATCGAGGTGATGGCCCGCCTGCGAGCGCCCGATGGCTGCCCGTGGGATCGCGAGCAGGATCATCGCACGCTGCGCTTTCACGCCGTCGAGGAGGTGTATGAATTGCTCGACGCCATCGAGGCGGGCGACGATCATGAGATGCTGGAGGAACTCGGCGACCTGCTGCTCCAGGTGGTGTTCCATTGCCAACTGGCGCGGGAGCGCGGGGTGTTTGACTTCGACAAGGTCGCGCGGAATATCGCCGACAAACTCATCCGGCGGCACCCACACGTCTTTGGCGACTCGGACGTGAGCACGGTGGATGGCGTCTGGGCGCAGTGGGAGCAAATCAAGCGCGCCGAAAAATCCGGTACGCGCCACGAACGTCCCTCGGCACTCGACGGCATTCCGCGTCACCTGCCCGCGTTGCTGCACGCGGAGAAGCTGGTGAAGAAGGCGCGCAAAGCCGGGCTGCTGCAGAGGACGGCACCAGCGTCGCGCCGAGTGAGCAAGGGCGCGCTGGCTCGCGAGTTGTTCGGGTTGGCGGAGTCCGCGCAAGCGCGGGGCTGGAGTGCGGAGGAATTGCTGCGCAGTGAAACCTCCAGGCGCGAGAAGGCACTGCGAGGCGCCGAACGAACAACGAAACCAGTCAGAGAACAGGTCGCGATGGTGAGGAAGGAGATCGTGCGATGAACAACAAAGACAGTTACTGCTCAGATGGACCAAGGGTAGGGCGCGTCTGTCCTCAGCGCGCCGCAACTCTCGCGGGCCCAAACGGCGCGCTGAAGACAGACGCGCCCTACCTGCCCGGTCCGAAGACATCGCGCCACCTCCCTGTTCGCCCAACCCATGAGCCACGACATTGAGATTGTTTCCCTGCCCCGCGAACCGCGTCAGGTGATGCGCTTCCTCAAGGTGGCCTATCACATCTATGACACCGATCCGAACTGGGTGGCGCCACTGTTGATGGACTTGAAGAAGGTGTTCACCCACGTCAACCCGCTTTTCGAACATGCGGAGATGCAGTTGTGGATCGCCCGGCGCGACGGCCAGGACGTGGGGCGCATCGCGGGCGTGCTCGATCATCACCACAACAAGGATCGGGCCACGGCGGAACATGCGGCCTTCTGGGGTTTCTTTGAAAGCGTGGACGACCCAGCCGTGGCGCGAGCGCTCTTCGACGCGGTGGCAGCGTGGGCGCGCGGGAAGAACATCCCGCGTTTGCTTGGCCCGATGAATCCCACGTCAAACGACGAATGCGGCCTGCTCGTCGAGGGCTTCGCGCGGCCTCCGGTGTTCATGATGCCTTACAACCCGAGATACTACACGTCGCTGACCGAGGGCTGCGGCTTCGCCAAGGCTAAAGACCTTCTCGCCTTCTACATCGATTTGGCAAAGATCCCAATGGACCGCCTCACGCGCATCAGCGAGAAGGTGATGAAGCGCAACCCGAATTTGCGGCTGCTCCGGGTTTCGAAGAAGACGCTCGAAGGCGATCTCGCCAAGGTGAAGGAAGTCTATAACGCCGCGTGGGAAGACAATTGGGGCTTCGTGCCAATGACCGATGCGGAGCTGGATTTCATGGCCGAACGGCTCAAGCCGCTCTTCATGGAAGGACTCGTCTGGCTGGCGGAGGAACGCGGGGAAACCATCGGCTTCTTGCTGGCGATGCCGGATTACAACGTGGCGCTGCAAGCGCTGCGCGGACGGTTGCTCTCGCCAGGACTGTTCACCGCCCTGCCCTACCTGCTTGGCTGGAAATGCCCGCCGCTGTCGCGCGTGATCACGCTCGGCGTGAAGCGGCAACATCGCGGGCGCGGTTTGGAAACGGCCATGCTCATCGAGGGATTGCGGGCCGGCATCCGCAAAGGTTTCGTTGAGGCCGAAGCTTCGTGGATTCTCGAAGACAACACCATGATGTGTCGCATGCTGGAAGCCATCCACGCCCAGGTTTACAAGCGCTACCGGATTTACGAGAAGGCGGTGTGAGGGCTTGTTTGAAAAGTGCGAGCCGATGGGAGCGCACACGACCCGGGTGGCGGTTTTGGCGGCTCGCCCAAACCTACGCCTCACATCTTCCACCCTTATTCGGCGCGAGATGGTTTGCGGGAGGAGGTTTTCGGCGAGCCGCCGAACACCGCACGCCGGCGGCGTGCGCTCCCCATGCCGCTGCGTCAAGACGGATCCGGCTACTTCCGGGTCAGGCCGAACCGTGAGTCGCGCCCGTCCTGACGGCCGAAGGGCCAGTAAACCACACAGGATCGGCCGATCACGTTTCTGCTGTCGAAATCGCCCCAGCCGCGCGAGTCGTAACTGTTCATGGTGTTGTCGCCCATCACCAGGTAACGCCCCGGCGGCACGAGGTAGTCCGTGTTCTCATCTGGAAAATACCGCGCATATCCCGGGAAGAGCGTGTTGTTCAGGTGCCCGGAGTAATGGCTGTCGCGCGGCAGTTGCTGCGGGTTGAAGCCATAGACGTTTTCAAAATGCGGCGTGGTCGCATCGAGCCGGTTCGTGCCGTTGATGACGAGATGCCGGTCGTTGCCCAGACGGACCTTTTCGCCGCCGGTGCTGACGAGACGTTTGATGTAGAACTGGTCCTGTGGCAGGCCATTGATGCCCCGCGTTTCAAACACGATGATTTCGCCGCGCGTCGGTTTGCGAAAATTGTAGGTCATGCGGTCCACGAAGAGGTGGTCGCCGCTGAAGACCCGGATCTTCATGATGTCCTCTCCCTTCTTGAACACCTTGGGATTGGGATTGCCTCCCCGGGACAGCAAACCGGCCCGCTGCAGAAGCTCATCGTCCGGAAACCACACGGTGTACCAGGTGTCGCCCACGCGGAACTTCTGCCACAAATTGAAAAGCAGGAACCGCTGCGCCCGTTTCGCCTCCTGCAGAGGCCCGTCTGATGCCGCCACCAGATGCGTGTAGCTAACCCCGCGGAACCAGTAGTTCAAAAAGCGCGAGACCGGATTCGGAAGGTCAAAATCGGGCGATGGTCGCACGTCCTCCGGCGGCGAGAAGGCGTCCTTGAAATTTGGCGTCGAAGTGATCCCGTAGAGCGTGGGCTGCATCGAGCCGGTGGGAATCTTGAATGGCTGGAGGAAGAACGTGCGGATGCCCATGGCCACCGCGATGGCCACGAGGAGCACTTCAATGTTCTCGCGCACGCCGGCATTCGGATGCGCCTTGAGCCATTTGTTGGCCGTCTCTTCGAGGCCGGTCATCGCGGCGCTGATCCCCTGCTTGTCCAGACGTCCATGCACCGAATCATCGACGCGCTTCATCGCGCCCTCGACGGCCTCGATGGCCTGCGGCGACAGCAGATCGCGCTGTTCGGAGAGAATTTTCCAGACGTGTTTGCGCATCTGCGCGGCGTGGCGCACGGTGCCGGAGATGAACCAGTTGAGATTCATGGAAATTCGGCTCAGCCTTCTGAGGAGGCTTTGAGCACGGCGATGAAGGCTTCCTGCGGGATGTTGACCGTGCCGATGGATTTCATGCGTTTCTTGCCTTCCTTCTGCTTCTCGAGAAGTTTGCGTTTCCGGGTGATGTCGCCGCCATAGCATTTCGCCGTGACGTCCTTGCGCATCGCGCCGACGTCTTCGCGCGCCACGATCTTGCCACCAATGGCCGCCTGGATGGCGACACGGTATTGCTGCTTGGGAATGACCTCCTTGAGTTTGGCGGCGAGGGAACGTCCCCGGCTCTCGGCCTTGGAACGATGGACAATGCAGGAAAAGGCATCCACCGGCTCATCGTTGACGAGCATGTCGAGCTTGACCATGTCCGACTCCTGATTGCCGGCATGCTCGTAATCCATCGAGCCAAAGCCGCGGGTGATGCTCTTGATGCGGTCGTGGAAATCGATGAGGATTTCGTTGAGCGGAATCTTGCAGGTGAGCATCACGCGGCGCGTATCGAGCGTCTCGGTATGGTCCAGGACGCCGCGTTTCTCCGACACCAGAGTCATCAAGTCGCCGATGTTCTCGTTCGGGCAGATGATGAACGAAATCACCATCGGCTCCTCGATTTTTGCGATGTAGTTTGGCTCAGGCAAGAACACCGGATTGTCGATCTCCTTGGCCGTGCCGTCGTTCATTGTGACGTGATACACCACGCTCGGATACGTGGCGATGATGTCCATGTCGTACTCGCGGCGCAGGCGCTCCTGCACAATTTCCAGATGCAGCAGGCCGAGAAAACCGCACCGAAAACCAAATCCCAGCGCGACGGAGGTTTCGGCCTGATAAACAAACGCCGAGTCGTTCAACTGGAGTTTGCCCATCGCGGCCTTGAGATGCTCGTAATCCCCGGTGTTGATGGGGTAGATCCCGCTAAACACCATCGGGTGAATCTCCTTGAAGCCCGTCAGCACCGGCGACGGATTGCGCGCGTCGGTAATCGTGTCGCCCATCTTCACGTCCTTGGGCGATTTGATGTTGGCAGTGAAATACCCGGTCTCGCCGGCCGTCAACACCTCGCGCTCGTAGGGCTTGGGATTGAAGCTGCCCACCTCCTTCACCTCATGGTTTTTGTTGTTGGCCAGCAGCTTGATGTTCATGCCGGCGCGGACCTCGCCATTGATGACGCGGATGTGCGTCACGACTCCCTTGTAAGTGTCGAAATAGGAATCGAAGCACAGCGCCTGCATGGACTTCGCGTCGGTGGTCTTGGGCGCGGGAATGCGCGCCACGATGGCTTCAAGAATCTCGTCGATGCCGATGCCCTCCTTGGCGCTGGCGAGAATGGCCAGTTCGGCGGGAATGGCCAGGATGTCCTCCAACTGCTGCTTGGCCATCGGGATGTTGGCGTGCGGCAGATCGATCTTGTTGATCACCGGGATGAGCAGGAGGTTCTGCTTCATCGCTAGGTGGACATTGGCCACCGTCTGCGCCTCGACCCCCTGCGCGGCGTCGATGATGAGCAAGGCTCCTTCGCACGCGCTGAGGCTGCGCGACACTTCGTAGGAAAAATCCACGTGGCCCGGAGTGTCGATGAGGTTCAACTCGTATTCCTCACCGTTGGCGGCCTTGTAATACATCGTGACCGGGTGCGCCTTGATGGTGATGCCGCGCTCCTTTTCCAGGTCCATCGAATCGAGCAGCTGATCCGTCATGTTGCGGGTCAGGATTGTCCCCGTGCGATGCAGCAGGCGATCCGACAAGGTCGTCTTGCCGTGATCGATGTGGGCAATGATGCTGAAATTTCTGATGTGCGCTAAATCCATCGTGTCAAAAAGCATCGGTGCGATGAACACAGAGGGCCGGGGCGTCCGAGGCTCCGGCCCTGTGAGTCACCTCAACCGTAGATGTCGGGCGAAAGATACCGGCGTTTGGCCCGAAGAAAAGCGGAAACTCCGATGGCCGTGGTGCGCACGGAGGGACTTGAACCCCCACTCCTTACGGAACCAGATCCTAAGTCTGGCGCGTCTGCCATTTCGCCACGTGCGCGTGACTGAACATAAACACCTTGCCAACAATCGTCGCCGGGTGCCTCGACCCGGATGACATGGCCACGAGGGTTTCCTGCCGGGAATGTTGCCGAACGCAACCGCAGGCACATTGACCGGCTGTGCTCTTACACCAAGGTCGTGGACGCCCGCAAGCACGCCGTTTCTCCAGCGAGGGCATAAATGACGCGTCCGCCGAACTGCGGAACTTATCGGAACTGGACAAGCCACGGATCGAAGTGCTACCAACGCCCACCTATGAAAAACATCTCTCTCTCCCGCCGTCAGTTCGTCAAGTGCTCCGCCCTTGCTGCCACCGCTTTTGGTTTCAGCCATCGTGTGTTCGCCCAAGGTTCCAAAGGCAAGCTGCCGGTGGCCTTGCAGCTCTACTCGGTGCGCGGTGATTGCGGAAAAAACTTCGACGCCGCCCTCGCTGAGGTGGCCCGGATGGGGTTCGAGGGCGTCGAGTTCGCCGGCTACTACAATTACGCCGCCAAACCGGCGGACCTTCGCAAGAAGCTCGACGATCTGAACCTCAAGGTCGCGGCGACGCACATCGGCACAGGAACCCTGCGGGGCGACGCGCTGCCGAGGACGATCGATTTCCACCAAGCCATCGGCTGCAAGTTCCTCATCGTGCCAGGCGACCAGGACTTCACGAATCCCGAGAAGAGCAAGGCATTGGCCGAGACGTTCAACAAGGCGACGGCGGTGCTGAAACCGTTGGGGATGGCCTGCGGCTATCACAACCACACCGGCGAATTCAAAAAGGACGGTGACAAGACGTACTGGGATCTCTTTGCCGAGCGCACCAGCAAGGATGTGATCCTCCAGCAGGATTGCGGCTGGACGGCAGCAGCGGGATTGGATCCGGTGGCGATGATGAAGCGTTACGCCGGGCGAATGAGATCAACCCACTTCAAGCCGACGGTGGTCGGCAATGACAAGGGCAAGAAAAGCATTCTCGGGCAGGATTCAGTGGACTGGGCCGCAGTCATCGTCGGCTGCCGCGAGTTTGGCGGCACCGAGTGGATCACCCTCGAGCAGGAATCTTATCCGGATGGCAAGTCGCCGATGGAATGCACCGCCCTGTCGTTCGCCGCGCTGAAGAAGTTGCTCGCCTGAAGAAGCGTCGGACACCAGCCAAACAGGGTCTCTGCCGTTTGCTGACGGCAGAGACTCCAAAAGTTGCTCACTTCTCCCTGGCAACGCCGATGGTCTTTGCCGTCGGTTGGTGCCAGAAGGATTCCCAGTAGCGGCGATCCGTGTCGTAAACGTCGATGGGATCGCCGTCCCGATGTTTCTCCGGGAGGATGCCGTAGCGTTTCATCTCGCGGACATATTCCCGCCCCGGGTGGAAGTTGGGCATGGTGAAGCGCGTGATGGATTCCAAGTGGGCTTTGGCTTCCTGAATGCCAGCCAGCAGGCGGCGGTAATCCGGATCGTCCGTGCTCGCGAACACGTCGCCGCAGAGCGCGTGACCGCCGGCGGTTTTGGCGAGCGGCGCCCGAAGCTGCAGCGACTTTTCCGGTCGTGAAAGATTGTAAAGAATGTGCCGGGAGAATTGCAGCCGCGCGTCCGCAAACTGTCTCATCCATTCCACGGAACCCGGGCGCAGCGAGCCGTCGCCGGGCGTCTTCACCCACGGCGGTTCCCAGAAGCGCGGTTTGCCGCCGCCGTATTCCAGGTGGTGCAATTTGAATTCCAGATCGTCCGCCGGTGAACTGGGCAGCTTCTTGGATCCGGTGTGGCAGGGGGCGCAACGACGGTCCAGAACTTCCCTGGCCCCCTTCAGCCCTGGCCAACTCACGTAGTCAATCTTCGGCCGGGTGCCGTACTGCAGGGCGGCGTAGGAACCAATCATGCCGCTGCCCAACGCGGCGTAGGTGCCGGGAAAGGTGGCGGAAGCATCAATCCAGAGCTTGACCCTCCGCAGTTCCGGCGGCGTCAGCTTCACGTCGTGATGGGCGCCGTTGAGTTTGTTCAGGAGCGGACTGGCCGCGCTGCCAATCGTGTAAGGCGCGTAATTTCCGCGGGCCAGATCACGGCCATCAGCCACTTGCAGCCTCGCCGACAGCGTGAAGTAACTGTGCGTGAACATCGGGCCGTGGTCGCCCGTGAGCAACGCGCGTCCGGCGTAATGGTCTGCGTCGTGACAGTGCAGACAGTGCCGGTCCCAAATCGGCTGGATATCACGCGGATAATCGAAAATCTCCGGCGTGCCCGGCACCGGAGTGATTTTACTGGGAGGCCGACGCAGCGCCTGCAGCGCCGTCCGATCCGGTGGAGACGCCGTCCGGCTCTCGTGGCAGCCGATGCAGGTGGAGGCTTCGCCGGGCATCACGGTGAGGAAGCTGAGCATGCGTTTGACCGACAGGTCTTGCTCATCCAACGCCACCAATTGCAGGCTGCGCAGTGGCGGCACTTGCGCGTTGACCGAGCCGTCGGCCTCCACTGGCACGGTGCCGAGCACGCGGTTCAGCGTGTAGGAACCGCCGTAGCTGATTGGATCCATCGAGCCGGTGAAATTCACCGGCTTGGGCAGGTTCTCCAGGATCAAAAGCTTCTGGATGGCGCCGCGCGTGATGCCGTCCATGTTGCGACCGCGGTAGATGTCGAACACCACAAGCTGTCCAGTGGCCTCGCTCAAGTTATCTCGCGGCGGGATGACCAGCTCGCGCGGACGAGGCCGAAGCGGACGCGGTTCATGCAACCAGGTGCCGTCTTGGGCCAGTTCGCCAGCCAACCGGTAAAGCTCCTGCGTTTCGCCCCGACGGTTCATGAGCAACAACCGGTTCTCCTGCGCCACGAGGAAGTCCTCGGACGACAGCGGATACGGGTCGCGAAAATTCTTGCCGGGATTCAGGATCGTTTGCGCCTCTGGGCTGTCCGCGCCCCGATCCAACCGGACGAGCGCGATTCGACCTTCGTGCTCCTGCTGGCCGTGGTTGGGTGAGTTGACCATGATGATCTCGCTGCCGCCGGGGACGGGCTTGGCGTCGAGATAGACATCACCTGGGTGCATGTTGCCAAAGAAAGTCATCTGGCCCGTGCCGTCGGGGTTCATCGTCCAGAGATGATGAAAATGCTCGCGGGATCGGTCCACGTATTCCCAGCGCGTGTAGAGCACGCGTCCATCGGGCAGGGGCCAGGGCGTGTTGTCCTGCTCGATGTTCGAGGAAAGCGGGCGAATGTTCTTACCATCCGCATCACAGCGATAAAGCGTGGCGACCTGGACATACCAGCAGGGCACGAAGCGATTGCACCGGCTGGAGCAGAAGACGATGCCGCCATCGGGCAGATAGGAGGGTTCCAGATCGTCGCATGAATCGCTGGTGATCTGTCGAAGGCCCGTTCCGTCGGCATTGATTTCATACAGCCGGAAATAGGGCGAGCCGCCTTGGCGATACGAGAAGAGGATTCTCCGGCCGTCGTAATGAACCTGGGGATCGCGCACCGCGCCCGCGGGATCATTGACCAGGACGGTGACCTTGCCGGTTGGCAGATCCAGTTTGCAGAGGCGTCCGCCCGCGCCGTAAGCCGTGTGGTTCACGTCGGTGACGGCATGACCGAAATTCTCGTACCAATGTGGCCCCCTGGGCTGACGCACCGCGAAAACGACTTCTTCCGCCGCCGCCACGGCAACTGCGCACAGCGGCAGGAAGGCCGTCAGCAACGCCAGGGATTTCATGGGGTTCAGGTTTACAGGTTCCGCCTCGCCTTGTCCAATCCCGGCCGCCCGCTTTTTGTTGGCCCGGCTCAGTGAACGACTGGCGGTATTGGATGCGAGGACGTGCCGCTGAGTTGCTGGGGCCGACGCATCGGCCGCCGGGCCTGAGGCAGGCCAGATGAGGAAGGAGAAGCTCCACGACATCACCCGCCGCCAGCAGACGGCTAGCCCGCTTATTTCACAAGTTTTGGTGGTTCCGCCCGGCGACGGAGCCGACGCGCCAGCCAGACCGTTTCGTGGCGCAGGTTTCCAACCTGCTGAATCGCGGATTTCCAATCCGCTGGCGCAAGGAGGTTCGGACAGCCGGCCGACGAGAAGTCGGCGATACAGCAGATTGGAAATCTGCGCTACGAGCATCCGGCGCGCGATCCGGGAACAGGACGTGTGAAATATCCCGGGTTAATGGTGTCAACGGGTAGCAGCGACCCCAGGTGGCCATGAGAAAACCCTCGCCCCTGTTCGCCCGGTGGATTAACTTCGCGCCATGACAACAGGCACGGAAAACAGCGCCCTGGCCCGGCTTCTGCATCCGCTCTCGCGGACGTTGTCGGTGGAACTGGCCTCCGCCTTGATCCAACTCCAGGCCGACGGGGCCACGCAGTCCCGCTACGAGGAACTGGCTGCCAAGTGCAACGATGGCCGGCTGACCCCGGCGGAACAAGCGGAACTCGACTCGCTCGTGGAAGCCAACACCCTGCTGGGCATCCTGAAGGCCGAGGCCGGGCTTTCTCTCGTGGAGCGCAAGCCGGCCTGATGGACGCGGCCCTGGCCCAACTCGTCCGCCAGCGCGCCGGTGACCGCTGCGAATACTGCCGCCTGCCCCAAAGCCGTTCCTCTCTGCGCTTCCACGTTGAACACATCGTCGCCCGCCAGCATGGGGGCAAAGATGCTCCCGAAAACCTGGCCCTCGCCTGCCCGGAGTGTAACCGCCGCAAGGGAACCAGCCTCACGGGCCTTGACCCCGACACGGGGCGGGTGGTGCGGTTGTTCCATCCCCGCCAAGACCGCTGGGAAGACCATTTCCGATCCGACGGCCCCCGCCTCCTGGCACGGACGGACGCGGGACGCACGACCCTGTGGCTGCTGGCCATGAACACCGGCCCCCGGCTGCGCTGGCGCGACCTGCTCTGCCGCTTGGACGAATGGCCATGAGCCGACACCTTGCCCGCCACTTCACGATCAAGACCGCGCCAGAGGACGGGCTGGAAATTTCCTCAGCGCGCGGAGGCGTGCGCTTTCGCCGGATACGCTCGATCTCGTCAAGGTGTCAGGCAAGATCCGGCGGTCTTTGCGTCGCGATTCTTAATGAATCGCTTTCTCAAAGCTGACCATCGCTTCGTGGGTCAATCCCGCCCGTAGATTACTGACAAGACCTTGGGATGGGCTACCAGAAGACGCCTGGTCCCAACACTCACGCGGGAAGGGCGCGTCTGTCCCCAGCGCGCCGTCGGGTTGGCCGGGAGTGGTTCGCGGCGCGCTGGGACAGACGCGCCCTACCTTTTTGCGCCCTGCTGACGAGAAGATCCCGGCGTCTGACGAAAAACAAAAAAAGCCCGGGGACGGCCCCGGGCTTGAGAAAAACTAGGAATTGTCGCTTAGAGTTTGTGTTTATTCGAAATGTTAAAATTTGGGCAGGTTTCCACAGCGTCCACGGCAGTGGGTGCGTAAGGAGGCGCCCCATTGGCCGAGAGCGGGCAGAACGGTTCACGCTGGATGTACTTGCCAACCCCGCATAGGTCAGTGATGCCTGGCGTGGCGGCCGAGGTCTTCTTCTCCTCGAGCGCCCAGGTGGCTTTGGCGCCTTCGATCTGCTTCATGTTCGCGATGCAAGTGTTGACTTGCGAGTTCTCGCGCGCCTTCACAAAGTTGGGAATGGCGATGGCGGCGAGGAGGCCGATGATGGCCACCACGATCATGATTTCCACCAGGGTGAAACCCGACTTGCGGTTGTTGTTGATCTTCATTTTGTTTGCCTTTCGTTTCCGACACGCGGCGTGGACTTTGGTGAAAGGCGGGTTGTTATTTACTTCGGTCCGTCGTCCACTGATTGCCTTTCACCGACCGCGATTGACCTCTTAGCACCGACAATGCCAGCCCAGGGATGGCGCCAGCCGCGGGCGATGCGGCGCTCTCAGAAGTGCGATCTTGTCCGCGTTTTCGCCACTTTCCCCTGATTTGCGGAGGTATCTCGCTGGCACCGCCGTTCAGAGGCGCCGGGCTGGAGATGTCCTGATCCGAGGCAATCCTGCCTTGAAACCAGACATTTCCTCCCAGGAAAGCGGCAGAAACTTGTCGCCGTCCGCTCCTTCCCCGTAAGCTGCCCGGGTGAACGAAGAATCTCGCATCTATGTCGCCGGTCATGGCGGACTGGTCGGCAGCGCCCTCTGGCGGGAATTGCAGCGGCAGGGCTGCCGGAACATCCTCGGGCGCAACCGCCAGGAGTTGAACCTCCTCGATGAGGCGGCGGTGCGCCGGTTTTACGCCGAGGCCCGCCCGGAATACGTCTTCGTCGCGGCGGCCAAAGTCGGCGGCATCCTGGCCAATGATCGTCAACCGGCCGATTTTCTTTACGAGAACCTCCAGATCCAAAACCACCTCATCCACGGCGCCTGGCAGGCAGGAGTGAAGAAGCTCCTCTTCCTCGGCAGCTCGTGCATCTACCCCAAGCACGCGCCCCAACCCATCCGGGAGGATTCGCTCCTGTCCGGCCCGCTCGAGCCGACAAACCAATGGTATGCCATCGCCAAGATTGCCGGCATCAAGCTTTGCCAGGCGCTGCGCCGCCAGCACGGCTGCGACTTCATCAGCGCCATGCCCACGAACCTTTACGGTCCGCATGACAATTACGACCTCCAGACCTCGCATGTGCTGCCCGCGCTGATCCGCAGGTTTCACGAGGCCAAGGCCGCCGGAGCACCGACCGTCACCTGCTGGGGCACGGGCGCGCCGCGGCGGGAGTTTCTGCACGCCGACGACCTCGCCCGCGCGTGCGTGTTCCTGATGCGCCACTACAGCGAGGAGCAGATCATCAATGTGGGCAGCGGCTCGGACCTCACGATCCGCGCCCTGGCGGAAACGGTCAAAGCGGTCGTCGGCTTCCCGGGTGAGATTCTCTGGGACACCACCAAACCGGATGGAACCCCCCGCAAATTGATGGATAGCTCGCGGCTTTTCGCGCTCGGCTGGCGGCCCCAGGTCACGCTGGATGACGGCCTCCGTCTGGCGTACGCCGATTTCCCCGGCCGGGTTGCGGTGAACTGAAAGCGCGGTCACACGCGATAGTTTTTGCCGGACATCGCCGCGTTTGCTAGAAAGCGCCCGCACCAGGTCACATGGCATTCTGGAAGAATAATCAAACCGAGCAGCCGGCGGCGCCCCAGCCCGGACCGTTCGGACGTTTTTACCTCCAGGAACTCATCAACAGCGGCGGCATGGCGGATATCTGGCTGGCGACGGATCCGGACGGCCACAGCGTCGCGGTGCGCAAATTGCACGACCGGCTCCGTTTCAGCCTCGTGGCCCGGCGACGCTTCCTGCGCGGCTGCGAGATTCTGAAACAGATCCACGATCACGACCACGTCATTGGCTATCTCGAACACGGCAAGATCGACGGCGCGCTCTACTGCCTGATGGAATATGTGGAGAGCTCGAATTTGAAACAGCTTTTCGCGCGCGGCGATCCGGTGCTGCACGAGTTCGTGGGCAACATTCTCATCGACATGGCCATCGCGCTGGAGCACATGCATGACAACGGCTTCATGCACCTGGACTTCAAGCCCGAGAACGTGCTGGTGACGCGCAGCGGCAACGTGCGCCTGGTGGATTTCGATCTCGCCCAACCGCGGCCCGAGAAACCAAAGAAGATGTCGCGCAATCCCGGCACGCCGGCCTACATGGCGCCCGAGCAGTTGCTGCGCGAGCCGTATGACCATCGCGTGGACATCTTCGCCTATGGTGTGACCGCCTACGAACTGCTCACCGGCGAGAAGCCATTCACCGGGGAGACCCCCGACGAGATCCTTCGCCAGCAACTGGACCGCGCCGGCTTTGCCGCGCCGCGCTCGCTCAATGCCGACATTCCCCCGGCGATCGAGAAGACGATTCTCCAATGCCTCGAACGCGACCCGGCCAAGCGGCCCCCGATCATGAGTGTGCTGCGGCACGAAATGGAGACGGCCCTCTATATTTAGTCCGAACTCCCGAAGCTGGCTGGGGAGCGCACCCGCCCCGGGTGCAGTTTTCCGCGCCCTCTCGGAAAACCCGGTGCGCGTAAAACAGTTCAGGACGCCTCGGAACAGCGGGAGACGCAGCGTGCTGGACGCGGGGCGAGTCCAGCCACACCCGAGGGCGGGTGTGCTCCCCAACTTCGGAGTTCGGGTTTGGTCCGCGCACGCGTCCGCACTGGCGCTCGAGCCAGGCGGTTACGACCATCCGGTAACACCCTTGGAGGCGGCCGGATGAAATTGGGGAGTCACGCAAAATTGTTGAGCGCAATGGCGGCTTGCCCGGTCAAAGATCGCAGAAATATGGAATTGCACGATTGCATCTTGTTGAGGATCGGTCTCTGGAAGACTTCGCGCCGGGCGGCGCTGTGGATCGCCGGTCTTATGATCGTAAGTTTGGCCGTTGCGCAGACGCCGAAAGCCGGGGACGAGACGATCTCAACACCCGCCAAAAGCGCCACCAATGAATTGAAGATCACAGCGACGCAACCGGCGGGTGGCGGCGCAATGGCGACCAACCTCCAAGCGATGACCGTGACGGTCCTTGATGCGCAAACCGGGCGCGGAATTGCCGGGGCAAAGGTGTGGGCACCCTACGCGATTCCGTTCAGGGAAGCGCCCGGAACCAACGATTGGGGAACTCCCACGGATGAGAACGGCGTCGCCGTCGTCAGCTTGGCGCGGTCGCTCGCGGAGGATAAGCGCGCCCAGAACTTCAGCCTTTCGGTGCTTCACTCCAACTACGCTCCGCGCGACGTGATGTGGATTTCCGATTCCGGGAACGTGGGCCGCACCCTGCCGCCGGCCCACGCCCTCAAGCTCGAACGTGGGATCACCATCGGCGGCTTCGTGCGCGACGAAAATGGGGCGCCCGTGCCGGGAGCCAGAATGGTCCCCTGGGGCAATGGCTACAGGGGATTCTCGCTCGGGACCGGCGTGCGCCAGAGCCAGGAATATTCCAGCATTTCGCGGAACGAGGGAAACGCAACGATCACCGATGCCCGGGGATTCTGGACTCGTGCCAACATCCCGACGGATCTGCAAGCCATTCGCATCGAGGTCATCCGACCGGCTGGCGCGCGGGTTCAGTTTGCGACGGACGCCCAGGCCAGGCAATTGTCGGTCGAACCGGCGGAGACCGTCAGCCTGGCGGATTTGCGCGCGACCAACGCGGGGATGGTCCTCAAGAATGGTTTCACCGTGCGCGGCATGGTGGTGGACGAGGCGGGAAAACCGCTTGCCAGGGTGCGCTTGAAGGAACGTCCCGGCCGGACGACTCACACCCCGCCCTACGTGCTGACCAATGGAACGGACGGGCGCTTTGAGCTGCCGCACCGCACGGCTCTGCAATTCGTCCTCACTGCCGAGGCCGATGGTTTGGCCACGAAGACGGTGTTCGTCACGCCTGCATCGGATGCGCCGGAGGTGCGCATTGTGCTGCCACCGGCAAAGCCGCTCCGGGTCCGTGTGCTGGGCGAGCGCGACGAGCCGGTGGTCGGCGCGGCGCTGCAAATCGTGGACTGGCGTTCCGGCAACCAGGTGCTCGACTGGCGCGGAGCAACCGACGCCGAAGGGCGCGTCGTCTGGACCAATGCCCCCGACCAGGAAGTGAGCTTTTGGATCCAGACCACTAATTATCCGGTTCGCGGGGTGAAGTTCCTCGCCGACGGAACGGAGCGAACGGTGCGTCTGCGCCAGGGCGCGGACCAGGCCATCAACGTGCGGGTGAAGGCCCAGGACGCCACAACGGGCGAAGCCTTGAAGAGCTTCGTGATCCGGCGCAATGTCCAATGGGGCGAGGAGTTCAAGGATTGGGGCCGTCCGGGCGACGACGGTGAATTTCGATCAACCATCGCGACGGATGAATTTCAGCGCGGCACTGTCTCCTCCTTCCGCGTCCGGGTGGGGGCCGAAGGCTACGCACCCTGGACCAGTGATCATATCTATTTCGAGGAAGGCGATCAGGATCTGACGGTGAAACTGAAGCAGGCGCCCGCACCCGCTGGAGTCGTATTGCAGCCGGATGGCCGTCCGGCGGAAAACGCGAAGGTGTTGTTGAACACCGCCAACGATTCGCTCTTCGCCAACACGCCCGGCGGCGAGTTTTTCACGCGTCCGGGCGTCCTGACGCAACGGACCGGAAAGGACGGCGCGTTCCGCTTTGACGCCGCCGAGGAACTCAACCGCCTGCTGGCCACGCATCCCACCGGCTTTGCCTCCGTGACCGTCGGAGAGTTTCTGCGAGCAAAAGAGATTCGCCTCCTGCCCTGGGCACGCGTCGAGGGAATCTTGCGGGTCGGCGGCAAGCCGCTGGCCAATGAGCGGGTGAGCGTGAAATCGCCGATCAATTGGGCGTCCGCCAACACGCCGGGGCAGAACAGTCATCTGCTGGTATTCTCCACCAGCACCGATGCCGCGGGGCGGTTCAGCTTCACCAACCTGCCTCCGGGCGACTATCTGCTCTATCGCACGCCGCACGTCGTGATGGGCACTTCCACCGTGGAGAGCCATCGCCTGCCTTTCGACCTGAGTGCCGGAGAGACGAAACGCATCGACTACGGTTTTGGCGGCCGGAGGGTCGTCGGCCATGTCGAGACGAGCGCGCCCGTTGACTGGCAGAATGATTCTCAAGTCCTCGCCCTGAAGCTGCCGGAGCCTCCTCCCGCGCCAAACTATTACGCCTTCGCCGACCACAAGGAGTTCGAGAAGGCTCGCAACGCCTATGGCCAACTGCCAGCCGTCCGGGAGCACGCGCGGAAGGAGCAGCAGTTCCAGCTCGTTTTCGACCGGGAAGGCAACTTCAAGATGGATGACGTTCCACCCGGCACTTACGCGCTGCGCCTCCGCGTCACCAAGCCCCCCGAGAATCCCAACATGCGCTACCAACGAAACGAACAGGAACTCGCCTCGCTTGTCCGCGAAGTGACGATTCCATCGGGCGCACCCGGCGAAGAGTTCGGTCTGGGAATGCTGGAACTCGAAGTGAAGGAGACGGTCGCCAGCACACGGCCGGCGGCTTCATTCAAGGCCGCGCAACTCGACGGCAAGCCCTTCGACTCGGAAAGCCTGCGCGGAAAACCGGCCGTGATGCTGTTCTGGGCCAATTGGGCGCCGCAATCGGCGGAGCGATTGGCCGCGCTGCAGAAATTGCGCGATGGATTCACCGCGAAGGATCGCATCGAGTTCGTCACGGTGAATCTTGATGAAGATGTGGCGACGGCGCGCAACGCCTTGAAAGGTTTGGAGAGCGGGTGGACGCACACCCGTCTCGACGGCCCCGCGCGGTCTGACATCACGGAGCAGCTCGCGGTGGACACCCTGCCGACATTGTTGCTGCTCGATGCTCAGGGGCGCATGGCGGCGCGCGATCCCGAAACCAGGCGGCTGAGCGCCGCGCTGGAACGACTCTTGAAACAGGGCACCAAGAAATAAGGAGCGAAGCATGCATGCAACTCGAAATGACTCGATGACCTTTCCAACTCGCCCAGCAGGCGTGGCGAAAGCCCTGCTTCCGGCTTTGCTCGCCGCGGTGGTGTTCATGCTCGCACCAGCCCGCGCAGCCGACGATCAGCCTCGCGTCGAAGGCAACGTCACCACCCGGGATGGACGGCCCATCACCAACGCCACCGTGTTCGTCCATACCGCCAAGCCGCGCCAGGGACCGTCCGTGACGTGCCCCTCGTGTTATCCGGACTGCGGCAAGCGCACCCGCACCGACGCCGCAGGGCGCTTCACCATCTCGGGGCTGAATCCGGACCTGTTGTTCCGCCTGCTGGTGGTGGCGAAAGGATTCCGCCCGGATTATGTCAAGGACGCGGACCCGCAATTCGGCACCGCTTTCGTCCAACTCAGACCTTTGAAGATCTCGGATGTCCCGCCTGAAAATCGCGTGACGGGCAAACTCATCGATCCGGAGGGCAGGCCGGTGGCTGGCGCGACGATTGATGTCGAGGGCGCGCGGCTCAGCCAATACACCACGTGGGGCGGGCAAAGCGGCCGCGTGGATCCGCTGGCGGTTTCGGACGAGAACGGCGAGTTCCTTTTCAACTGCACCAACGACGTGCTGGGCATAGCCGTGACCATCGAAGGGCGGACCCTGGCCAAACGCCGCGCGATGCTCGACACGGGCAAGGCGCATCTCATCCGGCTCAAGCGTGGCGTTGCGGTGACCGGACGATTGCTGCACGAGGGCCAGCCGGTGGGCGGCGCGACGGTCTCCATGAGCACGCAGGAGCGCGAATCGAGCGTGTTCATGCGCGGCTTCGAAGTGGCGACCGACAAAAACGGGCGATTCACCCTGGCGAACATCCCCGCGAACAACCGCTTTCTGCTCTACACGAAAATGAACGACATGCGCGGCCGGAACGCGTCCCTGCCGCCGCAGGCCGTGGCCGCCGGCGCGGACGATTCCGCGACCAAGCTGGGCGACCTTTCCTTGAAGCCCGCGTTCACGCTGAGCGGTCGCGCGGTGTTGGCCGATGGCAGGCCGTTGCCGGCGGCGACGCGCATTCATCTCGGCCTCGAAGATGCCTGGGATTATCAGGAAACCATCCTCGCCGAGGATGGATCATTTGATTTTGAAGCGGTGCCGGCGGAGACCGTCAGCCTGAGCATCCGGATTCCCAGCTATCGCATCTCGGCCAGGAATCCAAACAAAGACTGGCTCAACGAAGGCCGCATGGTAGGCCGTCTCAGCGGAAACCTGGAGGATTTCATCATCCACCTTGAACCCGGCGAACGATTCCCGCGCGACTCCGGCCCGGACGATGGCGGTGATCGTCAGCCACGCAACAAGCCGCTCGCGGGCGCGAAGCTGTGAACCTAAAAACCGCAGTTCAACCACGGATGGACACCGAAGGACCTGGCGCGGTTGACGCCGCAACCACAGACTTTGGAGTGCGGCGAGTTCTCGCCGCTTTGGCGCAGGCGACTTGTCGCCGTTGAATCTGAACTCCGAAGTTGGGGAGCGCACCCGCCCTCGGGTGTGGCTGGCTGCGCCTCGCGTCCAGCACTGTGCGCCTCCCGCTGTTCCGAGGCGTCCTGCACTCTTTCACGCGCACCGGGTTTTCCGCGAGGGCGCGGAAAACAGCACCCGGGGCGGGTGCGCTCCCCATCCAGCTTCGGTTTTCGGGTTGAAGGCGAGAGGGCGTCCGATGGTTGTCCCGACCCGCTGACGCGGCTCTGCTTTGGCGACAAGTCGCCCAAGCGGTGAAAGCGGTGACAAGTCACCGCATTCCAAATTCTTGTCGTCCGTGCGCGAACTCTCATCATTGTTGTAGTGGTTGAACTGCGGTTTTCAGGATAAACCGCACGGTCGTTGCTGCCCGGCGTGGGGGCAGGTGGCAGCACCACGTTGACCTGCGAAATTCGATGCCCTAGCCTCCGCGCATGTCCACGGGTGCGAGTTTCCAGCAGTTCGAGACGGAACTAAGCCGCCTCGTGGCATCGTTTGGCCAGCGCCTTGCGGAACTCAAGAAGCCCTCCTACGTCGAAGCCCAGTTGCGCGATGATTTTCTCAATCCCTTCTTCCGCGCGCTTGGCTGGGACATGGAGAATCGCGCCGGTCTGATCCAATCACATCGCGAAGTTGAAATCGAAAGCCGCGCCGGCGATGTGTATGAACTCTACGGATTGACGGAGGACGAAATCAAACTGGTGGAGAGCGGCCAATGAAAACGCCATGCCCTGATGCGGCGCTCTGCGGGCGCCTCCCGATCTAGCCTCTCCCGAAATGGCCACTTCGCACAACTCATCCGTTCCCGCCGGCGTTCCGGGGCGCTCCCCGACGAGTGGCGCGAATTACTTCGTCACCACGCATTGGTCCGTGGTGCTGACCGCGGGGCGCAGCGACACCACCCGCGCCGGCGCCGCGCTGGAGCAGCTTTGCCGCGGCTACTGGCATCCGCTCTATCACTTCATCCGGCGGCGGGGTCATGCGCCGGCGGATGCGCAGGATTTGACCCAGGGATTTTTCGAGGTTCTGCTCGCCCGGCAAGCCGTGGCCGAAGCCAAACCCGACCGCGGACGGTTCCGCTCGTTCCTGCTCGGGTCGCTCAAACATTTCCTGGCCGATGAGTGGGACAAGGCCCGCGCCCAGAAACGCGGCGGCGGCCAGGTGCTCCCGCTCGATTTCCAGACGGAGGAGACACGCCTCGCGCATGAACCGGTCGAGACCGACACGCCCGAAACCGCCTACGAACGGCGTTGGGCGCTGGCATTGCTGGAGCAGGTCTATCGGCGGTTGGAAGAGGAATTCCGTCGCGTGGGAAAGGAGAAACATTTCGCCGCTCTGCGCGTGGCCTTGACGGGCGAACGCAGCGCCGTGCCCTACGTAGAACTGGGCCGGCAACTGAACATGACGGAAGCCGCGGTCAAGATGGCGGTGCATCGTTTGCGCCAGCGGTATCGCGAACTGCTCCGTGAATCCATCGCCGACACGGTGTCGGGTCCGGAAGAGGTTGAGGACGAGTTGCGCTATCTCCTGCAAATCCTCGCGCGATAAACCAGCGTGTTACCTTCGCGGCGCGTTTCCTTAGTAACGGGTGGAAGGCAAGAGTATGACGCCAGTGCCCACATGCCCCATCTGCGGAAAACCGGTGCCCGAGTCGGCGCTGAACGGGATTTGTCCCGTCTGCCTGCTCCGCGCGGGCGCCGCCGCCGACACGGGCGAAGTCGGTCCCAACGGGACGCTGGTGGTCAAGGCGCCGATGACCGCGCCGCTCGCGCCCGCCGAGATCGCGGCGCATTTCCCGCAACTGGAAATCCTCGCCTGCCTCGGGCGCGGCGGGATGGGTGTGGTGTACCAGGCGCGACAACCCCAATTGAACCGGCTGGTGGCCCTGAAAATTCTCGCGCCGGAAAAGGAGTCGGACCCGAAATTCGCCGAGCGCTTCACGCGCGAAGCTCAGGCGCTGGCCCGGCTCAATCACCCGAACATCGTCACGGTCCACGATTTCGGCGTGGCGGACGGGCTCTATTTTCTCCTGATGGAATTCGTGGACGGCACCAGCCTGCGCGAATTGCTGCGCGGGGGAAAGATGAAGCCCGAGCAGGCGCTGGCCGTGGTGCCAAAGATTTGCGAGGCGCTGCAATTCGCCCACGAGCGCGGCATCGTCCATCGCGACATCAAGCCGGAGAACGTGCTTCTGGACAAAGAGGGGCGCGTCAAAATCGCCGATTTCGGCATCGCGAAGATCCTGAATCCCCTCACCCGCCCTGCGGGCACCCTCTCCCTAGCGGATGGGGCGAGGGACGGGGTGAGGGGGTCGAGCCTTACCCAGGATCAGGTCGTCGGCACGCCGCATTACATGGCGCCGGAGCAGATCGAGAAGCCGCAGATGGTCGATCATCGCGCGGACATCTATTCGCTGGGCGTGGTCTTCTACGAAATGCTGACCGGCGAACTGCCGTTGGGAAAGTTCCAGCCGCCCTCGGGCAAGGCACCAGTGGACACGCGGCTCGACAGCGTGGTGATGCACGCATTGGAGAAGGAACCTGAGCGCCGTTACCAGCACGCCAGCGAGGTGAAGACGGATGTGGAGACGATTGCCAACACGCCGGCCTCAGGTTCTCGCGAGGCTGGGGTCAATGCCGAACCGTCCGGTGTCCAGGCGCGGAGGGCGGCGCGCAAAACGGCCGGCTTTCTGTTCGCTGCCGGTTGCTTCCTCGTGAGCACAATCCTCTTCGCGGTCAAAGCCTGGACCCAGGCGACGTTTGGCTTCGCAGGAGGTTGCGCGCTCTTGAATTTCGCCGGCACGGTTGGATTCGCGGTGGCGGCTTATCGGTGTTGGCGGCACGCGAAACCGGTTGATGAATCGTCTCACTCACTTCCAATCGAGCCACCAATTCTCGCAAAGGCCGTCCTGATCGCCCGCTGGACCGCGCGGGTCTTCGGCACGTTGCTGCTCGCGTTCTACGGTTTCTTCGTGCTGGGGGAAGGGCTGCCGCCGATCGCGGCGCAGCCCGAGGGCGTGCAACTAAATTTCATCGCGCTGGGCGTCATGCTGGCCGGATTCATCGTCGGATGGAAACGCGAAGGCACCGCGGCGCTGCTCATCGCGTCGGGTTGGACGCTCTGGCAAATCGCCGAGAGCAACGTCCGCTGGAATCTCTTCTCGACGCCGCTGCCGGTCGCGGCGCTTTATGCGTTCTGCTGGTGGGCCACGCGCGGACGCCCGACGCGGCGCTTTCTGACCGCGACAGCCGTGCTGGCGGCGATCTTCGTGGTGGGCCGGCTGCTGTGTCCGGCGAACGTGTTCATCGATGGCGTGGTGATTGACGCCGTCACCGGAGAACCGATTCCCGCGGCGGAGTTGATCTATCTGCGGGCGGGACAACCGCGGGACAAGGCGAGCCGTCCCAACGCGCGGTCTGCTCAGAACGGACGCTTTCATCTCTATGTGGGCTGGTACTCACCCGGCCAGCAATTGACGATCACCGCGTCTGGCTACGAAACGCTCCAGACCAACTTTGGACCACGTCCGGCCGGCGTGCGCAGACTAACGCGCAGCTTCCAATTGGGTCCGGTCACGTCACCGGCCCGGCTCGTGGTCCCGCCCGTGGTAGTGCAGACAATTCCCGAATCCGGCTCCGCCGAGGTGAACCCAAACCTGACCGAACTGCGGATCACCTTCAGCGCTCCGATGGCAAACGACAAACTGTCGTTGGTCGCGATGGACAACGTGGCCTATCCGGAGGCGACTGGCGCGCCCCGCTTTATCGACGACGGCCGCACCTGCGCGCTTCCGGTGAAACTTCAACCTGGGAAGGTTTATGCGCTCTGGCTGAAGCGCGATGCGACACAGGACAGTCGTGATCGCACCGGCCAACCGGCGGTGCCGTACCTGCTGGTGTTTGAAACCCGGAAATGAATCCGCGTCGATCACCAGGAACAAGCCCAACCATCAGGAAGGAAGGGCGCGTCTCTCCGAGCGCGCCGCTCCAGACCGTGAATCCGCCCGACGGCGCGCTGAGACAGACGCGCCCCACCGATCTTCGCGCATCACGGCACCACGGCGCTGTTGGAGACTCGCGCAGGCAACCGTCTGACACCACTCACCCAACCTCCGAACTGAATGAAACCAAACCGAACCTTCCCCCTTGTCGCGATGGCGATGTTCATCGCCACCACCGCGCTGACGGCTGAACTCACCCTGGAATCTGCGCCGCCCGTCGTGGTGAAGACGGTTCCGGTCGCCGGCGCGAGCAGCGTCGATCCGAACCTCGCGGAGATTCAAGCCACGTTCAGCAAACCGATGATGGACGGGAGTTGGTCGTGGTCCATGTGGGGAGAGGAGAATTACCCCGAGACGACCGGCGAGCCTCGCTACCTCACCGATCGCCGCTCGTGCGTGTTGCCGGTCAAGCTCCAGGCCGGACGTTTCTACGCGATTTGGCTGAACAGCGAGCGGCTCAAGAATTTCAAGGATGCCGGGGGCCATGCCGCGGTGCCTTACCTGCTGACCTTCACCACCGCTTCAACCAACGTCGCCGTCCTGCGCCTCATCCCGAAAGCGGAGGAACTGCCCGGCAAGCCGACATTTCATGGCCGCTATCGGCACCGCAATCGCGGGACCGACATCGAAACTCCCAGCGAACTCTGGCTGAAGGAATCGCCCGATGGCGGCGTGAGCGCTCTGGCCCGGCTGCCGTTCTCGGAATCCTCGGAGCTCGTTACCGGCAATCGCGAGCATCAAATCAGCAATCATCGAATCGGGCGCGACGCCATCGGCGCGCAGACCGGTTATCGCGTTGAACTCGAATTCACCAACGCCACCGCACGACTGACCCGCCGCGGCATCCGGCAGGATTGCGATGGCAGGGAACTCAACGTGCCCGATGGCGCGTGGTTTGACCCGAATTCGCGCCCCGATTCCTACCTCGCCGCGAACATTCTCCTGCGGGCGTTCGCGCTGCGCGAAGGTGAGACCAAGGATTTCCCGGTGTATGACTGGGACAACAGCGGCGAGGAATTCGCGCCCTACACCATTCGCGTCCGCCACGCTGGAAAGGAAAAAGTCGAAGTGCCGGCGGGAACCTTCGAGGCGAATCATCTCGTGCTGACGCAGACGACCTCGGCTGACACGTGGTTCAAGAAGCGGGCTGGCCACGTCACCGATTTCTGGGTGCTCGACAACGGCGTCATCGTGCGGGTGCTGCGCCAGCGCGAACCCTACGAGATGGTGCTGTTGGACTATACGGTTCCTGAGAAGCTTGGTGCGCGGCTGGGCAACCGCACCCACTGAAACACGCACTGGTGGGTGCAAATCACGCTGCGCGATTGAGTGTGGCCAGAATTTCAGCACCGACTGGAGCGCGTGGAGCAAATGGTGGTACGCCTCCAGAGGACAAGCCGATGATGCGAAGCTCGCGGAGTCACTGGCGGAGAGTGATTGGAAATTTCTTGAGAGTATCGGGGCGGCGGTTCCCCAACCGGCTTCGAATGCGCCCTGAGCGGAAAACCAAGTAGGCGGCCAGAAAGTGTCGTCGGTCTCAACCATTAAATTCCTGACGCCCATCCTTGCGAGGCACGCAGCCTGTCTTCACAAATCCTACGACTATTAACGGAGGTAGGCAGATGGAAACCTTCGATTCCGGTAGAGCGGTAAGCGCATCACCGCAGGCCGGAATCCCTCCTTGCGTCAGCACCTGCGTCGACTCTATTTTTTCCGGCATGGAAGATTCCTTGGAGTCTCGCATTTGACGCCGGCGTGCCTCTCGTGAAACCGCGCATCTTCATTTCCTGCGTCACGAAAGAGTTCGGCACGACCCGCCAGCGCGTGGCCAACATCTTGGCGCGGCTCGGCTACGAGCCGGTGTGGCAGGACATCTTCGGCACCGAGTCGGGGGATATTCGCCAGATGTTGCGCGACAAGATTGACGGCTGCCAGGGGCTGATCCAAATCGCCGGCCACGCCTACGGCTTCGAGCCGCCCTCCGCTGACCCGGAGTTTGGACGCATCTCCTACACTCAGTTCGAGTTCCTCTACGCGCAACGCTGCAAAAAGAAGACCTGGCTGTTTTTCGCGGGCGACGCCTGCACCCGGGACACGCCGTTGGATCAACTCGACCTCCCCGGCGACCCGCCGCCGCCCGACCCCGCCGCCTGGCAGGCCGAGCGCCGAAAACTTCAAGCGGACTACTGCCAGCAGCTCGCCAGTTCCAGCCATCTCTGGAGAAAACCTGCCAACGACACTGAACTCGACCTCGCCGTCGAGCGGTTGGACGACAAGTTCGCCAAGTTGCGCCGCTGGTTCCGTCGCTGGCAATGGGCGGTGCTCGGCTCCTTGCTCGCGGCGCTGGTGGGCCTTGGCGCGCTGTTCGGCATGGTTCAGCACTCTTCCAAGCAAAGCGAAGAGGAACACAAAGCTCTCCGGGCGCAACTGGAAGCTCTGCAAAAGCGCGACGCCCCTGGCAGCGAGTTGCTCACCGAATTCCGGCAACGCCTGAACGCCGCGAGCTTCAGCGCCGTAAAGGCCGACCCGGACCAGCGCGTGTCCACCGTGCTCGCCGACCTCGCGCGCGAGCGGAGGATGACCGTGGATGAGCTGCGCCGGAAGATACTTCAGGCTGCGACCGGCGCCAGCGAGCGCATCGAACTGGCCGGCCGGTTGAGACGCGCCTCCGAATCCGAGGCTACGCGGATGAGGCAGATCGAACGGGATGGTTACAAAGACTTGGCCGCGGCTGCGCTGGGTGAGCAACAGCCCGCCAGGGCTTTGGAACACTACCAACAAGCCCTCGCGCTGACAACACGGGCCGATGAAGTTCAAGAATGGGCCGGCCTCCAGCAATCTTTGGCGGTATGCCATTTGGAACTGGGCATTCGTGTCGAAGGTGCATCCGCGAATCAACACCTCCGCGATGCCGCGGCGGCGTTTCGCGAGGCGCTAAAGGTTTACACGCGCGAGCGGTTGCCACAGGATTGGATGAGGACGCAGAACAATCTGGGCATTGCGTTGAATGATCAGGCCGGGCGGAGCGAAGGGGCGGAGGCGGCGCGGCTCTTGGGCGAGGCCGTGACGGCGTATCGCGAGGCGCTCAAGGTTTATACGCGCGAGCAGTTGCCGCAGCTTTGGGCAGCGATACAGAACAATCTGGGCGCTGCTTTGCGCGAGCAGGCCGGGCGGAGCGAAGGGACGGCGGCGGCGCGGCTCCTGGGCGAGGCGGTGGCGGCGTTTCGCGAGGCGCTCAAGGTCCAGACGCGCGAGCAGTTGCCGCAGGATTGGGCAGCGACGCAGAACAATCTGGGCGCTGCTTTGTGCGAGCAGGCCGGGCGGAGCGAAGCGGCGGAGGCGGCGCGGTTGCTGGGCGAGGCGGTGGCGGCGTTTCGCGAGGCGCTGAAGGTCTTTACGCGCGAGCAGTTGCCGCAGCATTGGGCAGGGACACAGAACAACTTGGGCCTTGGGTTGAGCGCACAGGCCGGGCGGAACGAAGGGGCGGAAGCGGCGCGGCTCCTGGGCGAGGCGGTGGCGGCGTTTCGCGAGGCGCTGAAGGTCCGGACGCGCGAGCAGTTGCCGCAGCATTGGGCGATGACGCAGAACAATCTGGGCGCTGCTTTGCGCGAGCAGGCCGGGCGGAGCGAAGGGACGGCGGCGGCGCGGCTCCTGGGCGAGGCGGTGGCGGCGTATCAGAATGCGCTCCAAGTCTTCACAGCCGCACAGTTTCCTTACCAGAACGGTATCGCCACGCGCGGCCAGGCTGGCGCGCAAGAGGCGTTACGGAAGCTCAAACCGTAATATGCAAGCGGTTCAAGCGGAAGAAGTGGGGAAGGAGGCAATCAGTCCCAAATTCATCCTTCCCAAAACTGGCGGTTCCCCGGCATTTTACCGGCCACGTTGATTCGGCAGCTCATGTTCACCGGAACCTACACAGCCATTGTCACGCCTTTTCGCGACGGAAAGCTCGACGAAGCGGCGTTGAAACATCTCATCCAAGCCCAGATTCGCGGCGGCGTGGACGGCATCGTGCCCGTCGGCACCACGGGCGAATCGCCCACGCTCGATTTCGAGGAGCACATCCGCGTCATCGAACTGGCGGTCGAGTTCGCCAAGGGCAAGGTGAAGGTCATCGCCGGCACCGGCGGCAACGCCACCAGCGAGGCGATTTATCTGACCAAGGCCGCCGAGGACGCGGGCGCGGATGGCTCGCTCCAGGTCGCGCCGTATTACAACAAGCCGACGCAGGAAGGGCTGTTCCGCCATTTCCGCGCCATCGCGCGGGAGACGAATCTGCCGCTGATGCTCTACAGCATTCCCGGACGCTGCGGGATTGAGATCGCCGTGGACACGGTGAAGCGCCTCGCCGCGGCGTGCAAAAACATCGTCTCGATCAAGGAAGCAGGCGGCAACGCCGATCGCGTCAGCCAGTTGCGCGCCGCGCTGGGCGGGAAGTTTTCCATCCTGTGCGGCGACGATTCGCTGACGCTGCCGTTCATGAGCGTGGGCGCGCAAGGCGTGGTGAGCGTGGCGTCGAATGTCATCCCGCGCGAGGTGAGCCGGATGGTCAACGCCTTTGCCGCCGGCCGCGTGGCCGAGGCGCGGAAGATTCACGCGAAGTTCTACCCGATCTTCAAAGACCTGTTCATCGAAACCAACCCGGTGCCGGTGAAGGCCGCGCTGGCGATGATGGGGAAGTTGCACGAGGAATATCGCCTGCCGATCTGCCCGATGAGCGAGGCGAACCGCGCCACGCTGCGCGCCACGCTGAAGAGGTGCGGTGTCCTCCGCTAGCCCGTGCCTAGTGGCGCAAGCCTCCGGCTTGTCGGCGTCCCGCAAGCTTCCAGCTTGGCGGTTCTGATTCGGACATCACCGCCAACCCGGAGGGTTGCGGGACAATCGCAAGCCGGAGGCTTGCGCCACCAGTCACAGACTGCCACAACGAGATTCACAGAAGAACATGAGCAAGACTGCATTGATGTTTGCCGGACAGGGCGCCCAGGCCGTGGGCATGGGGCGCGATTTCGCCGCGGAGATTCCGAGCGCCAGGGCGTGGTTCGACCGCGCCAACTCCGCGCTGGGCTATGACCTCGCGAAGATTTGCTTCGAGGGTCCCGAAGCTGAACTGACCAAGACCGAGAACGCGCAGCCGGGGATTTTCCTCGTGGGCTGGGTGGCATTTCAGGCGCTCAAGGAGCGCGTGCCCTCGCTGGCGTTTGAGGCGACCGCCGGGCTGTCGCTCGGCGAGTTCACCGCGCTCACCGCGGCCGGCGCGATGAGCTTTGAAGATGGCCTCAAGTTGGTGCGGCAGCGCGGGCGCTTCATGCAGGATGCCTGCGATGCCACGCAGGGCGGCATGGCGGCGGTCATCGGGCTGGATGAAGCGAAGACCCGCGAAGTTTGCGCGGCAACCGGCGTGCAACTCGCAAACCTGAATTGCCCTGGCCAGATCGTCATCTCGGGTCCGTCGGACAAAATGGACGCGGCGTGCGCGGCAGCCAAGGCCGCAGGCGCGCGCAAGGCCATTCCCCTGCCGGTGGCCGGCGCGTATCACTCGCCGCTGATGGCCAGCGCGCAAACCAAGTTGCAGAGCGCCCTCGCCTCGGTGCCTCTTTGCTCTCCGGGCGTGCCGGTGATTTCGAATGTGACCGCCCTGGCCCACGGCGCGCCCGAAGCGATCGCCTTGCGCCTTGTGGATCAAGTCACGTCGTCGGTGCGCTGGGAGGATTCAATGCGCCATCTGCTCGCGCAGGGGTTCACGCGATTCATCGAACTTGGGCCGGGAACCGCGCTGACCGGATTCATGAAACGCATCGACAAGAACGCGCAGGTCTGGAACGTCGCTGATCTGGCGAGCCTGGATGCGACGGTCCAGGCGCTGGTTGCATGAGTGGAGGAGTTGCCGCCATGAAATGCCGGGAAACGACCGTTCTTTCCACTAAACTTGAAACACCAAACCGAATGCGGTCCCCGTTTCAGAGGGACGTGATGTTTACAGCAAACGCCCCGATCACAGGAAGCCCAAGCCCCAGCGGGGCGTCAGGTTGCCTGGCGAGCATGACGGCAGCCGCCGGACTCAAACCATGCCGCAGAATTCATTGCACCCCGCTGGGACTCCGTGGGGTTTCGGGGAGGTTCGGTGAGATGTGGTATCAAGCTGTAAATAATGTAGTTATACAATTCATCGGAAAGAGCCACCCCGAACCTCACCACCCCACGGCCCCAATTTTCTGTCAGAACCAGTC
>JBBRWD010000078.1:0-32899 GCA_038249465.1 Limisphaerales bacterium | reverse complement strand
GACCGCGTAGGCTTCGAGCTTTCCTTCAGCGACCTCCGGGCACTCGCCCAACGGGGAAAGCAACGCGGTGAGCTCCGCCTTGTCCGCCGGGGTGAGCGCGGGCGCAAACGCGACCGGATTGAAGCCGAAGTTCACGACGGATGGCGCGTTGGGAATCACGCGACACAGTCGTGTCAAGCCGCCCAGCAGTTCAGTCAATTTGCCGATGGTGAACTTGGGCGCGAGCGACACCACCATGGCGTCTGGCTTGAGGCTGTCTTTGATGCCCGCCGCCACTTCCGCCATCACCGGCGGATGCACCGCCAGGAACACGAGGTCTTGCGCGGCTGCCGAGCGGCTATCGGCGGTCGTTTGAACAGTGGGAAACTGCGTCTTTAGTTTGGCGAGTGTCTCCGCGCGGCAATCGCTCACCACGATGCTGGCCGGCAGGGAGTTCGCCCGCTTCCAGCCTTCGAGGAAGATGCGGGTGATCCGCCCGCCGCCAATGAATCCAATGGTCCGGTTGCTCATGACAATCCTTTCACATTTCACGCACCACGTTTCACGTCTTCCGCCTCACGCCGCCGTTTGCTGAAGCAGCGTCTTGATTTCCGCTACGCTGGGCACCTTCCCCACAACTTTGACGGTGCCATTCACTGCCAGCGCCGGTGTCATCAGCACGCCCAGCGCCATGATTTGTTTCAAGTCGGTGACCTTGTTGATTTCGGCGGTGACGCCGAGTTCTTTGACGGCCTGTTCGGTGAGTTGCGCCAGCGTTCTGCACTTCGAGCAGCCGGGACCAATTACGAGGATGTTCATAGATGTTTTGTTTGAGTCGAGGTTAGCACAATGCCCCGTAAAGCAGTCCAGTCAGTGTCGCCATCACGATGACCAGCGACACATACACCACCGTCTTCTTCATGCCCATGATGCTCCGGAGCACTAACATGCTGGGTAGTGAAAGTGCCGGGCCGGCCAGCAGCAGCGCCAGCGCCGGGCCTTTGCCCATGCCGGAGCCCATCAGGCCCTGAAGAATCGGCACTTCGGTCAGCGTGGCGAAATACATGAACGCGCCCCCGACCGAGGCCGCAGCGTTGGCCAATAATGAATTACCACCCACCGACTGGCTCACCCATTCCGATGGAATCAGGGCCTCGTGCCCCGGCCGGCCGAGCAGGATGCCCGATACGAACACGCCGCCGATGAGCAGCGGGAAGATTTGTTTGGCCAGGTTCCAGGTCGCGTCCAGCCACTCGTGGCCTTCACCCGGATTGCGGGCGCACAGCACTGCCAATCCCGCACATCCCACGATGAATGGAAGCAACGGCTCACGCGGAATGGCACAGCCCAAGATGATCACCGGCAATGCCGCCAAGGCCAGTCCCCTCCACTTGAAACCAAACCAAAGCCCCAGCGCCGCCGCCAAACCTGCGGCGAACGCTCCGGCCACCGGCCATTTCCACGCGAAGATTGCCGCCCAAAGTCCGGTGGTCTCGACTGGCTTGCTCCAGTTCGCAAACACCAGCACGCCCACCATCGCCGCGAAGAAGAGCACGCTCTGCCAGAGCGGACGCTTGACCTCGACTTCGGGCATCTCCACCGCCGCTTCCGCCTTGGCCTGCTCCTCGCGGCGGAAGACGAAGTGCATGGCCAGCCCCACGACCACGCTGAACACCACCGCGCCCACTGCCCGCGCGACGCCCAATTTGATGCCCAAAATCCGCGCCGTCATCACGATGGCCAGAACATTGATGGCTGGGCCGGAGTAGAGGAACGCCGTGGCTGGTCCCAGTCCCGCTCCGCGCGTCCAGATGCCGCCAAAGAGCGGCAGGACGGTGCAGGAACAGACGGCCAGAATGGTGCCGGACACCGAAGCCACGCCGTAGGCCGTGGCCTTGTTCGCCTTCGGTCCCAGGTAGCGCATCACCGAGGACTGATTGACGAACGTGCTGATGCCGCCAGCGATGAACAGCGCCGGGATCAGGCACAGCATGACGTGCTCCTGCGCATACCACTTGGTCAGTTCCAGCCCCTCCTTAAGCGCGTTGTCGAAGCGCGGCATGCCCACTGGCAGAAAGAACAGCAACACGAAGGCGGCCAAGAAACCGCCGAGAATCTTCAACTCACGGTTCCCGCTGCCATTCGAGGCATTTGTCTCACACGCGCCATTCATGATGCAACTGTTCTACGCTGATTCGACATTTAGCAAACTCGACAAGTATAAAACTGCGCCACTCTGGAGAGATTGCTCTGATTTTTATTGCGGAGACTTCTCCTTCACCGAGCGCACGCACTGGAAAAAGTTCATCACGCACGGCGTGACCAGCCGATAAAACACCTGCGCGCCGCGCTTCTCATCATCCACGATGCCGGCGTGCTTGAGTTGGGCGAGGTGCCGCGACACGGTGGGCATCTCTGAACCGACCAACCCGGCCAGTTCGCAAACGCACCGTTCGCCCCGCGACAACTCATCCACCATGAGGAGACGGCCGGGATGAGCCAGCGCTTTGAACATCTGCGCCTGGCCTTTGAACTGTGCGACTGACGGTTTGCTTGGCATGACGAGATCAACTTAGCCAAGTGGCTAAATGTGTCAAGGTCTTTGTTTCGCTCAACCAAACGCAGGAAAAATGCCCGACCGCCCCCCTATATTTCTGAGTAACGAAAGACCTCAGCCGGACGAGAATCCGTGCGACCCACCCTGCGCTGATTCGCGTTTCACAAACTCTCCTTGTCGCGCCACGAGAAACAAAATCGAAACCCCATGCTGACTCAGCAGGAATCCCCAACGCGCGCCACCGCGCACGGGATCCGGGGAAACTTATACGCCAGCTTTACAACTTTCCTGCTTGCTCAACACACCTCCTTTACATTGGTCGAGTCTATTAATGGTAGAAGCCAGCGTTGGGACGCTGAAGACACCGCGAGGCGAACGACGGCGGCGCTGGTGAAACAAAAAAAAGAAAGAGAACACATTATGAAAACGCTCAAAACACTGACCTTCACCCTGGCTCTGGCCGCGTCGGTGGTCGCGGCGAGTGCCCAGGACAATTCCAATCAGCCGGCCGGACGCGGATCGGGACGCGGCTATGGCCTGCGTGACGGCACGGGCCCGCGGGCCCGGATGGGCACCTGTCCGATGGTCAACGACAACCCGTCCGCCGCCGTCGCTCCGGCTCCGGGCAACCGAGGCCCCGGCTTTGGCGTCGGCAATCAAGGCGGGCGCGGACAGGGCAAGCGAGGCGGCTGGGGATTGCGTGATGGCACCGGGCCGCGCGCCCAGTGGGGCGGATGCCCGTTCGCGGCTGGGAATGCGCCTGCGGCTCTGAATCCGGCCTCGGACACTCGCGGCCCTGCGTATGGAACTGGATTTTGTGGTGGACGCGGCTGGGGCGGTGGTCCGCGCAATGGCACTGGGCCAAGGGCGCAGGCCGGAACCTGTCCGCTGGTGAATCCTCCGGCGAAATAGCCATCGTCTGACGTCAACGCAACAGTGGGTGGTCGCAAGGCCACCCACGTTTGCATGCTCTACCAGGCTGGATGAGTCCAAGGGACTGGCCCAACACTGCTCGTGTTTGCCGCCAGCAACGAGAAATTGGCGGCTGCATTTGACCAAGGAACGACGCGCAATGGGCGCGCTTTTGGCTGCCCGACGAATCAGTCAATCGACGGTTTATCCCGTCGCACGACGACGAACCATGCGCTCTTCGTGTCCCGGTCGGCCCCGATGATCGTCATCGTCTCGCTGGCAGGTTGGGTGATGCTACTAACGGCCTTGTTGTCGCTGAATGCTGTGGTCCGCTGTTTATTGGCCTGACGCAAATCGATTTCGACTGAGCGTTCCTTGCTGAGAACAACCTGCTTTCTGGCACCTGGCGCCACCGCTATCGCCTGCTGGTTGATTTCCCAGTAGTGCGCCCACTTGAAAACAGAGTGCAGCGATCCGGACAGCTTCGGTCCCAGCCGCCGGGCTCCCGCGGCGGGCGGCCGATCGTTGTCGGTGCCTCGCACGAGTTGCAGATAAAAATTGGCCGCATTGGTGTCACCAGCGTGCGTCGCTGGTATTGCGGCCAGCATCCAGAAGGCGAGTATGGTCAGGCATCTCATGGTAAGGGCCCGAAAGGCCGTGCTGATTCGACGTTTCGCTCGCAGCGGCCATTGAATCAGAATCCGACCGGAGTTCCTTGGCGGCGGTCAGGCGGACTTGGCCGCAGCCGGGCGGAGCACCAGATACAGCACCGCTCCCGCGGCAAAGACGGCGGGGCTGAGGAGTTGCGCGGGCGTGAAGACGCCGCCCAGATAATGCACCGCATAATCGCCGCGGAATGATTCCACCAGACTGCGCAGCGTCGCGTAGCCCATCAGCCAGACCGCGAAGACCTGGCCGTCGAATTTTCTCCGGCGGAAGAGCCAGACCAGCATGAAGTAAAGTCCGAGATTCAACAGCGCATCGTAAATCTGAGTGGGATGCACGCCGACGCCCTGCGTGCGATGATCCGGCGGAAAATGCACCGCCCACGGAAGATCGCAGGCGCGCCCGTAGCAACAGCCGTTCATCAGGCACCCGAGGCGGCCGAAGGCGTAGCCCAGCGAAATGCTCGGCGCGAGAGCATCGGCGAAGCGCCAGATCGGGATCTTGTTCAGCCAGGTGAACACGAGCGTCGCCGCCACGCAACCGATGAATCCGCCGTAAAAGATCAGCCCGCCTTCATAAACCTTGAAGACATCCAACCAGGGGCGCCCTGCGAACTCTTCGTGCCAGTAGGAGAGGACGTAGAGCGTGCGCGCGCCAACAATGGTCCCCTGATGAGCCAGGTGCCGGCGTCCCAGACCTGTTGCGGGGCGACGCCGCATTGCAAACCGCGGCGGCTGGCGGTCCACAGGCCCGTCACGAAACCGACCATGACGAGCAGGCCGTACCAGGTGACCGGCAGATTCCCGAGATGAAACGCGATGGGATGCACGCAGATTGAAATTACGAAAGGGTGGCCGGGCGACAAGTGGTTTGGCGTCGGGCCAACATTTCAGGATCGCCGCGCGTCCAAAACGCTGCCACGGTGCGGACACCATGACCGATCCATGAGCGGCGTGAACGTGCGGTAGATCACGCTGGCCGCCTCATGGGATCAAGTCTTCTTTGCCTCAATGGTTTCTGAGGACGAATTGTCCAATATCTTTGCCGGTTTCGCTCGCCGGTCGTAGGCCATGAAGTAGAGCGCCGGCACGGCCATACGGCTGATGAGCAGTGACGCGATTTTGCCAGCCATCAGGGAAATGGCCAGGCCCTGAAGGATAGGATCGGCCAGGATCACGCTTGCGCCCACGACCACCGCCATCGCGGTCAACAGCATTGGGCGGAAGCGCACGGCGCCCGCCTCCACCACGGCTTCGGCCAGCGGCATGCCTTCGGCCACGCGCAGTTCAATGAAGTCCACGAGAATGATCGAGTTCCGCACCACGATGCCTGCGCCAACGCCTGGCGAAGCGATGCGTGGTCGTCCACCAGAAGAATACGAAGTGGCGATTTCATGGAGTGGCTCCCGACTTTTCCCCCTCGCTCTGCGCGGCGCAGCTGGCACAGCGACACGGACCGATGAACCGGTGTCAAGCCCCGGCCGCCACGCGCACGACGGAGTTGATACCGCCGAAGGGATTGGGAACGTATTCCGGGGCTTGCGGGTCCGCCATCCAGCGGCCGTCCACCACGAACTGGTACTCGTGGGTGCCGGGGGGCAGTGCCAGTTCTTTTTCCCAGCACTGATTGCCGTTGAGATGAAGGGGGGAGCTTTCGGGGTTCCAGTCGTTGAACGTGCCGGCCAGAGCGACTTGCTTGGCTTCTCCGATAGGCAGGGAGAAGGTCACGGTTTTCGCCGGCACCGCGGTCGCATGTCTCGGGCTTGATCTTTTGGTCTTCTTCATCGGGCTCACAGGTATGGTTGTTGGTCTGTCATCAAAGGGATTGCGTTCTCCGGGTTCCTCGCGCTCCGTTTCAGTCGTTTATCCCCAAGCTGCGACACGCCTCCGGAGCGTTACGCAAAACAGTGCTGTGGACTTGGGTCGTGGGGCCGGCTCGCCGAGGGGCGCTCTCCGCAGGGAAAGCGCCGGGCAATTCCAGCGGCTCGTGCGCGCGCGGCAGGAAATCCAGCGAGCCTCGCTGCGCCACCGCCTGCAAAAATGCCTGAACGCCGGAACTCAAAGCGCCCGTCTCCTGACCAATCAACGCCACCAATGCCCCGGGTTGCTGCTGGCGGCGCGGCAACCAGGCGTCAATCCACACGTGGAAGTCGAGCGGCAACTCTTTCTTTGCATTCACCGAAAGGACGAGGATTTCAGCCCGAGTGGCAGCATCGACCGCATCCGGAAAAATCGCCGGATGAGCCAGTTCTTCAATCCTCCACCAAGTGCTGCTCATACACTCCTGGCCGGTCAATTGCGTAGCCCGATAAAGCAAGTCCCTGGCCCATTCCCGGGTCAGGTGGTCTTCATAGACCACGGCAACCTTCAAGGCGTGGTCAGGTTCCCGGGAGGACATCGCCACTTGTTCCGGCGGGTTGGCCGGTTCCGATACAACGCTTGCTTTCATACATCAATGTTTCGAGTTCCCGGCAGGCGAGATTCCCAGGAGGATTCCCTGGGAGGTGACTCGTGAGTCAGGTTCCAGGCAGAAGAAGACGTCGAGTTCTCGTCCGGCGCTTTTGGCCATGTTGAACGATCTCTTGATCGCCTGTTCGAATCCACGCCCGGCGACACCGAGCCGGACATCGAGGGTTTTGGTTTTCGGCCCTTCGGCCACGATGGTTTGGAATTCGTGTGGTTTTCTTTTCGTTTTCATGGTTGTTCTTTTCTTGGCTGTCGGCACGCCGTGTTGTCACCGCACGGCTAGAGATTTGCGTAAGCCACGGCACTGCGTCCTTCCATGGCTGATGAGTCACTGTTCCCAATCAACTCGCGGGAAACAGGGGTTTCCCCGTCCAAAGCCTTCCCGTGACAAAGGATGGCCTCCCTCCGAGTCGTTCCAGTGTTTCCCCGGCGCTCAAGCTCTTCACCGTTTCTCCCGCCTGCGTTGGTGAACGGTTGGCTCGTGAAGCTTCTCTGGCCCCCCCGGTCGGCCCGATGAATGATTTCCAGCGGGAATTGTACGTCCTTCCTGGGCCAGCCAATATGATGATTGCAGAAGAATTTCATGCCCGCACGCCGGGCTACCTGCCGCAGATGAGATCGAACCGGGGTCCGGCTGACGGTGCTGTCCTGGGAGGCGCTGAGCAACGCCACCAAGGCCGTCTCGTTGCGCTTCTCCACTTTTTCCCAAGTCCCAAGCCAGTCTTTGACCAACGAGGGCAAATCCGCCTCTTCATAGGCCGCGATGACCACCATGTCTGCTTCCGCCGCTTCGCGGACGACCCGATCTCCCACCTCGGGCCAGAGCAGTTCTTCAAATTTCAGAAAGCTGGGCACAAAGATGAACATCTTCCCGAACTCCGCGACGATCCGGTCGAAAAAATTCATGGCACACCGGCCGTTGGCGAAGTCGCCGTAGGCGATCACCATTTGAAACACCCGTGTCTCTTCCGAACGAAAGCTGGCGTCGGCGAGAAATGATTCGACTGTTTGCATGAGCGCAGTATGTCGCACCGTGAAGGAACGCCAACCGGTCCCGGTGCTGATTCTGGAATGCAATTTCCGAGGATGGAGGGTCGGCAAAATTCCTAGGCTACAGTCAGGCTGCGGTTGCCGGGCCCGGATGTTCTTCACCGCGCTCTGGCTGACCGGAAGCCCAAGGCAAAACGCCATCCAGCGCGCTCCGCCGGGAAGCCGCCTCGACGGCGAGGACGACAGCCGTCAGGCCTGCGCTTCCATCCATTGCACGGCCCGCCGAACCAAACCGACCGCATTCTTGATCTCCAGCTTCTCCTTGATGTGCTCACGGTGGGTTTGGACCGTCTTGGCGCTGAGATGCAACTTCTGGGCGATCTCCTTGGTGTGGTGGCCCCGGCCCAACAATTCAAAAACCTCGAATTCACGGTCGCTGAGCCGTTCCTCGGGCGATTCCCCCTTGTTGCCTCTGGCACCAGAAAGCTGGGACAGCACCTGTTTGGTCATCGCGTCACTCAGACTGACTTCTCCGCGCAGCACCTGCCGCATGGCGCTGAGCAACCGGGAGGGAGGTTCCTGTTTCATGACATAACCTCTGGCGCCGGCCCGCAGGCAGCGTCCGGCGTACATGGCTTCGTCAAACATGGAGTGGACCAGCACCGGCAGGCCGGGGTGCCGCACCTTGATATCCTTGATGAGTTCAAGTCCGTTCTGACTGCCGAGCGCGATGTCCACCACCGCCAGGCCGGGCCTGGACTTCTCCAGGAGATCCAAGGCTTGGGCGATATTTTCAGCCTGGCCACACACATAGAGATCGGATGACTGATCAATCACCCGCACCAAGCCCTCGCGCACGATGGGATGATCATCAACGACCATGATGCCGGTCCTCTTGACGCTGGCCTCCACTGCCGGAACCCTGGCCGCCTTCTTCTGGAACGGTCTCGTGGCGCTGACGAGCTTTTTGCCAGTTTTCGCTGCATCTCTCTTCTTCATGCCGGTGGTCATAACGATTGTCTCCAACTCTTGAGCCGGGAATATTGAGCCGTCTTCTAGCGCACCGCTTTGGAATCTCCAATCACATTCCGCGCCGATTCTCACGCCGCCATCGGCTCGGTTTGATCTCGCAATATGGTCCAGCCTGCTGTTGAACTCCGCCGTCACACTTGAATATGAAGAAGCGAGCACTCATTCTTGGACCAGTGGCAGCCTCCATCAAAGCGACGCCCATCCCCAAAGTATCCACCGGCATCTGCGGCTTGGACGAAATCCTGGAAGGCGGCCTGCCCAACGGCCGCACCACGCTGGCGGGCGGCGGTCCCGGCTCCGGGAAGACGGTCCTGGGGCTGGAGTTCCTGTATCGCGGCGCGCGGGCGGGCCAGCCCGGTCTCTTCGTTTCCCTCGAAGAGCGGGCGGCGGCGGTGCGCCAGAACGCGCTGGCGTTGGGGTGGGACCTGGCCGCGCTGGAGAAGGCCGGCAAACTGGTCCTGCTCGATCCGCGCCTCCCCGCCGAAGCCGTGGTCTCCGGGGATTTCTCCTTGAAGGGCTTCCTGGCCATCCTGCACGGACAAGTCCGCGCCCTGCGCGCCAGGCGAATTGTCATCGACGCGGTGGATGTGCTGACCCGCGTCTTCGACGACCCCAAGCGCGAACGCAATGAAATCTACGCGCTCCACGAATGGTTGGACGAGCACCAGTTGACCGCCATCCTGACGGTCAAGTTGGGGGAAGAAACCGAGCCTTCCCTCCGGCATGGTTTCCTGGATTTCATGGCCGACTGCGTGCTCCGCCTGGACCAGCGCGTGACGGGGCAAGTGACGACGCGGCGCTTGCGCGTGATCAAGTATCGCGGCTCCGGTTTCGGTCGCAACGAGTATCCTTACCTCATCGGCCCCGGCGGAACGTCGTTCGTGCCGATCTCGAAGGTCGAGCTGGCCCACCAGCCGCTGGGGGGTCGGTTTTCCTCGGGTCAGTCCCGGCTGGATGAGTTGCTGGGCGGCGGCTTTCTGCGCGCGGCCTGCATCCTGGTAGCGGGCACGAGCGGCACGGGCAAGACCACGCTGGCGGCCAGCTTCGCGCGGGCGGCTTGCGCCCGGGGCGAGAAGGTCCTTTACCTCAGCTTTGAGGAATCCGAGTCCGCGCTGGTGGGCTGCATGCTCAGCCCGGGCCTGGACCTGCGCCCCGCGCTGCGCGCCAGGAAGCTCCAGATCCAGTCCGTGCTGCCGGAAGCCGTGGGCGCCGAGGAACATTTGCTCCGGGCCTGCCAAACCATCGCCGAGTTCGCTCCCGACCATCTGGTCCTCGACGCCATTTCGGCCTGCCGCCGCATGGGGTCGGAGCAGACGGCCTTCGATTACCTGACGCGGCTGGTCAATATGTGCAAGCAGCGCGGCATCACCTGCCTCCTCGTGAATCAGACGGCGGGCCTGCAGGAGCAGCAGGAGATCACGGGCATCGGGTTCTCGTCGCTCGTGGATGCGGTGCTGCTGCTTCGTTTCGAAGAGCAGGAGCGAACCATGCACCGCGCCCTGCTGGTGATGAAAGCGCGCGGGTCGAATCATTCTCACCAGTATCATCGCTTCCGCATCACCGGCCACGGCATCGAAATCCTGGAGAACGGCGACGCCGGCTTGCCCGAAAGGAGGCTCGCGTGAAACCGAAAACCAAAGGAGCGAAGGCGGCCGCCCCCGCGAAGAAAGCGGCGCGCCACCGCCTGCGACTGTTCGTCGCTGGCAATGAGCCCAACTCGGAGTTGGCCCGCAGGAACCTGGCGCAGCTCATCACGGGTGTTCTGAAAGACAACTGCGAACTGGAAATCGTGGACGTGCTCCAGGATTTCAAGACGGCCCTCGCGCTCAATGTGCTGGTCACGCCGGCGCTGGTCGTGGATTCGGCGGGCACGCGCGTCACCATCTTCGGAACCCTCACCGACACCCACAAAGTGCTGGCCGCCTTGCGGCTGCCCTCCGCCGTGGCATGAACCAGCGCGAACGCATCCAGGAATTGGAGGCGCAACTGGCCCACGCCGAAGGGATCATTCAGGCCCTGCGTGATCACGAGGTGGACGCGATCGTCGGCACGGAGGACGTGGCCCTGGTGCGCTTGAGACAGGCGGAGGAGAAACACGCCATTCTTGCCGCCATCATCGAGTCTTCCGAGGACGCGATCATCAGCAGGGACCTCGACGGCACGGTGACGAGCTGGAATGCCGGCGCCCAGCACATTTATGGCTATCGTCCCGACGAGATGATCGGCCAGCCCAACGGCAGGATCATTCCGTCCGAGCTCCAGGCCGAAGAGGCAACCTTTCTGGAACGAGTGCAACGCGGCGAGTCCATCGCCCACTACGAAACCGTGCGGCTGACCAAGGACGGGCGCCGTATCCCCGTCTCCCTGACCATCTCGCCCATTCGCAACGCCGCGGGCGCGATTATCGGGGCTTCGAAAATTGTCCGCGACATCACCGAGCGCAAGCGGGCGGAAGAGGAAATCTCCAAGACGAACCAGCGGTTGACGGCGCTGATGAAAGCGCTGCCGGTGGGCGTCAGCTTTTCCAATGACGCCAACTGCCGACACGTCAGCGGCAACTCGGCGGTGCTGGCGCAATTCGCGGTGGGGCCGATAGACAACCTGTCCGCCTCCGCGCCGCATTCCGACGCGCCGGGCCGGCGAATCCGTTACTTCGTCCACGGACGCGAGATCACCGAGGCGGACTTGCCGCTGCAACGGGCGGTGGCCGAGCAGCGCGAGATTCCGCCGATGGAACTGGAGGTCCACTTGCCGGATGGCAGGCGCTGGTTCACCGAAGCGTCCGGTGCGCCCATTCGCGATGCGCAAGGCAACGTGACCGGCGGCGTCGCCGTGACCGTGGACATCACCGCGCGCAAGCAGGCGGAAGAACGTTTGAAGCATTCGTTGCAGGAGAAGGAAGTCATGCTCAAGGAGATTCATCACCGGGTGAAGAACAACCTGCAGGTCATCTCCAGCCTGGTGGATCTCCAGGCGGCCACCCTCGACCCGGCCTTGCGCGGGCAGTTCCGGGAGGTGCGCGACCGGGTGCGCTCCATGGCGCTGGTCCACGAGAAGCTTTACCAGTCCGAGAACCTGGCCCGCGTGGAGTTCAGCGATTACGCGCGCAGCCTGCTGACCTATCTCTGGCGGGCGCACGGCAGCGGCACGGCCCGCATCCGGCTCACGCTGGACCTGCAACCCGTGTCGCTCTCCGTGGAGAAGGCGGTGCCGTGTGGCCTGATCCTGAATGAACTGGCCGTGAACGCCCTCAAGCACGCCTTCGCCGGCCGTGCCGAGGGGGAAGTCACGGTGGCCTTGCACACCAGCGCGGAGGGACGCGTGAGCCTGCGCGTGCGCGACAACGGCGTGGGTCTGCCGGCGGAGCTGGACTGGCGGGAGTCGCCCTCCCTTGGCCTGCGGTTGGTGCAGATGCTGGCCGGGCAGTTACACGGGACGGTGCAAGCAGTGACTGGCGCCGGGACCGAGTTCGTGATTGAATTCGCCCACCCACGAGCAGAGACATCCACCACAGCGACTCATGACTAAAGCCAGCATTCTCATCGTGGAGGACGAGGCCATCGTCGCCGCGGACCTCGCCAACAAGCTGGAGCAACTGGGTTACGCGATCCGCGGCGCCACCGCCAGCGGAGAGGAAGCGGTGGTGCTGGCGCGGACCCGGCGGCCCGACCTGGTGCTGATGGACATCCGCCTGGAGGGGCGCATGGACGGCGTGGAGGCGGCGGAGCAGATTCGCCGTGAGTGCGACCTGCCGGTGATCTACCTCACCGCCCACTCGGATCGCGCGACGCTGGAGCGGGCCAAACTTACCGAGCCGTTTGGCTACATCCTCAAGCCGTTCGAGGAACCGGACCTGCTGGCCCACATCGAGATGGCGCTCTACAAGCACCAGGCGGAGCTGAAGCTGCGTGAGAGCGAGGCGGCCCTGGCACGGGCGAACGCAGAGCTCCACGTGACCATTGAGGAACTCCGCACCACCAATGAGGAACTCCGCACCACCAATGAGGAACTCCAAGTCACCAGCGAGGAACTCTCGACGCTGACCGAACAATTACAGATGAACAATGAGCAACTGGAGCGGCGCGTGGCAGATCGCACCCGCGAGTTGACTCTGTCCAACCAGATGCTCCGCATGATCTCGGAGTGCAACGAGGCGCTCGTCCGCACCTCCGATGAACGGGCACTCATTCAGGAAATCTGCCGCATCATCAACGAGGTCGGCGGCTACCGGATGGTCTGGGTGGGATTTGCCGAGCAGGACAAGCGCCGGACAGTCCGTCCCGTCGCGTCCGTCGGTTTTGACGAGGGCTACCTGGACACGATCCGGATCACCTGGGCGGACAACAAGTTTGGCCGGGGTCCCACCGGCACAGCCATCCGCACGGGGAAGGTGTGCCTGGGAGAAGACTTCCTCTCCGATCCGAAGCTGGCCGCGTGGCGCAAACCCGCGGTCCAGCATGGCTTTCGGTCTTCCATTGCCCTGCCGCTCAATGCGGGCGGGCATGCCTTCGGAGCGCTGACCATCTACGCCCCGCAACCGCGCGCCTTCGACCCCACCCAGGTGAGGCAGCTTTCCGAACTGGCGGACGATCTCTCCTTTGGCATCACGGCGCTACGCGTGCAAGCCGATCGAGACCACGCACGAAGGAGCCTCGAAGAACGGACCACTCAACTCCGCGCGCTGGCGGCGGAACTGGCGCAAGCGGAGCAGCGCGAGCGCCGGCGCCTTGCCCAGGTCCTCCACGATGATTTCCAGCAGTTGCTGGTCGGCGCCCGATACCGGCTGGAGTGTTTGCAATTTGAAAGCAGGGCCGCAGGTTTCGCCCGGGTCACCAAGGAGGTGGATGATCTGCTTTCCCTCTGCCTGAAAACCTCCCGCTCGCTGACCTTGGAACTCAGCCCGCCGATCCTGCATCAAGCCGGCCTGGCCGCCGCGCTGAAGTGGCTGGGCCGATGGTTCCGCGAAACCCACGGCCTGGCTGTGAGGGTGGTGGCGGATGATCAGGCCGGCGCGGAAAAGGAGGAACTTCGGGGTGTGCTCTTTCAGGCCGTGCGCGAGCTCCTCTTCAACGTCGTCAAGCATGGGCGTGTCCAAAAAGCCCGGGTGCGGGTGAGCCGCCTCCCTGACAACCAGATCAAGATCGTGGTCAGCGACCGCGGGGCTGGCTTCGATCCCGCGCGACTGCGGGCCAAGCAAGGGATGAGGGGCGGCTTCGGCCTGTTCAGTTTGCGGGAACGGCTCGAATTACTCGGCGGACGATTGGATGTGGAGAGCGCGCCGGGGAAGGGCAGCCGGTTCATTCTGGTGGCGCCGCTGGAGAATGACCAAAACGCGTCGCGAAGAAGCGGCGACTCCCTAATACCCGATAAAATGTCAGGAGAGTCGCCGGTAGGGCCACAAGAATAGTCCCACGAGAAGAGAAAGACATCGGCATCCTCCGCCTGCGGCAATGCCGCCGGCACGCCTGGTGGATCTGGCCCCCTTTGTTCCTGAGTGGAGCAGAATATTGGGAGGTCGTGCTCTTCCCGGCGGCAGCAACCGGCACACTAGCTTTTTCCGAAGTTAGAGCGTTTCCAGTAATTATGTAGCGTCCTTGCCATTCCGGCTCCTTTCTGGACAGTGTTTGTCAATCGGGGATGGGCTACATGTTTTATGGAATCGCTCTATTTGCTGCCAGCGGTGATGTCTGCTGCGTTATTTCTAAATCGCCAAGCCGTGGCCGCAGCCAGTAGCGCGGGGACGACGCCAGCCAGGATGAAGACGGTATCGCCCGGCAGCCGCAGCCATTCCAATGTCCGCATCAGCGGCTGTCCGATGAAGTCCAGGCTGCGCGCGTGCCAGTAGCCGTTCTCCAGCACGTCCCGCAATTGCACGATGCCACCAGGGAAGAGGTTCAAGATGACCATCAGGGCCAGACCGACGTTCAATCCCCAAAAGGAAACCCGAACGTACTTCTCGACACGGCTCCACGCGGCATTTGGCAAGGCTTGCCGAAACGCGAAGACCATCAACGCCATCGCCAGCATGCCGAACACGCCCATCATGGCGGCGTGGCCATGGTTGGTGGTGAGCAGCGTGCCAACTTCAAAATAGCTGACGACGGGCAGATTGATCAGGAATCCAAAGACGCCCGCGCCGAGAAAGTTCCAGAACCCGACCGCCATGAGAAAATAGAACGTCCATTTGTGGGCGGCGGCAAGGTCTTGACCGGAAGGCTCGCTTTGGCTTCGCGTGAGTTTGATGAAGTCCCAGGCGTCGAGTGTCAGCAGGGTGAGTGGCACAACCTCCATGGCCGAGAACATCGCGGCCAGCGCCATCGTGATTTGGGATTGCCCGGTCCAATACCAGTGATGGCCGGTGCCGACAATGCCGCTGCCAAGGTAGAGAATGGCGTCGAGATACACCACGCGCGCAGCCGTTACGGACGAGACCAAGCCCATTTTGAAGAACATAATAGCGACCATGACGGTCACAAAAAGTTCGAAGAATCCTTCCACCCACAAGTGGATAATCCAAAATCGCCACATATCAACCACGGTGAAGTTCGTGGTGCTGGTGAAGAACATCGCGGGCAGATAGAACAAGGGGATGCCCACGGCGGCATAGAGGAACAGCGATGACACCTCGCCCTTCTCCGGGTCTTTGCGCACCGCTGAAAGGGCGCGGAACAGCAGAAAAAGCCACAGCACCAACCCCACCGCCAGCAATACTTGCCACGCCCGGCCCAAGTCCAGGTACTCCCAGCCTTGATGGCCGAACCAAAACCAGAGTTTGCCAAGGGCCTGGTTGATGCCGAGAAGTTCACCGAGCAAGCTGCCCAGCACTACGAAGAGCAATGCGCCGAAGAGGACGTTGATGCCTTTGACCTGGCCTTTCGGTTCGGTTCCCAGCGACGCTGCCAGAAACAGTCCGCCCGCGACGTAGGCTGTGGCGATCCAGAAAATGGCCAGTTGCAAATGCCACGTCCGCAGGATGTGACTCGGCAGCCAACGCGGCAGGTCAAAGCCGTAGAAGCCGCCCGGTTCAGCGCGGTAATGCGCCGTCGCGGCGCCCACCAGCGCCTGCACCAGGAACAACAGTGCTACGATGGCGAAATACTTGAGCGTGGCCCGCTGGCTGGCAGTGGCGTGGCCCACGGAAACCGGTGGGAGCACACGCTCGCTGCGGCTTTTCCAGCCGAGATAATCAAACTTGCCGAACGCGAACAACACGAGCGCCGTTCCGCCCAGCAGTGATATCAGGCTCAACGCGCTCCAGAGAATTGCGTCGGTGCTCAGTTTGTTCCCGGCGGCTGGGTCGTAGGGGAAGTTGTTCGTGTAGGAGTAGTCCTTGCCCGGCCGGTGCGTGGCGGAGGCCCAAGCTGTCCAGGCAAAAAACGCGGTGAGTTGGCGCAGTTCGGTCACGTCGGTGATGTATTTGGCGGGTAGGCCGGCGTTCGCAGCGGGCTGTGAAAAGTAGGCAGCCCATTTCGCGATTTGCTTGTGGAACGAGAGCCGTTCGGCTTCCGTGAACGTGAGGATGCCAGACTTCGCGTCGTAGCGGTTCTGCTCCAGCAATTGCACCACTTCCGCCTTCACCGCGTCCTGCTCGGAGGCGGAGAGCGTGCTCCAGGCGCGCTGGCGGTGGTTCGTGGCGAACCATTCCTGCGCGTCGGTCGTGAGGGTGTGGAGGTATTCCGCGGAGAAGTCCGGGCCGAGATAAGCGCCATGGCCCCAGATCGTGCCGTTTTCCATGAGCGCGTGTTTGAGGAACACCTGCTGTCCAGCGATCACGTCATTCTTCGTGAAGACCGTTTCGCCTGCAATGGTGACGACTTGGTTCGGAATCGGCGGAGCGTCCTTGAAGCTGCGCAAGGCCAGCCAGATCAGGATCGTGAAGCCGACGACCATCGTGAGAATGACCGCGTGTCGCCACCAGGGAGAAAGTTTGTCGTTTGGTTGCATAGCTGCATTTTCTGTTTCAGGTTTACGACCGAATCATGGTTAGAATCATCTTGTAACGCTTCAGCGCCTTGAGGGCGTGCGGCTGATGTGCGGGCATGAGGATCATCTCGCCGCCATGCACTTGATGCGGCTTGCCGGCGATGGTGATCTCTGCCTCACCTTCGAGGACATGCACGAGCGCATCGAACGGGGCCGTGTGCTCGCTCAAGCCTTGTCCTTCGTCAAAGGCGAAGACTGTCACCGTGCCGGTCGGCTTCTTTACGATTTCGCGGCTGACAATGGAGCCGTCCTGGTAGTTCACCAACCCGGCGGGCATCGCGACTTCGGCGCCAAGTCCGGTGGGTTTTGATTGAGGCAGTTCTTTCATTTAGTTCTCCTATTCGTGGGTTTTATATATTGGGTAGTAGATCGAAATATTCGTCGTCTTCATTCTTGCCGCCTTGTCCCTTGCCGAGCACTTTTTCGCTTTCAACAAACTCGATCGATGCGATCCATTTGACCATTTTGTAGCCCAGCTGATTTTCCACACGAAGCCTCAGAGGAGCTCCATAGACTTCTGTCAATGGCTGGTAGTTCATCTCATATGCCAGGATACATTCCGACTTCAGGACGTTGTCCAAAGTCTGCGTGTCATAATAAACCCCGCCGTAAAGGCCTTCGCCGAAAGAGAAGAAAGCGACGACTTTGGCTTCCGGCTTGGGCTTCACGAGTTCGATTATCTTGCTCATCGGCACGCCCGCCCAATGGGCAATGCCTGACCAGCCCTGGATGCAATGGTGGAGACTGATGTGTTCCTTGCGGTCGAGGGCTTTGAGGTCTGCCAGAGACAAACTGAGTGGATGCTCCACCAAACCGGCGATTTTCAGTCGGAAATCTCTGAATCCACCTTCGGCGAGGCGTTTCCATTCGTCACTGACGGGAAGTTTTCCGTTCGGCCAGAAGAAAGGCGAAATGTCGTCCCGGGTGTAGCGCTCTTTCGGATGAAAACGGTTGAGCACATTCAGAAAGGGCACGGCGAGAAATCGGTGCAGGTGCTGCACTTTGCGCGGAAATCTCCAGGCAATGAAGTGGGCCATCGCCCAGGAAGCCACCACGGTTGCGATCGCTGTCAGCCCGATGGTCAGGCCGATTGGATTTTGATCGTCCAACCCCATGACGATGTGGTTCATGTTCCGAACAAATCCAGTGGCGACAACCAGGCTGACGTGCATGACGAGGAAACTGAGGTATCCGACCAGCAGGATAAAATGCACAGACCGGGCTGCCTGCCGTCCGCCAAACAGTTTCGGAAACCAGGGGAAGCGGTTGTCGAGAGCCGGGGACATGGCCATGCCGGTCAGCATCGAAAGCGGGACCATGACAAAAATGACCCCGAAATAAGAGAGTTGTTGCAGCGGGTTGTAATGATAAAAACCGTTCGGCTCGACCGGCATGTGGAAGGTGACATAATGAGCGAACGTATTCCATGCTTGTGGAACGATTTCCCAAGAGGTCGGGACGAGGCGCTGCCACTGATCGGTGCAAAACAACAAAACCACAAAAAGGAATCCATTGAGCAAGAAGCCACAGAGACTGAGGAAGTGCCACGACCTCGCCATCCCGACGGTGTGCCGGTATCCGGGCAACGCCAAAAGCGGTGAGATGTAACGGGCGTCGTCCTTGGCCGTCCAGAGACGGTCTGTGGGAACTGCGAGCGGCGTGAAACGAATCCACTCGCTGCCTGGCGTGCAATCGCGGTTCCAATACAGGCGCGGGTGATCTGCCAGGATCGACAGTCCGCTACGGGCCAGCATCAGCAGAAAGAAAAAGTTGAACAAATGGGTGAGCCGCAGCCACGCCGGGAATCCGTGCGGATTGGGTGGCAGACGAGGATCAATTGCATAATTCGATGGTTCAGGAGCCAGACCGAAAGTCAGATATTGCAGCCAAGCCAGAAGAATCGGAATGGCAACGACGACGCAAATCAAAGCAATGGTTGAGCGGCTCATCCAGACATGAAGCGAGCGCTCCGCTGGAAAGTGGATCGCGCGATGTGCGTGATTAAACGTTGGCATGTTCGCTGGCTCTCTTGGTGGTCTTGGTGACCCGTTGCGGAGAGCTCTTGTCCGACGGCTGGTCGGGAACGATCGAGGAAGCTTCAGATGGATAAGTGATCTGGAAACCTCGCACTTTGGCAAAGGGTGTGAGGACATGGACCTGGCGGCGGGTGGCACTCATGATGTCCTCCGTCTGGATTCCGCGAACCAACAACGCATCGGCGATGAGCGAGCGATGACACCGCCACGGCACCGCTTCGGCGCACATCAAGGCGATCCGGTCCCGATTCGCCAATTGAATCAACTCGTCCAGGGCTTTCCCAAACTCTGGCGTTTGCATGTAGTCGGCGTAGCCACGAAAAGAGGCGTTTCTCCAGCCCGTGTTGAGTGAATCGCGCGTCGTGTGACGCAAACCACCGAGTCCAGCCATGTGCAGGTAGCCAATGCCCGCAGTCTTCAGCGAAGCCGGCAGGGTCTCGCGATTGAACTGAGGATTGGCCCGCGAACGCGGCACCGTGCGCACGTCCACCACGCAAGTTACGGCGTGAGCCTGAAGCAGACGGATGAATTCCTCGATCGCGCGCGTGGAATGGCCAATCGTCAACACCGTCGGCAGAGCTTCTATTTCAGCCTTTCTTCGTCGGGTGTTGATTGGCCGTTTCATGAATGTTCTCCCATTTGTCGGTTGCGCCCTGATCGTCATTGCGCCTGCGCTTTCGCATCGCGGAGGCAATTCTTGATCTCCTGAATCGTAGCCAATTGCAGAATCTGTCTGGCCAGATGATCCGCCTGTTGCAGGCTGGTTGAACGAATCACGTTCTTGATCTCCAGGAGCTCGCCGGGGCTGACGCTGAGACTTCGAAATCCGAGCCCGACCAACAGCACCGTATACATCGGATTGCCGGCCATCTCCCCACAAATGGAAACGGTTTTGCCCGCCGCCTTCGCCGCAGACGCCACCGACGAGAGGACTTCCAGCATCGCCGGGTGCAGCGGCTCATAATACGGCGACATCTCACTGCTCGTCCGATCGGCGGCCAACAGGTACTGGAGCAGATCGTTGCTACCGACGCTGAAGAAATCGACTTCCCGCGCCAGCCGCCCGGTCATAATGGCTGCGGCCGGGGTCTCGATCATTGCGCCCACCGGAACATGAGCGTTGAACGGCTGGTGTTCGGCTTCCAAACTCGCCTTCACGCTCTCAATGGCCGCCTTGGCCGCGTGGAGATCTTCCACGCCACCGACCATGGGCAAGAGAATTGAAACGGGATGAGTCGCGCTTAGACGCAGAATGGCGCGCAGTTGCGGGCGCAGCACCTCGGGATGCGCCAGCAGCAGCCGGATGCCCCGGCGCCCCAATGACGGATTGGCTTCGCGAGGCAGCGGAAAGTACGGCAGCAGTTTGTCGCTGCCGATGTCCAATACCCGGATCACTACTTCGCGTGGCTTCAGACGGTCCGCTGTTGTGCGATACATCCGGTACTGCTCTTCCTCCGAGGGAAAATGATCCTGGACGAGAAAGACAAATTCGGTCCGGTACAGCCCCACGCCGTCAGCGTTCAATGTTACGGCTGTCACCGCGTCGGCTGATTTGCCAATGTTAGCGCAGAGCTTGATCAGGACGCCATCGGTGGTCACCGCCGGTAAATCGATCAAACCTTTCAGGGCGGTTTGATGGACGCGCAAATCTGCTTCTAGCCGGTCGTATTCGCGCAGAATCGCCGGCGTTGGGTTGATGAACACCCGGCCCGCCAAACCATCCACGATGAGTTGATCGCCCGACCGGATTCTCGTCGTGGCGTCTGGGACGTGAATCAACAACGGGATGCCCCGCGCACGCGCGAGGATCGTGGCATGGGCAGTTTGCCCGCCCTTTTCGGCCACCAATCCGCGAAGCGTCTGGCCGTCTAACTGTGCTATGACGGAGGGCAACAACTCGGTGGTGACAAGGATACCTCCGTCAGGAACGATGGGAATTCCCGGTCGCTGGCCTTTGACCAGAACGTCGAGCAGCCGTTTCCCGATATCCCGCAAGTCCGCCGCCCGGTCGCGGAAGTAGGGGTCTTCCAGGCGAACAAACATGGACGTCAGCTTCTCGATGGCTTCGTCCACGGCGGCTTCCACGTTGAGTTTCGCGGTCACACAACGGGTGCTGACTTCTTCCCGTAACGTGGGGTCGTGCAACAGAAGGATCTGCGCCTCCATAATACCAGCTTCCGACTTCCCGATGTCTCGCAGGACTGCTTGCTGCAACTTCAAAAGGTCCTGTTCCACGGCAGAAATCGCGGCATCTAATCGGTCCATCTCTTGCGGCGCTTCGCTGGCGTCGATCGTGCGTCGGGGCACGATGGTGTCTTCGGCGCAGGCGCACACAAACGCCAGTCCGCGGGCCACCCCGGAAGAGGCCACCTCACCGATAATCATCGCTGAGTCTTTTGTGTTCTCGGTCATCAGTCAGGATGGAGGAGGGGCGCCCGACATCGGCAGCCGCTGTCGTTATCGCGGGGCCAGCCTCATTAAGAGCTCGGTGCGCACACTGGGATCGGTTTGGAAAACGCCATGCATCACGTCCACTTTCATGGTCGAATGCGTGTCACGGACGCCGCGCGCCATCGCACACATGTGTTGACCGTCAATCAGAACGGCCACGCCCAGCGGTTCCACGGTTTTCTCTACAAATTCGGCAATTAAGTGGGCTGTCCGCTCCTGATTCTGCAATCGGTGCGCGAAGTGCCCCGCGATGCGTGCCAGCTTGGACAGCCCGAGTATCTTAGTGTCCGGAACGTATCCAATGGATATTCTCATAATAATCGGCAACAAATGGTGCTCGCACAGACCCACCTCGTGTATTCCCTCCACGATTACCATATCGTGGCAAATGGCTTTTTGGCACTCAGCTTTGAACATCTTGGTCAGGGTATCCGTATCCATTCGGGAGCCTTCCGTCATTTCGACCAGAGCTTTGGCTGCTCGCATGGGCGTCTCTCGCATCCCGTCGGAATTAAGATCCGCGCCGAGTTCCTGGAGAATCGCCGAATAGTGATCCGCTAGAATATTGATATCTGGTTGTTTCATAGTCGTGAAGTGCTTGTGTGGCTTTCATTTCTTGGTGATCTTTTTGAGGGCCGCGCCTTTGTGCATGGCCATATGATCCGTTTTGTCGCTCTTGATCAAGAACTGCGGTTCTTCCTTCGAGGCGCGAACCGTGTACGTCTTGAACTTGATGGCGGAGGTGACCTTTTTCTTGATCGTCCCTCGGACCCGGCCGGCTTCCGAGTTCCACTCGACATGATCTCCCAATTTGAATTCGTGTTTCATCGTTATGATCCCTTGTTTATGTTTTGGTTTTACATCGGCGTGGTTGGCGCGGGCCGCCCGCGGCTGCGGTGGTCCTGTTTGTAGGAATCCCGCCTCCGCAAGCGGGCCCAGCAGCATGTGAAAATAAATCAATCCGGCATACGGGTGCCAGTGTTCAAGAGTGCGGCGAACGGCCTCATAATCGAGTGGCTTTTCAAGATGTAACCAACGCTTTAGATTATTGCGCGCGCCCACGTCATCGCCCGGAAAAATGTGAGTTCGTCCAAACCCGCGCAACAAGACATACTCAGCCGTCCAGCGTCCCACGCCTCGCAAGCTGCAAAGGCGCTCGATGGCCTCTTCGTCGGGCAACTGCGCCAGCCCTTCCATCTCCAGCCCGCCCCCGGCGACCGATTGGGCAAGCTCAGTTATCGCGCGTTCTTTCTGTCGGCTGAATCCAAGTGGCCGCAGTTCGCCCGGAACCAGCCCCGCCACATCCTCCGGACGCGGAAAAGCATGAGCCGTCGCGCCTTGGTTGCGGAACTCAGTGCCGTAGCCGGCAGTCAAGCGGTTCAGAACGAGAATACTCACCGTTCGTGATACTTGTTGGCTTGCCACCCCTACGATTGCGCTTTCGAAGACCGTCGCATACCGCGGTGGCTTCATGCCCCGAAAGCGATGGGCCAATTGTCCCAGTTGTTTTTCGCGTGCAGCCAACCGGTAAAACCCCGCCAAATCGATCCGCAGGCCAAGCAGTCGTTCCAGAGCTGACGTCACAGCGGCTTTTAAGCCGGAGTGGAGCGGTTGCCCGTCCACTGAGACCCGGAGCCGCGGCATTTCGGGTGGCTCAACCTGGGTGACGGAGATTTCCACTGGACCACCAAGCAAAGGCAGCACACGGCGGTAAGTCTGGCCATCCCAACGATCCACCACGTTTTCAGGGCGGCGACGCAACGTCCAGACCGTCAGATCCAGACGGAAGGGCGATACCGGCTCCAGAAACAACTCGTTGCGGCGCATAGCTGTCTCGTTCTACTTCAGCCGTCCTTTGAGATTCTTGGGCGTGAACGGCCCGGGTTCGGTGATCAAATCACGCGCGGCGTCAACCTGTCCCCAGACATTCCACAACAGCACCCCACGCACGCGACGGTTCCGTAGGTAGTAAATAACACCTTCTTTATTGGGCCGCTTCCAATCAGCAAATGTCTCCGAGCGTGCGTCTAATTCACCGACGGCTTCGTACCCCAACTCGAACATGTCGGAGTAAAAGGATGGCAGGTGGTGATAAGGCTCGGACCTGCCGGCCATATTCCGACCGGCCAGCCGGCCCATGGTGTTGGCGTTGTCCTCGTGTTCGACGCGCAGGCGCTTTCCTAGCGGCAGGTTGTAGAAGGCGGCCACGTCTCCTGCGGCATAAATGTCAGGATGGCTGGTGCACAGGAATTGGTCCACGACGATTCCGTCTTCCACCTTAAGCTTCGCCGATTGTGCGAGTTCAACGTTCGGCACGATTCCGACCCCGGCCACTACGCCATCGACCACGATTTCTCGCTTGCCGCGCGTCAGCAAGATGGTCTGGTTGTCTCGTGTTTCCAAACCAGAGACCTTTGTGCCAGGCAGAAGCTCGACCCCTTTTCGCTGGTAGAAACTGGACACGAATTGAGCGAGGGACCGAGGGAAAATGCGGTCGCAAATGCTCTTGCCGGGGAAGATCATCACCACTTCTTTCCCATTCATCGCCAGGGCCGCGGCAATTTCCGAACCGATAAAACCGCCCCCGATCACGGCAAACCGCCGGCCCTCCTTGGTGAGGACGCGAAGACGTCGGTAATCCGACAAGGTGCGGAAATAAATGATTTTGTCGTCGCCGAAGGGCAGCAGTCTCGGCCTGCCGCCAGTGGCCAAGAGCAGTTTTGTGTAGGTGAAAACGTCCCCCTTGTCATCAACAACGCGTTTCTGCTTGGGATCGAGCTTTTTGATAACTCGTCCAAGAAGGATCTCCGCCTTCTTGCCTTTGGTCTTCCGCCAAATTGTGCTGAGAGGTTCGCCCTTCCAGAGTTTCTTCGAGAGCGGAGGACGGTCATACGGAGCGTCCGACTCCGCGCTGATCAAAGCGATACCGCCAGTTGAATCCACCTCGCGGATGCCACCCACGGCGGAGGCAGCGGTCATTCCGCCACCGATGATCAGGTATTTGAAGCGTTTCATTTCTTTCACTTTTCCTTTGTTGCTGAGTTTTCTGGCGGTGACAAATCCAGCGCTCGTTTGCAGACGTTCTCGACCGTGAAGCCGTACTCGCGCATCACGACCGGACCGGGAGCCGACGCACCAAAGCGCTCCACGCTGATAACATCTCCGTAATCACCCACATAGCGGTGCCAGCCTTGGGAGACGCCCGCCTCGACCGCGAGCCGTGCGTGAACCGACGGCGGTAACACGGAATCGCGATATTCTTGAGACTGGGCGTCGAATAATTCCCAGCTCGGCATCGAAACCAAGCGCACTGAAATCTTCTGTTCCTGCAACTTCTGTCGTGCAGCGACGATCAGGCCGACTTCCGATCCGCTCGCGATGAGAATTAATTGCGGCTTGCCCTGAGGCGCGTCAGCCAGAATGTAGGCCCCGCGGCGAAGACCCTCGGCTGCGCCAAATTGCTTCCGGTCGAGCGTCGGCACGTTTTGACGCGTCAGGACCAGAGCCACCGGACGGTCTCGCGTTTCAATCGCGATACGCCATGCCACTGCCGTCTCGTTGGCATCGCAGGGACGAATGACCATCAGCCGGGGAATCGCCCGCAAACTCGCCAGTTGCTCCACCGGCTGGTGGGTCGGGCCATCTTCGCCCATGGCAATGCTGTCGTGCGTGAAAACATAAATCACCTGCACTCCCATAAGCGCTGCGAGCCTGATCGCCGGGCGCATGTAATCGGAGAAAGTCAGAAACGTGGCGGTGAAAGGGATGACGCCACCATGCGCCGCCAGCCCATTCGCGATTGATCCCATCGCATGCTCGCGGACACCGTAATGCAGGTTGCGGCCCGCGTAGTTCCAATCGCTCCCGGCCGAACCCTGCAGATCGCCCACCGCCATAACGGGGTTCTCAAAATCGCCCGCCCCTTTCAGTTCGGTGTGCGTGGACGGATCCAAATCAGCCGAACCGCCGAACAGGTTGGGCAGTTTCGGACCAATCGCCTCCATCACCTTTCCCGCGGCGACACGGGTCGCCATTCCTTTCGCATCGGCTGCGAACTGCGGGATCGTCGAATCCCAGTCCTGCGGCAATTCTCCGTTGATGAGTTGCCGCAGCTCGCGCGCGAGGTCCGGGTATTGTTTCTCGTAACCAGCGAGCTTCGCGTCCCATTCCGCTTCCACGTCGCGTCCTCGGTCCAAGGCACGGCGGAAGTGCGCCGATACCTCTGGGGGTATGAGAAACGGTGGTTCGACAGGCCAATCCAAATTCTGTTTCGTCAGCTTTACCTCGGCCTCGCCCAGCGGCGAGCCGTGCGCCTCAAACGTGTCCTGCTTGTGCGGCGAACCGTAACCAAGGTGCGTCCGCACCAGGATCAGCGAGGGGCGTCCGGTTTCCTCGCGCGCGGCTCGAATGGCACGGTCAATGGCTTCCAAATCGTTGCCGTCTTCCACCGACTGTGTATGCCAGCCACACGCCGCGAACCGCCCGGCGTGATCCTCAGTAAAGGTGACCTGCGTCGAGGCGGAGAGGGTGATATGATTGTTGTCGTAGAGATAGATCAGCTTGCCGAGTTTCAAGTGGCCCGCGAGTGCTGCTGCTTCGGCAGCTACGCCCTCCATCAAATCGCCGTCGCTGACCAGCCCGTAGGTGAAGTGATTGATGATCTCAAGGCCGGGCCGATTGTAACGCGCGGCCAGATGCGCTTCGGCGATGGCCAAACCCACGCCATTGCCAAATCCCTGGCCGAGCGGCCCGGTGGTCGTCTCGACTCCCGGCGTTACCCCACGTTCGGGATGGCCGGGCGCGATGCTGCCCCATTGGCGGAACTGTTTGATTTGTTCCAGGGGCAGATCATGGCCGGTGAGATGCAGCAAGCTGTAGAGCAACATCGAACCGTGACCCGCAGACAGGACGAACCGGTCCCGGTTAAACCAATGCGGATTGGCTGGATTATGCCGGAGATACCGGTTCCATAGCACGTAGGCCATCAGCGCTGCGCCCAGTGGCAAACCCGGGTGACCACTATTGGCCTTTTGCACTGCGTCCACCGCCAGAAAACGAATCGTGTTAATGGACAGATGATCCAACTGCGTCGGATTGAGAGTTGTTGTCGCTGCTTTTCCCATAAGGTGATTCAAGCGTTTCCTTTTTCCATCTGTGCAGAATACTTGCCTTGTACGGCGAAGCCGTTGCATTGCGCACGGTGATGCAGCGCCGCTTGGGCCGCCGGAACATTGCCGGCGATTCCTTTCCAGATTTTGAGTGCCGGTGATTGAAGCGCGCGTCCGAAAGAGAAGCTCAACTTCCAGGGAACGCCGCCCGTCTGGCAAATAGCGTTCAATCGATCCGTTGCCGCTTCGTCACTCTGCCCGCCCGAAAGAAACATAATTCCTGGCACAGCCGCCGGCACAAAGCGACGGAGGCACCGGAGGGTGACCTCGGCCACCTCCGCAACGCCGGCTTGCTGCGGAGACTCCGCACCAGACAAGATCATGCCCGTCTTGAGGAGCATTTGCTCGAGGATCACGCGCTGATCCAACAGCGCGTCGAACACACTTTTCAGCGTGTCGCCCGTGACTTCTTCGCAGCGTGCGATGGTGTGTTCGCCGTCCATCAGAACCTCCGGTTCGACAATCGGCACCAAACCGGCTTCCTGGCTCAACGCCGCGAAAAGGGCCAGCGTCCGGGCATTCGTATCGATGCAAGCGCGGGTGGGAGCGTGTTCACCAATCGTAATGACCGCGCGCCATTTGGTGAAACGCGCACCGAGCTGTCTGTACTCGTTGAGCCGGTCGCGGAGACTATCCAGGCCTTGAGTGATCTTTTCGCCGACGAAATTGGCGAGAGCGGTGGTTCCCTTGTCCACTTTGATTCCGGGAACGATGCCTTGCTTCGCCAGAACTTCTGAAAGAGGAACGCCGTCCCGGGTTTTTTGACGGAGGGTTTCATCAAACAGGATCGCGCCGCTGATGAATTTGCTCAGTTCGGAAGTTGTGAACAGCAGCTCGCGATAGGCGCGGCGATTCTCTTCGTTGCACGGAATGTTGAGTGCTTTGAATCGCTTTTCAATGGTCGGAAGACTTTCATCCGCCGCCAGGATGCCTTTGCCATGAGCGAGGATTGCCGCGACCGTTGAGTCTGAGGTGGGCGCAGTCATATTTCACTGTTTGACCGTTTCGCCGGCTGCCAATAGAGGATGCGTTTCGGAGGGCGAGCTGCCCTTTCCAATGACGATGCGTGATCCCCATTTGTAGGTGAAATACGAGTAGGTCCATTGCAGCAAGACCGCCGCTTTGTTTCGGAACCCGATGAGGAAGAGCAAATGAATCAACAACCAGGCGACCCAGGCAAGCCAGCCCGAAAATTCCACGCGGCCGATCTGCGCCACGGCTGCCGACCGGCCGATGGTCGCCATGATTCCCCTGTCCCAATACTTGAATGCCGGCCGCGAAGTCCGGTGAGCAGGCTCACCGCGCAACTCCCTTCGAATAATCCCGGCCACGTGACGGGCCATTTGCATGGCTGCGGGGGAGACCGCGGGCACCGGTCGGCCCTCCTTGTCCAAAACCAGCGCCAGATCGCCAATCGCGAACACCTCCGGATGCCCCGGCAGACTCAAATCGGGATTGACGCGCACCCGGCCCGCATGATCCAGGTCAACGCCAAGCATCCGGGTGAGTGGATTCGCAGCCACACCGGCTCCCCATAGGATATTGGCACTCTCAATCCGCGTGGAGTCGGCCAGCTGCAAGAAGCTCTCCCCGATGTTTTCCACGAGAACATTCGTGCGCACGTCAACGCCGAGATTTGTTAATCGCGCCGCGGCTTTGGCTGACAAGCGGGGCGAGAACTGCTGTAGCAAACGTGGACCCGCCTCCAGCAATATCACTCGAGCTTGACGGGGATCGATATGGCGGAAATCGCGCTTCAATACATGTCGCGCCAGTTCGGCAAGTGCACCCGCCAGTTCCACTCCGGTCGGACCGCCACCAATCACGACAAGGGTCATGAGGCGTTGTCTCTCTGTCGCATTGACACTGTTCTCCGCCCGTTCAAATGCCAGCAGAACCTGACGCCGGATGTTCAAGGCATCATCCAGAGACTTGAGACCACGAGCATACCGCTCCCATTCCGGATGCCCGAAGTAACTGGTGACGCCGCCGAGAGCTAATACCAGATAGTCGTAGCGCAGAATGGCGTCTTCGAGTCGCACCTCTCGTTGTTCCAGGTCAAATCCGGTGACATCGCTGAGCCGCACGGTGACGTTGCGCTTGTTTCGCAAGATGGATCGGATCGGTTGAGCGATTTCCGGCACGGAGAGCCCAGCGGTGGCCACCTGGTAGAGCAGAGGCTGGAACAGATGATGATTCTGCCGGTCCACCAGCGTCACCTCGACATCGGGATTCGAGAAAGTCTGACAAAAAGTTAGCCCACCAAACCCAGCGCCCAGCACCAGCACCTGCGGAGGACTTGTTCCGTTCGCGCTCATTGCCTGAAACTCAACCCGGCCAGCCCATGCTTTTTACGAGTTCATTTTGTGTTCAATTATAACTCTCAACCACTTTCGCAGACATTCAACGCAGCGCGCCGGATCTGCTGGTCAACACTGCTTTCGAACGGCACTCCCGAACGGAGACGGATCCTTGGGCGACTGACAGCAGGTCAGAACGCAAGCGACCGATAACACCCCCGCCAGCAACGGGAGGATGATCTTCGCATTTATAACATGTCCGTCCGCACCGCCAGTGGCACCAGAAGAACAGAATTGAACCCGCCATAAGGATTGGCCACGCGTTGAACCGCTTCAGGACCCTCGCTCCACCGGCCATCCACGACGAAGCGATATTCATACTGGCCAGACCTAAGGCGCAAATGGACAACCCATCTTCCGGCGCCCGTGTTCTTCAGCGGCGTGGCCTCCGGTTGCCAGCCATTGAAATTACCTGCCACATTCACCTCCCTGGCTTCTGGAGCGAGAAACGTGAGCTCAATCTCCTGTTCCTCCAACGCCGGAAACCGCTCGGAAACCGGCTGAATGGGCGGCGGTGGTTTGGCCTTCGCGGCAGCGGTCTCCGTTGTCTGTTTGGGTTTGAGCGGGGGCCCGACGGTTTCAAGGCCAGATCTTCCAAACCCCGCCGTAGAGATTCTGCTTTTCTGATTCACGCGTGAATTTTCCATTTGTATTGGTCAGTTGTCGCGTTTCAGTACGAGCGCTGACGGTTGGCCCCATTGGCCCGTGAACACGAACTTGCTCAACCGCTTTCGCTGCCGGGGTGTCAGGTCGCGCTCTCTCAAGGCCTCGGGCAGCGTGGCCGGGTCGGCTTTGTATCCAATGGCCATGGCGGTCCATGCCTCGAAATTCTCAGGTATCTGGTAAGCTTCCCTCGCTTTGTCGGGAAGTATGCCGATCATCTGATGAACCGAGAGACCTCGCGCGGTCGCCTCCACGACCAGATTCCCGGCGGCCAGACCCAGGTCATGCACGGCGGCCCGGTTGTCCTGTTTGTTCTTCGCGAATTGCAGACTCACGACACTCAAGACCAGCACCGGTGCGGTTTTGGCCCACGCCTGGTTGCCTTCCACAAGACAGGAGAGGAGTCGTTCGTACTCCGGGGGATATTGCCTGGTCGCCACCAGATAATTCCAAGGCTGTTCATTGTAGGAAGACGCCGCCCAGCGCGCCGCTTCGAACAGCGAACGGAGGTCGGTGTCCAACACGGGACGGTCTGCGAAGCCATAGGGACTCCAGCGTTCCGCGAGCAGCTTTAAGATAGGATGGTCGGTCGTTGCATTTTTGGCGGGCATAATTGCTTTCTGCTGTTCTGTGTCGCTCAAAACTCTCTGGGCTTGCATCGGGATCTGCGGGTTTCAAGGCGCTCAAAACTTCGAGCAGACTTCGTCGCATTGCCGGGCCAGAGAGAAGTCCTTCTCAGTGAGTCCGCCCTCATCGTGCGTGGTGAGCGCCAACGTCACCTTGTTCCAACGAATATCCATGTCGGGATGGTGCTGGGCCTTCTCTGCTTTCGTGGCGATGCGGCGGACAAAATTGATGCTGTCCAGAAAGCCTTCAAATTTGAAGGTGCGGGAAATGACGCGCCCGCGCTTCGACCAATTCGGAATGGTTTTCAAGTCAAGATTGATCTGTTTTGGGTTCAAGGCTGCCATAATTCTAATTCGCCTTCTTCCGGCCGGACCCGCTCAGTTTGCCGCCGCCGGTGAGTTTGTTTACTGTCGCCCAGGCTCGCGCTTCTGCGGTTTTCGCAGTCAACCCTTTCTTCTCGTAGCCGGCTTCGATGTGGGCCGCCTGGCGTTTCTGTTTGGCGGTGTAACTGGATTTATCGCCTTGGGGCATGGGTGATCCTTTTCTTGAGGCGGGACGTCGCGGGTTCAGTTCGCCACGCGGCCTCATCTTTTTTCTCATAATCGTCGAAAGCCTTGACCAGGCCGGTAAGCACTTCCGCTGAAGTCTCCAACAGCGCCTGGGCCTTCGGCTCCGTGACTTTTCCAACGTCGGCGCGCAGATGCTCGATGAGTTGACGCATCCGGGCTTTGATTTTCTGCGTATGGTGAATCGGGTTATTCTTGGACGGTGGTTTCATACCGGTGGATCATTCCTTGAGGCTTGCAAGTTCATTGCTTGGGTGCGCCGACTTTCTTCTCCACCGGCTCTTTCGGAAGCGGCACGTCTATGCCCAGCGCCGAAGCCAGATCAATTTCGTGTTCCTGCTCCTGCACGATTATCGCCCGCAGCGTCTCGCTCAGCGCAAATTCGCCCATCGCCTCGGCTTGGCGGATGCGCTCACGATAACGGCCCACCGTGGTGCGCTCGTTTTCCAAATCAGCGCGGAGCATGGCGACTGGATCACTGGAAGTGAAAACCGGTTTGGGCGTCACGCACGGCATGCCACCCAGATAATCAATCTGCTTGGCAATCTTGATGGCATGGGCCAGTTCTTCCCCGGCGTGCGCTTCCAACTCCCGCGCAATGTCCGTGTACGCGGCGCCCTTCAGCACCTGGCTGTACACCGTATAGGCAATGATCGCCTGGTATTCGCCCGCCAAATCCTCGTTCAACAACTGAATCATCTGTTCACGAGTGATCTCCGTTCCTGCTTTCGTGTGTTCTTTGGTCATAATGGTCTAAATCAACGGAGGTTGAAACTTTCGATGGTGTTTAGTCGTCAACGGCGAAGCCAACTTTGATGGTCACCTGCCAGTGCTGCACCTTTCCCTTTTCGATGCTGCCGCGCGTTTCGACCATCTGAAACCAACACAGATTCTTGATGGTTTTCTGGGCGCGCTTAATGGCCTTGTCCACGGCATCCTCGATGGAAGTGGTCGAAGTGCCGGTGAGTTCAACGATTTTATAGACCCGGTCTTTCATGGTGGTTGGATTTATTGAGTGGGTCATTGTGGGAACAAGTTGAGATCTGATTTGTGATGCTCTAATCGACCACCAAAGTCACGGGAGCGTCGCCTCGCAGCGCCTTGGAGTAGGGGCAGGTCTGGTGGGCCGTCGTCATGATGCGCTTCGCATCGGCCTCGGTCACGCCCGGGATTTTAGCATGAAGCTCGACGCTCAGGTGGTAGCCGCCATGGTCGTCCTCGATGAGACTGACCAGTGCGCGGACGGTTGAGCCATGCATGTCGGTGCCGAGCTTTTTGGCCGCGTTCAAAAGCGCGCCATGATAGCAGGCGGAATACGCGGCGGCGAAGAGCAGTCCGGGATTGGGGCCACGCTTTTCCATTCCCGGCTGCAGCGGATTGCCCAGAGTGACATTCAGCAAACCGTCCGGATTGGAAACGCTCCCAGACCTGCCGCCTTTCGATTCCGCTTCTGAAGTGAAGAGAGTTTTCATGAATACGTGACGACGTTTTGATCAGATCCTTCCTGCAACTGCATCGACTCCGAAATCGCTCGGCCGAAACTGATGGGGTCCAGCTCGTCCTTGTTCACGAAGCTCGCAGCCATCGACGACAGGTCGTTGGCGATAGTCTCGTGGCTCTGACCCGACACCACGACCACGGGGACGCGCATGCCATCTTCGCGCATGGCGCGCAGCACGTTCCCGCCGTCCAAGCGCGGCATGTTCCCGTCCAATACAACCAAGGCGAAAAGCTTACGGCGGATGATTTCCAACGCCTCTGCCCCGTCTGCGGCGCACTCCACCAACATGTCCCGTTCGCGGCACCCCGCCTTGCCAAGGTGGCAGATGGTGAGAAGACGAACCGTCTCGTTGTCGTCTGCCACCAGCACACGGAGATGCGCCGACCTTTCATCGGCGTCGGGGGAATCCTGATACCAAGACTCATCCATGCTGAGTTCCTTCATCGAACCGGTTCGTTGATCACGACTGAACACGGGGAGTGCTTTCTTTGCCATTGCCTGATTTGTAACCCTGGAGGGCGGCAAGGCGATATGGGGTGTTCACCCCAATTCACATTTCTTCCACTTGCGATTGAATCGGATCCCAATATGGATCGAACGCCATGAGTGTCTCAGTCTGGTTTGGGGTTGGGATCATTTCAAATCCGCCAGCGCTGTCAAAATGGACTTTTGCACCATCGGATTGGAAAGATTACCCAAGTGCCCGCCTTGCGCGAAGACAGTCAACTGTGACGGGGTGAACGTGGCGTGGAGCCAGGCCAGACAGCTTGTCCCCGATCTTAAACCAAGGGGCGCGGAAATTACCCAACCCGGCGGAGCCGGAACCAAAAGGTGGATGAACCGTGAGGGCGATTGGCATAGAGAGACGGGATGAAGACGCAAACGCTGGTGGATCGATATGCGCAGGACATCAAGGGTGTGATCGAGTGCTTTGACCGGGTGG
>JBBRWD010000077.1:0-33663 GCA_038249465.1 Limisphaerales bacterium | reverse complement strand
TCATGCGAACAGAAGTTGCCGCCTGGCAGCGCGACCGAAACAACCGGGCTAAACCCATTAATTGGCGTTTCACCACCGAAAATGCTCGGATCAAATTGAAGCGCCTCTATCCGAACTTGTAGATGATACAGGGTACTAGGCCCGGTCATGGCTTCGTCATCGGATGGCATGAATTGGATCATCAGCAAGGTTGATCCAGTGCGAAGTTATCGGGCCGTGGGAGCCGGCAGTGGTGGATTTGTGGCGGTCGGTGACCAAGGGACTGCCTTCTCGGTGAACGGGGTGAACTGGACGATGGTGGACCAATCCGCGCCGATGGCGGCGGTGGTGTACGGCCAGGGGACCTGGGTGGCCGCCGGTCTGAGTGGCATGCTGAGTCTCTCCTCCGATGGCCATGTCTGGCAATCCTCCAGCCTGCCGTCGGTGCATGACGTCGATGCTCTGGCTTTTGGAGATGGGCAGTTCACTGCGGTGGGCGACGCTGGCCGCATCCTGGTGTCGCCGAACGGCCAGACCTGGATCGATCAGTGTCTTGGGCCGGACACCGATCTGTTTGGCCTCACCCAGGGTCCGGGGTTGTTCGCGGCCGTCGGCGAGGATGCCATCCTTACTTCATCGGATGGCACGAACTGGGCTCGCGGTAGCTCCTCCAAATAACTCCACGGGGCAGTCTATGGCAATGGAATGTACGTGGCTGTCGCCAAGAAGGACGACATCCTAACTTCACCCGACGGATTCAACTGGACTCCCCGCTACTCCAGCGGCTCGGATTACATCGAGCGGATTATCTGGGCGAACGGTCGATTCGTCGCCGTCGGAGAGAAATGTTTGATCATGACCTCGACGAACGGCCTCAATTGGACCCGCCTCAGCGATGTCACACCGGCCGATCTCGAAGGCATCGCCTACGGCAATGGCCTGTTTGTCGCGGTGGGGGGATACTTCGATTCGATTGGAGCCATTCCGATCGTGCTGACTTCGCCAGATGGGCTGAACTGGACGGATCAGCCGGATGTTTACTTTTTCGGAGTCCGGGCACGTGGGGTGACGTTTGCGACCGCCGATTCGTCCTTGTCGGGAACGATGGGCTCACCGCTGTCGCCACCAACGGCTCCACCTGGACCCACGGCTTTGTCATGTATGAGAACCTTCGCTCCGTGACCTGGGCTGGCGACCGCTTCGTCGCGGTGGGTAATGAGGGCTTCGTGATTTCCTCCTCCGACGGCATTGATTGGACCGTCAATCGCTGCTTCGCGTCAATGAACCTGCGTGACGTGATCGCCACGCCCGCCGGATTGTTGGTCGTCGGCAGCAACGGGGCAATCCTGCAGTCCGACGCTCCTCTGCCAACGATTCGTGTCCGTTTCGTGCCTGGGGGTCTTGAACTGACCGTCACCGGCGACCAATGTTGACGTGGTTGCTCAAGTCCCAAGGTCGTGTCAGTAAAAGTTGAAATTTGTTGGCGTTGACCTGGCTGCATTATTATCGTGTCCAGACATGCACCTCCGATCCTTTGCAGTGTTTTGCGATGTCGTTGAAACCGGCAGCTTCACCAAGTCTGCCCAGAAGAATCACGTCACCCAATCGGCTGTGAGTCAGCTTATGGCTGCCCTGGAACTTCATTTCGACCGCCAGTTCCTGGAGCGGACCAAGAGGAGCGTTTACGTCACGCGGGATGGGCGCGTGCTCTATGAATACGGCAAGCAACTCCTGGCGCGCCTGGCAGAGCTGAACAGCAAGCTGGAAGAGGTCAAGCAGAGCATCGCGGGCGACATCCACCTCGCCACGGTTTCCAGTATCGGACTGCATGACCTGCCATTCTATCTTGAGAAATTCCGCAAGACCTATCCAGCGGTCAATGTTCACGTCGAGCACCGCTGCTTCGACGCGGTTTACCAGGCCGTGCTGGACAACGAGGCGGATCTCGGTCTGGTGATCTCGCCCCGGACCACGGTAAACTTGGAGAACATCCCGCTGCATGAGGACAGAATGGTTTTCATCTGTCACCCGGAACATCCGCTCGTGCTCAAGAAGAGAACCAACCTCAACCATCTCGCCGGCCAGACCTTCGTCACCTACGAAACGGAGATACCCCTGCGGATGGCCATCGAAAAATTATTGCGCGAGGCGGGCGTCAGGCCGGGGCAGGTGGTCGAACTCCACAACATCGAGATGGTAAAACGCGCGGTGGCGGTTGACGTCGGCATCGCGGTCGTGCCGCAACGAATGGTGACGCAGGAAGTGGCTGACCGGACGCTGATCGCCCTTCCGTTGCATGATGCGGACCTTCGCTGCACATGGGCGGCGGTTCACCAGTCCAAAAAGGTTCTCTCTCCGACCATTCAGGCGTTCATCGAGGTGCTCAAGGGGATACCGTAAGCGGGAGTTTCGAGTTTCCACCGAAGCGGCCCGCGCCGCGGTTCGAGATGCACGGCCAGCTTCGGGGCAGCATGTGCGTCCAAGCCCGGTGATTCGCGCATTTTCGCTGCACACAAATCGGTTCCGACGCTCGTGCGCGCGGTGCCGCAATTGCCCGGCACGCTGTTGCTGGAGTGGGACCACCCGAGCAGGGTTTCTTGCATCGTGCGCAGTGAAGTTACGGCATACCAGGAAACGGGCGGGGAGTCCGCGTATCATGACGCTACGGCGTCTCCGACTTCACGATTGGAAAGGCGGCGGGCGCTCACACGGCGGACTGGCGCACGGAAACGTCCCAGCGTGCGCACCTCAAGCGGTCAACTGGAGAAGTCCTTGAACTCGTTGCATGCCGGCCTGGGTCTGCTGCAGGAGTTCCGGGATGTCGTCAGCCGTCAACTGCAACGAGGTCATTGCCTCCAGGCTGTACGGCGGCAGATCAGGCGCATCCGGTGTTTGGTCAAAAAGGTGATGAGCCAGATCATTCGCGAGATGGACGGTGGCTGCCAACTGTTCGAATGGTTTGATGGCTCCGGGGGAACCATGATGGTGCAGGACGGCCGCAGCCACGTTTGCCGGCAGATCCCAACGGGCCAGCAGTCGCGCACCAATCCCGGCATGGCTCACGCCGAAAACCGCCTCTTCCGCTTCGACCAGATCAGGCCCGAAACCGCGCGTCGGTTTCAAGAGGGCGGCGTAACGCGAACCCTCGACCATGGCCAGAATCAGCCTGCCAATATCGTGCAGCAACCCCGCCGTGAAGGCGACAGCCTCGGTCTGCTGAATACGCCTGGCCAATGTCTCTCCGGCGACCGCGGTCGCCACCGAGTGACGCCAGAAATTGCCCATGTCCAGACCGCTGCCGGCCGTTCCGAGAGACAGGGTGCGGGTGCCGACCAGCGCAACCACCACCGTGTACACCTCGTAGAACCCCAGCCGGGTGACGGCCTCAAACATGTCGGAAGCCGGTTGGGCGCCGCTCAAAAAAGCGCTGTTGCACCGTCTCAAAACCTCCACGGTCAGGGAGGGATCGTGGCTGATCAATTCGACGACCCGATCGATGTCGCAGTCCGGGTCACCAAAGAGTTTGAGCAACTCGGTGGCCACGGTCGGCGCAGGGGGCAGCTTGGAAACGCGGCTGATGTATTGCTCTGACTTGTCCATTCTGGTCATTCCCTTCTCATTATCGGTCCGAGGGCTGATTCGCTGGATCACCCTCAGCGACGGCCCTCATGGATACAGGAAGCGCGGCCCGCACGCCATCCTAAAACTTCGAGATTCAGAACGAAACGGAGCGGGAACAGGAGAATGGTTCGGTCACTGTCGCTGAGTCGTGGCCGCGCGGGAATGGCGCGTGGACTCAAATACCGCCGGTCTGGCGAATCTCCGGCAACACCGGGGGGCAAATGCCGTGATCCCGTGAAGACGCTCCTTACTGTTTCGCGCCCAGGGCGAAGAGGTTCGTCCTGCCGCGTACGAAGATCCGGCCCTCGGTCAGCGCGGGAGTCGCCTGGATTTCCTCGCCCATCTTCGATCGGGCGATTTCCTTGAATTCATTGGCCGCCTCGAAAACAAGTCCAATGCCTTCCTTCGTGAAGAGATAAATCCGCCCAGCGGCCGCGATGGGCGATGCCTGCACCTCGGTCTCAAAATCCTTTTCCCAGAGTTTCTTGCCCGTGGCCGCATCGTAGCAAACCACCAGTCCGCTGCCGGGAATGGTGTAAACGCGTTGCCCGTCGCAGACCGGACTGACGATGTCGGGCAATCCTTCGTCAGCATTCCACACGACCTTGTTGGTGGTGACGTCGCCAGTGCCGTCGGGACGGATGGCGGTGAGCTTTTCGGCATCGATTGCAGTGAAGACCAAACCTGCGCCGAACGCGGGCGACGGTGTCATTTCGCCGCCGCAGACCTTGGCGCGCCAGATCTCTGCGCCGGTGGCCGCGTCGTAAGACGTCAGCCACGGATTGGCCGCGGTGATAAGTTGCGCGCGTTGCGCCGCTTCGATGACGATGGGTGTCGTCCACGAATTTGGCACCGGACGAGGCGCCGATTCCCACGCGGTCTTGCCGGTGGCCGAGTCCAGCGCGAGGACTTTCGACAAACCCGCCTCGGCCTCGCCTTGATCGAGCTGGAGAATGAGGGTGCCGCGATACAGCGCGAGGGATGTCGAGGCGCCGTACTGGTTTTCGATTTTGCCAAGACTGCGCGTCCAGACCGGATTACCCTGGAAATCCAAGGCGGTCACGTCGCCGTTGCCGAACATGGCGAAGACGAAACGGCCATCGCACGCGGGCGTCGGCGTCGCCGGGTTGGCGGCCTCGCCCTGCTCTTTCGCCGGTCCGGTCGAAACGGCGCCGACGGTTTTTTGCCAGAGCAATTTCCCCGTGCCGGCGTCGAAGCAAAACACGGCGTGCCTCCCCTGCCCTGCACCCGTCAGGAAAACCCTGTCGCCCCAGACGACCGGCGAACTCGGCGAAGGCAGCGGCACGGCGGTCTTCCACAAAACGCCTTCGCCGGTCTCGATGTTCCACGCGACCGGCGCGTTGGTGGCGAAGGCGACACCGTCACCGCGCGGTCCGCGGAAGCGCGGCCACTGGCGGAGGAATTCCTCGGGCGACGGCAATGGCAGCGCGACAGCCGATGCGGCGACGGCGACATTCGTGCCCATGGCGTTGGTCGCGGACGCGACGGATGACGCAGGGTGATTGAGTTCCGTTCCCGTGGAGGCCGCCAGCCACCACGCGCCAGCGCCGACCATCGCGCCGAGCGCGCCGACGGAGAGACTCGCCTGCCAGGTTTCCCGGGCTTGCCAGCCGGGCATCTTCTGCACCTTGCCGGGCTTGGCGATCTTCTTGCGCCAGACCGCCGCCTGGACTGATCCGATGAAAACCGCCATTCCGGCGAAGAGCAGCCACTGGCTGCGGCGGAGACGCGTCATGTAGCGGTCGTGGGCGGCGCGCAATCGCAGGTCGAGCGTGCGAATCTCGCCCTTGAGTTTGTCGTTCTGCGGATTCTTCACCAGCTCCGCTTTCATCGCAACCAACTCGCGCGAGGTGAGCGGATTGCCAGACTGGCGGTAGGTCGCGAGATTCGCGACCAGTGCCACGGCGATGACGAGACTGAACACGCCCGAGGCCAGGGCGAGGCGCGCAGCCGCGCGCTGCCACCACGGCAGGAGCGGACCCGGACGCGGCGCGGCGGGTTTGGCGGCGGCAGGCGGCGATGAATTGGAAACAGGCGGCATGGCGCGATGACTAGACGGCAGCGGGTTTGGGTGAATCCTTTTTCTCAGCGCGTTTCACCCGCACCAGTTCCTTCGGGCAATACGAATAACAACGCGCGCAGCCGAGGCAGGTGGCGCGGTCGGGTTCGTAAACGCGGTGGCCTTCGTCAAACGACAGCGAGATGAACTTCACCCCGATGACGAGTCCGATAAAGGCGCCCAACAGCAGGCCTCCGAACTGGAATTGCTGGCGCAACCGCAAGGCGTCGGCGGTGAGTTCAGCCACCGGGCGGCCGGTGTTGCGGAAGGCTTTGCTCTGGTTGTCCGGCTCCGTGAATTTTCCGCCCTCTTCCGCGGCGACGCGTTCGGCGAGTGCCACGGTCCGATTCATCAGCGAGAGCGGCACCGCCAGAGATCGACCCAGCCACGCGCCGCCAGCGAGGAGCAAGAGCGCCACCAGCGCCAGCCCCACGAGGCGTCCCCAGCCCGGCGGCGGCTTCGGCGGCGCGGCTTCCGTCGGTTCGGCGATGGCGCCGAACGGACAGGCCACGTCGCAAATCTGGCACTTGAGGCAGTCGTCGGGGGTGAGCTCCACCTTGCGCCGGGACACACGTGAAAACAGACTCAGCAACGCTCCGTACGGGCAGAGAAACCGGCAGTAGGGACGACCTATGAACAGGCCGACCAGCAGAAAGCCCACGCCGATGGCGAGCATCTTGAAGCTGCCGCTCAAGCGGAAAAACGCCACGAAAGGATCCCATTCGCAGATGATGAAGGCCGTGCCCGTGGCCGCAAACAGAATGGCCGCCCCGAGGTAAAGATAAGGCACCAGGCCGAGCGTGTGCTCCAGCCACGGCGGCAGCTTGACCGGTTTCCACACCATCATGTCCTGCGCCGCGCCCAGCGGGCACACGGCCGCGCAGAAGGTCCGGCCGAAGAACAAGGTGAACACCAGGGGCAGAAGAAAGAACACCACCACGGAAAATGGCACCGCGTAACCCTGATGAAACAGCGCCAGCGTCACGTCCTGAATGGAGCCAATCGGACACACGCAGCCTTTGCGGATGAAGCCGAAGTAAAGCAGCGAGCCGGCCATGATCCAGAAGACCCATTTCCGCGAACGCTTCTTGTGTACGGCCCAGGTGGCGAAGGACAGCGCGCCGAGCAGCAGCGCGATGTCCACATATTCCAGATAATGCGCCCGAGCTGCTGGCGTCTCCACGCCCGGCATGGTGTAGGTGCCCGGCTCGAACTCGGGCGGCGGAAAGCGCTCCACCGTCGCCGCAGCCTGAGCCGCGATGGGCAGGAGATAGAGAAAGAGGAGGAAGCTAACGAGCAAGCGCCGAACCTGACGGAAACGACGCACTCCATGCAACTCAAGGTAGGGCGCGTCACTCCGTGCGCGCCGTTCGTGGGCTTCCAAGCGGCCAACGGCGCGCACGGAGTGACGCGCCCCACCTCTGCAAACGGATTCAGGGATTCCAGCCACGAAGATTCTTTTCGGGGAATTCTCAACCCGCGCCAGCGCGGGATCTCGCTCGGTGTTCTCGAGGTGGGGAAAGGAGCGGTTCATGCAGCGTCGGGCGAATTCATTTCTCGGCGACGGCCGGTTTCTCCCGATTCTTGAGCAGATAGGGCTGGCTCGCGGGCACGCGCACGAACGCATCGGCGGGACAAGTGATGGCGATGGCGCACTCGTTGCAATTCACGCAGCGGTCGTGACGGACCTGCATCGCAAACGATCCATTGCCGAACATCACGCAGCCCACCACGCATTTGGCGCAGCCGATGCAGAGAGGTTCATCAATGACGTAATCGTAGTAGGGATCTTCGAGTGCAAGTCGTTTGATGGCGCCGGTGGGGCACACCTGGTTTTCCGCGGCGGTGTTGAGCGCGTTCGGCTCGGGCTCGAAGTAGCCGGTGCAGAGCTTGCAATAGCCGCACATCGAGAAATGTTGAACGCACTTCACGGCGCTCGGCTGGAGCACGCAATTCGTCGCGCAATTCGTGCAGGCGATGCACTTGTAGGGATCAATCTGCCAGACCGTGCGCTCGCGCTGGCTGTTGCGCGCAAGGAGGCTCGTGGTCGCGCCCAGCAGGAAGAGAAACGCGCCGCGCATCGCGCCGCCGAAGAAATCACGCCGCGACGGCGGAGGCGCCCCCGGCGGCTGGCCGGATTTCGAAAGGGCAGGAGCGCCGTGATTGTGAGCGTGACCGCCGCACGCGCCGCCGTGCTCGCACCCGGAGGCAGCCGGAGTCGCGGACAGGAGCGGAAGCGGCTTTGCGCCCGCGGGCTTTGGCGGTATGAATGGGTCGGGCATGGTCAGGCTTGGTGGCGCGTGGCCAGGGCTTGCGGTCGGTCGCAGCCCCTGAACGACTGGCAGCCTCGACAAACGCGTTGTTTGATGCAGGGCTCGACGGCGCCCGGTTCCACACGACGCAGCGCCAGCCACCCGCCGAGCGCGGCGACGCCGGCGGCCAGCGGGTAACGCACCAACGCCCGGAGGAACGCGCGCCGGTCACCCGCCAGATTTCCCAGCGGAGCTGCGGATGAAACCGCGTGGTGAAGGCTGCGCGTCATTTCTTGGGAGTAAAAAACCGGATGTCGCCGCTGAGCGAGTCGGCGATGAGCACACGCTCCTTGGAGTCGGTGGCGACATCAATGCCGGTATGCGTCGCATTGGGGTTTTCGAAATACTTCGGGAACGATTCCGGGCCGGCGACCACGCCCTGCAACTTGCCGTCCGGCGAATAAATCTTGATGCGGGTGATGCCCTTCTCGCTGGTGACGAAGCGGCCGTCCGGCAGCAGCGCGAAGTGAACGGGATTGCAGCACCCGCAGAAACCCGCCACGCCAAGGGAAGGCTCGCCCCACGACAATTCAAAGCGCCCATCGAGCGTGAAGGCTTCGAGACGGAGCTGTCCCGGATTCGCCGCCCACAGCATTCCGTCCACGCCGACAGCCACGTCGAAATAAGGACTCGGCACGATGAAGCCCGGCACGTTGCGGGATTTGTCTTTGCGCCCGATCTCGCTCACCACCCGGCCTGCGGTATCACAGCGCAGCACGAGGCGCCGGCCAGCGTCCGCCACAAAAATATCGCCGCCCGAAACGGCGATGGAAGTGATGATCGCCTCGTCCGGAAAGGCGGGCCACTCGGCCTTGCGCGCGCCATCCGTTCCCAGCACGAGCACGCGATTCTTGAGGCCGGCGTAAAGGGTGGCGTCCGGTGCGGCAAGACACCGGACCTGCGCGCCGACTGCGATCTGGTTGAGCAGCGTGCCGTCGGAGGCAAAGCAGCGGATGGCTTGATCGCCGGCGGCGTAAATGCGGTCGTTGGGTCCGACCGCGAGGCCGCGCAATTCCTTGAAGCCCGACGCGAAACCACCCGCCCCATCGTAGCGCAACAGTTTGGGATCGGTTTTGCGGAACTTGCTGACGTCGTACTCGAATTCCTTGCCCAAACCTTCGCGGGCCTTGCCGCGGCCAGCCACCTCGGCGCCGCGCGCGCGCGCCCGCGGGGAGAACCAGCCGAGAGCGTTGCCGAGTCCGAAGAACGCCAGGCCGCGCAGACCTCCGCGGAGGAACCTCCTCCGCGAGGGTGCCGCCGGCTGCCGAATGGTTGGCGATGGTTTCATAAAGAATGCCAGGCTATCCATTACCGGACGCGCCCGGCCCAAGGACTGTTCAACGCGTTTTCCTGCGGGCACACGGACCGCAAGGGTCGTTCGGGAGTAGTTTCGTCTGATTTGATGTCCGGGCTTCGCAGATTTTGGCGAACACTCGCTTTCTTTTGCCGGCAGGACGAACCGAGGCTGAATCCGTGCTGTTGAGGAATTGCCAAGCGTCCTGATTTCAGGTAACGATAGCGGCGTCGCCATTCACCAACCGCGGTAGATGCGGCCAGCACCAGCACCAGCGCAAGGCAATGAATGCATCCGTGAACCATTCCTCCGATGATCATCCCGCACCGGTGGCCTTGTTGTTTGGCGCGCCCGGATCCGGCAAGGGGACGCACGCGGACAAATTATGCCGCCAGTTCCATCTCGTGCATATCTCCACCGGCGACATCTTCCGCGTGAACCTGAACAACAACACCGAACTCGGCCGCCTCGCCAAGGGCTATCTCGATTCCGGTGAACTGGTGCCCGACGAAGTGACCATTGCCATGCTGGGTGAGCAACTGATGGAATTGGCACCCGATGAAGCCGCCATTCTCGACGGCTTCCCGCGGACCCTGTCCCAGGCAGAAGCGCTGGATCGCTTGCTGGAACGGCTGGGACGGCGCCTCACCGCCGTGCTGTATCTCAACGTGGGCGACGACGAAATCGTCCGCCGTCTTTCCGACCGCTTGATCTGCCAGTCCTGCCACCGGCCGGCCAACCGGGCATTCCGGCCTCCGAAAATGGATGGCATCTGCGACACCTGCGGCGGCGAACTTCACCCGCGTCCCGACGACAATCCGGCGTCAGTCAAAACCCGCCTGAAAAGCTATCACGCACTCACCAAACCGCTGATTGATTATTATCAGCGGCGGGGAATCCTCCATGAGATCCGGGGTGAGATCGGTCCGGAAGCCGTCAACGCCGCCGCCCAAACGGTGCTTTCCCACGACTTCAGGCGCATCCCGCAAATCGCCGCGCCACAGCCAAAGGCTCACTGAAGAGTCGCGGAACACGCGATCCGGCTTTTCTTCGTGGTTCCGTTTCGCGCAGTGGCGTAAGCCTCCGGCTTGCGTTTGTCTCGCCAAGCTTCCCAGCTAGGTGTGTCTCACCTGTGGTCCGCCAATCCAGAGGATTGAGGGCACAATCGCATGCTGGAATCGTCCGCCACTTCACGGTCGCGGTGCGATGTGGCTGTCGAGTGGGCAGATCTGGCTGGAGCTGTTTTGCGTGGCGGCGGGGAACACGACGAAGCGCGCCACCTCGTCCAGCGAATAGATGCGCCCCAGCAGGCCGGCCTTGGGGCGGCGCCGCATCCGCCTCATTCCTCCACCAGCGTCATGGCGACGGCGAGCAAGTCGTCACGACCCGCCGCATCCCGTTTGATCGCGTAGAATGCAATGCGGTTGGCCTCTCGAAAAACCAGTCCGGCCTTGCATTCATTGTAACTGTCCGCGCTTTCGGTGCCATCCATCACGGCGAGCCACTTCTCTCCCGCGCGGGCCAGCCATGCGCAGTGCTTGCCATCCGGACCAAACAACGGCCCGGCACCGATTTCATCAAACGCTTTCACCTCTTTGCCATCCACCACCACGAGCGGCCGCCCGTCTTTGATCGCGACGAAGGCAAATCGTTTGCCGTCCGGACTGAAAGCGAGCGGGCCGGGAATTTCGCCGTAATCCTTGTCATCCTTGCCATCGACCACGACCACGTCTTTGCCGCCCTGACGCGCGACATAGGCGTGGCGCCCTCCGTCGGGACTGAAAACGAATCCTTCCAGCCGGTCGGCGGTTTTGTGCTCTGTGCCATCGACGACCATCTGCCAGCGCCCATCGCGCCGCGCTCCATAAGCGACATGCTTGCCATCGTGCGACAACACCGGCATGCCGTCGGCGATCGCCGCGCAAGGAACGCCAGTCTTGCCATCAATGACGGCATGCCAGTTGGTGCCCGAACGTGCGGCGTAAGCCATCAGCCCACCGGTGCGGCTGAAGGAAAGCGAGCGCGGCGCGATTTCGTCCCAGGCAGGACCGGGTTGGCCATTGACGACGACGTGCCAGCGCCCGGCGCGCTGCGCCACGAAGGCGGCTTGCGAACTGTCACCGGAAAAAGTGAGCGACGCCGGCTGGAGTTCCTCCCAGGCGGGGCCGGTCTCGCCGTCAATGACGGTGAGCCACTCGGGTTGGGTGCCATCCTTGCGCACGATGAAGCCAAAACGATCTCCGCTCCGGCTGAAGGCAAGCGAATCGGTGGCGACATCGGCAAAGGCACCCACCTCGCGACCGTCGAGCACCACCACCTTGCGCTCATCATCAGATCGCTGGGCAACGAAAGCCGCGCGTGAACCCTCCGGGCTGAGCTTCAGATTCCAGAGACGCGCGAACACCCCGATCTCGCGTCCATCCACCATCGCGAGGTGGCGTTCTCCTCTCACCAATTCGTAGGCAAGATGGCGTCCATCGGCGCTGACCACCACGGGACGAATCCGCGAAGGCACCGGGTAATCGACCAATTCGCGCGCCTCCGCCACGAGCTTGAGCTTTTTCTCCTTGGGTTTGGCGCCTTCAGCGGGCGCATTGGTGGCGCCGGACTGGGACTCGCCTGCATCTGCTGCGCGCCGACGTCCACCGCGTGGGCGCTGCTGTGCCAGTGTGGATTCCGGCGCGAGCAGCGTCGCGATAAAAATCAACGCCGCAACCATCCTCAGCCAGTTGGTGACTCGCAGGTTCGCTTGCATAGACGCTCCATGAAATTCGTTGAATGCTGAACTGAAGCTAGCAGTCCGCCCGCCGTCCGACCATCATTTTCGCACGCGAAGACTCAGGCTGGGTGTGATTAAAAGTGGGTGAGGTTAACCACGAACCGGCGGAAAACTCTCGGTGTTTGGGCGCGTCTGTCCCCAGCGCGCCGTCGGGTTGGCCGGGAGTGGTTCGCGGCGCGCTGGGACAGAAGCGCCCTGCTACCCAGCCCGGGTAGAGGATTGTCAATACTGCGAGGTGCTGGCGGAGGCCATCTTCAAGAGAAGCTGGTTCAACTCGGGTATCCGGGGCGGTTTGGAGACCACCGCGTCCACCAACACCGGTTCATCGCCTTCGTCCTTCATCATGGTGCCCCAGCCCGTGAGCAGGATGACCGGAGTGCTCGGAGATTCACTCTTGATCGAGCGCGCCACCTGCTGGCCGTCCACGTCCGGCATGCCGAGGTCGGTGACCACGACCTGGAAGGGCTGTTTGTCCCGGAGCGCGGCGCGGAACATCTCGAGCCCCTGCCGGCCACCGGGCGCCACCGTGACCTGGTGATTGAAGCGTATCAGGCAATCATTGAGCAGCCGGCAAACCATGGGCTCGTCATCAATGCACAACACGCGCAACGAGCGATTCACCTCGGCGACCTTGGGCGGTTCGGTGGCAGCTTTGTGCTTGGTCTTTCGGATCGGGAAAATCAGCCGGATGGAGGTTCCCCGTCCTTCGGAGCTGTCGATCTGCACCACTCCATCGTGGCGCTGCATCATGCCGTAAACCATCGCCAGGCCCAGGCCGGTGCCACCGCGTTGCGCCTTGGTGGAGAAGAAAGGCTCCAGACAGCGCTGGCGCGTCTTTTCGCTCATGCCCAAACCGTCGTCGCGCACCTCCACTTCCACGCCGGCCAAAGTGTGCGTGGTGTTGGAATCCTTGGAGGGCATCACGGTCGATCGGCTGGCCAGCACGATGGTGCCGCCTTGAGGCATCGCGTCAACCGCGTTGAAAATCAGGTTCGTGAGCGCCTCGCGCAACTCGCTCGCGTCGCTCGTCAAGCGCGGCAGATCCTGCTGAAAGTCGCGTTGGATCTTGATGTCCTGGCCCTGCCGCTGCGCGAGATCGCGCCAGCGTGGCCGCGTCAGGTCGATCACTTCCTCGATGGTCTGGTTGACGTTCAACTCCACGAGCGGTTCGTGGTCGCCGCGGGGCCGGTAAAACTCCCGCATGCGCGCGACAATCTGGGCGATGTCTTCGGCGGAGCGATAAATGTTCTGCAGGTACCGGTACGAGGCGTCGTTGCTTTTGGGCTGCATGCCCAGCAGGAGATCGGAATAGGCGAGCACCGGTGAGAGCGCGTTGTTGATGTCGTGGGCGATGCCGCTGGCCATCTGCCCGAGTGCCCGGAGCCGTTCCTGCTGCACGACCACCTGCTGGGTGTGCCGCAATTCATCGTACGCTTCCTGCGCCCCCTTGGTCAGGCGCACCTTGTCGTAGAGCGCGCGGCATTTCTCTTCGGTCGTGAGCATCTTCACGAGCAAGGCTTCCTTCTCCTCCTTGACCCGTGCGATCTCCTCGATGGTTTGCTCGTGCCGGTAACGGACCTCCTCCAGCACCAGCACGATCATGCTCACCGCGATGAACAGTTGCAGCACGGCCGCCAGAAAGAAACCGGCGCTGTGCAGGTGCTCGAACTGTTCGGAGAGGGGATAGGCCGCGAGATACAGACCCCAGAGATTGAAGCCCAGCGTGAGCATCCCGGCGCCGACGAACGGCATCTTGCGCCGCAGTCGATAGAAGCACGCGCCCGCAAAACAACTGCCTGCGCCGAGCAGGATGAACACGGGCATCTCCACTTGCAGCATGTCGCTCACGACCTGCGGGCCGACCCACGTCCATACCAGCAGGAAGAGCAGGAAGAGACCGAACAGGCTTTGCCGCACCTTCAGCCCCACGAACACCAGGCTGCCCCAGAGCAGGAACACCGCGGAGATCGCCACGCAGAATTGCATCAGCGTGTAGCCGAGGCCGGCTTTGGTGGGACCGCCAAACTGCAACCCGAGCGTGAGCCAGAGCGCGTAAAACAGCCACGCCGCCGTCCACACGGTGAAATACTCCCGTTTCGTGTAGCGATTCAGATAGATAAACAAACCCACCAGAACCCACACGCTCAGCAGGGAAACCATCAGCGCGGCGCGCAGGTATTCGCGCGGGAAGATAAAATCAAAGGTATTCATGTTTCTCAGCCTGGTTTGGCCGACCCGCTCCGTTTGTTTGTCCACCTTGCTATCGGCCAGAGGGATGCATTCTTGAGCAGTGGCGTTGCCTCATTCGTTTGCGTTGTGGCGCGGTTGGCGAATGTCCGGCCGCTGCGATGTGCGTCTCATGCCAGTCACAAGGGTTGAAGGGCCAATTCAAACGTCGGCAGGGGAAGGCTCCCCAGTTCCTCCGGCTGCGCGTGGAAGGGCGCCCCGGCGGGGCGACACGCCGCCCCCCTTGGCCAGCACCTCGTCGATGCGTTCCATCATCTCATGAGGCTCGAACGGCTTCCCCAGCATCACCCCGCGGATGCGGCGGATGAACTCGTCAATCTTGGGATCCCCCTGGAAGCCGGTCATGAAAATGAAGCGCTTCAGGAGGTGTGGCTTGGTCCGGCTGGCTGCCAGGTAAAACATGTCCCCCGGAAATCCCGGCATCACCATGTCGCAGAGGATGACGTCGAAATCCGTCGCCAGGAGGTGCTTGAGGCCTTCCGCGCCGTCTGGCACGCGGACCACCTTGAAACCCTTTTTGCGAAGGAAGACCCCGAATACCGCGCTAAAATTGTCATCATCCTCCAGCATGAGAATGTTGCGGCCGTGGTATTTCAGCGGCGCCGCCGCGGATTCGGGAGCATCCGTCACGACGGGTCTTGAACTAAAATGTTCGGATTGCCCTTGCATCACTAAATCCTCAATACATCGGCGCGGAACTGCACCACCTTTTCCACAAGGTCGATTACCTTCGCTGCGTCTTCAGATTTCATTGCTGGAATATAACTTCGGCAGGGGTGTGAAAAGCTTGAGGCAAATTTATGTCCCGAAACCAGGCTCCATCCCCTGGTTCACTCCTTCTCCGATCGAGCGGGCAAGATTTCCAGCCGGGCAAATAGGCGCCTGCGTCGTGACGGCGGACGCGGGGGGAACGCGGCCCTGCCGGGGGGAAATTGACCGCGTCGCGGGCAGGTGGGACCGGTTTGCAACCGGTCGCCGAGACGCTCTTTGCCCATGGATTCCAAACCCATCTCCGCTTCCGCTCCGCGACGGGTTGCAAACCCGTCCCACGTGCCGCCGGCTTCAGAAACGTGAATCCTTCGCAGAAATCCGGCTTGCCCTGAACCGTACTGCTCGTTAATCGTCTTGCCCGATTTATGAACTACAAAATCTCCCAACGTGCCGCCTCGCTGTCTCCATCTCTCACCCTGGCCATTGACGCCAAAGCCAAGGCCATGAAGGCCGCGGGCGAGGACGTGGTCGGCTTCGGCGCCGGCGAACCTGACTTCGACACACCCCAGCACATCAAGGACGCCGCCGCCAAGGCGCTCGCCGCGGGTTTCACCAAATACACGCCGAGCAGCGGAATTCCCGAACTGCGCCAGGCCATCGCCGACAAGTTCAAGCGCGAGAACGGCCTCGACTACAAGCCGTCGCAGATCATCGTTTCCTGTGGAGGCAAGCACTCGTGCTTCAACGTCATTCTGGCCACCTGCGAAGCCGGCGACGAAGTCATCATTCCGTCGCCCTACTGGCTGAGCTATCCCGAGATGGTGAAACTCGCGGGCGCGACGTCGGTCATCCTGCCAACCACCGACAAGACCGAGTTCAAGGTGACGCCGGAGCAATTGCGCGCCGCCATCACCCCGCGCACCCGCCTCTTTGTGCTCAATTCGCCCAGCAACCCCACCGGGTCGGTTTACACGCCGGCGGAAATCAAGGCGCTCGGCGACATCTGTGTTGAGAAGGGCGTGCTCATCATGAGCGACGAGATTTACGAGCACCTGCTCTATGATGGCGCCAAGGTGCAGAGCGTGGCCAGCTTCAGCCCGGCGCACAAGGACCACACCATCATCGTGCATGGCTTCGCCAAGGCCTGGAGCATGACCGGCTGGCGGCTGGGTTTCCTCGCCGCGCCCGAGCCGATCGCCAAGGCCATTGACGCCGTGCAAAGCCACAGCACCAGCAATCCGACCTCCTTTGCGCAGAAAGGCGGCGTCGAGGCGCTGACCGGTCCGCAGGATCATCTCAAGACCTGGCTCGCCGAGTTCGACAAGCGCCGCACCTTCGCGTGGCAGAAGCTCAACAGCATTCCGGGCATCTCCTGTGTGAATGCCAGGGGCGCGTTCTACCTCTTCCCCAACATCTCCAAGCTCGGACTGAAGTCGGCCGATTTCTGCGCCCGGCTGCTCGAAGCCGAAAAGGTCGCAGCCGTGCCCGGCATCGCCTTTGGCGCGGACGACTACATCCGCCTCAGCTACGCCACCAGCATGGCCAACATCGAGAAGGGCCTGAGCCGGATCGAGCAGTTCGCGCGCAGCCTCGCCAAGTGATTGGCGGGCGGCGGTGGCGGGTGGAATCCGCGCGGGATCGGCGGCGAATTGAAGTGCGGACTGTCAGATCGATGTGCCCGATCAGCCCGTCGGCGGGCGAAGCAGCCAAGAAACCGCGACATCACCGCCCTGGGCGATCTGCTCGGACCGGACTTCCATCTCGGCAACAAGGACCAACTCTACGCCGCTCGACCGGCTCCTGCCCCACCTCGGCAAACTCTGCCAACATCTCCGCGAGTGCTGGCAGGATCTCTTCGGCGTGAAATACGAAGTGCTCCACTACTGACAAGATCTTGGGATGGGCGACCAGAAGACGCTTGGTCCCAACCCTCACGCGTCGGGCGCGTCTGTCCCCAGCGCGCCGTCGGGTTGGCCGGGAGTGGTTCGCGGCGCGCTGGGACAGAGGCGCCCTACCCAGTCCGGATGGCGGGGCGGCATATTCCGCTCCTGACGCAGCTTGAGATGTTATTTGATTCTGGATTCTACAACGATGCCGCGCCGGACGGCGCTGCGGCTGTCAAAACCGAGTCCTCCCCGTGATCTCCGTGCCTCCGTGGTGACTCGCGCTCCCGGAAGTTCAAGGCTGGCGCAGGCGGAAGAACTGGTTTCCGGTGGCGGGTGAGTTGGTGAGCGTCACGGAGATGGTTCCTGCGTTGGTTTGATACGGCGGCGGAACTGGCGGCCACGAGGACGCCGCCACGGACGGCAGCGCGTTGGTGCCTTCCAGCAACCACCCCTCGGCCGGCGCGGGCCAGGAGATGGTGATGGTGGAGAGTTGCGGGTTGCGGCGGGTCGAGAGCGAGGGCGCTGGCGGAGTGTATGGTTCGAGGTTGAAGAGATATGCCGCCCCGGCATCGCTCGCGCCCGTGTCGTCGCCATGCGCCCCAATGAGCACCTGATCCGTCCCAACCGCCACCACGAAAGAGCCGAAGTTGTGGCCGTATGCCGGTGTGGGATTGGTGAAGGTGGTGAGCAACGCGCCGTTGGTATTGAGTAGATACACCACGCCGGAATCGAGCGCACCTCTGTCGTCGGACTCGGCTCCAATCAACACCCGATCGGTCCCCATTACCGCGAGAGGAGGACCGAAAGAGCCGCTGGCTGCCGGCGTGGGATTGGTGAAGGTCACTATCAAAGCGCCGCTGGTGCTGAACAAGTACGCCGCCCCGCGAGCGAATGCGCCCGTTTCTTCGCCACTTGCCCCAATAAGCACTCTGTCAGTTCCGACCGCCGCCACGGAACCGCCAAAGTTGTCGCCAATCGCCGGGGTGGGGTTGGTGAAGGCCGTAAGCAACGCGCCATTGGTGCCGAACAGATAAGCCGCCCCAGTGGATGCCGCTCCTGCGCTGGCGTAAGCCGCTCCGATCAGCACCCGATCGATCCCGACAGCCGCCAAGGATAAGCCGAAGAAGTCGCTGGCTGCCGGCATGGGGTTGGTAAAGGTCACGATCAACGCGCCGTTGGTGTTAAACAGATAAGCCGCTCCGGCATCAGTCGCACTCGTGTCGTCGCCACTTGCCCCAATTAACACCCGGTCAGTACCCATCGCCGCCACGGGCCAGCCAAAGGCATCACCGTATGCTGGCGTCGGATTGGTGAAGGGCGTGAGCAACGCGCCGTTGGTGCTAAACAGATATGCCGCACCGGTTGAGTAAGCGCCCGTGTCATCCTCAAACGACCCGATCAGCACCCGATCGGTCCCAACCGCCGCAAGCGAAGAGCCGAACCAGTCGTAGTACGCTGGGGTGGGATTGGTGAACGTGGTGAGTAATGTGCCACTGGTGCTGTACAGATATGCCGCCCTAGCATGATTTGCACTCGCATGGTCGAGATACGCCCCAATCAGTACCAGATTGGACCCAACCGCCGTCACGGGGAGGCCAAAATAGTCACCGACTGCCGGCGAGGGATTGGTGAAGACAGTCTGCAGCTTAGGAACAATGACCGGCGACACCGCGCCTTGGATGTTCATAGTGGCGGCGAGCGACAGCACGGCGGCGGCGAGAAGGAGAGTCGGAAAAGTTTTCACGAAATACTCTTTTGGCAAATTCTTCATCGGTGTCGCGCGATATGAAGGCAACTGATCCCGCGAGCGGCAAGTCCGAAGTCGCCACCCCGACGGCTGGCGCAAGTGCGCGGCGCCCAAAGTAGCACAGCCGTCGCGGCTGAATGATTCGTTCTGTCCGTGCCGAACCAAGGCGGGCTGACTCATGCAGGCGGGACGCCTGTGCTACTCTGGCCGACGCCCCGCGATGCCCAATGCCGAATCACGATTCACCGTTCACGGTTCAACGATTGATCAGAGCCTCGTCACCTCGGCTGCTACGCGAAGCAGGATTGTAGCGGTGGCGGGGTTCATGGTTTATTCTCCCGCCATGCATTGGATGTTCCCGCCTGCCCGCAAGGGGTGTGTATCGACACGCCCCCGCGCACTGGCTTTCTCCGTCGCTATTTCCCTCTGGCTGGCCACGCCGATTTTTGCCGTGGAAGAACCCGCGCACGGGCGTCTCCCGGACCTCGATCGGCGCCGCGAAAATGCCCCGATGGTGGAAGTCCTGCCGCAGGATCGTCTTCAGGCGGCGGCCGTCCTCCAAAAGCAGGTGCGCGACGTGACGGTCGAGCATGACGAGCTGCTGCGCAGCCCGCGCTTCATCGGCTCGACCACGCATTTCCTCACCGGCCCCGAGGGCGAAGGCGGCGCCATCGGACCGCAAGCCGCGGCGGCGGTGCCGAAGAATGATCCGCACCGAACCACGCGCGCGTTTCTCCAGGAGCACGCGGCGCTGTTCGGTCACGCGGATGAAGTGCTGCGTGAGGCGCGGGTGGTGCGGGATTATGTCACCGCGCACAACGGGATGCGGACGGTGGTGTGGGAGCAGTTTTATCAGGACCTCCCGGTGTTCGAGGCGGTGTTGACCAGCCACCTGACGCGGCGCGGGGAATTGATCAATCTTTCCAGCCAGTTCGTGCCCGACACCGGCCAGGCCGTGGCACGGGCCTTGGCCAAGGTGCGGCCAGCGGCGGGACAGCAGGCCGCGGAACCGGTCATCGCCGATGCCCGTGCGCTGGCCATCTCCGCGCAGAATCTCGGGGAAGCCGTGACCGAGGCTGACGTCTCTGCCGTGTGGGAAAAGCCGGTGGGGCCGGAGCGCAAACAACGCTTTCGCTCGGCAAAGCTTGTCGGTGAAGCGAAGACGCGTCTGACGTGGCTGCCGATGAACGGTCGCGAGATGCGCCTGTGCTGGGAGGTGGAGTTGACGCGCCCGACGGGCGGCGAGACTTACCAAGCACTGGTGGACGCGCGCAGCGGCGAGGTGCTGGTGCGACGCTGCCGCACATTCTATCTGAGCGACGCCACCTACCGCGTCTTCACCAGCGACAGCCCATCGCCGTTCTCGCCGGGGCACCCAGCGCCGAGCAACGCCCAACCGCCGCTGGTCGAGCGTTCGCTGATCACGCTGCCCGCGCTCAACACCAACGCCTCGCCGCTGGGCTGGATCAATGACGGCCTCAACGAAACGCTGGGCAACAACATTGCCGCGCACCTGGATCGCAATGCGGACAATCAGCCCGATCTTCCCCGTCCACGCGGCAATCCGTGGCGCGTGTTTGATCCGCCGCTGAGCCTGACCAATTCGCCGACGACCTACGGAGACGCCGCGGTGGTGCAGCTCTTTTACTGGTGCAACTGGATGCACGATCGCCTGTATGAGCTGGGTTTCACCGAGGCAGCGGGCAATTTCCAGAAAGACAATTTCGGGCGGGGCGGCGCGGACAACGATCCCATCCTCGCGGACGCCCAGGACGGCTCCGGCTTCAACAACGCCAACTTCACGCCTAGTCGGGATGGCGAGCCTGGCAGGATTCAAATGTATGTCTTCAACGGACCAGAGCCCGATCGCGACGGCGACTTGGATGCCGAAGTCATCCTGCATGAATACGCGCACGGCCTGACCGATCGCATGGTCGGCGGCAACGTCGGCATCTATCAATGGCAGAGCTACGGGCTCGCGGAGGGCTGGTCGGATTTCTACGCGCTGGCCATGCTGGGCGAGGCGAACGATGACCTCGGGGGAAACTTTGCGGTGGGCGGCTATCTCACCTACCGCTTCTTCGGCTTGACGCAGAATTATTACTTCGGCATCCGGCGCTACCCCTATTCCACCAACGTGCTGGTGAATCCGCTGACGTTGATCGACATGGATCCGGGCCAGGCTGGCACGCACCCGGGCATCCCGTTCAATCCGGTCCTCAACAACAAGCCCTCCGAAGCATCGAGGGTTCATGCTGTCGGCGAAATCTGGTGCCTGATGCTGGTCGAGGCGCGGGCCAATCTCATTGCGAAATACGGCTTCGCCCAGGGCAATCAGCTCATTCTGCAACTGGTCACCGACGGACTGAAACTCTCGCCGCCGAACCCGAACTTTGCCCAGGCGCGCGATGCCATTCTGCAGGCAGATCTGGTCAACCACGGCGGCGCGAATCAAAACGAACTCTGGAGCGCCTTCGCCAAACGCGGGCTCGGCACGGGGGCAATCTGCCCGCCCAATTACACCACGGAAGGGGTGTATGAATCGTACGCGCAACCTGACGTGCTCACGGTGCTGCCGGGCACGCCCTTGATTTTCACCGGACCGGCGGGCGGACCTTTTTCGCCTTCATGCCGGACCCTGCTGCTGACCAACGCGACGCCTGAGGCGCAGACCTGGGCGGCGGGGACGCCCTCAAAATGGTTTAAAGTCAGCCCCTCCGCCGGGGCGCTCGCGCCCGGCACCGGGACACTTCTCAACGTGTGCCTCACCACCAATGTCAATGCGCTGACCAACGTCACCGCCTTCGAACCCGTTTACCTCACCAACCTCACCTCGGGCCGCTTGCAGGTCCGTGAGGCGCAGGCGCGCGTGCTGCATTTTGCCGCCATGCCGTTCGCGGAGGGTTTCGAGAGCGGACGCCTGCAGGCCGGCTGGACCGTCACCGGCGAGGGCGGCATCTCCTCCGTCGTCACCACGAATTTCGCGGCGCACGCCGGCGAGCGGCACCTGGTCATGAGCGCCGCCACCGACGGTCATTACACGCGCAACGAAGCCACCCTGGGCCTCGACCTCGCGGGCTTCACGAACGTGGTGCTGCGTTTCTGGGCGCGGTCCTTGGGCGAGGAACCCGACGGGCCGCCACCATCGCCATTCCATGATGGCGCAAACTTTGATGGCGTGGCCATCAGCACCGACGGCATCGTCTGGCACGAGGTGCAGGGCCTGCGCAATCTGAGCGACAGTTACACCGAGTTGGTGGTGAACCTCGACGCCGCGGTGCTGGCTCACGGCATGGCCTACACTTCGCGATTTCTCATCCGTTTCAATCAGTACGACAACAACCGCGCGCCCGACGATGGCATCGCCCTCGACGACATCTCCATCACGGGCAAGGCGCCATCACGTTTCGTGGTCATGCTGCCCGAGTCCGTGCGCGAAGGCGACGGGTTGGTGACGAATCTGGCCACCGTCTCGCTGCCCGAGGCGGTCATGCAGGATCTGGTCATCCAGTTGCAATCAAGCGGCACCAATCAGCTCCGCGTCCCCGCCAGTGTCACGCTGCCGGCGGGGAGCAACTCAGTGGCGTTGCCGCTCGACGTGGTGGAGGACGCCAACGTGGACGGCCCGCAGGAGGCCACCATCACGGCCTCCGCGGCAGGATTCGTCACCGGCGCAGGCACGCTGGTGGTGAAAGACAACGAGACTTCGACCTTGTTTTTGATCCTGCCGGCGCAGGCGCGCGAAGGCGACGGTGATCTCTCAAAGGAGGCTTATCTGGTCTCCACCGAATACGCGGGCGCAGATCTTTTGATCGCTCTTGAAAGCAGTGACTCCAACGAACTCACGGTGCCGCCGTGGGTGGTGCTGCCGAAAGGCCAGTTCTACATCTCGCTGCCCGTGGCCGTGGTGGACGATCGACGCATCGACGGCCCGCAGACCGCGGCGGTGGCCGCGTGGATGGAGGGATGGACCGGGGCCACCAACTCGCTGACGATTCTCGACAACGAAACGAGCGACCTCCACCTCAGCGTGCCGCCGGTGATTATCGAAGGCGCGGTGCTGCCGCTGGGCGTCGCCGCGGTTTCCCTGAGCGGCACGCTGCCGACCAACCTGGTCGTCGCCGTCACCAACAGCGACACCAATCTCCTCACCACCGCGGTGAGCGTGACGGTGCCAGCGGGGCAATTCAGCGCGGCGCTGCCGCTGGCGGCGCTCGACAACTCGACCAACCGCGGCGATTTGTCGGCCACCATCAGCATCGGCGCTCCCGGTTTTTCCGGCGATCAGGCCGCGATCCGCATCCTCGACAACGACGCGCCCCCCCTGCCCTTCAACCCCACGCCGGCGCATCTGGCCACCAACCAGGCGGTGTCGCTGTCACTCCGCTGGCAACTGGGCGTGCCGGGATTGCTGACCAACGGCGGCTTTGAAGCCGGCACCTTCGACGGCTGGCGCCAGCGCCATGACGGTGACGGCGCGTGGGTGGTCAACGATGGCACTCTTGATCCACCCGGGCCCGAAGGCTTGGTGACGCCGGTGGAGGGGCGCTTCAGCGCCGTGGCGCAGCAGAACGGACCGGGCACGCGCACGCTCTACCAGGATGTCACCGTGCCGGTGTCCGTCAGCGCCGCTTGGTTGACCTGGTCGCACCGGGTGCGCAATTACGGGCCAGGCTTCGGCGGCAGCCAGGGTTTCCGGGTGGAGGTGCGCACCGCCGACGACGTGGTTCTCGCGGTGGCCTACGCCACCCAGGCCGGCGACCCGCTGCTGGGCGAGTGGACGCGGCAGACCTTCGATCTGCTCTCGTTTCGCGGCCAGCCGATTCGGATTGCCTTCATCGAAGAAGACACGCTCGGCTATTGCAACGTCCACCTCGACGACGTGCAGGTGTTGCTCAGTCTGCCCAACACACCGGCCTGCGAAGTCTATCTGGGTACCGGCACCAACCTCGGACCGGAGAATTACCTGGGCACCACCACCGGCACGTTCTGGTTCCCGCCGTCGCTGGCGCTCAACACCACCTACCGCTGGCAGGTCGTCACCCGCCTTGGTGAAAAGCGGGCCACCGGCCCGGTATGGCAATTCCGCACGCGCGGTGTGGGTCCGCTGCATCATCTCGCTTGGGGACCGATCGCGCCGACGCAGACCGTGCTCCAGCCATTTCCAGTCAGGGTGGCGGCGGTGGATGACATCGGCAACCCGGTGACAAATTTTACCGGGCCGGTGACGCTGAGTGCGACGGCGGAGCGTGCCATCGAACCGGTCCAGGTGCTGACCTTCACCGGCTATTCCGATTTGAGCGGCGATTACCGGCGCACGCTCGCCGCCATTTCCGCGTCGTTCACGAACTATGTCGAAACCAACACCACCATCGAGGATCCGGTCGGACTCGCCAGTTTGCTGTTGAACAAAGACATCTTCATCGTCGTGGCGCAGGACAACACGCCCTCGGGCCGCATGGCGGAACTCGGCGTATCGTGGGGGCCGACGCTGAGCAATTTCGTCTGGCGCGGGGGCAGCGTCGTGGTGTGCTCCTATCTGCGTGACGAACACCAACTGCTGGCGAACTCAGGTCTCCTCTCGCTCAAGAAGGAAGGAACGAGCGCCACTTCCCTGCTGGACGCGCCGGCCGTGAATCACGCGTTGCTCAGCGGGGTGACGCTGCCGTTCACCGCGCAGAGCGTGGCCCGCTACTCGGTCAGCAACGGCCTCGTGGTGCTGCAAACCTCCACCGTCGTGACGACCAACGCGGTGGTCATTGAACAGACCATCGGCCTGGGCCGGCTGGTGATGCTGGGTTCCGATTATTCCGTCAACCGGACCGAGCTCGACAAGGTGCTGGCCAATGCGGTGCGCCGGCAGCAGGCGCCCAACTCGCAACCGCTGGCGTTGAGTCCAATCACCACCGGCTATTTCCAAAACGGCATCTGGACCGGCCAGATCGCCGCCCTCGGCATCGGCCGTAACGCGGTCCTGCGCGCTGACGACAACGCGGGCCACCGTGGGGACAGCGCCGCTCTGCAAATCGAAGCGGTGAGCGACCTCTCCATCAGCATCGCGGACGCCCCGGATCCAGCATCCGTTGGCCAGGAGGTCACGTATCGCATCACCGCGCGCAACCAGGGCAGCGTCGCCTACTCTGGTGTGCAGGTGGTGGATGCCCTGCCGCCCGGGCTGGAATTTCTGCGCGCCACCAACAGTTTTGGCACCGTCACGATGACGAGCAACGCGATCACCTTCGCGCTCGGCACCCTCGCGGGGGGGGAGTCGGCAGAAGTATTCCTGGTCGCGCGCCCGCTCGTCGGCGGCACCATCAACAATCCGGCGTCGATCTCCGCGACGGTCGCCGACTCCTATCTCGCCAACAACACCGCCTACGCCATCACGCGCGTCAACTCCCCGCTGCTCGCCATCAGCGACGCGCTGGTTTTCAACGAAGGAAATGTCGGCGATCAGGAGGCGGTCTTCACCGTCCAGCTTTCGCCTCCGAGCACGGAGCCAGTCTCGGTCCGCTATGCGACCAGCAACCTGACCGCGACAGCCGGGAGTGATTACGATGCCGTCTCCGGCGTGTTGTCCTTCGCCCCGGGCGAGACCAATCTCCCGATCAGGGTGCGGGTTCACGGCGACTTCGCCTACGAAAACTTTGAATCATTCACCGTCCGCCTCCAGGACGCCACCAATGCGCTCATCATCGACAGCGAAGGCCTCGGCATCCTCTTCGACGATGATCCTGTTCCATCGGTGACCATCGCCGACGCCAGCGTGCTGGAAGGCAGCGGCGGCACGGTGACCGGGGCGGTCTTCCACCTCACCCTGACCGGGCTGGCCGGCGCCAATGTCGCGGTCAATTACTCCGCCACGAATGGCACCGCCGAAGTCGTGAGCGACTTCCAGGCAGTCTCCGGCACAGTCGTCTTCACTCCGGGCATGACGGTGCAGGACATCGTCGTGCAGATCCTCGGAGACGACCGGGCGGAGACGAACGAAATCTTCCTGCTCAACCTAACCGGCGTGGGCAATGCAACCCTGGCGCGCTCCCAGGCAATTGGCACAATCCTCGATGACGACGCCGGCAAGCTGGACGGATTTGCCTTTGAAACCATGCCCAGTCCGCGATGGATCAACACCCCGTTCTCCGTCTCGATCAGCGCCCGCGACGCGCTTGGGCAGCTCGTGAGCGGTTTCAATGGCTCGGTGCAACTGGGTGGGCTGAGCGACCATCGCACCGTTGAGATCGGCTCGGCCACCAACACCTGGGAATGGCCCCTGGGCGCTTACTTCCATGATGAACGGACACAGGTGATTTACCTGGCGGACGAGATTGGCGGACCGACGCGCCTCACCGCGCTCGCCCTCGATATCGCCGCGCCGCCCGGGCAAATCCTGAGCAACTGGACCGTCCGCGTGAAACATACGCTGAAGGCCTCCTATAACACTCCCGCCTGGGAGGACGCGGACTGGACGACCGTCTATCGCGGCGAGGTGCAGGTGCTGACCAACGGCTGGGCGAACTTCGTCTTCGAGCGGCCGTTCGAATTCAACGGGCTGGACAATCTGCTGGTCGATTTCAGCTTCGACAATGCGCTTTACACGGTGAACGGACTTTGTCGCGCCACGCCCACCAGCACCATTCGCTCGCTGCATTTCCGCACCGACAGCGCCTTCGGCGATCCGCGCGCGTGGGCCGGCCAGCAACCGCCACCGCTGGCGGCGAAACGCATTCCGAATGTGCGCTTCACCACCGAGACGCCGCTCGCGCTCACGCCGCCCGTCGCCGGACCATTCGTCAACGGCGCGTGGGCTGGTCAGATCACCGTGCGACAATCCGCCGAGTCGATGGCGTTGCGCGCGGAGGATGGCTTCGGGCATCGGGGAATCAGCGCAGCGTTCCCGGTGTTCGCCCTCGACGACATCAGCCTGATTCTAACGGACACGCCGGACCCGGTGCGCCTCGGCGAGCCTTTGACCTACCAACTGACCATCACCAACACCGGCCCCTCCTCCGCCACCGGCGTGATGCTGACCAATCTGCTCCCGGCCAACGCGGAGCTGATCTCGTTCGACACCACGCCGGGACAATGTCACAACGAGCTCGGCCAAATCATCTGCCAGTTGGGCACGCTCGCGGCGAACCAGACTGCCAATGTGACGGTGGTGGTGCGCCCGCTGACCTCGTCCACCATCACCAACCGGGCGGACATCACCCGCACCGAGACCGACGCGAACCCCGCCAACAACCGCGCCATTACCTACACCAGCGTGCGGCTGCCATCGATCACCCTGGGCGATCTCGCGGTCAACGAAGACGACGCGGGCATCAACCATGCGCCCTTTACCGTGACGCTCTCCGGGCCGAGCCTGGAGACGGTTTCGCTCAGCTTTGCCACGGCCCACGGCACCGCGGCAAACAACCTGGATTATCTCCCGACCAACGGCGTAATGATCTTTCCGCCCGGCACGGTCAGCCAGACCATTGCGCTGCCGATCGTTGGCGACACGCTGCGCGAATCCAACGAGACCTTCACCGTGAACCTGAGCAAGCCCGCGGGCGTCACTCTCGACCGCCCCACCGCCACGATCACTATTCTCGATGACGACCCGATGCCCAGCGTGAGTGTGTCCGAGCTGAGCCTCGTCGAAGGGGACGACGGCACCTCGCTGGCCAACCTGAGCATCGACCTGTCCGCGCCCAGCGGGCAGTACATCTACGTGCGTCTCTCCACCAGCAACGGCACGGCCACGGCGTTGAGCGATTTTCTGCCGCGCGCGAATTTCCTGGTCCTCTTCCCGCCCGGTTTCACCAACCGCACCATCGCGGTCCTGATTTACGGCGACCGGCTCACCGAAGCGGATGAGACCTTCACCGCGTGGCTGAGCGCGCCCATCAACGCCACCATGGGCCGCCCGGTGGCGACGGTCACCCTCCTCAACGACGACGCCATCGCCGGGAAACTCGATCACTTCGCTTGGGAAACCATCCCCTCACCGCAATACGCCGCGCAGCCGTTCGTGGGCACGATCAGCGCGCGCGACATCCACCAGAACGTCGTCACCAACTTCACCGGAAACGTCTCGCTCGAAGCGCGCACCGGCCTGCTCGACGTCGCGCTCGACAGCGGCACCGGCACATGGCCGCAGCCGTTCGCCACGAGCACGCGGCAGGCACGCACCCAGGTCATCTACCTGCCGGCGGAACTGGGTGGACCGCGCCCGATTCTCGGGCTCGCGCTTGATGTCCTCCTGCCGCCCGGCCAGGTGCTCACGCGCTGGACCCTCCGGCTCCGACACACCAGCCAGACAAATTACGCCGGCGCCGGCATCGCCTGGGAAACCAACGGCTGGACCACGGCGCACCAGGCCAGCACGCTCATCACCAACACGGGCTGGACCTCGTTTGCCTTCGCTGAACCATTTCTCTATGATGGCACCAACAGCCTGCTGGTGGATTTCAGCTTCAGCAACCCGGTCTTTACCAGCGACGGCGCGTGCCGCATCACCAACACCCCCACCGCGCGGGCGATTTACCTGCAGGCGGATGGAGCTTTCGGCGATCCGCTCAACTGGTCCGGAGCCAATTCGCCGAAACCGACACTCAGCAGCGCGCTGCCCAACGTGCGTTTCCTCAGCGGACGCACGGTGCTGCTCGCCCCGAATCTCTCCGGCCAGTTCAACTCGGGCGTCTGGTCCGGCATGCTGAGCGTGTCGGCGCCCGCCACCAACCTCTACCTCGTATCCACCGACGCGTACCGACGGACGGCCACGTCGCCGCTGTTTACCGTCGAGCCGTTCAGCGATGCTGACACCGACAGCCTGCCCGACTCCTGGGAAATCGCCCACTTTGGTTCACTCAACTCGCCCGTCGGCGCACCAGAAGCCGACGCGGACGCGGACCATTTTTCGACGCGGCAGGAGTTTCTCGCGGGCACCGATCCGCTCGACGCCGCCAGCGCGTTGCGCATCATTTCCGCGCGTTGGACAGAGGCGGGCGTCGTGATTCGCTTCAGCAGCGTTGCCGGCAAGGGTTATCGCATCGAACGCACGGCCTCCCTCAAAGGCCCGTGGAGCACCGTGACGAATCTCGTGCCGGGCACCGGCGAACTGGGGGAAGTCGTGGACGCCAGCGCCGATCAGGGCGGACTGTGGTTTTATCGGATCCGGCTGGCGCCGTGAGGGAGGGAAGGCGCGCTCAGCGGCGAAGTTCCAAAACGTCGCCGGGTTGGAGTTCAAGGTTGTCGCGTCCCTGCAACAACTGGCGCACGTTCACCGTCACACTCGCGCCTTGCCGCGTCATCACGATGGTCTTCGGATCGCGGAGACCACGGTAATCAGCGGCGGCGACCGCTTCGGCGAGCGTCAGACCTTCCTGCCACGGGATGACACTCTTTCTGACCTCGCCGCGCACGAAGACGACCGGAGCCCGCTGGCCGGCCTGTTGTTGCCCCTCCAGAAACGAGGCCTGCGCCTGCGATTGGGCCGTCTTCTTTGACACGCAACCGGCGAGCACCAGCCCGGCTGCCAGAACCGACCAGCAAAAAGTTTTCATGACTTCAACAATGAGTGGGAAGTTCCTGCAAGACCTCGAGGCAATGCGGGATGGTCTCCGCCACGAAGCCAAGGCATTCCACCGCGCCGCTGGGCTTGCCCGGCAGGCAGACCACCAAGGTCCGCTCCACCACGGCTGCCAGGCTGCGCGAGAGGATCGCGTTCGGCGTGATCCTCATCGATTCAGCCCGCATGATTTCTCCGAAACCGGGCAGTTCACGCGCGGCCATTTCGCGCACGGCCTCCGGCGTCACGTCTCGCGCAGAGATGCCGGTGCCGCCCGTGGTGAGAATGCACTGACAACCACGGGCGATCTGCTCCCGGATGGCCCGCTGGATTTCCCGCCGATCGTCCGGCACGATCAACTCCGCCACCACGTTCCAGCCGCGCTCCAACGCCGCGCGCCGCAACGCCGGGCCGCCAAAGTCAGCGTAAACGCCCTGGGATGCGCGGTCGGAGATGGTGATGAGGCCAAGCTGCACTTGCATGGAGGAATTAGGAGGAAGCGCGCTGCCACGGGCAAGGCGGAAGGACCGACCTCGCAGCGGCGTCGCGGCAGACCACCGTACTCCGGCGCGCCGCTACGCCCCGAAGCATCACTTCTTCGTCTTCGACAACAGCCGCACGTCGCGGATGACCATGTGGTTGTCCACCCCTTTGCACATGTCGTAAATGGTCAGGGCGGCCATGCTCACCGCGGTCAGCGCCTCCATCTCGACCCCGGTGCGGCCCGCCACCTTGGCGGAGGCGGTGATGACAATGCGGTCGCGCGAGGTTGGCACCTCCAGATTCAATTCGCAGTGTGTCAGCGGGAGCGGATGCGCCAGCGGGATGAGCGTACCGACCTGTTTGGCCGCCATCACCCCGGCCAGCTTGGCGGAGGCAAACACGTTGCCCTTGGCGATTTTGTTGTATTCGATCAAATCCAAGGTGCTCTCCTGCATTAACACCTCGCCGTGCGCAATGGCCTCGCGTTCCTGCACCGGCTTGGCGGAGACATCCACCATCCGCGCCTCGCCTTTGTCGTCAATGTGGGTCAGTCGTTTCATGGCGCTGCATTATCCCGAGGATTAAATTAAATGAAAGAGGAATCCTTCGATAAACTCTCTGCGCGCACGCGGCCCGACAATCAAAGATTACTCATCCATTGGTCCACCGCCGCGCGCATCTGTTCGGCGGCGTTCAGGCGCGGCCGGACAAACTTCGGCGTGAACCACGGGAACGTGCCCAGCAAATCATGCGTTACCAGGATCTGGCCGTCGCAATCCCCGCCCGAACCGATGCCGATGGTGGGAATTGCCATCGCGCGGGTCAATTCCGAGGCCACCGGCGGAGTGACCAATTCCAGCACGATGGCCAGCGCTCCCGCCTGCGCGAGCGCCTGTGCATCGGCCAGCAGGGCGGCACGTTCTTCTTCCTTGCGGCCCTTGATGTGATAGCCGCCCTCTGCCAGCACGCTCTGCGGCAACATGCCGAGATGCCCGATGAAGGGAATACCCGCCGCCAGGATGGCTTGAACCTGTGGCAGAATGACGCGACCACCTTCCGCCTTCACCGCCTCGGCTCCCGCCGCGACGAGGCGCCGCGCGTTATCCAGCGCCTGTGCGGGCGTGGCATAGCTGCCGTACGGAAGGTCGGCGCCCAGCAACGCGCGCGGCTTCGCCCGGGCGGCGGCGCGGACATGATGTTCCATCTCCGCCATCGTGACGTGCGTCGTGTCCGGATAGCCGAGCACCACCATTCCCAGCGAATCACCGACCAGCAGCAGAGGCACGCCGCATTCGTCGAGCAGCCGCGTCATGGGATAATCGTAGGCGGTCAGCGCGGCGATCTTTTCGCCCCGCGTTTTCATCGCGCGAATGTCCCCCGGCGTGATTTTGGACAGGCTCATGGACGATGCACCGGGCGTCTGTCACTCAGGCTCGGAAACTGTGGAGTAACTCCTCGGGCGTGATGGTCGCCGTGCCGATCTTGCCCACGACCACACCGGCAGCGTGGTTGGAAATGATGGCCGCCTCGATGGGCGACGCGCCCGCGGCGATCGCCGTGGTGAACGAGGCAATGACGGTGTCGCCCGCACCCGAGACGTCGAACACTTCCTGCGCCACGGTCGGAATGTGAAACGGCGGCTGGCCTCGCTGACAAAGCAACATGCCCTGGTCGCCCAGCGTGATCAGCAGCAACGCGGGCTGCAGTTCGCGCAGCAACTTCTCGGTCACTCCGAGCAGGGCGGCGTCTTCCAGCGGATTGCCCGTGCTGGCGCCGTCGGCCACGCCAGCCAGTTCAAAGGCTTCCTTGCGATTGGGCGTGAGCAGCGAGACACCGGCAAGGTTGCGCTGGTGGCCGGGCTTGGGATCGACGCTCAACCACACGCCCCGCGCGCGGCAGATCTGCCGGAGACCATCCAGCAAACCCTGGGTGACGAGACCCTTGGCGTAGTCGCTCAGGATGACGGCATCGGCCGCGAGAATGCGCGGTTCGAGAATGGTCAGGAAACGGCGCGTCGTGGCAGCATCCAACTCGGATTTCACCTCGCGATCGACGCGCACCAACTGCTGTTGCTGCGCGACAATGCGGGTTTTGATCGAAGTCGGCCGGGTCGAGTGGGCCAGCAGGCCGCGGCAATCCACGTTTTGTTCGCCCAGCAGTTCTTTGAGCTTTCGTCCGGCATCATCGCGTCCGATGAGGCCAAAAATCTCCGCAGGCACGTGCAACGCGGAGAGGTTGCGCGCGACATTGGCCGCGCCGCCCGGCATGAAGCTTTCCTGCCGGAAATCCACCACTGGAACGGGGGCTTCGGGTGAGATGCGCGACACATGGCCCCAGATGAACTGGTCGAGCATGACGTCGCCCACGGTGAGAACGCGAATCTTTGCCGCGGCGGCGAGCAACCGCTGGATGCGGGTGGGTGACAGAGCGGGGTTCTTCATATCAAAATTGATCTGGCCGTCGATGCCAATGAGCGAGTGTCGGGTGTGGCTCGGTCAATTCACAAACGCCGTCAGCGGACTGGTGGGCACGGCGGTTTCGACGGATTCACCCAACCCCATTTCAAAGGCGGCGCGGCCGGCTTCGATAGCCATTTGGAACGCCTCGGCCATCCGGCACGGGTCGCTGGCGATGGCGATGGCAGTGTTGACCAGCACCGCGTCGGCACCCAATTCCATCGCCTCGGCCGCATGGCTGGGCGCGCCGATGCCGGCATCGACCACGACGGGCACGGTGGCCTGCTCGATGATGATGCGAATCTGGTCGCGCGTCTGCAGGCCGCGATTCGAGCCGATGGGCGAACCGAGTGGCATCACCGTGGCGGCGCCGGCCTCCTGCAATCGTTTCGCGAGCACCGGGTCGGCGTTGATGTACGGCAGCACCGTGAAACCTTCCTGCACCAGCACCTCGGCGGCTTTGAGCGTCTCGATGGGATCGGGCAGCAAATAGCGCGGGTCGGGATGAATCTCCAGCTTGACCCACTTGGGCAGTCCGGCGGCGACGGCCAGGCGCGCCAGGCGGATGGCTTCCTCGGCGTTCATCGCCCCGCTGGTGTTCGGGAGCAGGAGATATTTCAGCGGGTCAATGAATTCGAGGATGTTCGCGAATGGATCACGCTTGCCGCTCAGGTCGGCGCGGCGCAGCGCCACCGTCACGATCTGCGCGCCGCTGGCGGCCAGCGCGTCGCGCATCGACTCCGGCGACGGGAATTTCCCCGTCCCAAGGAGCAGGCGCGACTGGAACTCCCGTCCGGCGATGACCAGCGTTTTGTTGACCACAGACATGCGGGCGAACTTACCGGCCGACGCCGCAAAGCTCAAAGCTCAAAGTGCGGCCGGACGAGCGCATTGGCACGGCGTCCGGGACATAACTGGACGCCAAAATCATGCCACAGCCGGTCGTTCTCAAGGCTTCAAGCCCCTGGCCGTCTCCTCGTCCAGGCGGCGGATTTCCTCGGGGTCGGTGATTTGCTTCGCAGGGTCGGGCTCCAGATTGCGTGAACTGTGGGGGCTGACCGTGGCGTCAATCTCAAACGCACCAACGGTGGAGTCGAACAGGTAGCGGTTGGTGCCGCTGGCTTCGTAAGCGCGGTAGAGCCGCAGAGAGGGAGTGCCCGTCACCGACCGCCATTCGAGACGCAGCGAGAGCGTGCCCTGCTGCAATTGAGTCATGTTGACGGCCTCCAGCTTGAGGTGCAGCCGGGTAAAATCCTCCAAGTCACGCTGGTTGGAAATGACGGTATCGACGCTGTCAGGCTGCACTCCGGTCGGGTCCAGATCCTCCGCCTGGTCATCGCTGCCGCTGTCCCGGTCGTTGTTCAGCCAAAAAGTATAGGGCCGGCTGGCGCTGGTCTGATCGTTGGTTTTGGGCAGGAACGAAATCGCGTCGTCGCGATTGGCATCGACCCCGAGTTCGAGGCGCGGAATGTGCAGCCAGGCGATCTTGGCCATGAGATTCGAGGTGGCCACGCGC
>JBBRWD010000076.1:0-33969 GCA_038249465.1 Limisphaerales bacterium | reverse complement strand
TTGTGTACGGCGAATCACCGTCCTACTCCCCGTGCGGCACTGTTTCCCCACCACCTATCGACCGCTGACGCGGCCACTTGGCCGCGCGCCGGGGGCAGTGCGCGGATGCGCCCTGCCCGCCCTGCCCTTCCCGGCATTCTGGCTAACGCCGTCCAGAATTTTTGACCAACGGTCAGCCCTTGATGCGTTTCTTGATGAAGGCGATCTCCTCCGGCGGACATTGGCCCGTCTGTTCCCAGGCATCATAGAGATCCCGGCCCCACGAGTCGGTCTTGTTTTCTTCGACAAGAAATTTGAGGTATTCCCAGGAAACAGATTGATACATCAGGCGCATCTCAACCTGGTCCGTTCCTGCGGGCAGCGGAAACTCCAGTTCATCCCAATACTGTCCGTCGGCATAGTCCGCTCCCACCGGGGCGCAGAGCCGGCTGGCAAAGGCAGCCCGCCTGAAGCCACGCGGCGGGATGCGGTTATCTTTGACCGTGATGTCATTCAAGATGAAATGAAACGACTTGCCCTCGGGCTGCTTGGATTTCTCCGCCTGCGCCTTGCTGATACCCGGCAAACATTCATAGACCCGCGTGTCGTCGGCGCCCAGCAACGTGGGTACCGTCACCTTGCTGCCGGACAACGTGTCCTCCTTCTCGCCATAGCGGCCTAGCTCGCGCAGCACCTTCCCGTCCTGGTCAAGAAAGCGAAGATTCACCCACATCCGTCGTCCCTCCGGGTAGCCGGTCGGGAGTTTGTGACCCGTGAGATTGGTGATGGTCAGGCGGGCCTTTCCGCTCGAAAGCTCCATCCCAAGTGCAGCCGCCGTCTTGAGCAACCGACGCGCGTTCTCCTGGCCGGCGTCGAGCGCCTCGCGATTGAGATCCTTGCCCTCCCAGATTTTGAAAATCGCATCCTGCACCCAGGTCGAGCCACCCGCCCCATCATGCCGCACGAAATACTCGCGGTGCAGATCGCCGTATTTGGAGGCCTGTCCACCCGCCGGCACGCGCGGGAAGTGGCAGGACTGGCAGGTCCGAAGCTGCTCCTTCTTCGCAAAATCACTCATCGCCCACTCGCTATAGGTCCGCTCAATGTGGCCATAGCTGGCCGGCGGTTGCGTCTTCACATTCTGCGCGAGTGTGGGATTGGAGACATCGTGACAGTTCCCGCACAACTCGCTGGAAGCGTGATACGGCGACTGCATGACCTTGTGGGGCATGGCACCCTGGCCGTCGCCGTAAGGGCCTCGCACCACATTGTCAGGATCCGCCACCATCATCGCGTTGCCGTAACCTGGCGGAATGTCCTTGGCGAGTTTCCTGGCCTCGGCCGAAAGTGGATCCACCAGGTGGTGGCAGACATCACAACTGACACCGTGCAGATCCTCGCGGTTCAACTGAGAAGCATCCGGTGCCGAGGACCGTCCCTCCAACCAGCCCCGCGGCGCATGACAACGGATGCAAAACTCGCCCACGCCCTTGATGTCCTGATTGGCGATGGCCAGGCTCGCGCGAAATACCGGATCGCGCGCTGCCTGCGCCATCATGCCACCCTGCCAGGAGAAGTAGGGATCCGCGTCGCCGTTCTTGGTCTTGGAATGGCACATGACGCACTGCGCCATCTTTCCAAACTGAATGCCGCCTTCGTTCGGTTGGGTGCCGGGCAGGAACACCTCCGCAGCGAGGCGCACCGTCAGCCCCGTGATGCCGACCAAAACAGCCAGCAGGATCTCTCGCGAGCCTGCCCGGGAACTTTTTGAACTCAGAACGCATGAACGCATACCATGTCATTTCTCACCAAGATCGCTTTCACTGCAAGCAAAGTTGGCGAAAGCAGATCAGTGTTGTGGAATCCTGCGCCGAACCATTGCCCCGTAGCGGCGTGTCGGCAGACCGCCGCAAATTTCTTGTCCGAAAAAATGGCGGCGCTCTCCCGAGCCGCCGCTACGAAACACCCTCGTTCGGTGCTCACGGTGACAACTCGGAGGCAAAGGCGTAACTGCCGGATTCCACCGTGAACACCGTCGCGCCTTTCTCCGTGCGCACCCGGCGCACCAGCGGTTCGCTGCCAACGGTCGCGCGCGCAGCCTCGCCGGGAACATGCACCGTCGCTTTGCTGCCGGGTGGCAGGGTGACTTCCAGCGCAAAGCCGCGTCCGTCCTTCTTCCAAGCCGTGGTGATTATTCCCCGCGGCGAAAGATAGCCGGCCTTCGCCCAAGTCACGTCGCCGACCGGCTGCGGACGAATGACGACGCGCGCGAAGCCCGGGCCGGTCGCGTCGGGTGCGATCCCAGCGAGGTCATGATAGAACCACTCGTTGATCTGCCCGAGCATGAAGTGATTCTGCGAGGAGCCGCGCCCCGCGTCCCACGCCTCGGTCAGGGCGGTTGCGCCCTTCTTGAGTTGATAACCGTAGCCTGGATGGTCGGATTGGTTGTTCATCGCAAAGATGATGTCGGAGCGCCCGCCATCGGCGAGGGCGCGGAGGAGGTAGCGGTAACCCACGTCGCCCGCGGTGATGGCGTTGCCCCGCTTCGCCGCATCGGCCACGATGGCCGCAACGACCGCGTCCCGGTGCTCTGGCGCGACGAGCTTCATCACGAGCGGGATCGAGTTCGCGCACTGCGAGTCGGTCGCGTAACGCGGCGGTGTGGCTTGGAAGAACTCACGATTGAATGCCGAGGCGATTTCAGCGGCCAGCGCGCCGTAAGTTTTCGCATCGTCCGTCTTGCCGAGAAGGCTCGCCGCCTGCGCGAGAATCCATGCATCGAAATAGTAGAATGCGGTCGCGGTGAGCGCCGACGGCGTCAGTTGCGCGGGTCCTGGCGGCTTTGGCCCGATGTCATACCAGTCGCCCAATCCGTGGCTGACGATGTTCCCCTTCGCCTTGCTGCCGAGATAGGCCACGTAGCGTTTCATGCCGTCGTAATAGCGTGAGAGGAGTTCCCGGTCGCCGGTCCACTCGTATTGCTGCCAGGGTACGATGACGAAGGCGCTGCCCCATTCCGGCGAATCGCGGAAGCCGCCGCTGAACACAACGTATTCCGGCGCGATATCCGGCACGAGTCCGCTGGCGATCTGCGAATCCGCCATGTCCTGCATGCCCTTGGCAAAGACGCGCGTGAGATCCCACTCGTAGCGCAGGGACGGGCCGTTGAGATGATATTGCTCCAGCCAGCCGAGGCGCTCGCGATGCGGGCAGTCGGTGATGACGCTGACAATGTTGGCGCGCTGCGCCCAGCGCACGAGCGTGTGAATGCGATTGAAGAGATCGTTCGAGCAGGCAAACTCGCCCACCGGCGCGGCGCTGGAATGCACCACGACACCCTCCAACTCCTCGATGACAGGCCGCGTTCCGTCCGGCCCGGCGATGAGATGCGCTTCGAGGTAGCGGCTGCCGTGATACCAGAATTTTGGGAACCACGCTTCCGCGCCGTCACCCGCGCTGGTGTATTGCCAGTAAGCGGAGCCGCCGCCGGCCGAGCCGCGATCCACGCTGCCGTTTGGCGAAAGCAACTCGGCGGGCGTGATCCGCACGACCGCCCCTGCCCCGCCCCGGATACGCAGGCGTGGAATGATCGGGGCGTTCTGCCCGAGGTCGTACACCACGACGCCGGGGCGGAGTTCCTTCACCGAGATCGGCTTGATGCTCTCGAAAGCGCGGATCGGCGGCGCCGCTACGCTGTGTCCGCGCAGTTGCCCGCCAGGCCCGGAATGCACCGTGGCCGCGGCCCACTGCGAGGCATCGAAACCGGGCTGGTTCCAGCCGCGCGGATCACGCCGCGCGTCGTAGTCCTCGCCGCCGAAGATGCAGGAAAACGTCACCGGCCCGGGTGCGACGCGCCATTGGTCATCGGTGATGAGGGTGGCTACCGAGCCGTCGGCGTATTCGAGTCGCAGTTGCGCGATGGCTTGGAGCGGACCGAATGAGCCGGTGAATTTCGTGTAGCGTCCGCCGGTGACGCGATACATGCCGCCGGCAAGTTCCAGCCCGATGGCATTGGTGCCGGCGCGCAGCAGCGATGTGATGTCGCGCGTGTCGTAAAGGCAGGTCTTGTCGTATTTCGTCCAGCCGGGCGTGAAGAGATCCTCGGAGGTCGCGCGTCCATTGGCGGTGAGTTCATACTGTCCAAGGCCGCACACGTAGATGAGCGCGCGACGCAATCCGGGTTTCACGGTGAATTCCCGGCGCAGCCGCAAGGTGGGTGATTCCGGCGGCGACTCCGCGAGTGATTCGGCGGTGATCAGCCCGAGACCGTCGGTCAGCGAAGCCGCGCCCCAGCCCCAGGTTTCCACGCTGTCGAGATGACTCACCTTCGCACCGACTGCGATGTTCTTCCCGTCCGACACCACCTCGAGTTGCCGCAGCGCGAAGCAGAACATCGTGTCGCGTTTCCAGAGTTTGGTGGCGGTGACGCGCACGTACCGGCCGTTGATGTCGCGCGCCGGAAACGCGACGGCCTGGTAGCCGGGATTCTTGAAGTCTGATCCGGTGTGGTCGGCGATCAGCGTGGCCTGGGCGAAGGTCGCATCCTCCGACACCTCGATCTTGAAGCGTAACGGAAAACCGAAACCGTCGCGTCCGGCGTGGCGCATGGCGTGGAGCAGAACGGCGGAGATCGGATGCGAGGCACCCAAATCGATCTGCACCCACTTCACATCGTCCGCGCTTTTCGCCTCTGTCGCATGGTATCCCACCGCTTGGCGCTGTGGCTTTGCGGGCGCGGCCTTTGCCCCAATCCATTTCGCCGTCCAATCGCCGGAAGCCAGCAAGCCCATCGTCCAAGTCGCCGGCGCACTCCAAGCGGAGGGTTTCCCGTCCTGGTCCCACACGCGCACTTTCCAGAAGACCGCCTGCGACGATTTGAGTGCGGCCCCTCGATAGGGACGATGCAAGGATTCCGTGTCGGCCACGCGCCCGCTGTCCCAGAGGTCACCGGTGTCGCTCGCCAGCACCTCCGGCGACGAAGCGGCAAGAATCTGCCACGCCGTCTGACGGTCGCCGCGCACGTCGCTGGCCAGCGCCCACGACAGGCGCGGTGCGGCCGAGTCCACACCCAATGGATTCGTGTCATCATCACAGCGCAAGGTGACGGGTCTGAGTGAACCTGTTTCGCCACTCAGCGCTCGCATTGGCGAGGCGCAGAAGATTATCGCGGTCAGCAGCAAGGCAATTGGGGTCTTCATAGATTTTGTCCAGACGGCCCACACCTGCGGTGCGCGGTGGATGCAGCCATTGTGGAGATGCGGGCACGCTTCGTCGCCTGCAAATGCGCTGGTAGTGGTGCAGGCTTCCTGCTTGCGGTTGTCCCGCCAACCCGACTGATGCGAACTTTCGGGCACGGCCGGCAAGCTGAAAGCTTGCGGCACCATCGCAAGCCGGAGGCTCGCACCACTGCGGGAAGCCGGCGGAAAGTGGCGGACGAACTGTGCATCATGCGCTCGATGTTCACCGGGGCCATCCACCACGATCCTGCGATCACCTTTCTCCAGACCGGCGCGCAAATCCCCCGCCGCCCGAGCATTGGATAGTGAATTGGGGCCGAGCTTTCAACGCGGACTTCAACGAAGAGACGCGAAGTTATCCAGGCGGCAAGAGCCTTCGGCCTGGGGTTTCGCTCAGTTTTCGAGCATCAGGCTCGTGAGCCTCTTTGTCTTCTCGGCGGCCCCGCGTCTTTGAGCCTTTGCGTTTTTCTGAGGGAAAGGTGGTGGGTCAGACGTGCTTGGCGAGTTCGGCCGCGCTGGCGTCGAAAACCACCTTGTGCAGCGATCCGCCGTGCGAATCCATCGTGACGACGACGGGGAATCGCTCGACTTCAAACTCCCAGATAGCCTCGGGTGCGCCGAATTCCTCCATCATGTAAACGCCGCGCACGCTCTTGACGCACTCGGCCAGCACCTGCGCCGCGCCGCCGATGGCGTGCAGATACACGCAGCCAGCTTCCTTGCAGGCATTGAGCGTGCGCTCGCCCATGCCGCCTTTGCCGATGACGCCGCGCAGGCCGAATTCCTTGATGATTTGGCCCTGGTACGGTTCCTCGCGCGCCGAAGTGGTCGGACCGGCGGCGACCACCTTCCATTGGCCTTGCTCATCTTTGATCACGACGGGGCCGCAATGATAAATGATGCCGTCGCGGAACTTCACTTCGGGCGGAAGCTTGCCGCCGTCGTGGAGGAATTTGTGAACGGCATCGCGTCCGGTAAAGAGTGTGCCGGTGATTTCCACGGCGTCGCCGACTTTGAGCGAGCGAATCGTGGCCTCGGAGATGGGGGTGGTGAGTTGAATCATAAATCCATTTCAATTGTGTGCTTGCTTGTAGATGTCGCGCCGATGCCCGAGCGCGATCAAGAACAACTCGTTCTTGCCGGCATCAAATTCGTAGATGACACGATAATCTCCGACCCGCAGACGACAGGTATTCTCCCCCGTCATGCGATAATGCGCGAAGCGGAGAAGATCGGAACCAACCTGATCGATTCGCTGCTGAATTCGCTCTTGCATCGCAACCGGAAGCTCAAAGAACCGCTGATCGAATCGTTTCGAGTAAACCTGCGTCGCCGAACCCTTCAATGATTTCATATGCACGCTGGTATATTCGCAACGCACGTCGAGGTGTTAAGGGCTTTTCCTAAAAAACCCCTTCTTTCCATTCCACGAAGGGACTCCAACGAACACGAATTTGACGCGGAGAGTTTCCAGCAAGGGCACAGACGGTGCAAGCCTTGGAGAGTTTGGTTCGTGTTCATTCGCGGTTTAACTTCCGGTCCTTGTTGAGCTAAACGGCTAACAACTGGACCGGATGCCTCACGGACGCCGCACCCTGACCTGACCGCTGGCGATCTCCTGCTTTCCGGCTGCGATCTCCGCCTTGAATTCCTCCTTCATCACCAGACGGTCTTCGAGCAGGTTCTCCAACCAGTCGCGAAGCTGTTCCTGTTCCTTCGGCGTCAGCCGGGCCACGGCCTTTTCAACGTCTTCGAGTGTTTTCATAATCGCGATGCACCAAAGTCAGATTGCCCCAGTCATCCGCCCTGCCCTCAATACAGCCACTTCGCAATCCCGCCATCCGTGCCCAGCACCACGCCCTGACGGCGAAACGCCCAGCACATGTAGCTGACGCTGACAAAATACGACGCGGGCACACGATTGAGCACGCCAATCTTCACGCCGAGCAGGGTGGTCTTGCCGCCGAAACCCATCGGGCCGATGCCCAGTTCGTTCGCGGTGGCGAGGATGTCCTGCTCCAGCTTGTCGAGTTCCGGATTCGGATTGCGATCCTCCAGCATGCGCAGGAGTTGCTGCTTGGAATGTTCGTAGCCGGTCGCGCGGTCGCCGCCGATGCACACGCCAAGCACGCCGGGACCACACCCCTTGCCCTGCGCCTGCAACACCGCGTCGAGAATCACCTTGCGGCAGCCACCGAGATCACGATCCGCCTTGAGTTTCTCGATGGGCAGCGAGTATTGCGCACCCACGTTTTCACAGCCGCCGCCCTTGAGCATCAGGCGCACGCTCACCTCGGGCGAAGCGTGCTGATGGAAATGCAGCGTCGGCGCGCCGGGTCCGAGATTCGTCCCGTCGTTCTTGCCCGTGATGGAATCCACCGAGTTCTGACGCAGGTAACCCTTCTTTGTCGCCAGCTTGACGGCCTCGCGCGCGGCTTCCTCGAACTCGATCTGGTCGAAACCCTTCGGGCAATCCACGTAGAAGATGACGCTGCCGGTGTCCTGGCAGATCGGCTGCGACTTCTGTTTCGCCAGCGCGATGTTCTGCTCGATGATCTTCATCGCCGACTCGGCAATGGTCCCCTTCTTTTCGCGTTCGAGGGCGGCGAGGATGGTCGTCTGCACATCGTCGGGGATTTCCGCCGAAGTGCGCCGGATGAGTTCGTGAATGGAATCGGCCAAAGCGTTCATGCGCAAAAAGCGTAGGGGCGGGCGATGATGGTGTCAATCGGTGCCAGGGCACATGGCCGCAGTTTGAAGCGGCGCTGCACGGCGCGAGAAGGATGCCAAATGGTTGGCTGGGAAGCGTCCAAGGATGAGTGAGTCCTCCCGCAGGAACGCTCCCAGTGAGCGCCATCATTTTGGGCGCTGCGACTGTCCTCCGGCAGCGGAATCGAAAAGTCAACCCACCGGCGATCTCCGCGCTTCAAAATGATGGCCAATTTGCCATTTTTAGATTGCGTTTCCGTAATTCCTGCGTATCTCTCATCGCGTTCATCAACACACAATCGTCTCGGGACACATGGAACCGTTGGAACGGATGGCCATGAAGCCAGGAATGGCTGAGATGTCCCGGGAGGAAAACGCAGAGTGCAGTGACGACAGGAAGGCTCCGTATGAAAAAATTCACCATCTTAACACAGGCCCGTCGGATATTGTTGGCCGGATCCATGTTGGCCGGCGCATCCATCTGGGCGCAGGACAACCAGGTCATCTCCTACACCAACACGCACTGGACCTACAACGATAGTTCCACTGCCGCCAACAACCCCGGCACCGATTGGAAGCTGCCGGGCTACGTCCCGGTCATCGGCACCGGGGAAAACCAATGGAAGGCAGACGGGCACGGCCTTTTCGGCAATGACGGTGCGGGCGTTTACGATGGGGCGGATGATCCGTTCCGCGGCGGCATCAACGGCTTTGCCACTCCGCTGAATCGCCTCATCAATGGCTCCGGCGCGCGCGTGACCTTCTATTTCATCACCAAGTTCAACTGGGACTTCGCGCCGGAAGGTGTCGTGCTGCGCGGCACCAATTTTCTGGATGACGGGGCCATCGTTTACCTCAACGGCGTGGAAGTCTTTCGCTCCCGGATCGGAACCGCCGGTCAGGTGCATGCCTGGGGAGATCTTGCCGCGAATCCTCCCACGGAAGGCGTTCCCGAGGCGCTCGAGTATTCGGCCACCTCACTGGTGAGAGGTGAAAACACGCTCGCGGTGGAACTTCATCAAAGCAGCGCGGGCAGTTCCGACGTGGCTTTTGCCACCGCGCTGCGCGCCGTGGTTCCCTCCCCGCCCACCAACACCACTCCGACCGAACCCACCGACCGCAGTGTGGTGCAAAACCAGTCCACCACGCTGGCCATCGTGGGAGACGGCCAGCCGCGACCCACCTACCAATGGTTCAAAGACAATCTGGAAATCCCGAACGCCACGAACGCCAGCTACACCATCGCGTTCATGCAATCCACCGATGCCGGCCAATACAAGGTCAGGCTCTTCAATGAGTTTGGTTCCGCCACCAGCCGGGTGGCGCAGGTGAGCTTCATCCAGGATGTGGACAAGCCGGTCGTTCTGCGGGCCATCGGCAGCGCCAATTTCACCAACATCGTGGTGGAGTTCAGCGAGGGGATGGATGCCGCCACCGCTGGAGACGGACTTAATTACACCATCTCGGGCGGCTACGCTGTCACCCGGGCCACGCGGCTGCCCAATCGAGCCGGCGTGTTGCTGGATCTCGACGCCCCCTTGCCGGAGGACACCCTCTTCACTGTGACCATCAGTGACGTGACGGATCTCGCCGGTATCCCGGTCGATGCGGGCAGTTCAGCCCAGTTTCGTTCCTGGACCACGGTGGGATGCAATGGCCTCAAGTTTGATGTGTTTACGGGCCTCTCCACCACCGACAACGCCATGGGTCAGTTGACCAACAATGTCAACTTCCCCAACAATCCGGCGGAGCGTTACACGTTGAACCGCTTCGATACGCGCGAGGTGTTCACGGGCGACGGCAAGGAGGGCTACGGCGGCCGGCTCACCGGCCTCTTCATTCCGCAACAATCGGGATCCTGGAACTTCTTCATCCGCAGTGACGACGGCTCGATTCTCTACTTGAATCCGAATGGCCCTTCGCCGGCGGGCAAGCAACAGGTCGCCATTGAAACAGGATGCTGTGGGAATTTCGAGAACCCGGGTGCTCTGGAAACATCGGTGCCATTCAACCTGGTTGCCGGTCAGGGTTACTATATCGAAGCCCTCTATAAAGAAGGCACCGGCGGCGATTACTTGAAGGTCGCAGCGCGGCTGGTCGAGGAAGGCACACCGCCTGTCGTCGGCAATGCGGAACTGGATACGAATGCGATTCCCGCCTCGATGCTGGGAACTCCGGCCGTTCCGGTGGGCGTGGTCGGACCCGTGATTCTGGTTCAACAACCGGCCAGCACCACCGTGGCCGAGAATACGCCCAGCATCACCCTATCGGCGCAGAGCACCAATGCGCAGGGCGCAGCCATCTGCTACCAATGGCAGCGCTCCGACGCCGGTGGTCCGTTCACCGACATTCTCAACGCCCGCGGACCGACCGTGACCATCCCCTACCCAACGATTGCCGCCGACGGTGGTGACGTGTATCGCGCCCTGGTGCAGGTGCCCGGCGCCTCGGCCATGTCGGCTGAGGCCACCATCACGGTCACCGTTGACGTGACGCCGCCCCGGGTCACGCGAGTGGTCGCCACCAGCGCAACCAGCTTGGCGGTGTATTTCAGCGAACCCCTGGCTGCGGGCAGCGAGGAGAGTTTCAACTACCTTATCGACCCGGGTTCCATTGGTCTCGGCAACGGTGTCGTCAATGTCTCCAATCCCGTGCGGCTGGATATGCCGGTTGTAGCTCCCCTCACCCCGGGCAACACCTACACCCTGAATGTTGGTGTCGGCCTCGGCGCTATCGCGGACCGGGCAGGAAATCTTCTCTCGCCGGATCCGACATTCGTCACCTTCCGCTCCCAGGTCTATACGAACAATCCCGACACCCTGGTGACCCTGTCCACCAACAACGCCCTGCCCTTGGGATCACTCACGCAGCGCGGAATTCTCGGACGCATTGTGCAAGTGCCCGGCCCCGAAGTGGCCAACGTCACCGCCATCCGCGAGCAGATGCTGGCGGGCGTATATCCCAGCGCCACCAACCCGATGGCCGCCACGATCTTTGGCGGCTCGTTCATCGAGACCAACGCCATCAACTACGAGATGACGGCGGGCACCAATCTCGTTGGCGTCGGCCACATCACGCCGGATCTGCAGTTCCCGGGCTTCCCACTGCTGGAGAGCACGCCCGGTGCGTTCTACAACAACATGACCATGGAAGCGGTGGCCTACGTGGAACTCCGGAAAGGCGCTGTCAGCATGGGCGTCAACAGCGACGATGGCTTCACGGTCACGCCCGCGCTGTCGATCACAGACCCGGCTGCAACCAATATTCTCGGCCAATTCGAAGGCGGCCGTGGCGCCTCAGATTCGACCTTCGGCTTCTTCGTCGAGCAGGACGGCCTGTATCCTTTCCGTCTGATGTGGGAGCAGGGCGGTGGCGGTGCCAGCGTCGAGTGGTGGGTGCTGAGCGACGACAACACTGTCTTCCAGCCGATCAACAGCGCCACCAACGGCCCGCCGGCCTTCGTGCCGCCGTGCAGCAACAAGGACATCATGGCCCAACTCGTGGCCACCAACCTGATTGTCCAATGGCCGGATGCCGGTCTGGGCCACCTGTTCGTTCTCCAGCAATCCGGCGCGCTCGGCAGCCCGACGGTCTGGAGCAACGCGGTGAATATTCCGCAACTCATCGGCGGCAGCCGGACCGCAACCATTCCGGTGGAGCCGGGCGAGAACCGCATCTTCCGCCTCCACAAGGCGGGACCACCCTGCCCGTAATCAGGTGGTGATTTAAAATCACGCGAGGCCGGGAGCAATCCCGGCCTCGCTTCTTTTTCCGCCGCGACGGCCTCGCGCCAGCAACTCACGCGCGATGAGCGGCCCGACCAAAAAAATCAAACTCGCGCCCAGCCGCCAAGGCGCAGCGGGCGGAGCTGGACAGGCGCACGATCGGCCTGAAAGAGATCACCCTAAAAACCGCAGTTCAACCACGGATGGACACCGATGGACACGGATGCCCGGCACTGGCAGAAAACCAGTGGATCACCCGGAGGGTGAGGAGAACATGCCGCAGGAAATCCGTGTTTATCCGTGTGCATCCGTGGTTTAACCTAAATCCGGCAGTTGAACCGCAGATAAACGCGGATGAACGCAGATTCCAAGAGTCTGCGACAACGACGCTCTTCACCCGCCAGGTGAGTCCCCGCCTCGGCACATCTCGTTCTGTTTCTCAATCCTATCTGCGTCCATCTGAGTTCATCTGCGGTTTTAAGGTTTAAGACTTCTTCGCCCGATTCCAATTGCTCCGTTTAGGATCACGCGCGTCTCCTCCACCCCTTGGCTGCGTTGTGTCCGGGCGCGAGAACCAGAACTCCAATGTCGGAGTTCGTTTCTACTGCGTGAAGCCGGGCAGCCGGACGATGGCGCCACCCTTGAGCGCGGATTGGTGGGCGCAGAGGCCGACGCAGGTCCAGTTGGCGGATTGCTGCGCGTTCGGAAATGGCTCACGATCCTCGAGGATGGCCATGATGAATTCATGGGCCAGATGTGGATGCGACCCGCCGTGACCGGCGCCCTGCGCAAAACTCAGATGGGTGTGCTTCGCCAGATCATACACGCCCTTGGTGGTGAAACGCCGGATCGGCCCGGGCAGCAGCTTCGCGTAATCCGGCGACTTGACCCGCTTGGGAATCTTCTCTTCGGGCAGCTTGGCGCGGTGCATCACCAGCGGCTCATGCTCGACCAACGGCCACTCGATGGAAGCTTTGGAGCCATACACATCGAAGCTCTCGCGGTACTGCCGCGCCACATCGAACAGGGAACGATGGATGCGCGCGCTGAGATCCGAATCCTGGAACTTGATGTGCGTCGTCTCGACCGCAAACGGCGAGTCGTACTTCGCGATGAGTTCCTTGCGGATGGTGCCGGAGCCGAAGCAGGACACGTATTCCGCGGTGGCCTTGGTCAAGCCGCACACCGGTCCCACGCAGTGCGTGGCGTACCACATCGGCGGCAGGCCGGGCCAGTAATTGGGCCAGCCGTCCATGTCCTGCTGATGGCTTGCCTGGAGGAACTGAATCTTGCCGAGGACGCCCTTCTCGTGGAGCTCCTTGATGTAAAGAAACTCGCGGGCATAAACGACGGTTTCCATCATCATGTATTTGCGGCGCGTCTTCTTCTGCAGGGCCACGATCTTCCGGCAGTCGTCGATGGAGGTGGCCATCGGCACGGTGCAGGCCACGTGCTTGCCCGCCTCGAGACCTTCGATGGACATGCGCGCGTGGTCGGGAATCGGGGTGTTGATATGGACGACGTCGATGTCCGGATCTCGCAGCATTTCGTGGTAATCGGTGTAGCGCTTTTCCACACCGAAAGCGTCGCCAATCGCATCCAGCTTTTTCCGGTCGCGCTGGCAGATGGCGAACATGCTGGCCTGGGGATGACGCTGGTAGATCGGAATGAATTCCGCGCCGAAACCCAGTCCCACAATGGCGATGTTGAGTTTGTTTTTGCTCATGATTTTTCTCTGGTTGGTTTGTTGGCTGACAGTCTGACGTCCGGGATGATTGTTGGACTCCGATTCAATTGCTCGGTGGATGATCAGTCACGCAGCGTGGTCACCGCGGCGAACCTCCGGCCTTTTGCTGCAAGGATTCAAGGAGCTTCTCTGCCGGCGCTTCCTCAGCCAGCAGCGCGAAGAGCGACGGTTGCCACGGATCGAGATTGAAACGCAAACGGTCGGTGCGGCCAAGATATTGGCGGGTCCGCAAATCATAAACGTGCGCCGGCGCGGCCAGCGTGGCTTCGACCGCGACCGGCTTCTCCAGCGCCTCGTTGCCGCCGCCCTGCTTGAGATCCTCGCTCATGTGGTAGCTGATGTTGCGCTCGAAGGCCAGCAACCGCGCGTCGCCCAGCTTGAAGCGATGCACCCGCGTGCGCGTTTCGAGCGGAACCCGCACCGGCGCCGGCATGGCCGACAAGGCCTCGCCAATCCACTTGGCCACCGCGAGGTCCGGCTGCGCCTCGGCCCGCTGCTTCGCGTAGCGCGAGACATCCCCTTCGCGCCGGCTGGCTTTCCGTCCCAGTCCATAGGCATGGCTGGCCTGCTCCGAGGTCGAGAGCGGAATCAGATCCTCCAGCCGGCTGCGCGACCGCAGACGCCCGTGCTCGTCGAACAATCCCGGCGTGCCATCGCAGAAGATGACGCGCTCGCCCGGCTGGCCGCCGCGTCCGAAGAAAAAGGCGCGGATGCGCTCACCCTCGCGGTCGGAGAGCGCCAGCGACTCCGGCAGCACCAGCGCACGGAAACCACGCGAGTCCAATTCGCCGCGTTCAATCTGCTCCGACGAGACGAACACCGGCGAGTAACCGAGATCCTGCACCGCCTTCACCCAGGCGTGGCGCACGCGGGCCATGCGGTTGTGGTCCGCCTCGAAGCTCGAAAACCGTCGCAGCCAGGTCGAACCGTCCACCGTGGATTCCAGCAGCCAGTCCACCTGAATGCTGGGCTGCGAGTAATGAACGGCAATCGGATCGCTCTCCTTTTCCGCCGTCAAAAACAGCCGGGCCAGCGGTGACGCCATCTCCCGCAAGACCGGCGCCAGCGCCTTCGCCTTTGCCGTGAGCGCGTAATCCTGGCTCTGCCAATCCACGCAATCCTCGCTCCACCAGATGATGCAGCCGCGGTCGCCTTCGAGCAGCAGATGCCAGAGGCGGCGCAGCGCGTGCGGCGTGTCCTTCTCGAACACCGTCGTCACGACCGGCTTGCCCGGCATGAAGGAGCCGAAGATCTCGCGCGCATTTCCGATGTCGTAGGGCTCAACCCAGTCGAGCACGTTGCCCAGCCGCCACAAATCGTAGCCGCCAAAGGCGGACGGCATCTGCGTGCCTTCGATGCCGACGGGCGTGCGCGGATCGATGTCGCGCGCCGCCTGCCGGCAATCGTCCAGCGCGCGCGCCAGCGAGAGATCCATGTAAGTGCGGAAATCGCACCAGGGCGAAAAGTTCCAGCGCGTCGGCTGCTGTCGCGCCTCGGCCGGATCAAATTTGATCCGCTGCACCGCCTGCCAGTCTGGCTGGCCGCGCGGCATGGCGTCGCCGCTGGCCATGCGGTTCTTGATCTGATCCGTCGAGAACGGCTTCACCTCGTCCCACGAGATGAACTGCGTCTGCCACTGGCGATTGAGCGCATTGAGATCGGCGTATTGGATCTTCAACCAATCGCGGAAGCCCGTCAGCGCCAGCGGACTGAAATCGTAGTCGAAAGGATTCGCTGAGATCGTCACCGACAACTCATCGCGGATGTCGTAGGCGAGCGGGGCATGCTCGCGGTTCCGGCGGGCCACGCGCTGCATCTGACTGCGCGCCCAGCCACGCCATTGGGGATCATCGAGGCAGAATTCGCGCACGAACGCGCTCTCCGGACGCCCCTGCTTCGCCCAGGTGGTGACGAACTTGTCCCAGTCGCGCACCTGCGAGTTCCATTTGAGGCACAGGCCGCGATTGACCACGTTCTCGACGTAGTAAGGAAATCCATTGGTCAGAAACGGCTGAGGATCCGCATCGCCGGAAACCATCGCGGTGTTGATGCCCATCTCACGCAGGCGCTGGAGAAAGAGTGGCAACTGGCCCGGCTTCTTCCACACCGTGTCGCCCACCCACATCACCGTGCGATAATCGGCCCAGGGCCGAAGTTGGTTGGTGGAAACTGTCTCGGCGGCATTCGCTGGAAGACCAGGCCAGAGGCTGAAGGCAGCGAGCAACGCGAGTCCGTGCTTCGCTGAAAACGTCGCGGCGTCCCGGCAGAGCGCCGCCAACTGACGAAGAAAAAAGAATGCGGCAGTCTGCCGACACGCCGCGACGAGGAGAATCAGGTCGTCTCCGCATGGGTTCATGACGGCCATCCTACCGAACGATCCTCAACCGGGGAAGATCATTTCCTCAACGAACGATTCCTCAAAGACCGGGTCGGCACTCAGCGGCACATGCTGAATCTGTGCGCGCAGATCCGCATAGGCGCCGTTTTCGCCGGGATGAAACAGTGCCATCTTCGCGCCAAGCAACGCGGTGTTGCCCGCCGGCCTGACCTTCTCCGGTCCGAACGGCAGCAGCCCGATGCGCTTGGCGCTGGCCCGGCTGATGTAATTACCGAATGCCCCGGCCAGATGGAGTTGAGTGATGTCCCCGACCTGCGCGCCCAACTGCTGCGTCAGCAAGCGCAACCCGGCGGCAATCGCGCCTTTGGCGAGCTGCAATTCGCGGATGTCACCCTGCGTCAGCCCGACCGGTTCGGCGAGCGGCAGGCGTTCCCCCTGAGAGAGGCGGCCGTTGGGGCGGATCCACCCGGCGTCGAGCCCTGCGGCGACGGCGTCCACCAGGCCGCTGCCGCACAATCCGCGCGGGGCCACGTGGCCGAGCACGTGACATTCGAGCCGTCCGTTGGCGAGAATCACCCGCGAGATTGCGCCCGTCGCCGCGCGCATGCCCATCGCGATGCGCGCGCCTTCGAAGGCCGGACCGGCGGCCGTCGAGGCGCACACCAGTTGCCCGCGCCGGCCGACGACCATCTCGCCGTTGGTGCCCAGATCAACCAAAGCCACCAGGGCGTCGCTCTCGTGCAGACGCGTGGCAAGAATTCCTGCCAGGATGTCGCTGCCCACGAAACTCCCGAGGCACGGCAGGAATCGCACGCTCACACTCGCGGGCAACGCCCAACCCAATTCCGGCGCCGCGAAAACTTTCAGAGCATCATCCGACGATTCGAAGGGAAAGCTGGCGAGCGGAACCACGCTCACGCCGCAGAAGAGATGGTGCATGACGGTGTTGCCCACGAGGATTACCTTGCGCAGATCCTCCGGGTCGCGACCGGCCACAACCAGAAGCTCTCGCACCATCGCGCCGATTTCATTTCGGATGATCTCACGTAGCGCGGCCTCGCCTCCATTGATCGCGAATTCGATGCGGCTCATGATGTCCGCCCCGTGGCGCGCCTGGCCATTGAGCGCGGTGCGCACGCCCAGCACGTTGCCGGTGCGCAGGTCGAGCAATTGCGCCACCAGCGTGGTGCTCCCGAGATCGACGGCGATGCCCATTCCTTCCTGCGGCGTGAAGGCAAACGCCGAGTCATCCGAGAGGATGGACGCCTCCCATTGCGCCAGTTCGAGATTCAGATCCCCATCGGCCTGACATTGGCACGCCAGCCGCCAGCCCTGCGCCAGTTCACTCGCGGTGAACATGCGCTGCATCTCCGCGGTCACGGGCAGCGTGCCGGCCAGCACCTTCACCCGACAACCCTGACAACGTCCACGTCCGCCGCACGGAAACTCCACGCCTTGCGCGAAGAGCACGTCCTGCAACGCGGCGCCGCGCTCCACCGTCAGCACACGACCCAAGGGCTGTAATTCGATGCGGACGGAATCTGGACCACCGGCGGGCAAATCAGGAAAATCAGCGGGCGTCATGCGCGAGAGGATGCTTTAGCGCCGGAAAGCTCTGCGAGGAAATTTTGCCACCGTGTCTCGCGGCTACTCTTTGGCAGCAGCTTCGGTGGAGTAAACGGACACCAATCGCGCCACCAGCACGGCGACGTACATCGTGCCGGTCAGGGCCTCCATCATCGCGAGCATCCGGGCTGCGCCGGTCGCCGGGGCGAGATCGCCGTAGCCGACGGTGGTGAGGGTGATGACGCTTAAATAGAGCGCGTCAAAGCCTTGCAGCGGCTGCCGATCGGCCGGCAGGCCGGAAAACGAACCGGGCACCAATTGCGCAACCAGCACGTACGCCGAAGCCCACACCAATCCCAGCAGCAGGTAGGTTGAGATGGCGGCACACAGCACCTCCGAGTTGACGCGCGGTGCCCGCAGAATGAAGCGAAGAAACTGCGCGATGATGAAAACGACAAAAACCAGGAAGAAGGCCAGGAAGAGGGCGTGCATTCCCGGAAGCGGCCGGTAGTGGTGAATCCATCGACTGATGATCGCGGGTATCACCAGTCCGACCGCCGCCATCAGCGTCGCGCGTCGTCCACCGACGGCGAACACAGCCGAGCACAATACCATCGTCAGAACCATTGCCTCGATTATGCGCCCAGCCTCGAGTTCTTGAACGAAAGGCGCTGTCACGAAGAGCAGGATGAGCGCGAAGAGAAACCACGCAGCCGAGTGCGGAAGCAGGCCGGCGAAAGTGGGCACTTTCACGGAAAACCGGAGACGGGTGCCCGGAGGATGGGGAAGTTCTGTGTCAGATTGGTTCATGGCAATCGAGGGCGCGGGCAAATTGGCGATGGCCGCAGAATGATTGATTGATTCGCGCCGAAGGTTCGCGGGCGGAGGTATATCAAACAGTGCGGCCCGTGCAATCGCCGTGATGGCGGAACCTGCCGGCCGGCGTCACTTCTGCCCGGCTCTCAGCCGGTAAAGGTCCGCGGCGACTTCGCGACTGGCGTCGATGGTTTCACGATAGGGCGTGTCCGCGACGTCGAGAAAACCGATCTGGTAATTCTCCTCGTCATAGACGCGGCCCGTGGTCGGCTCATCCTTCCACTGGAACCAATGCGTGCCGACAAACTGCGGATGCTTCGCCGCGCCCAGCACGTAGTCCTTGTAGGCCTGCGCGCGGGCCGCCTGGTTTTCCACCGGCACCAGGCCGGTGTGAAACATGCCGCGGTCGAGCGCGCCGAAATGAAATTCGCCGATGATCAGCGGCTTGTCGCCGCCGGGATATTTGAAGTCCGCGATGCTGCTCTGGTACAGATTGTAGCTGATCACGTCGCAGGAATCCGCCGCCGCTTTCGCCGCCAGATCATTCACCCAGGCAAAACGACATCCGAGATAGAGCTGCTTCGGCGCGACTGCCTGGATGGCTTCCTTGACGGTGCGGAAATAGGTCTGCGCGGTCTTGAGGTAGAACGCGGTCAGGTCCGCGTTCGCCAATTTCTTGTCCGGAGCCTCGCGGAATTCCAGCAACGCGTCCCAGGACGCGTGCTTTGCACCCCAGGCCGCATTGAGTTTCGCGATGTCGCCATACTTCGCCTTGAGGTCGGCGGCGAATGATTTCTTGGCCGCCTGGGTCGGCGGCGAACGCAGCGCGGCGATGGCGAGCGACGTCTCATCGCCCCACGACATTTCGTTGTCGGAGAAATAGCCGAGACACCACGGATCGTTGGCGCTGGCATTTTTCTTGCCCGCCATGGCACGGCGCAATCCCTCGGCGAAGCTCGGATCGAAGACGTCAGGGAACTTGCCCCAGTAGCCCTGGCTGCCCTCGATCATTTTCACGCCACGCGAGCCAATGGTGTCGGTGTAGGGGGTGCGGCGCATGAGAAACACTCCCGAGTCGGACCAGTTGGCAATGGTGTTGAGCCCCCAACTGCGGAGGCGCTGGTGAGCCGTTTCGGCATAGGACTGTTTCCAGTCGGCCCCGTATTTGCGTTTCATGTTGGCGGCGGCAAAGGCGAAGCACTGCGGCGAGCGTTCCTCGTAGTGACCTTTGAGCGCGTAGCCTTTCGAGAGGAACTCCTTGAACTCCGGCTGCGCGCCCGGGAAATCCGCGAACCAGGTGGCGCGTTCGTCGATCGGCGTCGTATCAATCATCCGCACGCAATCGATGCCGTGCGACCAGAAGAGGTGTCCATCGGGATCGACCAGCCACCACTTGCCGTCGTGTTTCGCGGTGCGGAAGAAACCGGTGGCTTCGAGCTTTGGGCCGTCCGCCCAGCCGCCGTACTGGCACCAATCTTTGCGCGCGGGCTGGGCGGCAAGTTCCTTCGCCTCGTCGGCGCGGCGCTGCTGGAGTTCGGCGATCGAGTGAACCTTGCCCGGCCAGTCCTTGTGCCGGTATTGCCCGAACGTGTCGATGAAGGGGAAGAACGGCGTCGCATCCGTCACCCACGCGGTCGGCGGCGTGTAGCTGCCGGTGGCGCGGATGTTGTCCACCTCGAAGGTGTGATCTTCCGAAGGCTTGGTCAGGAAGAGGAGCAGTTGCGTCACGTTCTTCGGATCAATCGTCCCCGGACCGCCGGCCGCCTGCGGGTAGCCGCGCAGACCGAAGAGCTGGCCGCCCAGCTTGCTGTCGGCGCCGCGCCGCAGCGGCACCCGCAGCGTGCCCGTCTGGCCAGGATTCAAGGCGAGCGAACCGGTCACGCAATTCTTCGTCCCGTCCGCATCGGGATTGTCCACGCGGCAACTGACCGTGACTCTCTTCGCGCCGGTATTCTTCAAGTCGAGCGCGACGGTTCCGAATGGCGTGAGATCCCATCGTCCGGCAGGCGCCGCGAGCGTGACGCCGGGCCACGGCTTCTCGTGTCCCGCGGAGACTTGCAGCGCCGTGCCGCCGCCGGATTTCACCCCGGCCACCCTGGCGTCCTGCACGGCCGCCTTGGCGGGATCGAAGCCCGCTTCAAAATCAAACAGCATGAGATCGGCCCCATCGAGACAACCGACGCCAGCCGCGATGATGAAGACGCAGAGGGTTCGGCGGAGGACCGCCGGAATAGGAGAATTCAGCAGAGGAGTTTTCATGGGCAATTCGAAATGATAGACTCCGCACTGCCGCGTTCTCTTCAACCTCACCGGCAGTCGGTAAAATCTCTGCGAAGAAAACACGCAGACCCGGCGGAGCTTTTCGCAAAAACAAATCAGGCATGGCTGGGAGCCATTCACTCCCGAACCATGCCCGCAAGTTTTTATCAGCTTACTTCGCGAGAAACATCACTTCGCGGCCGGCTTGGCTGTCGCCAGGGCAGTGGCGCGCTTGGCGAGATCCGCGTTGCCGGTGCTGGCTGCGACCTTGGTCAGAATCTCGGCCATCTTCGGCGCGAGGCCCGGCGCGTTGCGACCCTTGGTCATGCGTTCCGCGATGGCCACCACGGCGGCGCTCGCCTCTTCCTTGGTGTCGGCGTCGTCCAGATAGGGCGCGATCAGCGTGACGGACTGTGCCGTCTGGATTTTGCTGAGCGCAGAGAGGAGCAACTTCTTCTCGCCCGGCTTTTGCGCCAGCGGCGCGGCATCGCGACACATGGCGAGACGCTGGCCGGCAGGCATATCTGGATTGGAAGCCAGGCCGAGATAGCTGCGCAGGCAAAGCGCCCGCTCGGTGGGATTGGTGGTGGATTTCGCCAACGCCAGCAAATCAGGCGCGGCATCGGCGGTCTTCCACTCGCCCAGCGCGCGAATCGCCGATGCGCGAACTTCAGCATCGGGATCGCTCACCGCCGCGCGAACGGACGCGAGCGCGGCTGTTCCGCCCACGGAACTGAGCACGCGCAGAAGTGCGCCCTTTTGTTCAGGCGAGGCTTGCGCCATCCGCGCGGCGACTGCGCCCGCGGCGGCTTCGGCGTCCCCGCCCTTCGCGCAAATCGCAACCAACGCCTGTTCGGCGGCGTCCACGTCCTGGCCCGTCTTTGCCTTCAGCAGCAAATCAAGCAGCGCCGGCATATCCTGCGGGCCACCCAGTTCACCGACGCGGCGCAGAGCCGCGGCACGAACCTTCGCGTCGCTGTCAGTGGTCGCCTTCAACAACGCCGGCATGCTGGCGGTCATGCGCCGGCGTGCCACCAGATCGAGCGCCGCGATGCGCCGGACAGCTTCGCTGTTGCCCAGCATCGCCACCACGATGGCGTCCACTTCCTTGCCCGGGAGCGCCGCGAGACTTTCCTGCGCGGCCTGCGCGATCTCGCGATCCGAATCCGCAAGCAGTTCGACCATCGCCGGGGCGGCAATAGGCTGGCCGATTTCCGGCACCGCGCGGATGGCAGCGAGGCGGACCGGCTTCGCTCCCTTCGCTGCGGTTGCCAGCAACACCGGGATTGCCGCGACGTCGCCTCGACGACCGAGGGTCTTGATGACGACAATCTGATTGTCCGCCGGCAAACCACCCAATTCAGCCACGAGTGCTTCGGTCACAGCGGGGGCCGGCAATTCCATCGCGGCACGATTGGCGGCGGCGAACAGAACATAGTCGCTGCTGCGCAGATACTGGCGGAGCGCGGCGATGCCGTCCGGGCCGCCCGCGATGATCAACCCGCGCGCCGCACCGGCACGGACCTGATGCGCCGCCTTGGCGTTGACCAATTGCGTGTAGATCGCGACCGCTTCAGGCCGCTTGCCGCTGGCGCTCAACCTTTCGGCTGTCCGGAACAGCCCTTCGCAAACCGAGAGTTGATTCGCGGCGGAGGCTCCGGGCAGCGCAGCTTGCAGAACCTTCGCCGATTCGCTGGTGCCGATGCTGCCAATCGCTCTCGCGGCGGCGTCAGCCACCAGCTGATCAGCATCCGACAAGAACTTCGCCAGCGGCGCCACCGCTTGGGCATCGCGACGCACGCCGAGGCTGCCGATGACGCCCACCAACTGGCGGCCTTTGAGCGTGGCGAGCGCATCGCGCAACGCGGCGTCCACCGACGGGTCGGGAATCGTCTCCAGTCCATAGCGGGCCATGTGATTCATCTTTTCGTCGGCCAGCATCCCGGCCAGCACGGGCACGGAATCCTTGGTGCCAATCCGGGCCAGTTCGCGACAGGCGTCGGCCTTGGCTTTCTGGCCGGCATCCGATTTGAGCACGGCGATCAGTTTTCCCTCCTGTTCGGAGGCGGCGCGGACCGGGATGGAAACCGCGGCGGTGAACAACAGCGCGGCGGCGACGGCGAGGTTTAGTTTGAACGAGGTCATGAGAGTCATTGGTTCGGGATTTTTGAAAGGGTTAAGCTCAGGTTCAGCCAATATACGGGGCGCGTTGGGCACGGGTGCGGAGTCGGTTGGCTTCGGCGTCGCCGATGAATTCCTCCTTCACCGGATCAAACTTCATGTCGCGCTGGAGCCACATGCAGATATTGGCGGCGTGGACGACTTCCATCGAACGATGCATCACCTCGGCGTTGGCAACGGGCTGACGCCGCGATTTGACGCAATCAAAGAAATCGCGCACGTGACTCATCGGCCGCAGGGTGCGCGCCTGGTAGTCCTTGACGATCTTGTTGAACTCCGCGAGCAGCGCCGGTGAGGAAGCCTCGGGGGTGCGATAGCCATCGGCCGCCGACACCCAGCCTTCGGGACCGTCGAAGCGCATGCCACAGGAGCCGTGCCAGTATTTGTCGCCACGAGAGAGGACCATCTTCACGCCATTCGGAAACACCGTGACCATGCCGTCGCCGGTGGGATTCTTGACGTAGCCGTATTCGACGGCGGCGGTGTTGAGCGAGTCGATGCCGGCCATCGCCTGGGCAAACGTGTGGGCGCCCCATTCACCGATGCAACTGGTGTGGAAATCATAATGCCCACGCCAGCCGCCGCTGACATAGGATTTGTTGTAAGGCCGCCACGGGCACGGTCCGAGCCACGCGTCCCAATCGACTTCCTCCTTCGGCGGCTCCGGTTCAGCGGGCAACCATTCGTGAATCATCTCGGCGGCGTCCCACGGAGCGATATGCGCGTAAGTCGTGTGGACCTTGCCCAGCAAGCCCTGCTTGGCCGCCTCGATGCAGAAAACGAAATTCGCCTCACTCAGACGCTGCGTGCCGGTTTGATAAACGCGCCCGTAACGCTTCGCGGTATCCACCACCAACTGGCCTTCGGCGATGGTCATGCACGACGGCTTCTCGGAATAGACATCCTTGCCGGCGCGCATCGCCAGCGTGGCGGCCAGCGCGTGCCAGCGGTCCCCGGTGGCGATGAGCAGGCCATCGATGTCCGGGCGCATGGCGAGAAACTCGCGCATATCGGGATACATCTTGCAGTCGGTGTTGCCATATTTGTTGTCGATGATGCGCTTGACCGATTCACGCGACGACTTCTTGGAATCACAGATGGCCACGAACTGCACATCCGCCTCGGGCAGCATCCAGTTCAAATCGTGTGTGCCGCGATTGCCGACACCCAGGCCGGCCATGACGATGCGTTCGCTGGGCGGCACGGCGCCGTTGAGTCCAAGGGCGGACGAGGGAATCAGCGTGGGCAGCGCCAGGGCACTGCTGGCGAGGGCGGTGCGCTTGAGGAACTGGCGTCGATCCATGGGGGCGGACACGGGCTTCGAGGTGACGGAGGTGGACTGTTTCATGTTCATTGTTCGAGGTGGAATCTGTGGCTGGGGTTGTTGCGGGCACGGACGTGACGTCGCCTCGGCGAATGAAACCGGTCATTGGCTGCTGTCAACGCGACCCGTCGGGAAATCATGGTTGCAGAATATGACGCGACGCCGGTGGCGGCCATTCAACGGCAAAATCTCCAAACAAAAAGCGAACGGCTTCCCGTTCGCATTTCCTGAAACTTCAAGCAACGGCCGCCATCACAACTCATCACCCGGCATCGGCGGGACATCCGGCGAAGCGGCCAGGTATTTCTCGAAATCCTCTCGGCGACCGGCAGCGGCCTCGCGGCGCAAAAAGTCCATTGTAAGCACGACCGCGAGCTTTTCTCCTGCGGCACTGGCCAGAAACTGGCTGGCTGAATAGCCTTCCTTCGCGGCCAACGCCTCGATGGTTTTCTTCAACGACTCCGGCAATTCGACAGTCAGTGTGCTCATAATTTTTGTCGCGTCAGTTTCAGAAATTCGCGGGGTGAGATCGCTGTGACACCAAGCTGCTCTACCCCGTGAAAATCCTTCACGTTATGGGTCACAAGATGGAGGCAACCCGCCGCAAAAGCCAGTTCCAAAACCATGTCGTCATCTGCGTCCCGCAGGAAAGGCCGCCACAGAAAATGAATCTCCTGCAAATGCGATTGGCTGGCGAGGTAACGCAAATAGTCCCGGGTATCCTCCACCGTGCGGCCCGGCGACAGATTTTCATCGCGCGTCAGCACCTGCTGCCACTCCGTGTAAAGCGACACCGAAAGGCAAGGTTGGAATTCCGCCGTAGGAATTGAACTGACCAGCGCATGGCTTGCGCCCCGATTCGATCGGGCGGCGGCCACGAGCACGCTGGTATCAAAGACGACTCTCATCCGATCGCTTCTTCAACCGGGTTCAAACGCCTGGCTTTCGTGTTCTCGTGCATTGCGAAAAATCTTAACGCCCGCGAATCGTTTAGACAACGCATCGCCCACCGAAGTCACCGCCACGATGAACATATCCTCGGACGGATGAAGTGGGCTGACGATGACTGCCGGATGGATTTTGGAAGTCGATTGCTCGGAGAATAAAACGGAAGCAGAACGACCGCCCCGCGGTTATAGCGCCATCGCCGCAAAGCAGTTCATCGTGGCTCATCACACCGACTCCTCGACGCTCTTCAAATTTTCCATGGCCTGCTCGATCTTCTGCCGCTCCGGCGCGCGAAACTTGTGGAACGGCTCGGCCATGAAATCATCGCAAAGCCCGAGGCAAGCCGCGGCGCATTTGATGCCCTTGACCACGGCGGAGGGATGCTTGCCAACGCGGTAGATCTGCGCCACCACCTGCTGGACGCGCCGCTGAAGCTCCCGCGCGCGGGGCAGATCGCCGATGCGCGCCGCCTCGTAGAGCGCAACGTAGAGCCTTGGGAAGAAATTCGCACCGCCGTTGACGCCGCCATCGCCGCCCATGAGCACCGATTCCGCCAGCAGCTCTTCCGGCCCGACGAGCACGGTCCAATCGGGACGCTGGCGCCGCAGGGTGATGAGCTGGTTGAAATAGCTCATGCTGCCCGAGCTATCTTTCATGCCGCTGATGCCGGGACGCTCGATCGCCCACCGCACCGTCTCCATCTCGAAGGGCACCTTGGTCAACGGCGGCATGTTGTAGAGAAAGAGCGGGAGCGGAAGCTCAGGCAGGAGATGCTCCAAATATTCGCGCAGTTCGGGCTGGCCTTCGGGCATGTAGTACGGCGGCGCGAGCACTACGGCATCGGCGCCCGCATCGGCCGAATGGCGTGCCAGACTGACGGACTCAACAAACGCAGTGTCGGTGATGCCCACGAGGACCGGCACCCGCTGGCGGACCATCGTGCAGGTTTGTTGGATCAATTCGCGTCGCAACCGATAGCTCAGGCTCGGACCCTCGCCCGTCGTGCCGAGGATGAACAAGCCATGCACGCCCCCGGCGAGGATGTGCTCGATCAGCCGTTCGAGCCCCGCAGCGTCAAGAGTGTCGCGGTCCTTTAGCGGCGTCAGCATCGGAGGGATGATTCCAGCGAGAGGTTGCTTCATGGTTAAATTGGAGAAGGTGTAAAATTTTCGATTCAATCCTTCGGCACGAGCAGCAGTCCGCCGGCCCAGTTTCCCTGCGGAAGCGAGATTTCCTCGCCCCGCTTCACGGAGCGACTGAAAACATGCAGCTTTGTTTTGCCAGGGTCAGAGTAATGAAAATCCGAGTCAGGCACCGCCGTCCAGCCGCTCAATTGCTCTGCGCGCAAGGAGGCCGTGGTGGCCAGATGGAGCACCGTGTCCTGCTTCGCCCGCACGCGGATGACGGCGCGTTCGCCGCCGTTTACCTGGGTAAAGCGCCAGCCGTTGAATTTCGCTGTGATGTCATTCCAAACATAGTTCCGGTTCGCGAATGCTTTCCCCCCGTTCACGAAGTCGGCCAGCCTCCAGCCTGTGCCGGTGATGTTCAGGTTCTCTGTCTCCACGCGCGACTCGTGAACCTCCGGCATCGGCACCGAATCCTCCATCGTCTTCGCGCGAAAATTGGTGATGCGATGGAAGGTCAGGAAATTCGCGTCATGATTGTTGCGTGCCCCGCCAAGGCCGTCGTCGTAAGCGGTGCGGCAGGCGGCGATGATATCGTCGGCGTCAAAGAGCCAGTCCACGTATTGGAAGCCGTGCTTCGCGACATCCGGGTGGTGGAGCAGAATCGCGCGAGTGTTCCAGCTCGTGAGATCCGGCGAGCAGACGAGAGCCAGGGTATTGCGAATGCCGCCCGGATTGTCCGCCCGATGGCGTTCTGGAATCAGAGTCGCCAAAGACCAATAGAGCTTTGTCGGCGGATCGAAGCGGACGGCGAATTTCTTGGCCCCGCCGGGAAACTTCACGAAGCCCGTCGTCGGATCAAACGTCGCCGATTTGCCGTCGGCACTGATGCGTACGATGGCGGCCTTTTCGTCCGGCGACTTCGTCTGCACGCGCAGCATGTCCACGATTCCGCCATCCGGCGCGACCACCGCATTGCCTTCGAGCCAGGCGCCCATGTCGCCGCCATTCCAAGTGCGGTCGCTCGGCAGGAAACCGGCCCAGGTCCAGTTCGTCGCTGCGAGCAAGTCAGCCTCCACAGGAATGGACATCATGCCGGCGCGGTAATTGATGCCCCAGGCCACCGGCGGGTTGCGCCATTCCATCCCGCGCCAGAGCCGGCCGGCATGTTCGATGACCGGCATCGGCGCGCAATGATGCTCTCCATTGTCACGCAGTAATCCGGTGGTGGCATCGGTCGGCGAGGTCCAAGTGGCGCCACCATCCAGCGAACGGCGAATGATGGCGTTGCCGTGATGGCGGTCGGTGCCGAGGATGTAGAGCGCACCATGATGAGTGAACAACGTGGACCAGAACTGGCCCTCGATGGTCGCGGTCTTCGACCACGACTTCCCTCGATCCTTTGAGCGGAACACCGCCGTGCGCGCGCTTTGGAATTCCGCGCTCTTCGGCCCGAAGAAATCGTGCGACGCCATGTAATCCCCGTCCTTCAGCACCGCGAGGCTGGGCGAACCAATGTAGAGACCCGAGGAAGCGGGCGAGTGCTCGATGACCACGCCAGGGACTTTGCTGAAATCGGCCTTGGGTTCGGCGGCAAAAAGCATGAACGGAGAGACCAGAAGGATCACCAGCCGGGAGAGATCGGAAACCCTCCGGCAACGCGAGGCCGCGAAGGTGTGTGGCGCAGGTTTCCAACGTGCGGTATCGCCGATTTCCAATCGGCTGAACCGAGAGCCACACTCACGCTCCCTTTCCACTCGACGCCCCGGCAGGATGGAATCCTGCGATACAGCAGATTGGAAATCTGCGCTACAACCAGCCGCCTCGGTTCGCGTGCGGGATGTCTGGCTTGGAGCATGCTGAACAAATCGCTTCATAGAGCGGGTGCGGATGTGTTGATGCAGATTTGATTCGAGGTCACGCCGTTTTGGGTCAGGCGCCGCACGAAGGCGATCTTCCGGCCATCGGGAGAGAACACGCAAGCCTCGGGCCGTGGCGCAGTCGCGTCATCGCCGCGTGGTGTCAGGCGGAAGGTTTCGCCCGCCGCGGTATCTGTCACGCAGACACTGTTGTCCATGACATGCGCAATCCATCGGCCGTCGGCGCTCCAGGTGAAAGCGCTGGCGATTGGCCAAGTATTGCGGGTGAGTTGGCGCGTCGATCCGCCATTCGGCGAGACGGACCAGAGCTGAGCAACGCCATCATCGTCTTTCATCAGAAACGCGATGCGGTCGCCCATCGGCGAACTGCGCAGCCAATGGCGTGGGCCCTGAATTCCCGGAAATTTCCGATCCGCAGTGAAGGTGAGGCGCCGCTGCGTGACTCCTTTGGGAGGGCGCGGCAGCCGCGTCTCCGTGCCCGCAAGCGGACCGTCGCCGGGTGCGGTCAGGTCTTCCGGCAAATCGGCGATAAAGACTTCGGAGATGGTTTCGCCACCAGCCGTGATGACGTGTCCCTGAAAGGCGAGCGCTCGTTTCTGGCGCATTCCGTCGGCGCGCCGGTAGCCATTGGTGCCAATCCATCCTTCTTCAAAGGCGCGCTGAATTTCATCCGAGCCGGGCTTGGGCATCGGCGTGGTGCGCGTCACCAGCACGGAAAAGAAATCGCCAGCGTGATTGCGCGGATGATCCTTGCTTACTCGGACGGGACGCCCGGGAACGCTCACGCCGATGTTGCGCTGGTTGAGGTCGTTGGTCGCGCTGGCGGCTTTGAACTGCGCGAGCAGGTGATCTTCGTAGGTGAAGCTTAAGCACTCCCCTGCCCCATCCCAAACGTGAACATGCGAGCCGCCCCGCAACGCGCCAGAGGTGAACGGCGGCACTAGATCGCGCGCGTCCAAGTCAAACGCCTTGCCGGGATGCGCGCATTCGACGGTGACGCCCTGGCGATGCCACGCGTTGTATTGCCAGTCAGGCGTGGGATTCTCAGGGCCGAGGATGAAGGCCACTTTCATCACACGGGGATGAACCGTGGCCACGCCACAATGCGCGCCGTTCTTTGATTCGTAGAGGACGCGCACTTCGCCCGTGCGGACATTCACCATCTCGATGCGTGTGCCGTCGAAGACGTCGCCGGCAGCATCGTTGCGCGTGTCATAGACGATCCACTCACTGTCGGGCGACCAGACGCCGGTGTTGGTGAGGATGCGTCCGCCGGGACCGCGAGTGACCTGCTGTTCAGTGGCACGCATTGGAGAACGTTCCGTCTCAGCCGCGGGCACCGAAACGAATGCCAAGGGAAGCAACATCAAGAGGCCTGCGAGACGCACGATGCATGCATTTAGAGGAGCGTCTTCGCGAACCATCACGGCGATGCTCCGTCGTTGCCGCGCCGTCCGAGGAACCCCTCAGACTTTGGCGGGCAACACCCACGGTTTGCGACGCTCGACATCGAGGCGCGTGTTGGCTTCGGCATCGCCGACGAATTGTTCCTTCACCGGATCCCATTGCAGTTTGCGGCCGAGGAAGCGCGCGATGTTGCCGAGATGGCAGACCGTGGCGGAGCGATGGCCGATCTCGATGTCCGCGTTCGGCGTCTTCCTCGACTTGATGCAATCGAGCCAGTTGCGGATGTGCCCATCATTCAGGCCGCGCGGGCGCTTGCTCGTCAGGTCGATGGCTATTTCGTCGGGATTCGATTCGACACGGCCGCGGTCGATTTTGAAGGTGCCCTTCTCGCATTCGAAGATGCCGCCGAAGCCGGGCACCTTGTTGCTCTCAAAGGCGGGCTTCGGGCATTGATCGGCGAGTTCCATGACGATGCCGTTGGCGTAGCGGAAAAACACCTTGGGCACGCTGCACAACTTGTCGCCGCGCGCCTTCGATTCAACGGCGGCATAGGTGGGCGGGACGAGTTTCCCGCCTTCCACCCAGACTTCGGTCGGGCCGGATTCGTCCATGCCGAGCGCGGCCTGAATCATGTCAAAGCCATGCGCGCCCCAGCCGGTCATTTCACCGCCGGAGTACGGGCGGAACGACAGCCAGCCGGGATTGGCGCGCGGCAGATAGAGATCCTTGTTGTAGGGAACGAGCGCGCTCGGGCCGCACCACATTTCCCAATCGAGTTCGGCTGGCACCGGTTGCGCCGGCAACGCGTTGAGCCACGGGCTCGGGTAGTTCGGCGCATAGACTTTGAGCACCTTGCCCAGACCGCCGTCGCGGACCAGCTTGAAGGCCTGCTGATCGATCCAGTTGGAGCGCTGCTGGCTGCCGACCTGGAAGATGCGTTTGTATTTGCGCGCGGCATCGACCATCAAACGCCCCTCGTGAATGGTGAGCGTGACCGGCTTTTCCGCGTAGAGATCCTTGCCCGCCTGGCAGGCGGGAATGCAGATGTTCGAGCGCCAGTGTTCAGGCGTGGCGGTGACGATGGCATCGACGTCCTTGTTTTCGAGCAGGCGGCGGAAATCCTGATAAGGTGTCGCGCCATGCTTTGCCTTCATCTCGTTGGCGCGCGTGAGGTTCACGTCGGCCACGGCGATGAACTTCGCATCCTTCTGACGGAGCAGTTCCAGCAGGAGCCCGCCCGCCTGACGTCCGATGCCGATGAAGCCGACATTAATGCGATCATTGGCGCCCGCCTGGCCGTCAGCCGCCAGAACTCTGGAAGGAATGAATTGGGGCAGCGCAACGGCGGCAGTGGTGGCGGCGACACCATGACGGAGAAAGTCGCGGCGGGAATAGCGATTCACAGTCGAGGAGATGGAGTGCATGATGTCGCGATGGTTGACTTTTTTCTGCCCCATGCAAATTCAATTCTTCGGGCGGCGACCGTGATAAGCTGTGAAAGAGAATGGCCAAAACAACGGCCTGCGTTCCGCGGCGCCGATCACCCAACATGTCGATGTTCCTTGTCAGCTCCCATTTTTCGGACCGCTGCAAGACCGCGTTTGCCATCGCCCCCCGCCACACTTGGAAAATGACCGAAAAGTCATGCTCCGCGACTTGCTTTCAACCAACAGTTCCCACAGCTTGTTCGCGAAAATCCGAGTCAACAATCCGCAAACTGAAAGGTTAGATATGGCACGAAAGAAAGCGACAATACAGGGTCACGCAATACAGGGTCAGACTTTCTCCATCCACGCGCCCGAAGCCAATGCCGTCCTGGTGGCTGGCGACTTCACGCACTGGCAGCAAGACGCACTGCCGATGGCGAAATCCGAGCTTGGCAACTGGTCCGTCACCGTGCCGTTGGCAGCGGGCACCTACTACTACCGGTTCATCGTGGACGGGGAATGGCAGGACGATCCAGCTTGCACCCTGCGCGTCACCAATCCGTATGGATCGCAGGATAGCGTCCGCTCGGTGATTTGACCTGCTCGAAACGAACAACCCTGCCGCAGGGCGGGGTCTAACTTGAAGTTGCCAAGGGAGCGCACCCGCGCTGATAAGGGCGTAATTATTCGGTTTCCGTGATCACCACGAACCACGCTGTCTCGTTGACTCCCTCGCCGGCGATGACGATGGATTCACCCTTGGTCAGTGCCGCCACGGTTTTATTGACCGGATTTCCCTTTCCAATCAGACGGTAGGCCACTTTGGGACCCTCCATTTCGGTGATCTCGACCTCACACTCCTTGCTCACGGCAATCTTGCTGGATGAACGCGACGGAATGGTGGCTTTCTTGCGGCTGACTTCGAAGTAATTCTTCCACTTGAAGACCTTGCTGAGCTTTTCGGTGATTGCCTTGTCAAGTGCCTTCAGATTCGCGTCCTTCGGCTTCTGGTCGTTCGTGCCCCACACCAGCACCGCCTCGACTTTGATGTCGGCAGCCGATACCCCGCCGGTGATCAGCAATCCCACCAGAACGGCCGCCCAGCACCGATGGATCCGACACATGGGTCTCAATAGATTCATTGCAGCGTTGTTTCGGCCGGAAGATCCGAATCGACTGCCGGCAGGGGAGCCTTGTCGTAAACCCAAACCACCAGCATATTTTGAGCGGGTGCGCGGAACGAATAGGAACCAACGTCTTCCGAGAGATTCTCAATCTCGGCGAGGAAGATGTCTCCACCCTGACCCTGGGGAGTGACCAGCCAGGCGAGACCAACGGCCACCACCGCAACCATGGCGGTGCCGGTCAGCGGCATCAACCAGCGGCGCCAGGCATGCATCCAGCCGCCAGTGGTCGCCAACGGAGCGGAACCAGAGCTTTCAAGACGCTCAATCTCCCGGCGAATCTTGCTCCAGTAAAAGTCCCGAGTTTCCGGCAGTTTCATTTCGGGTTCATTCCCCGTGAGCGCGGCGCGCATCGTTTCAAGTTCGGCCGCCAGCGATTTGGACGCTGCGTCCCGTTTCACGAGAGCAGCCACCCGCAGGGCTTCGGCCTCCGGCAACTCGCCGTCCAGCCAGGCCTGAATCTGCAGTTTGATTTCGAGATTCATGAGTTCAGTTCCTCTCGTTTGTATGAGGCCATCAAATTCGCCATTTTTCTTCGTGCGTAAAATAACCGAGACATCACCGTGCCAATCGAACACGCCATCCGCTTGGCGATCTCTTTGTATTCGAGATCTTCAAATTCATGCAAAATCAACACCGTCCGGTGCTCGTACGACAACTGGCCGAGCGCCCGGTCAATCCGCGCCCGCAATTCCGAGCGCTCCAACCCGGCGGTCGGATTGATCGTGACCGCTGGCATCTGCCGCTCGACCCCGCCGGACTCCTCGGCCATTTCCTCGATCGACTCCGCGCGCTGACGCTTGTGCTTGCGCAACTGGTCGAGGCACAGGTTGATGACGATCCGCGTCATCCAGGTGACAAAACTCGAGTCGCCCTGAAACTGCACCAGCCGCTGCCAGCCCTTCACCCACGCTTCCTGAGAAAGATCGACCGCATCATCCTCGTTACGCATCATGCTGAAGGCTCGTGCGTAAATCTTGTCCCGGTGCCGGCCCACCAACTCCTCGAAGGCTTCCATGCCGCCTTTCTGGGCTGCGCGCACCAACTGCTCGTCGCTGCAGGTTCCGATTTCCTGCGGCAACTTCACCGGTTCGACGGGGTTGGTTTTGCGCTTATTCAAGACAACTGTTCAGAGTGTTCCCTTGGTGCTCGGCACCTGTCCGGCAATGCGGGGATCGGCCTGACACGCATGGTCCACGGCCTTGGCAAACGCCTTGAACAGCGCCTCCACCACATGATGCGGCTCCTCACCGTAGAGCAACTCCAGATGGAGATTGCACCGGGCCTCGTTGGTGAAGCCCTGAAAAAATTCCCTCGCCAGTCCGAATCGAAACGCGCTCGACATATCCTGTGATTTTTCGGCGAGAGTGACTCGCTTCAAGCCGAGGGTATTCATTCCGCGCCAGACGAGATACGGCCGCCCGCTGAAATCGATCACGCAACGCGCCAGGCACTCGTCCATCGGCAGGTAAGCCTCGCCAGTGAACGGGTTGCGCGGGTCGAAGCCCGTCCCGTAACGGCGGATGCCTTTCTTTTCACCCAGGGCTTCGCGAAATGCCTGGCCCAGCGCGATGCCGCAATCCTCCACCGTGTGATGCGCGTCCACTGCGAGGTCGCCGCGACAACGGAGCGTGAGATTCACGACCGCATGTCTGGCAAAAAGCGTGAGCATGTGATCGAAGAAGGGAACGCCCGTCCGGATGGACGACTTCCCCCGCCCATCCACGTCCAGTTGAACGGTGATGCGCGTTTCTTTGGTGTCACGTTGGAGGCGAACCCGCCGAGGTTGCATCCGGCGGAATTAAACGAAGTTCCCTGTCAACACAAGGCTCAAAACCAGATGGAAGCGTTGCGCACCTCGCGGCATCCGGCGGAAAGAGGTAACCTTGCCCTGTTTTGGTGATCCAGCGCGCCCGCATTGGCAAATGACGTGGCCCGCCCGCGTTCGTTCCGGCGATTTTCTTAGCATTAGTGTTCACCCAACCCGGCGGAGCCGGAACCAAAAGGTGGATGAACCGTGAGGGCGATTGGCATAGAGAGACGGGATGAAGACGCAAACGCTGGTGGATCGATATGCGCAGGACATCAAGGGTGTGATCGAGTGCTTTGACCGGGTGG
>JBBRWD010000075.1:0-34070 GCA_038249465.1 Limisphaerales bacterium | reverse complement strand
GTCCCAGCGCGCCGCGAACCACTCCCGGCCAACCCGACGGCGCGCTGGGGACAGACGCGCCCTACCCGTGCGGGTTGGGACCAAGCGTCTTCTGGTAGCCCATCCCAAGGTCTTGTCAGTAGATGATTCACGGTGATCTTCGACGATCTGGTCGGAGTGCCGAAAAGGCCCAAGAGAATTCTTGGGCATTCCTTCAGTTGCTCAGTCCATTCCCGGCGTTGAATCCCCCGCACTGCGTCCCATACCAAACGCCTGAATGGATGCGGGGCGCAGGAATGTGCCGACCCGGCACCGGGGAACGTCATTTTGGAGAGTCTTGATCTTACGAAATCACAGCCCGATCGGCTCGTGGCGCCGCGGGTGGCATTGGAGGGTGTTTTCATGTGCGGCCTGCAAAGTGCCAGGACAGGGGCCGGACCAGCCACGGCGAAGGTGGCGACGACCATCCGGTCTTGAGTCACTGCATCGATCAACGCCAGTTCATCGAAGGACCATGGATCGAAGCCAAGACCCTCGATGTGCTAGTCGCCATCACCGGTCGATGGCCCTGGCAGTTCGTCGACCAGGGTGAAGGTCCATTGCGTGGACGGAGAGTTGTCAGGGTGGTTCATGATTGCGGTGTGTTGCCTCCTGGCGTCAGGGCTTGGACTCGAACTCGTGTTCGGCCAGTTGGTGAAGGACCAGGCATGCCTGACCGTGCCGACGGGATCGGACCACCGCGAGTTGCACCTTCACGGCCTGGGCGTCCTCCCTTCGCTGGAGCAAGACCGAGAAAGTGTCGTCCCCGCCTCCACCGGGGGCCAAGGCAATGTGCCGGGCAAGGACCGAGAGGATCTGGCCGGCGGCGTTGTAGCCGAGGCTGCCGTCGATCTCGCGGTAGTCTTCGATGACCTCCGAGGCCAGCAACACGCGCTGGTGGCGGATACCGAAGTGGACCGCCCCGCGGGTGAGGTCCATGTTGCGCACGACGGGCGGGCGGCGGTCGGGGCGGGATTGAGTTTGTTCGAGGGTGTTGGTGCTCATGATTGGGTGCTGGATGCCGGAAGCTTGTGTTGTCTTCCGCCTTCGCTGGTTGTTGAGCGGAGCTTTTGGAATACAGCATCCGGCATGACTGGTTAGTGGCGGGAGGAATCAGGTGAGGTGGGCGCTGGTCTGTGTGGTTAACCGGAGTCGGGGCGCAGCGTCCGCCAAGGAGGACCGCGAGCGCGGTGGGGGACCGCTGAGGTGGATGCGGATTTGAAGAACGGCCGCCGGCCCCGACTCGAGAGCTTTCGCCCTCACCGTCAAAGGTCTTTTTTGCGTGAGCATCGAACCACGTCGAGTTGGCGACAATCGAGACGCAGATCTCGGAGGGATTTGAAATAATCTGGAGGGCGCGAGGCGAAGCCCGACGGCGGCGACCGACACCGCGAAACGAAATCAGCTCAACCGGGAGTTGCATCCCCGTCGAGCTGGGTTGTTCGATCGCCGAATCCGGTCGCGATTGGGAGGAGTGGATCTCCAACGATCAGTTCGCCGGCGGAACCCGCTTCGTGACCCCGCGGATCGAATACGAAATTCCCCAAAACATGGCCGCCGTAATCAGACGTTGCTCGGGCGTGGCACGTTTGTCGAATTCGGGGAAGAGGCAGATCGCCAGCCACGGCGCCGACGGAGTTGGTTCGCGCATGGCGGGATTCGTTCCGTCGCACAGTTTGTGATGGAAGTCCCGAATCTCCCGCCACGCCTCATCATGAGCGTCAGTCTCCCAGACCAGCCGTGCCGCCGCCACCGCGGTTCGGTTGACCTTCATGCCCAAAGAAGCCGTGCCTTCACCTACAGAGGCGCTCATCTCCACCCGGCCGAAGCCCGGAAAATCAAACGGTGTTGAAGTGACCCTGGCCACCAGACCGGCCAGAAGATTTCGCCCCTCGGGATCCGGATCTTCAGCCAGATGGCAGGCATGATCGTTGTTCAGGATGCGGATGTGTAATTTGTCGTGGTGAAATTGCATACACGGTGGCTGTTTGTTTGACGCAGTCAAAGAACCGGCGAAGAGTCTTCCACAGGCGTTGGATTCAAGGGTGACATGGTTTTCGCTCGCGGGACGAATTGGCGACGGTGTCGTTCAGAGCTTGGGCAGGGACTCGGTCAGCAGGCGCTGGTCGAGTTCGGAAAATCCCCGGTGCAACCCCGGCCAGGGCGAGCCTGCGCGCGTCGGACGGGGAAACAGACATGAATCGACGCGCAGCAGCCGGTTCATCTGGTGAAGCGCGAGACCGTCAAAATCGAGATCCTGTTCCATCTCGCCGCCCGTGCGCACCACCCGCCGCCCGCCATCATGGCGCGTGCGAAACGATGCGTGGTTCGCCAGGCTCGTCACCCCCACCATCCAGTCCAGTTGCTGGTGGCCGTAAGCCCGCAATAATCTGGGATCGTGATCGCGTTCCGACGCGGATCGCTGGTTCGGCAACTGCAGATTGCCTCCCAGCCACGATTGATTCAGATGCGTCGAGAGCGGGTAGGTGCAGAATTGCCGGTCACGACAAATCTCCTCCACGAGGCGCTGGAAGTTGGTGTAGAACGGCTCCACCCGTTGGAAATAATGGAAACCGCCGATGGCGGCGTGCTGGGTGGACAGCGTGTAGGAGTTAAGGTCGCCGCGATGATCGAGGTCCATCTGGTAGTGCGTCAGAATCACCGCATGGATCAGTGGCTGCATCTCGACCGGCGGTTGAAAGGGCAGCCCATCGTGGGTCGCGCTGGCCCGCAAAAACCCCGTGGTGGTGGCAAACGTCTCGCGGTCGAGGCGCAGACCCCGATTGAGCGAAGGATCGAGTGTTGCGAAGACCCGACTTTGGCTGTGACGCGCGGTGACGCGCCGGCCGGAGGGCAGGAGCATCACGCCCGGTTCATGGTCCGACAAATTGAAGTCCCGGCCTGCGTCCATGGCCTGCCGGAACGGATATCCGTAATAGCGATCGGTGGAGCCCAGCCGGCAGATCGTCCGCCATGGATCGGGTTCGCCATCGACGAGCGGATACGCAAAGCCACCGGTGGCGGGCAGAAGATCGGCGAAGATCGGGGTCGGTGCATCCGCCAGTCCGAAAAGGTCGGCGTCCGGATAGAGATACTGACAAGACCTTGGGATGGGCTACCCGAAGACGCTTGGTCCCAACCCGCACGGGTAGGGCGCGTCTGTCCCCAGCGCGCCGTCGGGTTGGCCGGGAGTGGTTCGCGACGCGTCTGAGGGCAAGGCGCCAGGGAGCCATATCGTTGCATCGCATGAACCGGGGAGCGAAAGATCGGTGGACGGATCTGGCCGCAGTTTACGTGCGAATGTCGACGGAGCATCAGCAGGATTCCACGAGCAACCAGATGGATGTCATACGCGATTACGCCAAGCGTCGAGGATTGCAGATTGTGAAGGAATATTCGGACGAGGGGAAAAGCGGGCTGAATATCAAAGGTCGTGACTCGCTTGCGCAGATGATCCGCGATGTGCAAAGCGGCGATGCGGGTTTCGCGACAATTCTCGTTTACGACGTGAGCCGGTGGGGGCGGTTTCAAGATGCCGACGAGAGCGCATACTATGAGTATATCTGCCGCCAGGCAGGAGTGGCGGTCCACTACGGCGCGGAGCAGTTCGAGAATGACGGAAGCCCGGCGTCCACCATCGTCAAGGGGGTGAAGCGGGCGATGGCGGGAGATTACAGCCGTGAGTTGTCGTCGAAGGTGTTTCAGGGCGCGTGTCGATTGGTTCAACTCGGGTTTCGGCAAGGCGGCTCAGCCGGGTTTGGCTTGCGCCGGGTGCTGCTGGATCAGGCTGGCGCGAAAAAGGGCGAGCTGAAGATGGGCGAGCAAAAGAGCATTCAGACTGACCGCGTGGTGCTCGTGCCCGGCCCCGAAGAAGAAGTCGCAACGGTGCGGTGGATTTATCAGACTTTCGTGAACGAGGGGCGATTGGAGTCCGAGATCGCGGCAGCGCTCAATGCAAAGGGCATCAAGACGGATTTCAGGCGCGAATGGAATCGCGCGCGCGCTGGCCGTCTGATTCCACCACCGCAAACACAAATTCCCTGCGCAACCATTTCCACCATTCTTATTACCAGTATTGACAATGGAAACCAGAATTTGTAATTCTCTCAGTTGTCGCACACCCCAAAAATTCACACTATGAAAACTCGCCTTCCCCCCCATTGTGCCCGGCTGCTGGTCGCGACCGGATTCAGTCTCTGGCTGGCGTCCGCTGCTCCGGCGGCAACCATCCTCCAGGCGCCGGGCGCCAATGCCGTCGCGTTCGAGGCGGAAGCCTACGTCACCCTCACCCCGGGCACGCCCACCTCGTTTGTCATCACCAACGATCCGACGCCCAGTGGCGCGACGGCGCTGTTCACCTCCGGCCCGCTTGGCCAGGGCACGGACTTCGCGCGGGGCTTTGCCTCCTACTCGATCAAGTTCAGCACGGCCGGACTGTACAAGTTTTTCTATCGCTGGCGGGCCAATCCCGCCTATGGCCAGACCGACGCCAACACGGGCAACAGCTTCCGCCTGCCGAACAAGTTCAACGCGTCCACCGTGGCTTCGGCGACCAACACCGACTACGTCGTGTCCAGCGGTAACAACGCCGTGGCGTATCCGGCCAGTGGCACCTACAATGTTCTCAGCGATAATCAACTGTTGGAGGTGACGCAGGCGCAGGTGGACGCTGGTGAAGTGCTCGTGTTCACCATGGGCACGCGCGAGGCGGGCATGACCTTTGACCGCTTTGTGCTCACGCTGGAATCCGCCCTCACCGACGTCCAGTTCAACGCCCTGCCCAACGCGGACACCGACGTTTTCATCCAGCCGTCCGGCGTGAACTTCGTGGCCTTCGAGGCGGAGAGTCCCAAGGTTCGGATTACCCCCGGCACGCCCACCTCGTTTGTCATCACCAACGATCCGACGCCCAGCGGCGCGACGGCGCTGTTCACCTCCGGCCCGCTTGGCCAGGGCACGGACTTCGCGCGGGGCTTTGCCTCCTACTCGATCAAGTTCAGCACGGCCGGCCTCTACAAGTTCTTCTATCGCTGGCGGGCCAATCCCGCCTACGGCCAGACCGACGCCAACACCGGCAACAGCTTTCGCATGCCCAACAAGTTCAACGCCTCCACCGTGGCTTCGGCGACCAACACCGACTACGTCGTGTCCAGCGGCAACAACGCCGTGGGGTACCCGGCCAGCGCCACCTACAATCTTCTCAGCGATAATCAACTCCTGGAGGTGACGCAGGCGCAGGTGGACGCCGGTGAAGTGCTCGTGTTCACCATGGGCACGCGCGAGGCGGGCATGACCTTTGACCGCTTTGTGATCACGCTCGAATCGGTCCTCACCGACGCCCAGTTCAACGCCCTGCCGAACACCGGGTCTGATCCAACCCCGCCGCGCATTCTTGGCGTCGCGGGTTCGGCCACGCTGACCAACGTGACCCTGACTTTCAACGAACCGCTCGACGAATTCTCCGTCGCGCCCGGCAATTTCACTCTTAGCGGCGGCGTCACCGTCTTGACTGCATCCTTGGACCCTCTCGGCCTGCGCGTAGTCAGCCTCACGACTGCGCCGCAAACGGGCGGCAACAATTACGTCGTCACCGTCAACAACGTGACCGACCTGAGTGGCAATCCCATTGCGCCGAACTCGCAGACCAACTTCACCGCGTGGCGGGTGGCTCCCGGCTGGATCAGCCGCGATTTGTATCTGGAAATTTCCGGTGCCAACGTGGCCGCGCTTGTTGCCTCCCCCAAGTATCCCGACCAGCCGGACGCGCGGGATGTCATCAAGGGCGCGCGATTTGAAAACACGCCGCGCCAGATCAATTACGGCGCACGAGTGACCTTCTTCTTTGTCCCGGAAGAAACCGGAAATTACGAGTTCTTCCTCTACAACGACGATGAGGCGCAACTCTCCGTCAGTATCGACAACACGTTCGAGCAACTCCAGTTGGTGGTCTCCTCGCCCGGGGTCTCCAGCAACTTCAGCGAGGCCGTGAAGGGGAGCATCACCTTCCACGAATTCGTCCAGGGCGAACGCTACGCCGTGCGGGTGCTGTGGAAGCAGGGCACCGGTGACTCGGTGCTGGCCGTGGCGGTGCGCCGGGTCGGCGATCCCACGCTCGCGGAGAATCTGCAACCGCTGGCAGGCAACCAGATTGAGACCGTCCTCAATCCCGACACCGCCATCGTGAACTACTCCGCGCAGCCCCAGGGCGTGTCCGAGGTGGCCGGCAACCGCGCCCGGTTTTTCGCGGCGGCGTCTTCGCTGGGTGGCCCCGTGTCGTACCAATGGCAGGTAAACGGCGTGGACATCCCCGGAGCCACCCGCCAGGCCTACACCACGCCGGTGCTCGGAGCGGGTGATTCGGGCAAGGCTTACCGCGTCATCGCCAGCGGCGGCGGCGCCACTCTGCCCAGCGCAGCGGCGGTGGTCACGGTCCTGCCGGGGCCGGTCCCGCAAGTCGAACCTTACATTGGCGTGAACTTCGTCGGTGGCAACGCCGGCATCAACCAGCCCGGTGGCATCCTCCGCTCGAACGACGTCTTCGGAGTCGTTGGCCAGGAAAACTTCAACAACATTGCCGGAGCCACCGCCGCCAGCGCGCCGCTGGTGGACGCTGCCGGCAGCGCCACGCCCGTCGCCATCACTTACACGGTCAACGGCACGTATTACACCGGCACGGGGGAAAGCACCGCCGAACATGTCGCATTCCAAGGCTGCCTGGAAAACGCGAACCAGCCGATCAACATCACCTTGAGCGGCGTCCCCGCCGGCGTGTATCACGTCATTGCCTACAGCGTCGGCTTCGCCTTCAATGCCAGTTACGAACAAGCCTGCACCCTCACCGGTGAGTCGGTGGCACCGACCCTTCACGTCAAAGCCCAGACCGGGATTGATTTCCTGGGCGATCCGGTGTTGCGCCGCATGGCCAGCACCGACTCGAACGCGCGCGACTTCGGTAACTACGTCGTTTTCGAGGACGTCAGCCCTGACGGTTCCGGAAATTTTCTTCTCAACCTCACGCCCGAATCTACGAACCTCGGCGTCAACGTGCTGCCCACGCTGAACGCCCTCCAACTCGTCCGGGTGCTCGCGGCCCTGAACGTCAGTGCCGGACCCTCGGTGGGCCAGGTCATGGTGTCTTGGAACCGGGCTGCCACCGGCTCCACGCTTGAATCATCCCTAACACTCGGGCCCGCGGCGTCATGGGAAGCCGTCTCCGGAGTGGCCCACCCACTGCCCGGCGCCGGTTCCACCGCGGTGAATGCGACCGGCGGCGCGCGCTTTTTCCGTTTACAGCCACAGCCGTAGGCGGTGGAGGGACGGATGAGATTTTCACGCCCGGAGACACCGTCGAGCCGCGGCGAGTCGGTTGCGAACCGGCCTTTCCGGCTCGCTTCGCCAGAGGGCGGTCGTGATGCCGACGCCAAACCCTGCAAAGCCTTGATTGTGCGCCTCCCCGGAATACTGCTACGGCTCGTCTGGATGGTGTGCGCGATGCAAGGGGTCCTCCAGGCCCAGGTCGCGGGCGTGCATCGCGAGGTTTACACCAACCTCACCCGCGACGCTTTCTCGCTCGCGCGGCTGACCAACCATCCCAGCTTTCTCGCCGGCCGGCCCGACCAGACAGCCATTACCACCGGCGGCCTGAACAGCACGTTCTCCGGCGACGACTACGCGCAACGCTTGCGCGCGTATCTCACCGCGCCCGCCGATGGCAGCTACGTCTTCTCGATTTCCAGCGACGAGACCTCGATCCTCCTTCTTGGCACCGACGAGAACCCGGCCACCAAGCAGCTCATCGCCTGGGTCGACCCGCGCGCGCAGGCGGGCAATTACACCACGCACTACGGGCAGCAGTCTCTGCCGGTCGCGCTCCAAGCGGGCCAGCGTTACTACGTTGAAGTGCTCCATCATGAGGCCAACCTCATCGATCATCTCTCGATGCAATGGCGGTTGCCGGCGGGCACGACTGAAAATCCAATTCCCAACACGCGCCTCGTCTATGAAATCGCGCCGCTGATCGTCTCGAATCTCGTCAACCTCGCGGTCGAGGAAGGCCGCCCCGCCATCTTCGCACCGCACCTGGCCAACTTCCTTCCGCAGTCCTACCGCTGGCAGCGCAACGGCGGGGACATTCCCGGCGCGACGAACGGCAGCTACTCCATCGAGGCTGCGGCGGTGTCGGATCACGGCGCGCTTTTCCGCGCGTTCATCACGAACCGCGTGGGTTTGACCAATACCGCCGAGGTGCAACTAACCGTGCTGCGCGACACCAACGCGCCGACGGTCACGAGCGTGTTGAATGCGAATTCCACGAACCTCTTCATCAGCTTCTCCGAGCCGGTCGCGGCGGCTTCGGCTCTCAATCTGGCGAGCTACCACCTGCCCGGCGCAAGTCTGCTGGGCGCGGAGTTCGGCGCGGACTTGCAGACGGTCATCCTCCGCACCTCCCCGCTCACGTTTCAAAACAGCTACGCGCTCTCCATGAGCGGCATCCTCGACCGCGCCGCCATGCCCAACACGCTCACGGCGGTGCAGGTTCCGTTCGTCGCCAGGGAGTTCAATGCACAGTCCGTCGGCGGCGGATCGCCAGACGGCGCCGTGAACCAGGTCGGAGGCGGAGCGAACGTGACCGGCGGCGGTCGCGAGATCGGCGGCAATTCCGATCAAATTCAGTTCGCCTGGCAATCCGTCGCCGACAACTTCGACTTCCGTGTGCGCGTCGAAGGACTCGATTTCACCGACCTCTTCGCCAAGGCGGGCTTGATGGCGCGCGAGACCTTCGGCGCGGACAGCCGCTTTGCCGCCGCGTTCGCCACGCCCACGCTCGCGGGCTGCTTCTTCGAGCAGCGTACCAACGCGGGCTGGTTGACGGCCCGCAGCGGTTCGTACCCGGCGAGTTATCCGAGCATGTGGCTGCGGCTGCAACGGGCGGGTAATTTGTTCTCCGGCTTCGCCAGCCAGGACGGCGCGAACTGGGCGACGCTCGGCTCGGTCAGCGTGACGTTGTCGAACCGCCTTTACCTCGGTTTCGCCGTCACCAGCCACAATACCAATCAGACGGCCACCGCGCAGTTCCGTCAATTCTCGCCCGCGGCCGGCGGCACCGTGGACGCCGTGCCTCCGCGCACCGAACCGTTCGGGCCGTCGAGCCGCAAGACCGGCCTCGTCATTTCGGAAATCATGTACCACCCGCGCGACGTGTTCATCGGGACCAACAAGGCGGAGTTGGAGTTCATCGAGATCTACAACTCGAACCCGTACTACGAAGACATCTCCGGCTACCGCATCTCCGGCGACATCGACTACACGTTTCCGCCTGGCACCGTGCTGCAAGGTGGCAGATTCCTCGTCGTGGCGCGTGCGCCGGCCGACTCGCAGACGGTTTACGGCATTACGGGCGTACTCGGCCCGTTCACCAACAATCTGCCGAATGATCAGGGCCGAATCCGGCTGCGGAACAACAACGGTTTCGTGCTGCTCGACGTGCACTACGACAGCCGCCACCCGTGGCCCGCCGCCGCCGACGGGGCGGGCCATTCGCTGGTGCTGGCGCGGCCCAGTTACGGCGAGAACCAGCGAGAAGCCTGGGCCGCCAGCGATTCCATCGACGGCTCGCCCGGCCGCCTCGAACCGGTCAGCGCCGAGCCGCTGCGCCCGGTGGTCATCAACGAATTCCTCGCGCACACCGACCTGCCGCAGGTGGACTTCATCGAGCTTTACAACGCCAGCGCGCAGCCCATCGACTTCGGCGGCGCGTGGCTTACGGACAATCCTGCCACGAACAAGTTCCGCCTGCCGTCGCCAACGATGATTCCCGCGCGTGGCTTCGTCTCCTTCAATCAAGGCCAGCTCGGCTTCTCGCTCAGCTCCGCCGGCGAACGCGTCCTGCTGGTGAATTCGAACCAGACACGTGTCATCGACACACTTGTCTTCGGCGCCCAAGCCAACGGCGTCACCTGCGGCCGTTATCCAGACGGCGCGCCCGGTTTCCAAGAACTCACCCAGCCCACTGACCGCCAACCCAACGCCACTCCGCTCCTGCGCGACATCGTGATCAACGAGATCATGTATCACCCGGTTTCGGAGAACAGCGACGACGAATACGTGGAGCTGTTCAACAGGGGCGCAAGCGCGGTGAACCTCGGCGGCTGGCGCTTCACCGATGGCATCCGCTTCCGTTTTCCGTCGAACACCGTCATCGCGGCAGGCGGTTACCTGGCCGTGGCGAAGAACCGAACGAACCTTCTCGCCCGTTATCCAAACCTCGCTGCAAGCCCCGCACTCATCGTCGGCGATTTCGACGGCAACCTCGCCAACGACGGCGAACGCCTCGTGCTCGCCCGGCCCGAACTCGCCATCAACGCCGACCCCGGCCAGAGCACAACCACGAACATCATTTACGTCGTGGTGGACGAAGTGGAGTACCGCGACGGCGGGCGCTGGGGCCGCTGGTCCGACGGCGGCGGCAGCAGCCTCGAGCTCATCGATCCGCGCGCCGACAACCGGCTTGCGCCCAACTGGGCCGACAGCGACGAATCCACCAAAGCCCCCTGGACCTCGATCGAATACACCGGCGTGCTCGACAACGGTCTCGCGGCGGCCGACGCGCTTCACGTCATCCTGCTCGAAGAAGGCGAATGCCTGCTGGACGACGTGGAGGTGTTTCCCGTCGGCACCGCCAACCGCGTCGCCAATGGCACGTTCGAGACGGGCCTCACCGGCTGGAGCATGCGCGGCAACCACGAACGGTCGTCGCTGGAGAACAGCGGCTTCAACAGCACCCGCTCCTTGCGCGTGCGCGCCAGTTCGCGGGGCGACCACGGCGCGAATCAAGTGCGCGTGCCCCTGATTGCGGCGCCGAGCGGCAACACCACCATCCGTGCCAAGGTACGCTGGTTGCGCGGCTGGCCGGAGATTTTGCTGCGCTTGCGCGGAAGTTTCCTCGAAGCGACGGATCGCCTGGCCGTTCCCACGAACCTTGGCACACCGGGCGCGGCGAACAGCCGGCTCGTGGCGAACGCCGGCCCGGCCATCACTGACACCACCCACCTGCCCGCCGTGCCTGCCGCGAATCAGGCCGTCGTCATCACGACACGCGTTTCGGATGCGGACGGCCTGTCCTCCGTCGCAGTGAAATATCGAATCGATCCGTCCGCGACGCTGACGACCGTCGCCATGAACGACACGGGGACAGCCGGCGACGCGTTCGCGGGCGACGGCATTTTCAGCGCGACGATTCCGGGCCAGCCAGCCGACACCATCCTCGCCTTCGTCATTGAGGCGGCGGATGGCGCCGGCAGCCCTGCGTCGTCGCGCTTTCCGGCATTGCGCGATGACAACGGCCCGGTGCGCGAGTGCTTGATTCACTTCGGCAGTCCGATGCCGGCGGGAGGTTTCGGCACCTACCGATTCTGGATCACGCGCCAGTCGATCACGAACTGGTCCGCCCGCGAAGTCCTGAGTAACGAGCGCATCCCCGGCACCTTCGTGTACGGCAACCACCGCGTCATCTACGACTCCGGCTCGCGCTACTCGGGCAGCGCGGCGCACCAGGACCAGGCCGCGCCGGATTACTCGCCCGTCGGCACGCCGAACAACTACACCTTCGACCTGCCGCGCGATGAACTGGTTCTCGGCACGGACAATTTCAACAAGGTCCACGGCGCGGGAAACAATCATCACGACGACAATACGCTCCAGCGCGAGACGACCGCCTACTGGATGGCGCAGCAGCTCGGCCTGCCGGCGAACTACAAGCGTTTCGTCGCGCTGTACATCAACGGCGCGCGGCGCGGCACGCTCATGGAGGACACCCAGGTGCCGAACGGCGAAGTGATCGAGAGCGTGTTTCCCGACGATGCCGAGGGCGACCTCTACAAGATTTCCGTCTGGTACGAATTCAACACCGGCACAGGCCAGGTATTGTCCACTGCGGCCAGTTCCGAGGCTTATCTGAACAACTATACGACGACCGGCGGCGCGAAGAAACGCGCCCGCTACCGTTGGAACTGGCAGCAACGCGCCATCCACGGCACGGCGAACGATTTTACGAACCTCTTCACGCTCGTCGATGCCGCGAACTCGCCGACCAACGCCGGCTACCCGGCCTACGCGCAAAATCTCGACGCCGTCGCCGACCTGGAGAATTGGATGCGGACCTTCGCGCTGGAGCACGCCCTGGGCAACTGGGACAGCTTCGGCTACCGCAACCAGCAAAACATGTTCGCCTACAAACCGGAGCGGGGCCGCTGGTCGCTGCTCATCTGGGACATCAACATCATCTTCGGCGGCGGCACGCGTGGCGCGCCGATCGCCACGAACGAAAATTTGCTGGAGATTGACACCGCCGACGTGGGGATGAACGCCATTTACAACACGCCGTCCTATCGCCGGGCATATTGGCGGGCGTTGGAAGAGATCGCCAACGGCGTGTTCCTCAATGCCAACGCCGACCCGGTGATGGATTCGCGTTTCGAGGCGTTCGAGGCCAGCGACGTCCATGTGACCGCGCCCAACTTGATCAAGCATTGGATCAGCCAGCGACGCGCTTACATCCTGTCCGAACTGGCGAAAGTGAACGCGGCCGGTTTCATCGTCGCCGGACCGGGTGAGTTCACCTCGCCGACGAATCTGATTGTGTTCAGCGGCGTCGCGCCGGTCGGCCTTCACACCATTCTCGTGAACGGTGTCGCGTGGCCGGCCACCTGGACGACGCTCACGAACTGGACGCTGCGCGTGCCGCTGGCGCAGGCCACGAACCGGCTTGTCTTCCTTGGCTCCGATGCGCGCGGCAACGTGCTTGCTGCCGCGAGCAATCAGGTGACGGTGGTTTTCACCGGGCCGATTCTTCAGCCGCAGGATGGCGTCGTGTTCAACGAGATCATGTACCATCCGACCAACGCGGGCGCAGCCTTCGTGGAAATCTTCAACCACGGCGACTTCTCCTTCGATGTCTCGGGCTGGCGCATCAACGGGCTGGGCTACGAGTTCCTGGCAGGCAGCGTGCTCGCCGGACGCCAGGCTCTCACTCTGGCAAAGGACCGCGCCGCGTATCTCGCCGCCTACGGCACGAACTCGCCGCCGCCCTTCGATGTCTTTGCCGGGAACCTCGACCCCGATGGCGAGACGCTCACCTTGCTCAGGCCCGGCACGAATGGCGCGCCCGATTTCATCATCGACAAAGTGCGCTACGAAGCGCGCCTGCCGTGGGCAACGAACGCGAACGGCGCCGGCTCCTCGCTGCAACTGATCGATCCGGCTCAAGACAACCGCCGTCCGAGCAACTGGACGGATCGCCAGGGCTGGCAGCAGGTCATCGCCACCGGCACGATTCAAGGCGGCGCGACGCCAGGAACCAACTTCACGGCCTTCGTGTTACTGGGCGCGGGTGATTTTTACATCGACGACATCGTGCTGGTGACGGGCGCGGTCGCGAAGGTGGGGGCCAGCCTGGTCCAGAATGGCGACTTCGAATCACCCTTGAGCGGACCGTGGAGCGCACAAGGTAATCACAGCGGGTCGGTCATTGCCCCGGAACCGGTCCATTCCGGCGGCGGCTCGCTGCACGTCATCGGCACTGGTTCGGGCGGGCCGTCAGCGGCGGTGCGGCAGATGATCCCTGCGTTGGCCGCGAACACCGTTTGCACCCTGAGCTACTGGTTCCGCCCCGGCTCGAACGGGGTGCAGGGACAGGTGCGGACCTTCTCCGGCAGCCTGTTCAGCAGCGTGGTGTCCATCCGGCCCGCGAACGTCACGCCGGGCGCGGCCAACAACGATCAGCTTGTGCTGCCCGCCTATGATCCGCTGTGGCTGAACGAACTCCAGGCGCAGAACACCGCGGGCATCACCGACAACTTCGGCGAGCGCGAACCGTGGATCGAACTCTACAACGCCGGCACGAACACGCTGAATCTCGAAGGCTACTTCCTCGCCAACAACTATGACTCGAACCTGACGCAATGGCCCTTCCCATCGGGCAGCAGCATTGCGCCCGGCGAATTCAAGATCATCTGGGCCGACGGAGAACCGGGCGAGGCGGCAGGCACCAATTGGCACACGGGTTTTCGACTCAACAGCGCAACGGGAAGCGTGGCCTTGGTGCGGCTGGTCGGCGCGCAGCCGCAGATTGCCGACTATTTGACCTATGCAAACCTCGGCGCGGCGCTCGCCTACGGTGATTTCCCCGACGGCCAGCCGTTCACGCGGAGGATTCTCCAAGCGGTCACGCCCGGCGGGACCAACGTGGCCCGCGGCGTCAGCGTCTTCATCAACGAATGGATGGCCAGCAACACCAAAACCATCGCCGATCCCAGCGAGTTCCCTAACCTGGCGTTCGACGATTGGTTCGAACTCTACAACCCCGGCCCCGAGCCGGTGGACCTTGGCGGTTACTGGCTCACTGACAATTTGTCGAGCCCGCGCGGCTTCCCGGTGCCGAGCAACGGGGTGTACGTGATTCCGCCCGGCGGCTTCCTTCTGGTCTGGGCCGACGAGGACTCCGCGGTCAACAGCTCAAACCTCGTGGATTTGCACGTCACCTTCCGCCTCAACGCCAGCCACGAGGGCATCGGCCTGTTCGCGCCCGACCTCACGCGCCTCGACAGTGTCAGCTTCACCAATCAGATGAGCGACATCAGCCAGGGCCGCTTCGCCGATGGCGCGAACGCGATCTACTCCCTGACCACGCCGACCCCCCGCCTGCCGAACACCCTGGGCGGAGGCAACACGCCGCCGCAACTCGCCGCCATCGCCGACCAGATCGTCACTCTCGGCCAGACGTTGAGCTTCACCGCCTTGGCCAGCGACGCGGACCTGCCGCCGCAGACGCTGTCGTTCAGCCTTGAAGGCAACGTTCCCTCCGACGCGATGATTGGCGCGGCCAGCGGCTTGTTCACCTGGACGCCCGCCGCGCATCAAACCCCGAGCACCAACGCCATCACCGTGCGCATCGCCGACAGCGGCGTGCCACCCTTGAGCGCCTCGAGGAGCTTCACCGTGTTCGTCGTCAACCCGCCGCGCCTCAGCGGCATCACTCCGCCGAACAACGGCATGATCACGATGACGCTGGAGGCCAGCGTTGGGATGACCTACCGCGTCGAATACAAGAACAGCCTGAGCGATCCGTCATGGATTCCGCTCGGCGGCGACCGCCTCGTGGCCTCCGCCACGCTCACCATCGACGACAACATCGGCACCCGGCCGCAGCGCTTCTACCGGGTGCTGTTGGTGGAATAGCCCGGACTTCAGTGAGCGGCCATCACCACAACCGCACTGGCGAGGACCATGCCGACGCCCACCTGAAGCGCCAGGTGATGGGGCGGGAGTGGTGATCGCCATCACCGAGTGCAAACTCGTTTTCGGCCCTGGGAAACAGGTTTTCTATGGTGAGTTCGATGGCAGCCGGCGGAAGCGAGTCTTAGTGAAAATCGTCGGTGAATGATGGGGGGGAGAAGACCTACGCCTTCGGCCGCAGGAGGCAGTTCAACCGCGTCATATCGGGTCGAGATGGCTGTCGCATCGGAAGAACTTCACGAGAACTTCCCGCTGATGCTCGGCGGGCTGAGATGTGCCGACAGCCCATGACCGCACCAAGTGTGCAGGAAATCCGGTCTTCAGGGCCAGATGAAAGGGGGCGAGGTTCGTTTTCTGGAGGCGGACTTGAAGCCAGTCGCTGAATGACATTTCACCCTTCGGCAATGGTCTCACCCAATCACTTTTCCTCGGTTTTAAGGCATATCCCTTGATATCGTGCGTTGTGCAATACCCAACAGGGCTACTCTCCCCGAGCCGTAGCGTACAGTTGCGCTTCACAGCGTCGACCTGGGATAATACGAACGATTGGTCCGCAGATGGCTTTTCGACTGAAACCAAGCTCCAGCCGCGATGGGCTGTGTATGACGATGGAAAGCTCGTTGGCGGAGTTGAACCTTGAACTGCCTGAACCCACCACCCATGTAACGACGCCAATTCCTCAAACATGTCGGCACCGCTACCCTCGCGGCGCGATTCATCCCCGCCATCCGCAGCAGCCCAGCCACGACCAACTCGCCCGCAGCGCGCTCTTTCTATTCCCGGGCTCCAGCCCGCGGTTGTCGGCGGCGGCTTCGAACTGCCCGACCACTGGTCTGGTGCGGCGCGCCGATTCGCGGTGAGGATGGGAATTATCACCTGTTTGCCTCGCGCGTCCCCAAGTCCGTGATCTTCCACCCGCACTGGCTGTTCATGTCCGACCTCGTGCGGGCCGAGTCGGACAAGCCGTCTAGGCCGTATCGTTTCCCCGAAAAGGCGTTGCCGCCGCGCGGCGGCGATTTCTTCGACGCGCGCAGCGCGCACAATCCGCACATCCGCAAGGTGGGCGACACGTTCCTGTTGCTCTACATAGGCGCCAACTGCGACGGCCCCACGCCCCACGCCGCAGCAACCCGAAGTCTGGCGCTCGCCGCGTTACCTCGCCAACCTGGGCGCGCAAACGCATCGGCCTGGCCACGAGCAAGAACGTGCATGGCCCGTGGAAGCGGCTCGACCAACCGCTCATCGAACCGCGTCCGGCCAGTGGGATTCCATTGCCACCACCAATCCTTCGCTTTGCCCGCTGCCGGACGGCTCCTTCCTGCTGGCCTACAAGTCGCGGAAAGAGAATCTCGGCCAGCTCCAAGTGGGCGTCGCCCTCGCGCCACACATCACCGGTCCCTGGAAACGCCAACCCACACCGTGGCGCTTTCGCGGCCAGCCCGCTCACGTGGAGGATTCGTTTCTTTGGTATGAAGACGGCCGCGTGCAGGCGCTGATGAAAGACATGACGTTGGCCTCACAGGCAATCGCCTTGGCCAACATCGTTTTGCCGGTGCCCGGCGGGCCGATCAGCAGGACGCCTTTGGGCAATCTGCCCCATTCTTGGGGGGGCGTGCCGGTGCCGTGAAGGGGGATTCAGGTTGTGCAAGATCCCCACGCGTTGACTCAAATTAAAAGACACCGGGGGAGGAAATCTGAGGGGAGGCAAAAGGGGTCGTTGACTCATGGAAAAAAGACACCGGGAATCGGTGGAAATGAACATGAGCCAGGAACTGAAAGCAACATGGTTGCCCAAGCAACAGGCACGGTATGCCCGACGCCATTCGTGCGGGGAAAAGTCGGAGGCTCGATGAGCTGTGTGAGGATCACGGTTACGAGCGCAAGCATGCCATCAAATTGCTGCGCGGTTCCTTACCCCGGCCCACCCGTCGGCCGCACCCGGGACCCGAGCCGCAGTATGGGCTCATTGAGCCGATTGTGCGGGCGATCTGGCTTGGCGGCCGAGCAACCGTGCGGCAAGCGCCTGGTGCCCATTGTGGCGCAATGGCTGCCATTCTATGAGCGGCGCTTCGGCGGAGTCAGCGCACGGCAGCGCAAACTGCTCCATCAGGCCAGTGCGGCGACCCTGGACCGGCTCCTGGGTGCCGCTCGGGCGGAGGGGGCTGCTCGGGGGACGGTGCGGGACCAAGCCGGGCAGTTTGCTCAAGACCGAGATGCCCATTCGGACCGGCAGCTGGGACTTAACCCAGCCGGGTTACTTGGAGGCCGACAGCGTGGCGCACTGCGGCGCCAGTCTGGCCGGAGATTTCATTTGGAGCCTGACGTATGCCGACATTTTCAGCGGCTGGACCGAGGGCCGAGCGGTGTGGAACAAAGGGGCCACAGGCGTGCTGGCGGCCACGCAGGACGTGGAGACGGCGCTGCCCTTTGCGCTGTTGGGCATGGACTGCGACAATGGCAGTGAGTTTCTCAATCACCACTTGTGGGGGTATTTGGCCCAGCGCCAATTGCCCGTGGCCTGCACGGGCGCGCGCCCCTAGCACAAGGATGATCAAGCCCATGTGGAACAGAAGAACTGGATGTGGCCGCGCCAGCTCTTGGGCTACACCCGCCTGGAGGATCCGGCCCTGGTGTCGCCGATTTGCACGGTCTTCAAGGAGGTCTGGGGACCGCTGCCCAACTTCTTTTTACCCTGCTTGAAACTGGAAAGAAAATGGCGCGAGGGCAGTCACTGGCGCAAGCAATACGAACGGCCCCGCACGGCCTACACGCGCCTCTGTCTGCCCGGGGTGTTGGTGCTCAAAAGCGCGCCGCCAGTTGCGTGAACGCTATGCCAGTCTGGACCCCTTCCGATTGAAGGAGGAGTTGGAGTGCCAGTTGAAGCAGATTCTGACGCCCAAACCGCCGGGAGCCGCACGGTGAATAACTTTCATCCCCCCCGATCCCCCATCCAGAACGATCCGGGTGTGCGACCGCAGGGGGGCGCGAGCTGGAGCTCGCCGCCCGCCCCCCTGCTCGCTTTAACTTGCTCCCCACGCCTCAAAAACATACCAACCAAAACGCATCGAAACATGAGTCCGCCAAACCCCGCTTACTCAGAACCCTTCGGTGTCTTTTTTCCATGAGTCAACGGGCGGCCGAGATTATGGTTGCAATAACGATTGGGAATGACCGCGTGAAATGCAGAATGGCAAAAGGCTCTTCCGTGAAGGGCAAAGACCGCGCGCTGGAAAAGAAAAATCCAAAAAGCAAAGCGCTGAAGAAACAACCCTTGATTAAATCTCTTTCCCCCATGAATTATTGCGCCCTCATGACGGCGTTTACCGCCGGCCTCGCCTTCCAGGTGGCGGACATCCGGTCAATGATTGCACAAAACGCGATATAATCCTGCCCCGAAGACAAAATGCACATGACAGCCCGATCAGTGTCGGCGACGCGCCAGTGCTCTGCTCCTTGGATGTGCGCACGGCCTCTGACCAACGCGGTCTGGACTGCATCGAGGCTTTCCGGCTTGCATCCGAAGCGCACGCCCAGCGGGAGGGCGCTGCCCCACCTGAACGATTTCTGATTTCAGCAGGCTGCTGAAGGATAGCGAAACACAAAAACCACCAACCAAAAGCAAAACCGTGCAAAGGAAGAAACTACTCAGTAACGGAATCAGCGGGATGTTCGCGCTCGCCGTCCTGGCGCTCGCGCCATCCGCCGAGGCCCAGGTCCAAACCACCGGCACGCCCGGTTCGCCCAGCGCCACCACCACCATCAGCGGTAAACAACTCCCCGCGCCCGACCCTAAATTCGGCGGCGTGATCAAGGAAACCGCCCCCAACTCCAAGTCTTGGTGGCCGCCAACCATCGTGCCACCCAAGGGCGCGCCCAATGTGCTGCTCATCATGACCGATGATGCGGGCTACGGAGTGGCGGGCACCTTTGGCGGCGTCATCCCGACCCCGGCCCTGGATCGTGTTGCGAAGGCGGGGTTGCGCTATACGCAGTTCCACTCCACCGCGCTCTGTTCACCATCGCGCGCGGCGCTCATCACCGGGCGCAACCACCACTCGGTGGGCTTTGGGGTCATCTCGGAGATGGCCACCGGGTTCCCGGGCTATGACAGCGTGATTACCAAGGACAAGGCCACCGTTGGCCGCATCCTGCGTGACAACGGCTACGCCACTTCCTGGTTTGGCAAAGAGCACAACACGCCCGCCTATCAATACAGCATAGCGGGACCGTATGACCAATGGCCGGACGGCATGGGCTTCGAATATTTCTACGGATTTATGGGCGGCGAAACCGACCAATGGACGCCATATCTGTTTCGCAATCACGACCAGATATTTCCCTGGGTCGGCAAGCCCGGCTACAACCTCATCACCGACATGGCGGACGAGACCATCAAGTATATGCGGCAGATGAATGCCGCCGCGCCCGACAAGCCCTTCTTTATCCATTACGTGCCGGGCGGCACGCACGCGCCGCATCACCCCACCCCGGAATGGATCCAGAAGATTGGCGACCTGCACCTGTTCGACAAGGGCTGGAACGAGCTCCGCGAAACCATCTTTGCCAACCAGAAGCGGCTCGGGGTCATCCCGCAGAATACCAAGCTCACGGCCTGGCCCGACAGCCTGCCGAAGTGGGAGACGCTCTCCGCCGATGAGAAGAAAGTTTTCATCAAGCAGGCGGAGGTCTTTGCCGCCTACGTGGCTTATACCGACCATGAAATCGGTCGCGTGATCCAGGAAGTCCAGGATCAAGGCAAGCTGGACAACACCCTGATCATCTATGTCGAAGGTGACAACGGCACCAGCGCCGAAGGCTCCGCGATCGGCACGCCGTTCGACCTGGCCTCGATTCAAGCCATCAATGTTCCGGTGGCGGACCAGTTGAAATTCCTGGATGTCTGGGGTTCCGCCCTGACCCAGCCGCACATGTCGGTGGCGTGGTCATGGTCGTTTGATACGCCGTTCAAATGGACCAAGCAGGTGGCGTCGTTCTTCGGCGGCACCCGTCAGGGCATGGCCATGTCGTGGCCCGGCCACATCACGGATGTCGGCGGTATCCGTACCCAGTTCCATCACTTCATTGACATCGTGCCCACCATCCTTGCAGCCGTCGGCGTCAAGCAGCCTGAAGTCGTGGACGGCATCAAGCAGTCGCCCCTCGAAGGCGTGAGCATGGCTTACACCTGGGACAAGGCGGGCGAGAAACTCCCGTCCAAGCGCCAGACGCAATACTTCGAGATGTTCGGCAACCGCGCCCTCTATCACGACGGCTGGATTGCCTCCACCCCGCCGCCGCAACCGCCGTGGCTCATAGGCACCGCCAAGATGCCCGAGTTGAAGGATTACAAATGGGAGCTCTACCACATCACCGAGGATTACTCCCAGAACGACGATCTCGCGGCGCAGAATCCCGGCAAGTTGAAGGAGTTGCAGGATATGTTCATGGTGGAAGCCAAAAAATATCAGGTGCTCCCGCTGGACAACGCCCTCATGGAACGCATGGTCGCGCCCCGACCGAGCGCGACTGCCGGGCGCACGGTCTTTACCTACACGGGTGAATTGACCGGTATGCCGCCCAGCGATGCGCCGAGCATCCTGAACAAGTCCTACACCATCACTGCCGAAGTGACCGTTCCCGAAGGCGGTGGTGACGGGATGATCGTGACGCTCGGTGGCCGCTTCGGTGGTTACGGCCTCTACCTGCTCAAGGGCAAGCCGGTCTTTGCCTACAACCTGCTCGCCGTCGCGCACTTCCGTTGGGAGGGCAAAGACGCGCTCACGCCGGGCAAACACACCGTCGTGTTTGACTTCAAGCAGGATGAAGGTCCGGGCCTTGCCAAGGGCGGCAAAGGCAGCCTCTCAGTGGACGGCCAGGAAGTTGAAAGCAAGGCCATCCCGCACACCACACCGGCCATGATGACGATTGACGAGACCATGGACATCGGCAGCGACACCCGGTCGAGCGTGGAAGACAAGGACTATCAGGTGCCGTTCAGGTTCACCGGCACGATTGACAAGCTGACCATTAAGCTGATCCCGCCGGTGCGGACGGCGGCGGAGCAGAAGGAACTGGATCAGAAAACGCAGGCCGCCAAAAACGCGGCGCAGTAATCCATTCGATTGTGAACCGCGCGGGCCGCGTCCGAAAGGAAGCGGCCCGCGAATTCACGATCGAGACCGACCGATTCAACAAGATGAAATTAGGAAACCAATGCAGCTCTTCAATGACGCACGGGTCGTTTCGGCGGCGCTCCTGGATGCCGTTGCCACCGGTCAGGCGGCGGACAGCCCGCCAAGGTGTCAGCAAAACGTAATCGCATGAAGCTCCTCAAAGAACCTCTCGTTCACTTTCTCATTGCCGGCGGCTTGTTGTTCGCGGGCTATGCTTGGCTGCACCGGGGGGAAGTTCGCACGGAGACTTCCCGGCGAATCGAGATCACCGCGGATGACATTCGCCGGATGGAAATCTCCCATCTCGCGCGCTGGCAGCGTCCGCCGACTGAGGACGAGATGCGTGGGTTGATTAACGAACAGGTGCGCGAGGAGATCCTCTACCGCGAGGCGCTCGCGCTCGGCATGGAGAAGAACGATACAATCATCAAACGGCGGCTGGCGCAGAAGATGGATTTTCTCGCGGAGGATGTCGCGGCGCTGCGCGAGCCCGCACCGGGCGAACTCGAGTCGTGGTTCGCCAAACATCGCGAGCGATTCGCGCCGCCGACACTCGCGACTTTCCATCACCTCTATTTTTCCCCGGACAAACGCGGGACGGGTGCCGAGGCCGAAGCACGCCGAAAACTTGCGGAGCTGGCCGGCAAGGCCGGGAGCGGCGGCGATGCGTTCATGTTTGAGCGCGCCTATGCCGAGCAGACGCCGGAAGAGGTCGCGCGGGTGTTTGGGTCGAAGTTTACCGACCGTCTTTTCCGCGAACCGCCCGGCGCGTGGCGGGGACCGATCGAGTCCGGCTACGGCTGGCACCTGGTCTGGATTGATGCGCTCAGACCGAGTGTGCCACCGGCCTTGGAGGAAGTGGCGGACCGGGTGCGGGCGGAGTGGCTCACCGATCAGCGCGGGGAGACACGGCGGGCGAGTTTTGCGGCGTTGAAGGCGCGCTACGAAATCGTGGTCGCCAAGCCGTCGCCGGAGAGTCCGAAGGTCGCGGTGAGCACGACAAAATGATGAAACGCCTCCGGTCATTTCTTTGGTTACTCGCGCTTGCGCTGGGGTTCGCCGCAGGCTCGTCGGCACGCGCACACGAGTCACGGCCGGCCTATCTGGAACTCACGGAAACCGCTCCGGGCCGCTATGACGTTTTGTGGCGGACGCCGCTGCTTTCCGGGATGCGACTGCCCGTGGTGATCCGTTTTCCCGCGACTTGCCGTAACGTCATCGAACCCGCGGAAAAGGACTACAATGACTCGCTCGTGGAGCGTCGGGTGATTGATGCCGGTCCCGCCGGACTCGCCGGGCAGCGCATCGAGTTTCCCGGGCTGCAAGGCACGATCACCGATGTGCTCGTGCGCGTGGCCCGGCACAATGGTGCCACCTCGACGACTTTGGTTCACCCTTCGCAGGCGGCGTTTATTCTCACGGCCACCCCGGGACGTTGGAGCGTCGCCGGGGCCTTTCTCAGGCACGGGATCGAACACATCCTGTCTGGCTTCGATCATTTGCTGTTCGTTTTCGGACTCATGCTGCTGGTGCGTGACCGCTGGATGTTGCTCAAGACGATCACGGCCTTCACCGTTGCACATTCCATTACCCTGGCGCTGGCCGCGCTCGATGTCGTGCGCCTGCCCGGCCCCCCGGTGGAAGCGACGATCGCCCTGAGCATCGTGCTGCTCGCCGTGGAGATCGCGCGGCGGAATCACGGTCAACCGAGCTTCGCCGCCCGCTGGCCCTGGGTCATCGCCTTCGCGTTCGGGCTGCTCCACGGTTTCGGCTTTGCCTCAGCCCTGGCCGAGATCGGTCTGCCGCGGCAGGAACTGCCGCTCGCGCTCTTTACTTTCAACGTCGGCGTGGAGATCGGGCAGGTCTTATTCGTGGCGGCGGTGCTAACGCTGCGAGCCAGCTTGCTCCGCTGCCGGCTCCCGGAGTTCGCGATCCGCTACGCGCAGCCGGCGTCGTCGTATGCGGTCGGGACGCTCGCGGCCTTTTGGTTCTTCCAGCGACTCTCCGGCTTCGTTTTCTAACTTTGCAATGAACAAACAAAAAACATGAAATCCACCAACTCAAAACCTATGAAACGAAAAGTAACTCACCGATCAGCGCTCGGCCTGCTCGCCGCCGCGATCCTCAGTCAGGCCGCGTCGGCTGCGCCCAACCCCGAGCGCGACGTATTCTTCGGCCAGACCCATTCCCACACGAGTTGGTCATTCGATGCTTACATCCTGGGCAATACCATCACCGGACCGGAGGATGCCTATAAGTTTTCGCTCGGTCAGCCGGTCATGCATCCGGCTGGCTACGAAGTGAAACTCAAGAAGCCGCTCGACTTCCAGGGCGTCACCGACCACTCGGAATATGCTGGGGCCATCCGGCTGGCCAACGACCCTACCTCCGCCATCAGCAAACTGCCCATTGCCGAGAAGCTGAAGGTTCGCACCAAAGAGGACATCACCCGCATCTATCTCTGGCTGTGTACCACCATCATGAAAAACGAGCCCATCAAAGAACTAACCGATCCAGCGGTCGCGGGCACGGTTTGGCAGGAAACCGTGCGCATCGCCGACAAATACTACCAGCCGGGCAAGTTCACGACCTTCGCGGCTTATGAGTGGTCTTCGACGCCGGATAATCGCAACATGCACCGCAACGTCTTCTTCCGAGATTCCAAAAAGGTGCCTGTGGTGCCCTTCAGTTCGATGGATTCCGCGCATCCGGAAGATCTCTGGGTGTGGATGGATGCCCAGCGCAAGGCGGGCAACGAACTGCTCGCCATTTCCCACAACGCCAACCTCAGCGATGGCATCATGTTCCCGCTGGAAGTGGATAACAAAGGCCGGCCGATTGACGCCGCCTGGGCGCAATCCCGGATCAATAATGAGCCGCTCGCGGAAATCCAGCAGCTCAAAGGCGCCTCGGAGACGACTCCGGAGCTTTCGCCGAACGACGAATTCGCCAATCATGAAATTCTGACTTATCTCCTCGGCGGCGCTGCCCGCACGCCGCAGCAGCATGGCAGCTACATTCGCGAGGCTTACCAAAACGGCCTGGCCTTGCAGGAAGGACGCGGCTTCAACCCCTATAAGTTCGGCCTCGTGGGAGCTAGCGACTCGCACAACACCGTCGTCCCCTACACGCAAGATAACTTCTTCGGCGGGCACGGACTGTTGGACGGCACGCTGGCAACCCGGATCGCTGGCAAAACGGAGGCCGGCCTGGATTTTCGACAGACCGGCACTTCCGGTCTCGGCGGCGTCTGGGCGGAAGAGAACACGCGCGAGGCGATCTTCGACGCGATGAAACGGAAGGAGACCTATGGCACCAGCGGAGTGCGCATCAAGGTGCGCTTCTTTGGCGGCTGGGATTACGCCGACGGGGAACTCAAGCGCGACTGGGTGAAAAAAGCCTACGCGAGCGGCGTCCCCATGGGCGGCGACCTGACCGCCCCCAAAGCCAAAGCGCCCAAGTTCATCGTCTGGGCCGTGAAAGACCCGGACGACGCCAATCTCGATCGGATTCAGATCGTCAAAGGCTGGACCAAGTATGGGCAGATCTTCGAGAAGGTCTTCGACGTCGCCTGGTCGGGCGATCGTAAACCTGATCCGACCACCGGCAAGGTGCCAGCCGTCGGCAGCACCGTGAACATACTCAAGGCCACCTATAACAACTCGATCGGTGCGACCAAATTGGAAAAGGTCTGGACCGATCCAGAATTCGATCCCAGCCAGCACGCCTTCTACTATGCGCGGGTTCTGCAAATTCCCACTCCCCGTTGGACGACTTACGACGCTGCGAAGGCAGGAGCAGTCCCGGCGAACGGGATCCACACCACCGTGCAGGATCGGGCCTGGACTTCACCGATTTGGTTCACGCCCACCGAAGAGGCCCGCAAGAGCCAGAAGGCCGGAACCACGGTGGCTGACTTAAAGGCCAAAGGCGCCGTGGCGCTCGACGATGCGGCTCTGAAATCGTTGGTCGTGGGTAAAACGCTCACCGTGCGCGACGCCGCGAGCGGTCGGGAATTCGAGATTCTCTTCGGCACCGCGGGGCGCCGCGTGATTACGAAGATTAACGGAACGCAACCCGAGGCCGGCGACGTTTTCGACATTCTCGGCAGCTCCGAAGCCGGCGCTCCCGCGCAATACGAAATCAAGGACGGCCACATCATCACCACTATCTCGATGACGCCCTTCGCGATCACGGTCTATAAAGCGGGTGACAAATACGTCGCTGCGCGGAGCAATGAGTTCGGCTTCGCCAACTACGAAATTGTCGGGGGCGAATAAACGGTTGTGAAACACGCGGGCTGCCTCGCTTGGGCGGCCCGCGACTTCAACACCAAAACAAACAAAACAACAAAACAAAACTTATGAAAAGAAATACCTTTCTCACACCCCTCAGCCTCGTGCTGGCCACCCTCGCGCTGCCAGTCTTCGCCCAACAACCGAGTACGGCGGAGCGCGTCGCCGTGCTCAAGGCGACGATGGCCGCCAGCCAGGCGGTGCTCCGCCAATATCAGTGGCTTGAAACCACGGTGGTCAGCCTCAAAGGCGAGGAGAAGTCCCGCAAGCAGGAGCAGTGTTATTACGGCGCGGATGGCGGCCTGCAGAAGGTCGAAATCGGTGAGTCCCCGGCACCGGAAAAGAAGCGCGGCCTGCGCGGGCGCATTGCCGAGCACAAGAAGGAGGAATTGACCGACTACATGAAGAGCGCCGTAAGCCTGGTGAAGACCTATGTGCCCCCCAGCCCGGCGAAAATCCAGGTGGCCAAGGATGCGGGGAATGTTTCGATTGAAATTCTCGATCCCGGAAAACGTGCCCGCCTCAACTTCCGGGATTATGAAAAGCCGGGCGACAACCTCGGCGTGGAGGTGGACTTGGTGAACAATCGCCCGCTCGGCGTGAAAGTTTCCACCTACCTGGACGACGCCAAGGACGTGGTGACGCTCGAGGTAAGCATGGGCCAGTTGAATGACGGCACCACCTATGCCTCGAAAATCACGCTGGATGCCAAGGCAAAAAACCTGACGGTCACGGTGCAGAACAGCGGCTACCGCAAAGCAAACTAAACCGGCCAGCCAACGCTTTGACCCCACCAAACACACGTATGAAAACGAAACCCAGTTTATTCATTGTCGCCCTGTTCAGCCTCGCCTTGTCGCCCGGCGTGCCGTCGCTGTGGGCTCAATCCGCCGCCGATCCGGGCTGGCCGCGCGTGTTCAAGCAGGACGGCAAACGGCTCACCGTCTATCAGCCGCAGGTGGATTACTGGCATGGCTACACCAACATCCACTTTCGTTGCGCCATCGCGGTCAAGGGCGTGAGCCAGCAGGAGAAGTTCGGCGTGGCGGAGATTGATGCCGTCACGGTGACGGACCAGGCCGCCCGTATCGTCGCGCTGGTGCCCACCCAACGCGACCTCCGTTTCCCCAACACCTCGGACTCCGAATTGGCCGCCCTGCGTAGCGCCGTGGAACTAATGCACCCCTCGGGCCAGGCGATGACGTTTTCGCTGGACCGGGTGCTGGCCTGCTTGAATCCCGCCGAGCACCCGACCCAACCCCCCGTCGATCTGAACCTGGATCCGCCGAAGATTTTTTACAGCCGTCAACCGGCCATCCTCGTCATGTTCCTCGGCGAACCGCAGCTCAAGCCCGTCGAGACCAACCGGACTGACCTGATGTTCGCCCTCAACTCAAACTGGGATTTCTTCTACGACACCGTGACCCAGCGTTACTTCCTGTTGAACCAGGACACCTGGCTGACGGCTTCTGATCTAAAAGGTAACTGGACGGCGACCCAGGTCCTTCCCGACTCGTTCTCCTCGCTGCCAGCCAACGACAACTGGGCCAACGTGCGCCAAAACACTCCGGCCAAAAAGCCAAAGCCCGCGCCGGTTGTCTTCGTGAGTACCGATCCGGCCGAATTGATCATCACCCAGGGCGACCCAAGCTACAGCCCGATTCCTGGCACGCGGCTGCTCCGGGTCACCGACACCGACAGCGTCTTGTTCATGAATTCGAGCGATGGGAAATTTTATTTCCTGGTGGCCGGACGTTGGTTCCGCGCGGCCAGCCTGAATGGCCCCTGGTCCGCCGCCAGCAAAGATCTGCCGGCTGACTTCGCCCGGATTCCCGACAGCGACCCGGCGGCGTTCGTGAAAGCTTCGGTGCCGGGTACGCGCGCGGCGCAGGACGCCGTGATGCTCGCGTCGGTGCCGACGACGACCACGGTCTATACCACCAACGTCACCGTGCAGGTGGTCTATAATGGCGCGCCGGAATTCAAACCGATCGAGACCATCCCGGTTCAATACGCGATCAATTCGCCCTTCAGCGTATTTCTGGTCAGTGGGAAATACTACTGCTGCGACCAAGGGGTGTGGTTCGTCAGCGGCACCGCGAGCGGTCCGTGGGCCTACTGTACGAGTGTTCCTCCGGCCATCTACACCATCCCGCCGTCGAATCCCTATTACAACGTGACTTACGTGGTGGTTCAAAGCTCGACCCCAACCACCGTGGTTTACAGCCAGACCTCCGGTTACAGCGGACAGTATGTGGCCGCCACCGGCGTGTTAATGTTCGGCGCCGGGATCGCCGTCGGCGCGATCATCGCGAATAACTCAAGTCACTACTACTGTTACCCGCCTCCGTGCCACTATTCTTACGGCTGCGGGGCGGCTTACCACTACGGTTACGGCGGCTATTACTATAAGGGCGGAGCCGCTTACGGGCCTTACGGTGGGGCTGGCTATTCCACGGCCTACAACCCATCCACGGGCACTTACGCGCGGTCGGCTTCCGCCTACGGCCCGTACGGCAGTGCCAGTGCCACGAGGTCTTACAATCCCTATACGGGCACCTCGACGGCGAGCCGCTCGGCCAGCACCGCCTACGGTTCCGCGAGTCAGGGCGCGGCCTACAATTCCCAGACGGGCGCCCGGGCTGCTGGTGGCTCGGTGAGCACCGCCTACGGTTCGGCAAGCCGGGGTGCCGCCTACAATCCGACCACGGGGAACTCCGCCTGGGGTGGCTCCCGCTCCAGCGCCTACGGGAGTGCCGCGGCCGTTCAAACTAGCAAGGGTACGGGCGCGGCCTCGTGGAACACCGCGAACAGCCAGGGCTCGGTCGCCAAGACCCAGTCGGGAAATGTTTACGCGGCGAAGGACGGCACAGCTTACAAAAAAGACTCGAACGGGAGCTGGTCGCAAAACTCGGGCAGTGGTTGGGAGAGCGCCTCGAAGCCGCAAAGCACGTCGTCCGCTTCGAGCAGTTGGAGCCAGAACAAGCAGAGCATGGAATCGCAGGCGCACTCCCGCGAATATAGCAACCAACAAAGCGAGCGCGCCCAATCGTGGCAAAGCTCACGCAGCAGTGGCGGGGGCAGACGCCGATGAGCGTCGTTCCTGCGAACACGTTCGTGAACCACGCGGGCCGCTCTTGCAAGGTGCCTCCTGCGAATCCCCGCCCGTCAATCTCGACGTCCAACCGGCCACACCAACGAGTGGTCGCGTGGTAATTGACGACTAAAACCAGCAAAGAAATACAAAATTGGAAACCTGAATCATGAACTCCCTGACTATTGGAATTATCTGCGCCGCCTGCATCTTCGGCGGCGTGCTGCTCGGCCTTTGGATGCAGAGGTTCCTGCCCAAACACCATCTGTCCAAGGAGTCGCAGGATACCATCAAGCTGGCGGCCGGCATGATCGCCACCATGGCGGCGCTGGTCCTCGGACTGCTGGTCAGTTCATCGAAAAGTTCATTCGACGCGATGGACACCGGGATCGCCCAACTGGGCACAAAAATCATTTTGCTGGATTACGCCCTTGCCGACTACGGGCCGGAAGCCAGGGAAACCCGTGAGTTGTTGCGCCAGTCCACCGCCGCTGCGATCGAACGGATCTGGGGCGACAAAAAAAGCGCTCCCGGAGGGTTGCGCGCCGCCGAGTCATCGCGGGGGCAGATAACCTTGCAGGGCAAGCTGCGCGAACTTACCCCGAAAACCGCCGCCCAGCAGGCCGCTCTCGCGCAGGCCACCCAGATCAGCAGCGATGTGCTGCAAACGCGCCTGTTCCTGATCGAGGCGCAGCAGTCGTCGCTGCCGCCGGTGCTCCTGGCCCTGCTCATCTTGTGGCTCGCGATGCTGTTCATCAGCTTCGGACTGTTCGCCCCGCGCAACGTCACGGTGTTCGTGGTGCTCTTCATCTGTGCGCTGACGGTGTCTTCCGCAGTCTTTTTGATTCTGGAAATGAGTCATCCTCTGGATGGATTCATCCGGGTCTCCGATGCCGCGCTGCTCAAAGCACTGGAGTTGATTGGCAAATGAGTCCGCAGGCCAACTGATCTTTGTTCGTCAAACGCCCGGGCCGTTCCTCTGCGGGCGGCCCGCGAATTCACGGTCGAAAAAAGCCAACAACAAAACCAAACTATGAAACGAACACTCAATTACGGAATGCTTGGCGCGCTGCTCGCGGCGGGAATCACCTTGCAGTTGCAGACCGCCGCGGCGGCGGATTCGTGCTACTACCGCCCGATCACCCTGGCACCGGCTGAACCGGAAGCGGCGGGCGGCGGCGCCGGGGCGGGCAGCCAAAGCACTGAGGCACTGGCCAAAGAGGCGCAGAACCCTGTGGCCAAGCTCATCAGCGTGCCGTTCCAGAACAACTTCAACTTCGGCGTCGGGCCGAACGAAGTCATGCAGTACGTGCTCAACGTCCAGCCCGTCATCCCCATCACCCTGAGCGAAGATTGGAATCTGATTACCCGCACCGTCATGCCGATCATCAGCCAGTCCTCGCCGGCGCCGGGCGTTCCCAGCGCCTCGGGATTGGGGGATATCAATCCCACCTTCTTCCTCTCGCCCGCCAAGTCCGGCAAGTTGATCTGGGGCGCGGGGCCTACCTTCACCCTCCCCACCGCCACCGACTCGCTGCTGGGCACCGGCAAATGGAGCGCCGGACCGGCCGTCGTCGCGCTCACCATGCATGGCCACTGGGTCATCGGCGCGCTGGCGAACAACCAGTGGTCCTTCGCCGGGTGGGGTGACAAGGACGTGAACCAGATGCTCATCCAGCCGTTCATCAACTACAACCTGCCCCACGGCTGGTACCTGACCATGTCTCCCATCATCACCGCCAATTGGAAGGCCGACAGCGACAACCGCTGGACGGTTCCCATCGGCGCCGGGGTGGGCAAGATCCAACGCTTCGGCAAACTGCCGGTGAACATTCAGCTCGGCGCGTATTACAACGTGGAGACACCCAAGGACTCCGGCGCGGACTGGCAGCTCCGTTTCCAGGTGCAGTTCATGTTTCCGAAATAAGCCGCCAAGCCTCTACCGGTATCGCCCGGCGGGGCGGCCAGCGAATTCACGGTCGAAACCAAATAAGACAAACCAAGTATAACGATAGACAAAACATCAAAACAAACATGCGAACATGCCTTACCGGATTCGTCGCCACCCTCGCCTGCGGCGCCGTCGTAACCCCGGCCGCCATGGCTGGCGGCCTTGAACTCTATGAAATCGGCACGCCGGATGTCGGCCTGGCCTCCGCCGGCTACGCCGCGCGCGCGGCTGATGCCTCGACGGTCTTCAAGAATCCCGCCGGCATGAGCCGGCTCGATGGCGCCCAGTTCCAGGGCGGCTTGCAGGCAACCTACGGCAGCGTGTCGTTCACGCCGAACGCAGCCACCTCACCCAGACTGGGCAACGACGGCGGCGGCAATGCGATTGGCTGGCTGCCGGGCGGGAGCTTCTTCTTTACGCAGAAGCTGAGCGACCGGTGGTCGGTCGGCTTCGGCGCGCTGTCCTACTTCGGCCTCGCGGCGGATTACAACGACAATTGGGTGGGTCGCTATTACGTGCAGAACAGCGCGCTGCTGGGCTTCAGCCTGATGCCGTCGGTCAGCTTCAAGGCGACCGACTGGCTCTCCATCGGCGCGGGGTTGAACGCGATGTACGGCATGCTGGACACCAAGCTGGCGGTGAACAACCCCGGCCTTGGTCGGGATGGCCAGATGCAAATAAAGGATGGAACCTGGGGGTTCGGCGCCAACGTCGGCGTGTTGATCGAGCCGGCCAAAGGCACGCGCTTCGGCGTCACCTATCTTTCGCCGGTGAAACTAGACTTTGCCGATACGCCTTCATTCAGCGGGCCGGTGTCCGCCGCGGTTCTGACCAGCCGGCGATCGCTGGACCTTGGTTTGACTGTGCCGCAGTCGGTAATGGTCAGCGCCTACCACGACTTGAATGAACATTGGGCGCTGATGGCCGATTTCGGCTGGCAGAATTGGAGCCACTTCGGCGAGGTGACGGTGGGCGTCGAAAAGCCGGGTCCCGCCAGCGCGGGCATCTCCACCAGTGTCAACTCCAACTACCAGGACACCTTCCACGGCGCGTTCGGTGCGCAATACCGTCCCTGTGACCAATGGCAGTTCACCGGCGGCGTGGCCTTCGACAGTTCGGCGGTAGAATCGCAGTTCCGCACCGTGACGTTGCCAATGGGCCAGGCCTGGCGGTTTGGCCTGGGCGCCCTGTATCATATCAGTCCCAAGGTCGATCTGGGCCTGGCCTACGAGTACATGTGGGGCGGCACCATGTCGGTGGATCAAGGCAGTGACACCAGCCTGCGCGGCCGCGTGGCCGGTTCCTACAACGACACCTGGTTCTCCTTCTTCGCTGCCAACCTGAGCTGGAAGTTCTAAAACGGCAACCGACCTCCCGCAAAGACGGCCTGCCAAAGCACCGTTGAGAATTACCTCACCGTCCATGCACACTCTTAACTGCGAAGCGATCGCCCACAAACTCCAGCCGACGCGGTGCGCGAATACGCCCCCCGCACGATTCAAAGTCGGCAAGTTCTCGGACGCGCTCATGGCTGAGGCGAAACAAAAAGACTGGACCGACATCAGCATGAAGATAGATTGGAAGTGCATTTTTGCTTTCGAGCCATGACCACGTTTATTCGTTCATGAAACGCGCGGGCTGTTCCGTAAGGAGCGGCCTGCGAATTCACGGTCGAGAACATGAAACAACCGAGTTAACACCCACAGATTATGCCTCTCGAACTTCACGTCATTCATGCCGCCGACTTCATCCGGGTGGATCCGCACGGTCAGTTCGATCTGGCGGCCAGCAAAAAGGCGCTGGCGCTGCTGGCCGGCGCGTGCCGGAAACGGGGAATCAACCAGGCCCTCATGGATTTGAGAGCGTTGCACCCAGGCCCCAAACCCGTGTTCAGCAAGGAGGATCTGATCGAACTGGTGAACACGTTCGGGGAAGTCGGATTCACCCATCAACAGTGCCTGGCGATTCTTTACCATTCCGACCCGTATGATCGGGCCAGGATGTTTGCTTTTCTGAGCACCATCCGCGGCTGGAAGGTCCGGGCTTTCGGCGGCTTCGAGGAGGCGTTGCTGTGGCTTTCCAGCAGCCAGGAGACTGACGGGAAGCCAAAACAATCGCCCGCGGAACAACAGGTTCCCATCCGGGTCTGGAAGCAAAACGCAAGCCCGCCACCCCGCCCAGCCGCACCTCGGGGACTGCAGAAGAACGAACCTGGCGGACGCAAAAGGGCCGGCTCCGCACCGCAGTCCATCACGCGCGGACACCCGCCTGAGCGGCCCGCAAATTCACCAGTGAAACAACTGTCCCCAAACAAGCTGAAACGAAGCAGACACCCATGAAAACCACGAACCTGTTATTACTCACCACCGGTCTGCTGGCATTTTCGAGCCAGCCACCCGCCATCGCCCAGGCGCCCAATCAGGCCCTTGCCGCCTCCATTGTCGGCACCCGGCAGAAAAACGCTGTGCTGATGAAACAGTATTCCTGGAACTGCCGCATGGAGGTGATCGAAAACGGGCAGGTCAAGGATACGCGGATTGACCTGGTCAACTTCGGGCCGGACGGCAACCCCCAATACTCCCTCTTAAACGATCAGGGCTCGGCCTTGCCACATGGCTTCCTGCGCCGAAAGGTCGCGTAAAAGGAGCGCGAGATGACCGAGAAATACATGAGAGAGATCCGCGCCCTGCTCAACCAATACACCTTGCCCGCCTCGATCAGCGTCGGAACTTTTCTCGCCGGCGCCACGATTCAGCCACCCGACGCCAACGGACTCCTGCAAGTCACGGGCGGCAGCGTTGTGCAGTCGGGCGACACTCTCTCCTATTGGGTGGTGGCTCCCGCAGGTCAGGTCCACCAGATGAAAGTGATGACCACTTATGAAGGCGCTGAGGTAAGCGTGAGCGCGTCCTTCAAGACCCTGGCCAGCGGGCTGAGTTACATGGCCTATGCGACCGTTACGATCCCAGCCAGGAACCTCACGGTTCAAGTGCAGAATTTCGATTATATCAACCAAGGCAATTTAAGCCGACAAAGCGACAGCAATGCATCCAATGGAAAAGGTTTGTACAGACATTTGCGGGGGAATTTTCATTGCGCTGGATAGAGGTCTAACCCGCCCAGATGAAAGAGCACATCGGTTTTGAAACGCGCATGGTTGCGATAGCCGAAGGCTTTCTTGATCAATCCTTGGATCTGATTGTTGAGCCCCTCGATCGGGCCATTGGTCAATCGATGGGTGAAGAAAG
>JBBRWD010000074.1:0-34917 GCA_038249465.1 Limisphaerales bacterium | reverse complement strand
TCCGCTGTTTTCAAGGCTGCGGTTCTGGAAATCTCACCGGGCTCGTTCAACAAGTAGTAGCTTTGAGGCTCCGCGCGATGACCCCCCTCGCCATGCTCACGTCCCCGGCGCGCTCCGCTCAAAGCTACCCTCGGGGTTAGTCATGGCGGCGGGCACGAGTTCCAGCACCCAATCCACGCCATTGCCGCTGGTCATAACCGTGCCGAAATCACCGACCGTCACGTAGAGATTGGTCATGAAAGTCACGTCCCAAAGCCAGTTGCGCACCGACGCATAGGGATCGATCCAGAGGTAGGAGAGGCCATCACTTGTGTAACCTTCCGTATAGAGACCGGTCTGGCCGGAGAGCACGAAAAATCCGGGCCGGGCGAGCGCGCTGTAGTAACTCCACGCGGGAGGCCCGCCGACCTTGGCCAGTTCGTTCGACCAGCCAAGCCCGTTATGCACTCGCACTTCATGATCCCCCGCCAGGAGCCGCGCCGGAGCGCTGCCGGCGACGTGATCGAGCACGTTGGTGGCGCCGGTAATCTCCGGCGACCACGACGCGGCGCTGTCGAGGCTTGAGACGGTCGCGCCCGCATCGCCGACGGCGGTGAATCGCCCACCGGAAAAAGCGACGCGGTTCAAATGCTGGACGGTCCCGCTGGCGCGCCTGGTCCAGTTGGTGCCGCCGCCGCTGGTCAGGATCGTGCCGTTCTCACCCACCGCGACGAATGTTCCCGAACCGAAGGTGACGCCGCGCAGCCATTCGGTGGCGTTGCGGCGGTGTTCCTCAAAGCGCGCAATCTGCCGTGCGCGCCGGGCTCGCGTAATCACGAGCGGCAGTTCACCGGGCTCGAACGGCTTCACCAGATAATCCAGCGCGCCCAGCCGGACTCCGTTGCCCGGCTCCGGACAGTCATTGTCGAGCGTAGCAACCGACATCGGACCGCTCAATCCGAATGATCGCTCGAACGAGGTGAGCGCTGTTCTTTGCACTTTGGAGTGGGATCGAACCGCCAATTCCGGCGCGGATGAACCGGGTCGCGGAGTTGATTGAGGGGTTTGAAGACCCCTACGGGCTGGAGCTTCTCAGTTCGGTGCATTGGGTGATGCAGAAGCATCCCGAAGCGAGCGAGAATCCCGAAACGGCGGTGGCAGCGGTTCACAAATGGAACGTCCGCAAGCGGCGCACTTTGAAGAAGGAGCACATCCTCGCAGCCTGGCAGCGGCTCAGGGGGCAGGACTGGAGCGAGTCACTCGCGACGGCTTGAGGCAAGGGGTGACATTTTTCTGATGAGCGCCCACGCCTACACCGAAGACCAGCTTGTCGAGCAGCCCGCTATTGGGTTGTTCGCGGAGCTTGACTGGGCCGTGGCCGGGCCACCTCCCAATGCCGGCGTGGCCGGTGAGCCCCGCGACGCGGGGTTGCTCGGTCGCGAGACGAAGGGCGAGGTGGTGTTGGTGTCCCGGTTGCGCGCGGCGTTGGAGCGGCTCAATCCCGCGCTGCCGCCCGAGGCCATCACCGCCGCCGTGGATGAATTGACCCGCGACCGATCGGCCATGAGCCTGGAAGCGGCGAACCGCGAGGTGTATCGGTTGTTGAAGGAAGGGATTCCCGTTTCCGTGATGGATGCGGAATCGACACCTCACCCCGGCCCTCTCCCCGTTCGAGGCGGAGAGGGTGGCGGCGCGCTGGGGACAGCACGCCCTACCAAGGGAGGACAGACCACTGTCCGTGTCCGGGTGATTGATTGGGAGCAGCCGGCGAACAATGATTTCCTGCTGGTCAGCCAGTTCAGCGTCATCGGCGCGCTCTACACCTGCCGCCCGGATTTGGTCGGCTTCGTCAACGGCCTGCCGCTGGTGGTCATCGAGTTGAAGAAGCCCGGCGTGCCCGCGCGTCCGGCGTTCGACGAGAACTTGACGCACTACCGAGGACGAATCGACACCTCACCCAATGCCCTCACCCCCAGCCCCTCGCCACTCCCCGGGACCACCTCATCCGGCCTCCGGCCACGTTGACTCGCTCGCCCCCGTTCGCCCGGCCCTTCGGGCCTTCCCACCGCAGTGAGATGCTCGCCTACGAGGTGGAGGTCGCTCGCAACGCCGCCGCGCGGCGAGGCGCGCCGGTCCTGCTGCCGGTGCGGGTGGCTTTCCCGGAATTGCTGACCGAGCCGCTGGCCTCCATGCTCAACCATCTCCCGTCCTGCCGATGGGGAGGGCCTCCCGACGACGAACTGCTCGTGAGCCAGTTGCTGCGCCGCTTGGAGAATCCGCACATCGGGGCGACGGCGGTCGCCTAGCCTTCGTTGGAGATCGCGGCGCTGTCCAAGGGTGAACATGCCCCCCAAACGCGCCCCGTGAGGCAACCGGGCGGCCATAGGCTCTCGGATCCGGTACTGGCTCTTGCAGAATCCGATTGCAGCGGGGAACGCGCTTCGGGAACATGCCACCCATGCTCGCAAAGGTTTGTTCAGCCGCGTTGAACGGGGTGGAGGCTTATCCAGTGGAGGTCGAGGTCAACGTGGGGTGGGGGGACACCCTCGTCGTCATCGTCGGACTTCCCGACGCGGCGGTGAAGGAGTCGCGCGACCGGGTCAGCACCGCCCTGAGCAACTCCGGTTACAAGGTGCCAATGGGGCGCACCACCATCAACCTCGCTCCGGCGGACATCAAGAAAGAGGGGCCATCGTTCGACCTGCCGATCGCGCTCGGCATGCTGGCGGCGAGCGAGCAGCTTGCCACGGAACAACTGGAGAACTTTCTCATCGTGGGCGAACTGGCTTTGACGGGTGCCGTTCGCTCCTCCAAAGGAGTCCTGCCCGTGGCGTTGCGGGCGAAGGCGGAAGGCAAGACCGGCGTCTTGGTGCCGGTGGACAACGCGGCCGAGGCCGCGGTGGTGGAAGGCTTGACCGTCATCCCGGTGCGGAATCTGCGCGAGGCGGCAGGCTTTCTGGAAGGCGAGGTGCAAATCCAGCCGACGCAGGTGGATGTCGCCGCGATGTTCCAGCACCGAAGCGATGACGATCTTGATTTTGCGGACGTGAAGGGGCAGGAGTCGGTCAAGCGCGCGCTCGAAATCGCCGCCGCCGGCGGCCACAATACGCTGCTCATCGGTCCGCCTGGCACCGGCAAGTCGATGCTCGCGAAACGGCTGCCCGGCATCCTGCCGCCGTTGACGCTCGAAGAGGCGTTGGAGACGACGAAGATTCACAGCATCGTCGGCCTGCTCGAAGCGGGCCAGGCACTCGTCACGCGCCGGCCGTTCCGCGCGCCACACCACACGGCCAGCGATGCCGGCCTGCTCGGCGGCAACATCAATCCAACGCCGGGGGAGATTTCGCTGGCGCATCATGGCGTGCTGTTCCTCGATGAATTGCCGGAGTTCAAGCGCAGCGTGCTCGAAACGATGCGTCAACCGCTCGAGGATGGCCGCGTCACCATCTCGCGCGCGGCCGGCACGATGACTTTTCCGTCGCAGTTCATGCTGCTGGCCGCGATGAATCCAACCCCCGATGGCAAGATGCCCGGCGAATCGCGCTGTTCGCCACGCGAAATCCAGACCTACCTCAATCGCATCTCGGGACCGCTGCTTGATCGCATTGACCTGCACGTGGAGGTGCCGGCGGTGAAGTTTCGCGACATCTCTTCGGCCCGGCCGGGAGAAAGCTCGGCACAAATCCGTGAGCGCGTGGTGGCGGCACGCCAGCGGCAGCAACAGCGTTTCGCCGACCGGCCGCGCCTGACCTGCAATGCCCGCATGGGCACGCGCGAATTGAAGCTGTTCTGTGCGCTCGACGAGGCCACCGGCGAATTGCTCAAGGTCGCGATGAGCGAATACAATCTCAGCGCCCGCGCCTACGATCGCATTCTCAAGGTGGCGCGCACCATCGCGGACCTCGCCGGACTCGATGCCATCACCGCGGATCACGTTTCCGAAGCCATCCAATACCGCACGCTCGACCGGCAGTTGTGGGGCTGAGCCTCGATCCTTCACAGCGACGCGGATTTCCATGAATCGCTGTTCCAAAGAGTCACGTCCAATGCCTCACCGCAAATCATCATGAATGCAAAAGACCAAATCACTCGACGACAGTTCATCCAGTCCAATCTGACCGCCGCGCTGGCGGTCGGCGCGATGCCAATGTTGGTCCGCGCCCCGGTCCTCGGCGCGGAGGGCAAAGTGACACCCGGCAGCCGCATCACCGTGGGGTGCATCGGCATGGGACCGCAGGGGCGCGGCGACATGGGTGGATTTCTTGGACAGAAGGACGCGCAGGTTGTCGCCGTATGCGATGTGAAGAAGGATCAACTCGCGCTGGCCAAACAACAGGTCAACGGCCACTACAAGAACGAGGATTGCAGGACCTACACCGATTTCCGCGAAGTGCTCGCGCGCCCGGACATCGACGCGGTGCTTATCGCCACGCCGGATCACTGGCATGTGCTGATGGCGGTGGAGGCAGCCAGGGCCGGCAAGGACATTTACCTGGAGAAGCCAATGGGCTTGAGTCTCGCCGAGGATCAGATTCTCCGGAAGACCGTGCTGGAGAAGAAGCGCGTGTTCCAGTTCGGCACGCAGCAGCGATCCAGTCGTGAGTTTTGGCAGGCGTGTTCGCTGGTCCGCAATGGTCGCATCGGCAAACTGAAACACATCAATGTCTGGGCACCCGCCAGCAAGCCGGGTGGCCCCACCGGGCCCGTGCCGGTACCGGACAACATCGATTACGAGCGCTGGCTTGGTCCGGCGCCGCAGTCGCCTTACAGCGCCGACAAATGCACGGACACCTGGGCCAAGACGTGGTGGTACACCGCTGATTACGCGCTGGGCTTCATCGCCGGTTGGGGCGTGCATCCGCTGGACATCGCCTTGTGGGGCCATCCGGAAATGTTCCAAGGCCCGATGGTCGTGGAAGGGAAGGCGATCTTCCCGAAGGAAGGCGCGTGCAATACGTCGGTTGCCTGGAAGGTGGATTTCACCTTCGCCGATGGCGTGACCATGGATTTTCGCGGCACGCCCAATGGCTACCATGAAGTCAACGCCTTGAACGACCTCAAGCCGTGGCAGGAGAAATATGGTCCCCTTCAGGGACACGGCACGGCGTTCGAAGGCACGGACGGCTGGGTGGTGGTCTGGCGCGGAGGACTGCGGACTTCCCCCGATGCAGTGGCCGAGGAGAAGATCGATTCGATGAAGGTGCAGTTGCCGCGCAGCGGACATCACGCGCGCAACTTTCTCGACAGCGTGAGGAGCCGAAAGGACACGATCTGTCCCATCGAGGAAGCAGTCCGGGCCGACGCGCTTTGCCATCTCGGCGACATCGCCACGCGAGTGGAGCGCAAGCTCACCTTCGATACCGCGTCGGAAAAATTCACCGGCAACGACGAAGCCAACCGCAGGCTGCAACTGCGCCCCATGCGCGCGCCCTGGAAGATTTGAGTTTGAACTCCGAGGCACGAATGGTGGCGCACGCGGCCCGCGTGCCGGTTTGGGCGGCCCGCCCAAACCTCCAGAACATCATCTTCATTCGATGATGGAGTCAGGAAATTTGTGGGACGAGGTTTTCGGCGGGCCGCCGAAAACCACACGCCAGCGGCGTGTTCTCCCCGCGCCACCCGGCCGCGGCGCGGCTCAGGACGCCGCGGGTGACCACGTCATGCCGTGCGCCTCGGCGACGGCTCTGCAGGTGAGGTGTCCCTCCTGGATGTTGATCCCGCCCACCAGCGGCGGTTGCAGGCGACAGGCTTCCACCAATCCATGGTCGGCCAGCGTTTCGATGTAGCGATAGGTCACGTTGGTCCGTGCCTGCGTGGCGGTGCGCGAGCAGGCCGATGGCATGTTGGCGGCGCAGTAGTGCAGCACTCCCTCCTCGACATAAACCGGATCGTGGTGCGTGGTCGGGCGCGAGGTTTCCGCACAACCGCCCTGATTGATGGCGATGTCCACCAGCACGCTGTCGGGGCGCATCTTTTGCAGCATCTCGCGGCGGATGAGTCGCGGTGCGCGCGCGCCGGGCAACAGCACCGCGCCGATGAGCAAATCCACGTTGGGCAGAGGATCGATCAGGTGGAGTTCATTCGAGTAAAGCGTGTGTGCGGAATGCAGGGTGATGTCGAGGAAACGCATCCGCTCCAAATCCACTGCAAGAATGGTCACGTCCGCGCCCAGCCCCGTCGCCATGCGTGCGGTGCCCGGGCGGTGTAAAGGCGCGGATGGTAACAAGCTCGCGGACGCGTCGGCGCAAATCCGCCTCGATGAACCACGCCACTGAATTCGTGGCGTAACGCTCCCCCCGTCGCGGTCCCGGTTTGCCCCGCCCCGCCGAATCATTTCCCCAAGGTCTGCGTTTCCACCCAGCGCGCCAGCAGCCAGAGAGCATCGGCCAGGCGGTTCAGATAGATGATGATCTCCGGATTCTTCAGCTGCTTCTCTTCGTGCAATTTCACCACATGACGTTCGGCGCGGCGGCAGACGGTGCGGGCCACGTCGAGCGCGGCGGAGTTGAGATTGTCACCCGGGGTCGCCCAACCGTTGAATGCGATCTGCCGTGCCTCCACCTCGCGCACGATGACGTCGATCTTCGCCGTCAGTTCCGGCGTGACGACATGGAAATCGTCCATCACATAGCGCGGCAAGTCCTCCGCTGCCGTGGCCAGTTCGCCCATCAGAATGACGAGGTCGCGTTGGATCGGCAGAAGGCATTCGCCCACGAACGGATGCGCGGCGGTGGCGCGCGCCAGGCCGAGCGCGGCGTTCAATTCATCCACCGTGCCGTAGGCTTCGACGCGTGGATGGCATTTCGACACGCGGCGGTTGTACATCAGACCCGTCGCGCCGCTGTCGCCGGTTTTGGTGGCAATGCTCATTTGTGCGGAGGAGAAAGTAGCGAGGCGGCGGCGGCTCCGCCAATTTGAAATTTGAGATCTCAGATTAGAGATCGCGGGCGACGGGGATTCGCATCCAGTCGCGACGGCGCCATCAGCGCCGCCGCAATTCAATCAGGGCAAAGAGCGGGATGCGCTGCACGCCGAGTGACGCTTCCCGCAAGATCACCTCGTTGTCGCCCAGGGTGATCTCCGAGCCGCGCCACACCGAACCCGTGGCATCGCGCACCTCACACCGCGCCGGGGCGCGCTTCGCCGGGCGCAATACCGCGGCCACGACATCGTGATGCACGTCGAAGCGGCGCAGGCCCAGCAACACCGAACTGACAACAATCTGATGGCCATCGATTCCCTGAAAATCGCCTTCGATGAACTCCCCGCTACGCAGCAGCAGGCCGGGTTTGCCGGCGGCGAGCCTTCGATGCCAACGATCCGGCACCCACTGAAAGCGGATGTTCGCGACGAGGTGCGTCGAAACCGGGCTGCGCGTCAACGGATCGGGAAAGCGCAGCTCCTCGTCATCGGCGGCGGCCAGTGGACCGTTGACGACGGAACCGCTCTGCAATTCGAGATACGGGATGAATGACGTGGATGGCAGCGACGGCGCTTCACGCAACCCGTCGAAGGTGACGCGCATCAATCGATCCGTCCGATCCGCGCACGCCGCCACCCCGACGAAGATCTCCTCGCGCCATGGCAGGTGGATTCGCTGGACGCACCGCCAGTTGCGTCCGTTGCCGGAACTCCACGCGGAGATGGTTTTTCCCTCGCGCCGCAGCTTGAGCCAGCACGGTGCGCGGAGGCGCGGCAGCGGCGCGTCGGTCGCGGCCCCGCCGGATTCCTGGCGCACCACGAGGCGTCCGCCGCGCCCCGGAGTCAGGGCGAGCACCGCGCCCGGCGAGTTGGGATCGAGACTCTGGCGCATCATCAATCCGGCGCTGGCCCGCGGGCCGCCGTGTTCCAGCAGGACGACGCGCAGGATGATTTCGCTGTCACCGCGCACCGGTTTGCAGAGGAAGTGGAACGAATCGCTCTGCGACCCGATGCCGGTTCCACCGCATTGGAGGCGAAACAATCCATTGCTGACGGTCGTCCCGCCGGAGGCAGCGTAACCGATGCTTTCCTCGTGCCATTCTGCTGGCAGGGCGCGCAAGCCTTGAGAGGCCGGATCCGGCTGGGGGGTGTCCGCAAGAGGCTCCGGCTTGAAGAAGATTCCGGCAAGGTTGGTGAGAGGGACGCGCGTCAGCAGACCCCGGCCGGCATTGGCCACCACGACCTGGTTGCTCTCGAAGCGAATGTGGCCTTCAAAACTTTCGCGCGTAAAAGTGTCCACCACGCCGACCCGCGCCGGGAGATCGCCGGCGACCAGCAGGAACGGAAGGATCAACCAGCGTGGTGTCATGGCGCGCAACGTAGGTCGGAAGCACGCCGCTGGCAACTGGGCGGGAGCGGCGTGGAGAACCGGATCACTTCGGTCAAGCTCGGTGCGGCCACGAATCACACATGCGACGAGCGGAGCGGGTTTGGTTTTGCGCTTGCCGGGTGCGGCGAAAGCCTGTCCTTTCGTCCGCATGAAATCGGCGAAATCCTTTGCCGTGGTGCTGGTGACCGCGCCGGATTTGAAAACGGCCCGCAAGCTGGCGCGAGCTGTCCTGACAGCGCGCATGGCGGCGTGTGTGAACATCGTGCCGCGAATCGAATCGCATTATTGGTGGCAGGGGCGCATCGAATCCGGCAGCGAGCTTCTGCTCATCATCAAGACCACGCGCACCCGCCTCGCCGCTCTGGAGAAGGTGGTGCTGGCCAATCATCCTTACGACACGCCGGAGTTCGTCGCGCTGCCACTCCAGGGCGGCGCGGAGAAATACCTGGCCTGGCTGGCGGCTTCAGTCCGGCCGGCCTGAGGCGCGGCTGGCGTTGCTTTGGCGCTTTGAGCCGCGCATTGCGAACTTTTCTTCCGCTTCTTGCCACGGCCCCGCGGCCTTTGTATAAACTTCGCCCGGCATGAATTCCCTGCTCCTCACCGGCGGTCGCGTCATCGACCCTTCCCGCAATTTCGACGCCGTCACCGATCTGCTCATCTGCGACGGCAAGATCGCCGTCGTCGGCTACGAAGCCACGGCCCGCGCACCCGGCGGGTGCGAGCGCTTCGACGCCAGCGGTCAGGTGGTCTGCCCCGGCCTGATCGACTTGCATGTGCATTTCCGCGAGCCGGGCCAGACGTCCAAGGAAAGCATCGCCACCGGCACGGCGGCGGCGGCGCGCGGCGGCTTCACCAGCGTCGTCTGCATGCCCAACACCGTGCCTTCCATCGACAACACCAGCACCGTCGCGCTCATCCAGGAGAAGGCCCAGCGCGAGGGCGTGGTGAATGTCTTCATCGCCGGCGCCATCACCAAGGGCATCGCGGGGGAGGAGCTCGCGTCCATCGGCTCGTTGAAAGGCGAAGGCGTGGTGGCCATCACGGACGACGGTCACTGCGTGCAGAACAACGAGATCATGCGCCGCGCCGCGGAATACGCGAAGATGTTCGATCTTACGTTGATGGACCATTGCCAGGACTACGCGCTGGTGAGCGACGGCGTGATGCACGAGGGCTATTGGAGCACGGTGCTCGGCCTGCGCGGCTGGCCAGCGGTGGGGGAGGAGATGATCGTGGCGCGCAACATCCTGCTCGCGGAGCTCACCGGCGCACGCATCCACTGCCAGCACCTCAGCGCGGCGGGCAGCATCGAATTGATCCGGCAGGCCAAAAAACGCGGCGCACCCATCTCCGGCGAGGCGTGCCCGCATCATTTCACGCTCACCGATGCGGCCATCGCCGGCAGCGATCCCTTCTGGAAGAGCGACGGCCGGGGGATTTTTGGCTATACCGACCAACCGATCGAGCATCTGCCCAAGTGGCCGGTGTACGACACTCATTTCAAAATGAACCCACCGCTGCGCTCGGCGGCTGATCGTGAAGCCATTCTTGCCGGCTTGTGCGATGGCACGATCGAAGTTCTGGCCAGCGACCACGCGCCGCATTGCACCTATGAAAAGGAGGTCGAGTTCGACTACGCCCCGTTCGGCATCACCGGCCTGGAAACCGAATTGGCGCTCGCGCTCATGCAATTGGTCCACGCGGGACGGATGACCCTGCCCTCGTTGCTCGCGAAATTCACCACCGCTCCGGCGCGGCTGCTGCGCCTGGACAAAGGCACGCTGGCACCGGGCGCGGATGGCGACGTGACGGTGCTCGCCCCCGATCGCGAGTGGGTGTTCCGCGTCGCGGATTCAGCCAGCAAATCGCGCAATTCACCGTTCGACGGCTGGCGTCTCAAAGGCAAGGCGACGGCGGCCATTGTTTCTGGGAAAATCGTCTGGCGTGAACAAGATTGAATCCGGAGCGTCGAAGAACGGCGACGACACATCGAAACCGTAAACAGCACCGACCTCGTGAAAAAACTTCTCCTCTTGCTCACCGTGGCATTGTTGGCCCTGCCGGCTCTGGCAGACAATCTCAAATGGACCACGGACCTTGCCGCGGCCAAAGGGGAGGCCAAAAAGGAGGGCAAGCTGGTCCTGATCGATTTCGCCGGCTCGGATTGGTCTGATTGGTGCATCAAACTTGACAAGGAAGTGTTTGGCACGAAGCAATTTGTCGAATACGCGGCCAAGAATCTGGTGCTGGTGAGGCTTGATTTTCCGCGCAAGTCCAAGCAAAGCGAGGAATTGAAGAAGACCAATGCAGCTCTCAAAGTGCAGTTCGCCACCGAAGACGTGTTTCCCACCCTCATAGTTCTCAACGGCGACGGCAAGGAACTCTGGCGTCAGGTCGGCTACATGGAAGGCGGCCCCAAGGCTTGGACTGAGAAGCTCGCCAGCCTCAAATAACTGCAGCGACCGCACCGAGACGGTGTCTTAAACCCGCAGGCTTTCGGTCGGCGGAATTGTTTACTCGTCGTTCGCTCCAATCCACACCCACGCCACACGCCGCATTCAAACCGATGATCGAAGATTCCGTGCCGGCGAATCCGTTCGACAACCGTTTTGGCGCTGGTTAGCGTCTGCTCCGGCGATGAAGATCCTGTTCTTGAACGGCCCCAATTTGAATCTGCTTGGTCAGCGGGAACCCGAGGTTTACGGGCGGCTGACACTGGAGGACATCGAACGCCTGGTGCGAGAGCACGCCAAGAAGCTCGGTGTCCCGATCGAGTTCCAGCAATCAAATATCGAAGGTGAGTTGGTGACCTGGATTCAGAAGGCTCGTGGAAGTTTCGATGCCATCGTTCTCAATGCGGCCGCCTATACCCATACAAGCATAGCCTTGCGGGATGCCATCGCCGCGGGCGGGGTTCCGACCATTGAAATCCACCTCTCGAACATCCATGCCCGGGAGGAATTCCGGCATCGCTCCATGATTGCGTCGGTCTGCCGGGGGGTGATCAGCGGGTTTGGCGCAAAATCGTATATTTTGGGCTTGGAAGCTGCCGTTATCGGTAACGAGTTGCCTTAAATCGAATAGATTTGAGGGTTTTTCAGCGGCATTTCATGCCAGTCAGGCTTCGGTATTGCTTCTTGACGTGCCGGATGGTGCTCACTACGCTCCGCGCAACTTAAAAACTCGGTAGAGCAGTGTCGGTCATCGACAACTGCTTTTTGTTTGATGAACCCCAGCAACACAGACGTGGAATCAACCTTTCGACCGGAGGCTCTGTGGACTTAAAAGATATCAAAGCCGTCATCGATCTGATGAAAAAAAACGCCATCTCGGAGTTCGAGCTGGAGAAGCAGGATTTTAAGATTCGCCTGAAGCGAGCCATCGGCCAGGTGGCGGTTTCCAATGATGATGCGATGGTGCAGATTTCCACGCCTGCTCTTCCGGCGGTTGGTGCTCCTGCAGCGGTTGCCCCCGTCGTCAGCACCGACCATGAGATCAACTCGCCCATGATCGGCACCTTTTACCGGGCGCCATCGCCGGAATCCGCCTTCTACGTGGAGGTGGGCAGCGAAGTCAACCCCGACTCCGTGGTCTGCATCATCGAAGCGATGAAAGTGATGAACGAAATCAAAGCGGAAACCCGCGGAATCATCACCGAAGTCCTGGTCGATAACGCTAAACCCGTCGAATACGGCCAGCCGATGTTCAAAGTCCGGCCTCTGTAAGCCTGCCAACCCGTTTCCGTTCAGCGCATGTTCGAGAAAATCCTGGTGGCCAACCGCGGTGAGATTGCGGTGCGCGTGATTCGCGCCTGCAAGGAACTCAACGTCAAAACCGTGGCCGTCTATTCCGAGGCCGACGCCAATTCGATGCACGTCCAGATGGCGGACGAAGCCATTTGCATCGGCAAAGGCCCCGCCTCCGAAAGCTATCTTCGCATCGACCGCATCATCAGCGCCGCCGAGGTCACTGACGTCGATGCCATCCATCCGGGCTACGGCTTCCTTTCAGAAAACGCCCACTTCGCGGAAATTTGCGAAAGCTGCAACATCCGCTTCATTGGCCCGAATGCCCGGGCCATGAATTCCCTGGAAGACAAGGCCACCAGCCGCGCCGTCGCCAAGAAGGCCGGAGTGCCCACGCCGCCGGGTTCGGAGGGATTGGTGGAAAACGAGCATGACGCGCTGGCAAACGCCCGAAAGATTGGCTACCCGGTCATGATCAAGGCGGTGGCGGGCGGCGGCGGACGCGGCATGCGCATCGCGCACAACGACATTTCCCTGGTGAAGGGCTTTCACACTTCCCGAACCGAGGCGGAGAAGGCATTTGGCAACTCCGGGGTTTACATCGAGAAATTCATCGAGAACGCGCATCACATCGAAATCCAGATTCTGGGCGATATGCGCGGTAATATCATCCACCTCGGCGAGCGCGACTGCTCGATCCAGCGCCGCAATCAGAAGGTCATCGAGGAGACGCCGTCCCCGCTGATCGAACTCAAATATCCCAAGCTGCGAAAGCGCATCGGCGAGGCGGCCATCAAAATCGCCAAGGAAGCGCATTACACCAATGCCGGGACGGTCGAGTTTGTGGTGGACGACCACGGCAATTTTTATTTTCTCGAAGTCAACAAACGCATCCAGGTGGAGCATCCGATCACCGAAGAGGTCACCGGCATCGATCTCGTCCGGCAGCAGATCATGATCGCGATGGGCGAACCTCTCAAGATTGCGGAGAAGGATGTCCAATTCCGCGGTCATGCCATCGAGTGCCGCATCAACGCCGAGGATCCGTTCGATGATTTCCGGCCCAGTCCGGGACGCATCGAGATGTATTACGCGCCGGGCGGACGCGGTGTGCGCGTGGACAGCCACGCCTACGCCGGTTACACCATCCCGTCGTATTACGACTCGATGATCGGCAAGCTCATCACCTACGGCAAGGACCGCCGCGAGGCGATGGACAAGATGAACCGGGCGCTCGGCGAATACATGATCACCGGCATCAAGACGACCATCCCATTCGAGATGGCCATCCTGCAGGATCCCAACTTCCGCCGGGGCGTTTACAACACCGGCTTCATCGAAAATCTGCTTGGCAGCGCGCGGCGCGAGTTGATCGAGGAAAAGGCGTGAACCCCGGCGTAGCGGCGCGTCGGCAGACCGCCGCCAATATCTTTCGTAGCGGCGATCCAATATCTGAATTGCGGCTATTCGGATGAACTCCTTCACCCAAAGCCGCCTCTACACCTTCGTGGACACGGCCTACCTGCGCGGACGCCTGCCGAGGGACGTCGCGTGCGAACTCTGCGAAGGCGGCTCGGACGTGATCCAACTCCGCGCCAAACAGAGCACGCCCGATGAAATCCAGCGGATGGCCGAAGCAATTCTCCCGATCACCCAGGCGGCAGGCGTCCCGCTCGTCATCAACGATCACTTCCGCCTCGCGCTGCAAATTGGCGCGCCGGTCTGTCATCTTGGGCAGGAGGATTTCTTTGATGCCGGCTTCAAGCTCGTGGACCAGCTCGCTGGTTGCCCGCGGCAAATCAAGGTCGGCCTGAGCACCCACGCACCCGAACAGGCACGGCGCGCCCTCGCGGCCGGGCCGGATTACATCGCCATTGGTCCAATCTTTGCCACGCCCACCAAACCGGATCGCCCGCCGGTGACGCTTGATTACGTCCGGTGGGCGGCAGAAAACGTGCGCCTGCCGTGGTTCGCCATCGGCGGCATCACGCTCGACAATCTCGACGACGTGCTGGCGGCCGGGGCGCGGCGCATCTGCGTGGTGTCAGCCATTCTCAACGCGCCAGACATCACCGAGGCTTGCCAGGAATTCAAACAACGCCTTCTTGCCTGAAGTGCGCGAGGGTGTCTGAGTGTTGACCGGCGTGGCTTGAAGAAGCACCAGTTGAGGCCGCCTCAACTCGCCGCCTGAATCCGGGCCAGGAACTTTGATGCGTTCAAGAAGTCGATGCCCTCGTATCGCTTGAGCGCGAGCAAATCGTCGTCGCCAGACACAATCACCTCGGCGGACGCGGCCACGGCGCAGGCGATCACGGCGTCATCATCGGGATCGCGAAGGACGACTGGAGGGATGGGGGCGGGGCTGACCACGGTGGCGAGCGCGGCGAATCCAGTCACAAGGTCAGCGGGCTGAACGGCGGCGCGACGGAGACGCTCGCGAAACTTCTCCCGGCTAAAAACCTCCTCAAGTTCAGCCAGCAATTCCGTGCTGGTGAACAATTTGATCACTCCATTGCGGGCCGCGTCGAGCACCTGTCGCGGCGGACCGTGCCAGAGCAAACCCGAAACGACGACATTCGTGTCAGCGACCGCTCGCATGGCCGTCGCGTCGCTGCGCCCGCGCAGCCTGGATTTCCTGTTCCACTTCCGCTTCGGTCAACGAGGGTAATTTCTGCGCCGCCAGCCGGTCGGCAGCGGCGAACAGTTGCTCCACGCGGCTGCGCTTTAACTCGTCCCGCAGCATCCGCTCGATGGCGGGCGGCTCCAGCAAACCCTTGGCTCTGGCTTCGTCAGCCAGGCTGTCGGACAGGTTTAGTTTCAGTTCGAGCACCATGCTGAGGACTTTAGTTGGAAACGGCCGACTGTTCAAGCCGCCATCCGAAGCAGATGAGTTGGCAGTCTTCGCGGCTGCACCGCAGGCGGCGAAACCACCCACCGCAGCATTCGGTCACGGCGGCAGATCCGCGAGAAATTGCATGAATGCAGCGATGATGGATGCTTGCGAAGCATGGCAGGCCAATGGAAACTCCCGGAGATGATTCTCATTCCAGAACCGTGGTTGGATTTGTTAAAGCGGACCGCAGCCGATCTCACCTTCATCTGTAAGGAACCCTATGCTTTAGGTTCCCACACACTTCTCGACCTTGAGTTCCCTATCCACATCTCACTGTTCTGTGTCCGCAAACTTGAGGAATCAGCCGGAATACCCCTCGACCTCGCCAACCAGACACTCAACGTTGTTTCTTGGCCAGTGACAAACGCGAGGAATGGAAATCATCCGAACTCGCAGGCCACCGTTAGAAAAATGGTTTGAGCTTAAAAAGTCAGAGCAATGCAAGCTGAGTTATCGCCGCATAATTGATATCTTCATTCACGCTCGAATCTGCAATTTGTGTTTTTGGCAATCTAGCGGGCCCGAGCGGGGATACTCTGCGTTAGCTTCCTCAGATCACACCATGAGGGAACGGAACTTTTTGGTGGATCTCTGGGATCTTAAAACTGTAATTGAACATGCGATTACAGTCTTTCAACCATTGGTGGAGGAGAGACGGAGGCGGGGAAGGATCTGTTGACCTAGATCTGCGCCCTTTGCATTGACGGGAAATCCGTGTTGCCGTCGCTTCAAGGAGCGCTTAGTTTCCGCGCCCACGAATCTGATTAACTCGAAAAACTCATGAGCGTTCTTATCGTCGGTTCCACGGCCCTCGACTCCATCAAGACTCCCAAGGCGGAAAATCCGCGCCTGCTCGGCGGTTCGGCCAGCCATGCGGGCGTCGCCGCCAGCTTCTTCTCGCCGGTCAATCTCGTCGGCGTGGTGGGCCGCGATTTCCCCAAGAAGTATGTCGAGCTTTACCGCCGGCACGGCATCGACCTCGACGGCCTGCAAATCCAGGACGGCAAGACGTTTCACTGGTCCGGCGAATACGAGATCAACATGAACCGTCGCCGCACGCTTGCCACGGAGCTGGGCGTGTTCGAGAAGTTCAATCCCATCCTGCCAAAGAGCTATCAGCGCTCGCCGTTTGTGCTGCTGGCCAACATCGCGCCGGGGCTCCAGAGCCATGTGCTCGACCAGATGGCGCGCCCAAGGTTCGTCGTGGCCGACACGATGGACCTGTGGCTCAACATCGCGCTCGCCGACCTGCTCAAACTGATCAAGCGCGTCGATCTCTTCGTGCTGAATGACACCGAGGCGCAGCAGTTGACGCAGGAGGACAACACCGTGGTGGCGCTCCAGAAGCTGCACAAGCTCGGGCCGCGCTACGTCATCATCAAGAAGGGCGAGCACGGCTCGATGCTGTCCACCGGCAAGGAACTCTTCCTCGCCCCGGCGTTTCCGCTGGCGAAGGTGGTGGACCCGACGGGCGCAGGCGATTCCTTCGTCGGCGGCATGATTGGCTACCTGGCGGCGGCGAAGGGATCGATCGAGAGGAATCTCCGTCCGGCGATGATTTACGGCAGCGTGGTGGCGTCCTTCTGCTGCGAGGGCTTCGGGCTGACGCGCACGGACAAGGTCAAGCGCGCGGACATCGAAAAGCGCGTCAAGCTGCTCGAAAAGATGGTGCGGTTCTGAGCGGGGCCGCGCGCGGCTTCGCGAATTTCCCGCTTTCCACATGGGCGCGGTCCATCAGGACCGCGCTTTTTTTGTCGTCGGTTCGGACAGTCCACGCGCTGCAAGATACTTTGACGGAACCGAGGTGCATCGCTACGCTCTCTCTCCGTTCTTCAGAGCCAGCCACATCCCAAATCAAACGCCTATGAAACACCAGAATCAGCCATCCGACCTGATGCTTGATCTCACCAGCCTCCCATCACGCGGCTGTTTGGCCGCGCTTTGCCTTGCGCTAACCAGCTTGTGCGGAGTTTTGCCCGGAAAGTGCCAGGCCCAGTCACTCTCCAATCTCTGGTTCATCGCTCCGGGCGCGGCAGGTTACGACATTGCCGTCACCAACAACCATCAGCGCGGCCTGGCGTATAATCCCGCCACGAGCAACGTCGTCTATGTCAGCCGCACCGCTGTGACCGCCGGCATCAAGGTCAAGCGCGTCAGCGCCGAGACCGGAGAGTTGATCAGCCCGGACATTGATTCCGACGCGACCGTCCTCACCGGCGGAGCCGCCACGCTCGGCACCATTATCTGCTCGGACGACGGCGTGCTCTATGCCTGCAACATCGCCGGCAGCGGAACCGTCGCGCCTTCCTTCAAGCTCTATCGCTGGACCAACGAGAACTCCGCCCCGGTGCTGGTCTATCAGGGCGATCTCGACGCGACGTTGGCCCGCGTAGGCGACGCAATGGCCATCCGCGGCACTGGCACCGGAACCACGATCCTCGTCGGGTCCGACCAGCAGACGGTGGCATTCCTGACCACGACCGACCCGGATGGCGCGTTCGGCACCTGGACGGCGAAGAAGCTCAGCGTCACTGGTGGTGGCGCCAGTTACTACAAGTCGGGACTCGCCTTCGGTCCGGGCGACTCGTTCTTTGCCAAGGACAACACGCGGCCGCTCGTTCGGGTAAGTTTCGACCTGGCCGGCGGAACTGCCTCGGTGGCGACCACCTACCCCACGACGCTGTTCACCGGCGCCATGGTGGGAATAGCGTTTGATCCAACGAATCACTTCTTGCTGACCGCCACGCGCAACAGCGCCGCCAACTCATTTCAGACCAACCTGCTGTTTGATTTCTACAACATCAGCAATCCAACCCAGGTGGACAAAAAGACTTTTCCGACGAATGTCTCCGACGGCGCCACGGGTCTTTCTTGGACGGCGTTTGGCGGCGGCAAGGCGTTTGGCAGCGTGCAGAACAACGGCATCGCCGCTTACACGGTGGTCATTTCCACCAACCCGCCGGCCTTCGTGGCCAACCCGGCAAACACCGCCATCGTCCAAGGAGGATATGGCTCGCTCCGTGCGAATGTATCTGGACTCCAGCCCATCAACTTTCAGTGGCTCTTCGCGGGCACCAACCTGGTCAATGCCACGAATGTCGATCTCGCCCTGACCAATGTTACCCTCAGTCAATCGGGAGCCTATCAGGTCATCGCGGCCAACACCTTCGGTTCCTCGACCAGTGGAGTTGCCACGCTCACGGTCACACCCGCCGCGCTCTCGGAGGTTTTGACTCCGCTGTGGCGTCTTGCACCCGGCAGCGCGTTCTATCTCGCCAACGACAACAACCAGCGCGGCATCGCCTATCGCCCGCAGTCCGACCATCTCCTCGTCGTCAGTCGCACCCCTACCAATGGTGTTCACGTCCTCGATGGTTCCACCGGCACCTACCTTCACACTCTGAAAATGAGTTCTCCCACCGTGACCATCAGCGGGGGCACGTTGGCGATCAACATGGTTGGAGTGGACGACGACGGCTTCATCTATGTCTGCAATCTGACCACCGCCGGCGACACGACCGCCTTCAAGGTTTATCAATGGGCCGATGATGACCCGGCGGCTGAGCCTGAACTGGCGTGGTCTGGAAACCCCGCCCCGGGAACATCGCAGCGCTGGGGCGACAGCTTCGCGGTGCGGGGTTCAATTTCGGACCCCTTGATTTTGGTGGCAACTCGATCGAGCAACATCGTGTCCATCCTGCGCCCCGGCTTCGGACCCGCTGCCGAGCCGAATGTCTTTCTCACCGACGGCACGGCCGGCAACTGCGGCCTGAGCGTGGCGTTTGGCGAGGAGGATACGTTCTGGGGAAAAGCCTCCGGGCAGTCCCTTCGACACCTGTCTTACGACATCAACGCGCTGACCAGTGCGACTCTCCAGAACTTCAACGCGTATCCCGCGATGACCGTGATGAGTCTCAGCACTGGCGCCAAACTCCTCGCTGGCGTTTCCCTGGAAACCCCGGACAACCTGCGCCTCTATGACCTGTCGAATCTGGAAACCAAGGGTTTGATCCACATCGACACTGAATTCTTCCCGACAGACAACGCCAACGGCAATGCCACGGGAGCAGTTTCCTTCGGCAACAACCGGGTTTTCGCGCTCGACTCGAACAACGGCATCATCGCCTGCCAGATTGATCCGTCGAAGATTCCGCCGGTGCTTGATTACACCCGCAACGGCAACAGCCTCACGCTCACCTGGAACGGCGCGGCGGTTCTTCAGACCAAATCAGTTGTCACCGGCCTGTGGGTCGATATCGCCGAAGCCGCGAGCGGCTTCACCACCAGTCTGCCGGCCGGCGGGGAAATCTACTTCCAACTCCGGAAGTGATGTCCGGCAACCAATTTTGAACAACTCAACGGGCGGTCTCATCATCGGGGCCGCCCTTTTTGCTGCCCTGGTGCCGGCTCACAACTCGGCGATGAGCGAAAAGAAAACCCCGCCCATGTCCGGGCGGGGTTGAGCAGAATGAAGGAATGAAGGTGGACTTCAGGAGGCCTTGCCCGAGTCTTTCTTGCCACCGGCCGGGCAGGTGCCCTTGGAATCTTTGGCATCTTTGCCACCTGAGGGGCAGGCGCCTTTAGCGTCCTTGGCCTTGTCGCAGCTAGCGCCGGAAGACGGGCAGGCGCCTTTGGCCTTCTCGCCACAGGCTTCACCCGCCTGGAGACCGATGGCACCCAGACTCAACGCAACACAGAACATCAACGATTTTATCATAATTTATTAATGGTTTGGATTAACGGAACGCGAAACCAATGCCACACCAGGCCGCGGATGTCAACCGTGGCATTTTCTCCGGCGCGGATTGCAGGGTGTGATTAAAAGCGGGTGAGGATAACCACGCACCGGCGGAAAACCCTGGGAGGCAGGGCGCGCCGCCGGAGCGGTGCCAGCATTCCCAACGGCGCGCACGGAGTGACGCGCCCCACCTCGCCGGGCGTGCCGGCCTCACCCGCTGTTAATCACACCCTCCGGGGCGGCTGACTGCAAATCAGCATTGAGCCATGGCCCGCCAGTCTTTATGCTGCGGCAATGCGTTTGCTTTCCCTCGTGTGCGCCGCGGTTCTGGCGGCGGTGACGGCTTCGGCGGCGCCCAGCCAGCTCGGCCGGGTGATCAAGGTGCTGCCGCACTATCTCGACCAATCCGGCAAGCACACAATCCACCCCAGTCTCTACGCGCGCGACACCTATCAGGCGGACCTGCGCAAACATCCCGAGAAACAATCCGGTTTGCAGTTTGACGTGCAGTGGACGGCCCTGACCTCGCGCCCCCTCAAGCTGCGCATCGAGATGCGGGGCGCGCTCGACCAGAAGACCACCGCCGCGGTCGTCGAGCAGGAGGCCAAGTACCGGGGCTTTTTCCACAAATGGGCCAAGGTGCCGTTCACCGGCGACGAGTTCAAAAAGTTCGGGCAACTCTCCGCCTGGCGGGCCACGCTCTGGGATGGCGACCAGTTGCTCTCCGAGCAGAAATCGTTTCTCTGGTAGGCCAGCAGCGGGCGGATTCCCCGGGCCGGCCCGCCCCTCCAACAGGCAGCGCAGGAGCGGACACGCGTAAGAGATCCTCGGCCGGCATGACAATAGTCCCCCGCCGCAAATGCTAGATGGCGTTCCTTCCACCATCAGGCGGTGGAAGGAGGGGCGGATTCTGGGCTGCGCGGACGCGGCTCGTGCCATCAGACAAACCCGATCTGAGCGGTGACGAACCGTGTGACGTCGCCAGAAACTACCACGCCCGCTGGTCATGGACCAAACCGGTGTCGGTGGGCAGCACTGAAGTGACGCTCGTTTCCGCGATGGCGAATTATCGCGGCAGTTCGTTCATGCGGGAGGAATGTCGCTGCGCCGCCACATGACCCATTTGAAGGCGCCGGCGCTTTCCACCCGGCGAATCATGGTGATATCTTCCGTGGCCCACACACCGGTGACGACGTGATCCAGCGCCACATGACGCTCGAAAGCGTTCGTGGCGTCGTGGCCCAGACCAGGGACGTTGCTGTCCAGGAATTCGCGACCACCGGGCGGCACGCTGGCAACGGGCAGTGCGGCCAAAGACACCGTTGCCTGGGGAGCGGGGGCAGCAGGTGCGCGTCGGGCGGCGCGTAGGGATCGTTTGGCCTTGGGAGAGGTGACCGTGCGAGTTTTTGTTTTCTTGCGCTGTGTTGTCATGGCATGTGCTCAGCGGATGAGTTTTTCCAGGTAATACGCGTAAGCTTCCGAATAGGCGGTCTGGACGTCCGCGTCCTCGGACATTCGCTGGCGCAGACTGGCGTAGTAGGCCAGCGCATTATCCAGTTCGCGACGCTGGGGGCCGGTTGCGTCCACCGTTTTCGTCTGGCCCGCCGCGTCCTTGAATTCAAAACGGCCCCTTTTGAGCGCGGCTTCCAACGCGTGGATGGAACCGTCGAGCGTGGCGCGGAAGGCATGGAAGGCGTGATACGGCGGGAAATCCGTTGGGCGCAGGACGTCGCCGGGAAGGAGTTGGGCGGCGAGCAAGCCGTTCGTGCCCGGGCCGGAGTACTCAGTGAATTGATTGGGCACGTAGGCAGACAGCGCATCCAACCGCTTGCGCGCGGATTTTGCGCGGGAATTCTCCTTGTCGGCGGCCAGTATTCCGTAAAGCGCTTTGTCGAGCATCTGCCCATAGACCGGACTGAGTTCCAGCAACGCACCCAGGTTGAAAGCCGGATCCAGGACCGCGAAGGTGGGAATGGGCGGCCCGAGAACGCCGCCCTTGTAAAGGGCGCAATCAAAGCCGAGATAGCCGAAGATGACCGGCGGATCAAAAGTCTCGTCGAGACTGACGAGACGCGAACTGGCCGCGGCCAGACGCAGGCTGCCGCCGGGCAGAGCCTGGGTCGCATTGCTGGCGACGGCGCCGAGACTCTTGACCATTTCGCTCATGGCCGACCAGGCGTTGGTGTAATTTTTCAGCGCACTTTCCGCCGTGGTGCTGCTGCCCTTGGGAAGTTCCGGCACCAGAAGGTTCACTGGTTTGGGCGCGCCCACGTCCAGGCCCGCGCTGCGGTTGCTCGCGTCTTTCAAAGTGACGGACATCCGTCCAGCGGCATAGACCCGAGTGATGACGCGCAGATAATTGGGACGCTTGTCCTCGTAGCCACGCCCGAAGTAGCGCAGGAAATCAGCGTTGGTGGAGGACCAGTCCCTCAGTTGGTGGTAGAGGGACAGCGTGTCCACGCCGAGCGTGCGGGATTCCGCGATCAGCACGCTGCCGCTGGCGGCATCGCTGTTCAACAGGCTCAACCCCACCGGCACGCCCTGTACCGGCACCGCGAGGCTGAGGCCCGCGCCGTTTCGCACGCTGAAACTGTAGCTGGGAAACGATGTGCGCGGCGCCGCCTGCCAGGCCGCCGTCTTCGTGCCATTGGTGCCGCGATAAATACCCGCCCCCCCGGGGCGAATCCAGTCGCGTGGCAGCACGTTGGTCGAGTTGGGCGAAAGGAACGAGTGAGCGTAAAAATTCACGTAGCCGCCCGGGTTGATGCGGGCGATGTGATTGTCGAGCGGCAGGAAACCTCGCTTCTTAAATATCTCCTGCTGTCGATCCACCGGCACCTGCACGAGAAACACATCGCCCGGCTGAGTGTCTTCCGTCAGCGGATACACCGGGATGACCTGACTGCCGCGGATGGTCATGCACCAGTCCTTGGCGACCTGCTGCACCTGCTTTTCCTTGGTGGCACACCCGGGCATCAGCACGGCTGCAGCCGCTGCCAGAACCAGGGAGAACCTCAGGCCTTTCGGTTTCGTTTCCTTTTGCTTCATGGAATAGTGCATGGGTTTTGTCGTCGGGGTTATTTCGGGATTGGAGTCAAACCGTGAAAGGGTCTTGCGCCACGAGATGCCGATGCTCCGCGCTGCCAGCGGAATGGTTTGGAGTTTGGATTGCGATGGCTGTCGCCAAAATGCCCGGCGCGCCACGGCAATTGAAGAAATGGCGGCCCTGCCGTCTGATGCGAGCACGGGCCAATGCACGCCAAAGTTGTGGCAACGGACACATGATGAAAATGAGAAACGCCTCGGACGCTCACCACCGTAACGCACCCACCACGAAAAGGTCAAGCGCAGGTTATTCACAAAATTTGCACCTCTACTTTCCAGTGCCGCCTGGCAGCCCACTTTTTCCTTCCCACGCGCCAGCCGCATCCGCATTCTCCGCGCCGCTGACATGCCCAACTTCGGCCTATCAACACTCGCCATCCTGCTCGGCCTTCTGGTCGCGGCACTCAATCTGCCCGGGGTGCTCAAGCCGGCGTCGTACGCGGCGGCAGCGCAGAAGTTCCCCCGCAACACCCCGGTCGGCTATCCGCTGATGCTGCTGGCCACGGGCTGGTTCCTGTATTATCTCAGCATCGAAGCGGTCTCGGATTTCACCAGCTTCAAGCCGGTGCTCTACGCGCTGTTTGCCGGGGTGGGCATTGGAACCTGCATCTTTGTGAAGGACTTTCTTCCGGTGCGCGGTCTCGCGGCGGTGCTGCTGGTCCTGGCCAAGTTCATGGTGGATACGGGCCGGCCGCATCTCGGAGAAACGCCCTGGGTGATGCTTTGGCAGGGCTGGGCCTACGCGCTGGCCATTGCCGGCATGTGGTTCACCATCGCACCCTGGCGCCTGCGCGACCTGATCAACTGGGCCACCGCCAACGAGCAACGGACCCGCTCCCTGAGCGCGGCTCGCCTCGCCTTCGGCCTCTTGTTCGTCGTGCTGGGATTGACGGTTTATCGGTGAGCGGGGCGAACGACGCGGAGTGATGCAGTGTTGGGAGGCAAGGTGGGCGGATTGTTCTGCTTCCTCCTCTTGACTTCATCCTGTTCGCAATCCTCCCGCCCGCTTTTTCGGCTTCTCCACTTTGATCTTCCCTCGCCCTGCCTCTGGTCGTTTCATGTTTGGGTGAACCGGACGAAGGGCAAAATCCTCGTGATCCGCGGCGGTGCCATCGGCGACTTCATCCTGACGCTGCCCGTGCTGACGGCCCTGCGGGCGAAGTTTCCCGAGACGCAGCTCGAAGTGCTCGGCTATCCGCACATCGCCCAACTCGCGCTGGCGGGGGGCCTGGCGGACGCGGTTCAATACATCGAAGGTCGCGCGCTGGCGGGATTTTTTGCCCGCGGCGGCGCGCTGGATCTCGATTTGTGCGGTTACTTTGCGGGATTTCACATCATCGTCTCCTACCTCTACGATCCGGATGAAATCTTCACCACGAATGTGCGGCGCACCTCGACGGCGCAGTTCATCACCGGCCCGCATCGGCCCGACGAAGCGCGCGGAGTTCACGCGACTGAATCCTTGCTCCAACCGCTGGAGCGGCTCGCCATTTTCAGCGCCGACCCGGTCCCGCGTCTTTCCCTCGCCGCGCCCATTTCGGCATCACCAAGACTCGCGCTCCATCCCGGCAGCGGCAGCGAGAAAAAGAACTGGCCGGAGGCCAGGTGGGCCGCGTTGCTCGCGCGCCTGATCCAAGACACCAACACCCACATCCTGCTCGTCGGTGGTGAAGCGGAGGGTGGGCGGCTCGAACGGCTCGCGCGATCGGCGCCGCCACATCGCCTCGAAATCGCGCGCGGCCTGCCGCTGACTGAACTCGCCGGGCGCTTGCGCGGTTGCCGGGGATTTGTTGGCCACGACTCCGGCATCACGCACCTCGCCGCCGCCTTGGGTTTGCCGGTGGTGGTGCTTTGGGGCCCGACGGTCGAACCGGTATGGCGCCCGCTCGGAAAAAACATCGCCCTGCTGAAGCGTGCAGGCGGTTTGAGCGGGCTTCCTCCGGAGGAAGTCTTCGCGCAGATTCGCTCAGCGATACAGCTCGGGTGATGGGTTTACCCAAGCCGCCTCCGTGAGACGCGGATCCGGCAGGGCGCAATCGCCCGGCATCAGCGCGATTTGCCAGGACTTGTGGTGAATGAGGGGATTACCCGGAGGGTGAGTAAAGCTGCGGGTCTGAAATCCGTGCGTCTCCGTGTTCATCCTAAAAACCGCAGTTCAACCACGGATGGACACCGATGGACACGGATACCAGGCATTTGCAGAAAACCAGCGGATCACCCGGAGGGTGCGGAAAACATGCCGCAGGAAATCCGTGTGCATCCGTGTGCATCCGTGGTTTAAGACTTCTTCGTCCGATTCCAATTGCTCCGTTTAGGTTCATCCGTGTTTGGTGATTCCATCCCCAATTCCAGATGCGGAATTTTGGTTGAAGCCACTCAGGTTGCAAAAACCGACGCCGCACTCCGACGCTGTCTTGTTGGGGCGGGCAAAATCACATCGCACCGGCGTCGGCGAGCACCATCCGCCGGTGCGATGGATTTTAGATCTTACGGAGCGAGCACTCGATAGAATCGCGCCTTGCTTCCGTCGTTGGTGACGGTGTGAACCTGGAACGAATTGGTCAGGTTGAAGGACGAGAGATTCTGCCAGTTCGGATTGCCGAGGTTGGTGCTGGTCTGCAACTGGAGGCTCGTGCCCGCCGTGCCGAGGAGCAGCAAGGAGATCGACGAGCCATCCTGCGAAGCCACCAGCCGCGAGGATTTGCCGCTCATCTCGTAGGCCCGGTAGAACGCGCCTGACTGGTTCACGGTGACCGGAAGCTGCGTGAACGCGTCGTTCAGCGTGACGCCCTGCCACGTCGTCCAGACGCTGCTGGCGAGGTTGGTCCGCCACTCGATGACGTAGCTGGCTCCGGGGACTCCGTACAACGTCAGGAGCGGTGACGGCGGATTCTGCAACATCAACACCGGCTGGCGTCCGACAATGATCACCCTGCCGTCGTTGCCCGCGCCCAGATTCACCGTGGCTCCGCCGATGGTTTGGGCGCTCAACGCGCTCAGATGCAGCGGGACGATGGCCGAACCACCATTGGTCGTGGCGAAGAAGTTGAGCAGGCCCAGGGTGCGGCTGTTGGCCACCGGGCCGGAGCCGTTCAGGTTGAAGCGCACCTGCGCCTGATTCGGCCCGACCGGAATCAGCGTCACCGACGTGACCTCGCCCGCCAGTGTTCCCATGACCAGGTTGGTCAGGCGATCGGCCGAGGCTTCAAGGTTGAACTGCACCAAGGCGAGGTCGAGTCCTGCGTTGAGGCTCACCGGCACCGCGCTGGTCTGGCCGGCGAACACGTTGGTCGTGCCCACCGAGACAATGTAGTCGGCCTGGGAATCGCGCACCATCACGGTGAAGATCTGCGTGGTCGTCAGCGAAGGCACGCCGCCGTCATTGACGAGGATGCTGATCCGATTCGTGCTCGGCCCCTGCGTGGCTGTCGGACGCCACACGAACTGGCCTGTAACTGGATTGATGGTCGCGCCGGAGGGCGCGCCCGAACCCAGGCTGTAAGTCAGCATGTTGGCCGGCAAGTCGGCATCGGCGCCAGTCACGGTGAAGGCGAGACGGAACAACTCGTTGATGGTCCGATCACCGATGGCCGCCAGCGTTGGCGCCTGATTCACCTCGCGCACAACGACCGTGACGCTGGAGGTCGTGCTCAAGCTCGGCTGGCCGTTGTCCGCCACGCGCACGCGAATCTGGTTCGTGCTCGGCCCGCTGCCTTCGCCCGTGGACCAGGTGACGGCGCCGTTCGCCGCGTTGAAGAGCAATCCCGCCGGTCCGCCGGGCAGCAACGTGTAGGTCAGCGTTTGCGCGGGAGAATCCGTGTCGCCCGCGGTGGGTGTGATGCTGAGAATGCTGCCTTCGTCGATGGTGCGCGTTGAGCCGAGCGACAGCGTCGGGGCGGTGTTGACCACGTTGACGGCAGTCTGGGTGTCAGGCGTGACCGGTGCCGATTCGACATTGCCCGCGCTGTCGGTGGCGACGCTGAAGAACGAGTAGCTCGCGCCCTGCACGCCGTTGAACATCGAGCCGGTCAGTGTCGTGCGCGGCAGCCAGTTGGTCGCCGCCCCGCCGTTCACCGAAACGTAGATGTCGTAGTAAGCGACGCCGCTTGCGTTCGAGCCATCGGTGCCGCTCCAGGTCACGGCGAACTGCGCCGGACTCCCAGAAGGCAATCCTGCCACCGCGCTGGTCGGGGCGGTCGTGTCTGGCGCCGGGGCCGACAATTCGTAGAGCAGCGTGTAAGCGCCGGAGCTGTTGTAATCCACCAGGTGGAGCAGGTTTGTCTTGATCGGACGGGTCGCGCCGCCCGGGAAGATGCGGTCGGTGTTCCAGACGTTCGTTCCCAGCGCGATGAGGCTGTTGTCGCCGCGGCGCACGCCGATGAGGCGGAAGCCATTCGTGCCCGCCGGGTTGCCCACGCGCAGATAAGTCCAGCCCGGCGAGACGCTCGCATTCAGGGTGACCTGCAGGTTGCCGGGCGAGAGCGTGCCACCAATCGAGGCGCTGGTCACGGCGCTCACCGGCACGATGCTGCCATCGCTGAGATACAGCGTGTCGGGCAGCCGATCCGGATCGGGCGCGTCGTTGACCAGCAAGTCCGGCCGGCCGTCCTGGAAGGCACGATCGGCCAGCACGATGTGGTTCAACTCGTGGATCTCCACGTCGCGAATGAGCGACAGCCGCGGTTTACCCAGCGCATCGACATGCTGGAATGACGCGCTGAAGTTGGTAAAGTTGCCCTGGATCGTTGAACTCAGCAGCCAGCGGGCGACCTTGTTGGAGCTGGGTTCGATGCGCCCGAAATCCGCCTCCAGCGAAGGCGTCAGCGACTGGTTCTCGACCTGGGTGCCGAGGATCTTGAAGTCGATCAGCAGGCCCTTGGTGTTGTCCACGATCTGCGGCTGGCCGCTGCTCAGCTTGAGCGAACGCGCCGCGCCGTAGCCAACGTTGGCGATCTGCACTGCCAGCGAATACGGCAGGCTCGGCTCGATCTCCGGCGTGAACGGATCGTCCGAGAAGACATCGCGCTCGTGGAAATACCGCACCAGCAACTCGGGCTGCGGGAACACCTGGATGGGGGCGGGTGCCAGCGGAATGGTCACGGCCGCTCCGTCCTGCACATAACTGAGCGTGCCGCCGACCAGATACAGGCTGTAGCCATTGGAAGGCGCGGCGTCGAGCGTGGGGACTAGAATCCAACTCGCGCGGCCGTCGGTGTTGCCGGCCACCACTCCGGTTCCATCCACGGCGCTCATGCCAGAAAACTCGGGCGGACGGACGCCAAATATGTTGTTCACGAGGTTGCCATTGCCATCCTTGATCTCGAGATTTACGAGGATGTTCTCAATGGCACCCGGAGTCTCGTTGTTAAGTTCGAGCGTGGCCTTGAAGGCGTCGCGAGCGAGGATGGCTTTTTGATCGAGCCGGATTTGCACCCGGGCACATACCTCGTTGTTGGTGTTGCCCGAGCCTCCCGCACCCGCGGGCCGCAATCCCGCGGGAAGCGGCGCCGATCCCGGCGGATTGACTTTGCATTGGAACTTGTAGCCAGGAGGCGCCTCGAAATCCGTCACCGGATTGAGTGACTCAAGGTAGTCAAAGAACTCATCCGAGGTCAGCACATTGGTGCTGCCGCCGCTGCCACCGCCGCCTGTCGGCACCAGGTCATACACCTGGCGATACAACTCCACGAGATCGCAGCCAGTCGAGTCGAACACATAAAAAGCCGTGTCTTTGTCCACCACGTTCGGACCGCACAAGTAGTCCCACAGCATGTTGGCCGTCACCGAGCACTGACCCGTCAGGTAATCAGCGGCGCGAAGTCCAGCCGGCGCCGGCGGCGGTGGCAGGCGCTTCACCAGCACTGGAACGGTGAGCGAACTGTTGGCCGCCATCCGGCCCAGGTCCGTGATCAGCGGGGTGAACTGCAACCGATCCGTGTTCGGAATGTTCAGCTTCACATGCTCCGCGGCGATCAGACCGTGATTCGCCACGGTGAACTGCACCTGGAACTCGTCGCCGGTGTATGCGGCCAGATCCAGTGACGACGGACTGATCGTCAGCACCGGAATCGGCACCTGCGTTTCAAAGGTGCTGTCCACCTGGAACACGTAACGGTCCTCGATCGTGGTCGGGACCACCGTGAACGAGTAACGGACTGTCTGCCGCGGCAGGAAGGCCACAATGTTCGTCGTCCGGTCGGCCGCCACCAGCGCGGTCTCGCGGAAGTGACCGTGCGCGTCGGCGCGGACATCCACGAAGTAGTAGGCCTCCGTGAGATTGCTGAGGAGCAGGATGCCGTCGGCGCCCGTGTAGTTGGTCAGGACCGGCCGGCCGCTCAACGCGTCGCTGAGGATGACCGTCGCATTCGTCACGCGCGGCGAACCGGCGGCGAAGTAGGTGTATTCGTCCTCGACGGTCACCACCATGCTGCCTTTCTCCTCGGAAACCGCGCGGAACGAGAAGGGCACGCTCAACGCCGCGTTGGTGCTGCGGACCACGAGATTGCCGTTGTAATCGCCGAGCGGCAGATTCGCGGCGGGTGTGAGCAGCAGCGTCACGGACGTGTTGGACCCCGGCGGCAGCGGCGGCAGGTTGGCCGAGGAGGCAAGCGAGAGCCACGGCTCGTTCGGCAGCAACACTTCCAGCGGACCAGTGGTGAGACCGCCCTGGTTCGCCAGCGTGAACGGCACCGAGGCCTGGCTGCCGCGGAGCATCGACCCGAGCAACGAACTGGGCGTGGCGACCAACCGCGCCCTCAATGCTTCGACCCTTACCGTCATTATCAGCTCGGCCACCGCGCCCTCCGCGCTGGTGACACGCAGGATCACGGGGCTTTGATAGATGATGGCGTCGGTGGCGGTGACGGAATACGCCAGCGTCGCCGAGGTCAGGCCGCCGAGCGTATTGGTGCTGAGGCTGACGTTGACGATGAGGTTAGGCTGGTTGGTGACGATTTCAACGCTCAGCCCGGTCACCGGAACATCGCTCAGGTTGTTGACGCTCGTCGATCCGCTGACGCTGCCGGCTTCGATGACGTTGACCAATCCGATGGGCGAAATGCTGATGCCGATCAGGGTGAAGGTATCCTGCGCCGGCGGGTTGACGACGCCCGGATAGGCCGCGGCGATGCTGTAAACGCCGGCCTCATTCGGCAGCGGATGGAACACATTGGTGAAGCGTCCATCGGGACCACTGAAGATCGCGAAGGTGCGGACGACGCCCCGCACCGAGACATGCAGCGTGAGGGGCACGTTGGCCGCCGGCCCGCCGCCCACGAGCGTGGCTTCGCCGTAGAGCGGAATCGATGTGTTGGCCAGCACCGCGCCGGTGTCCGTATGCACGACGGCGTTGTAGGCGGGCTCAACGAAGATGCGGTTCGTCGAAACCAGCGAGTTGTTGTTTTCCAGCACCTCGGTCACGGAATTGTTCACGTCGGCTTCCACCACGATCCAACGCTGGCTCGGCGTATTCGGCATGCGGGCGGAGACCGTCTGACTGAAGAACTGCCCCACTCCCAATCCGCCAGTGAATTCCACCTGGGCCGCAAGCAGATCGCCGCCGACGTAAGGATCGGTCGAGAGGAAAACGCGTTGCGAGAAGGCATTGGTGGCCGGCTGCAGACCGCGATTCTCCACGCGGAAGGTCACCGAGAGATTTTGATCCGTGATTCCATTCGTGGTGAAGCTGATGCTGGTCACCACGAGATCCGGCAAATCGGCATCGCTCACGACCAGCGTGTCCGAGCCGGAGGTGAATCCGGCCGCCGAGGCGGTGAAGGTCACTGTCTGGTTTCCATCGGTGATCCCATCCGCCGCGCTGGCGATGGGGAAGGTGGTCGAGAAGGAGCCGACAGGAATCGTGACGGTCGGCGGTGCAGTGGCTTCCGAGGTGTCGCCCGATGCCAGCGTGACCATCAGACCGGCGTTGGTCCCGGCGTTGCGGGTCAAAGTCGCGGTGGTGGCCGGGCTCAGTCCTTCACCCACGACATCGGTGGCGATGGCGAGTGTCAGCGTGGGCCCATCGTCGTCGGTCACCATCAGCACATCCGGCACGACGTTGCGCAACCGCTGGCCGGTGGTGCTGTCGATGACGTAGCCACCGATCGAGGCGGCCCTGTCGCCATCGACGATCGAGTTGTTGATGGCCGCAATGGCGAAACTCACGCTCGCTTGACTGGCCGGAATGGTGACCGAGCCCGGCACCTGTGCGGCGCCGGTGTTCGCGCTGAAGAGCTGGAGCACCACCGGCTGCGCGGTGACCGGACTGCGCGTGGCCGTTCCGCTGGTGGCATTCGCGCCCGCGCCTTCGCTGATGCTGTGCGATGCGAGGATGATGGTGACCGTCGGAATGTCGTTATCTTCCACGATGACCCCGGCACCCGCGGAGGCAAAGCCCGCCGCACCGCCGGTGAACGCGTAGCTGTTGGTGCGTTCGATCAGAAGATCGTCGAACGCGCTGACCGGGAATGTGGTTGAAGCCTGATTGGCGAGGATGAACGCCGTCGCCGGAACCGAGATCTGCGCCGAATCAACGCTGCTCAGTTGCACCACCAGGTTGGATTCGTTGATGGGCTCGCGCGTCACCGTGGCGATGAGCGGCGCGCCGCCTTCGGTGATGCGGTTGGTCGAGAGCGAGAAGGTCAGCCGCGGGATGTTCGCGTCGATGACCGTGAGGCTGTCCGCGCCACTGGTGAACCCGGCCGCGCTGCCGGTGATGGTCACGTTTTGCGGGCCGTCGTAGAGACCATCCTGCTGGACCGTCGCGTTGAAGATCACTGACGCGACGTTGGCCGGAATCGTCACCGTTGCCGGGACGGTCATCTCGGTGGTGTCGCTGCTGCCCACGTTGACCACGAGGCTGGCCGCACGGCTGCCGTTGCGGGTCAGCGTTCCGGTCACCACCGGGTTCGCGGCGTCCTCGGCAATCTGCGAGGAGTTCAGCGTCAGTTGCAGCGCCAGCGGCACGGTGAAGTTATCGGAATCGAGGAGCACGTTGTTGTTCTCCACCAATTCCGACACGGCGTTGCCGCTGTCCGTCTGCACCACGAAGCGAAGGTTGCCGGCGTCGCCATTGATCGGGATCGCAACCTGTTGCGTGCGGATGAGAGACGCCCCGGCCGGGATGGAGGCTGCAACGCTGGCGTTTAGCAGACTGGAATCGGACCCGATGGCGGCGTCGGTCGAGATCAGAACGGAGTCAAACCACGGACCGACGGCGGTCACCGTCCCGCGATTTGTCAGCACATACACCAGTGAAACGGTCTGCCCGGCGACGGCGGATGGAGGCGCGATAATGTCGTGGATCGCCAGATCGGGCAGCGGCGAGAAGGACGATTGAATGCTTAATGTGGCGGTGTTGTTGCTCTCACCGGTGCTGGCGGCGTTGTATTCCGGAACCGAGTTGAAGCGGTCCGCTGTGACCGTGACCAGCAACCCGCCCGAGCCGTTGACGTTGTTCGGCAGGGTGAAGTTATAGGAGCGGTTGCGCGCCGTGCCGTTGGTCAGCGGCCCGGGATTGGAGGTGTCGAAATAGACGCTGGCATCGAGGAGCGTCACGCCGGCATTGGTGTTCACGATCATCACGCGATCCTGCCAGGGATTTCCGGCGGGAGCCGAGCCGCTGTTGGTGACGGCCCACAGAACGGTGAGGTTCGTTCCCGACGCCAGGCTCGCCGGCTGGACGCTCAGGTTGATGACCTGGAGATCCGACGCCCGCAGATCAAGGGGCGTTGACCGCGTGTTGTTGGCCTCGTTGGCTTCAAGCTGTACACCATTGCCATCCGCCGCCACGATGAGGAAGTAAGTCCCTGGCGCCACATTGGGGAGCGTGGCGATATTCGTCAGCGAGTAATTAGCGCCCGGCGCCAGCGGCGAGGCGTTGGCAGCAGACACGGCCGCCACGGAGATCGCGGAGGCATCCAGCGTGGCATTGGTCGAGAGATAAATCCGATCCGACCAATTGGCGAACGCAGTGCCGGTTCCGATGTTATGCACGGTCCACGTCAGCGACGCGGGACCGCTGGGGCTGGCCACGATCGGCGCGGTCAGGTTGCTCACCGTCAGGTCCGGGGTGCGAATCGTGATCGCTTGGGCGACGGAGGTGTTGTTGCCCTCGTATTGAAACTCATAGACCGCATTGAACGGATCGGTCACGAGGAAGAGGTTCCAGCTTCCGGCCAGATCCGTCGGCAACGTCACCGTGGTGTTTGTGGTGTAGGAGGCACCGAGCGCCAATGTTCCATTGTGCGGGATGTTCGCCACCATGCGGTCATCCGCATTGCCCAGAACGAGGTCGCTGCTCAGGACCACGCGATCATGCCATGACGCCACGGGCGTCGCGCCTGCGCCGTTGTTGCCATTGCGCACCGTCCAGCTTACCGGGATGCCTTGTCCCACGGACGCTTCGGTCGGTGCGGTAAAGGTGTCCACGACCAGGTCCGCATAAGTGCCCGTGCCGATGCTCAGGACTCCCGCCGCGGTGGCGAGGTTGGGAGCGGCGTTGGTGTACTCATAGACCTGATCCGTGACATCGCTGAAGACGAAGACGTAATAGGATCCAGACAATCCCGCCGGCAACGCGCCATTGTAACTGCCGCCATACCCCTGTGTGGCCGTCAGGGCACCCGCACGCGGCACATTGGCCAGCAGGACATCGTCGCCATCGCCGTAAGTCGAGTTGCGCGAAAGCACCACTCGATCCGACCACGCCGATATCGTTCCGGCCGGGCGACCGTTGCCGGTGGTTCCATTGCCCACGTTGGTCACCGCCCACGTGATATTGGCCGGAGCGCCCACCACACTGATGGCCGGCGCAGTCGCGTTGGTCACGAACAGATCCCCGTAAGGTGTCAGCGTGATATCAAGGTTGGTGTCAGCCGGGCGCACGTTGTTCGACTCGAAGATGAACTCAGGCACGCTGTTGCCGGCGTCCGTCATCACGAACACATAGAAGCGCCCGGACAATCCCACCGGCAGATCCACGCTCGCCTGAGCAAGGTAGTTACTGCTGACCGGCAGGGCGCCGGCGTGCGGCGCGAGGTTGACCTGGAAATCATCCTCATCGCCGAAGACCTCGTTGTAGGACAGGACAACGCGATCGGACCAGGACGTCACCGGCGTAGCCACCGCGCCGAAGTTGCCGACGGTCCACTGGAAGTTGATCGTCTGCCCACTTAATGCGCTCGTGGGAGCGACGATGGAAGCAACGACCAGATCCGAGAAGTTCAAGTCACTCGTCGGTTGAATGGCGGCGTCGAGCAGATACTGGCCGAGGTGCCCCTGACCACCGCGGGCCACCACCACGGCATAGTAAGAGCCGGACGTGCTGATGTCCGCGCGGGCAACCGCGTCGGAAGGGTTGGCCGTCACGTTCACCACCTGGTTGGCGGCGTTGCGAATTTCGATCACCGGACGCAGTCTGCTGGACAGTGGCAGGCGGATGCTCAGCAGGATGGTTTCGCCAGCCTGCACTGTGCCGAGGTTGAAGTAGTCCTCGTCCACGTTGCCGCTTTGACCGTTCATGACCGTGCCCGCGATCGTTCCCGACCGCTGGTTGCCGGCCGTGGTCAAGGTGAGCACGTTTGCACCCGCGACGCTGTCATTGGCATACTCTGCATCGGCTTCGAGTTGAACCGTGCGCGCGACATCCACTCGCACCTGATAATCAGCCACTCCGGAATGCGGGGAAATACGAATGGAGTAAGTGCCGCTGGTCGCGATGGTATAGCGACTGATGAAGCATTGCAGATCTGGACCACTGTTATCATCGGCGACGAGATAAGTGCCGGCCGGATTGTATAGCTCCAGGTAGGGATTCATGCCGCCGGTGGGCGTATCCACACTGATGGAGATGACGTCTCCGGCCAGCACATCGAACTTCCAATAATCGTTATCCCCGGAAGGATCGAGTGAGCCGTAGCCGTGTCCCACCAGATAACCGCTGCCCGGGGGATCTTCGTTAATCGAGAGCGGGCTGGCCGTGGCCCGACTGTCATTCCCATCGGTCTCAAACACGAAGCCCGTGGGGAGCAGGAGGTCGAAGACATGGACGTAGGGATCGCCGCCCACGCCGTCGCCGTTGCCGTCGAGCGGGTTGTCCACCACGTCGCGGATCGAGGGCAGGATCCTCAGCCGGTAGTGCCCCGTC
>JBBRWD010000073.1:0-35645 GCA_038249465.1 Limisphaerales bacterium | reverse complement strand
GTCGCCGACTTCTCGTCGGCCGGCTGTCCGAACCTCCTTGCGCCAGCGGATTGGAAATCCGCGATACAGCAGGTTGGAAACCTGCGCTACGAAACGGTCCGGCTGGCGCGTCGGCTCTGTCGCCGGGCGGAACCACCAAAATTTGTGAAATAACCGGGTTAACCTCACCCGCTTTTAATCACACCCTGCCCTCGCCCGCATTCCGCAGTGGGCGTGAAGAAGGCCAGTTCTCGAACGGCGCCGCGCGGCCCGGGCCGCTGATGGCGACGCTGAAAAGTGAACAACTTGTCATCAGCGTTTACTTGCGCCCCGACCGTGCAGCGAGTAACAAAGACCGGATTTTGGGCGGGGAAGCCGAAATGTCGTTTCATGAACCAGCATAAACCTTTGCAGTCCTCGAAGACCTGGCTCTCCGGCAATGCCTTCACGCTCATTGAACTGCTGGTGGTGATCGCCATCATCGCGATTCTTGCCGGGCTGCTGCTGCCGGCGCTGGCGAAGGCCAAAGAAAAAGCTCGGACCACCAGTTGTCTGTCAAATTTGCGGCAATGGGGTTTGGCGCAGCACCTCTATGCAACCGATTCCGAGGATACAATTCCCCGGGATGGCATGGGAGAAAACGGACAATATCCTGGCAATGTTTTCAATGGAGTCCAGACGGGGCATCCGACGGATCCGAACGCATGGTTCAACGTTCTGCCTGATTTGGTGGGAGACCGGCCGCTCTCAGATTATTGGACAGCTCCGGGCACTTCCCAGTTTCTTATCAACTCGGGTTCGCTTCCTTTTCCCGGAGGCGAGGGTAAAATATGGCAGTGTCCGAGTGCTCGCATGTCTGCTTCTGACGGGGTAGCCAATGGTGGTCGGTATGGATTTTTTAGTTACCTCGTGAACATTGACCTGAAGAAGAGGAATCCGAACGATAATTTCACGTATCCGCAGATGCCAAAGGTCGGAGGATTTAAGGAGCCGTCAGCGACTGTTTTGATGTTTGAGGGTGTGTTCAATCCCAAGACCGAAGTCGTCAACGGCTCCCCGCAATTCAACTCGGTGAATCCCGCCAACCGTTGGCGGAGTTTTGCCAAAAGGCACCGCGATGGTGGAAACATTGTGTTTACGGATGGCCACGCCCAGTTTTTTACTACGACGGTCGTCCAGACCGGAGCTGGTAACAATGAAGCGCTTAATCCTGAAATCATTTGGAATGCGCCCTACCGAGAGTCAAATCCCTAGCGCGGCGCGACTAAACATCCTCCCTCAATCGTCGAGCAACTGTCTCAGAATTCAAAACCTCATGAAAAAAATCGCGTTACTCCTCACCATCACCTTGAGCGTGGTCGCAAACCTCAAGGCCAATATTGTTCTTAACGAACAATTCACCTATCCAGATGGCCCGTTGGTCGGCGCCGTCGGTTCGCCTTGGCAGGCACACTCGGGTGCCGGCAGCAATCCGGTTCTGGTGACAAACAAGGAAATCCGCGTCGCCCACGGCAGCGGAACGCGGGAAGACGTCAATGCCGCTCTTGCCGGCGCACCGTATCCTGTTGCCGGTGGGGCGAGTCTTTACGCCAGCTTTCAGGTCCGCTTCACAGCCCTTCCTGGCACCAACGGCGACTATTTCGCTCACTTCCGCGACGCCGGCACTGGTTTCAGGTGCCGAATCTGGGCAAGCGCAACCAACGCTGAGCCTGGAAGATTCCGGCTTAGCGTGGGGAACACCTCATCTGATAATCCTTCACTGGGGCAGTTCCCGCGCGACCTTGATACTGGCGCTGTTTACCAAGTTGTCACGCGCCTTGAAGTGGGCACGGGCGTCAGCACGTTATGGGTGAATCCAGCCTCTGAAGCCGACACCAGCGTTCAACCCCTTCAAACGACCGGACCGATCGACATTTCAACCTACGCATTCCGCCAAGGCAGCGGTCCCGGCGGCGCCTGCTGGGTTAGCAATCTCAAGGTTGGCACGAGTTTCAATGATGTGGCCGGCGCCAATAATCCGCCGACCATTACGGCGATCGCGGACCAGCACCTGTCTATGGGCGGCACTGCCGGACCGCTTCCATTTAGCGTCAGTGATTCGGAAACTGCCTCCAGCAGTCTTGTTGTCACGAAGCAATCTTCAAATCCAGGCCTTCTGCCCGAGGAGAACATCGTCATAGAGGGGGCAGACGCGAATCGAACTGTGACCATCAATTCCGCTGCCGGCCAGCAGGGAACGGCGGACGTGACGCTGACTGTCAGCGACGGCGACGGTTCATCCACCTCCACCGGATTCAAGATCTTCGTTGGATACCCCACGATTTCCGCAATCTCCTCACACATCATCGTAAGCAACACCAGCACCGGTCCCATTCCCATCACCGTTGGCGACGCGGAAACGCCAGCAGAAAATCTGACCCTGAGCGCCACGTCTTTTAATGCGAATCTCATACCGGTTGAAAATGTCGTTTTCGGCGGATCAGGGGCCACTCGCACGGTGACCATCACGCCAGTGGCTGGGCTGAACGGCTATTCAACTATCTCAGTAACCGTCAGCGACGGCAGCCTTACCGCAAGCAACAGTTTCACTGTCACCGTCAAACCGCTGCTTGGCGTTTTGATCGACGAACCGTTCAATTATCCAGACGACACCTTGATTGCAGACGGCACCACGCCGTGGGTGAATCACAGTGGCACTTTCGGTCAGACGAAAGTGTTTGGCGGCAAGCTCAGCCTCATCAATACCAACACCGAAGATTTTAATCGCGAGTTCTTTCCCCTCTATTTTCCTTCCACCAACGGAGTGGTGTTATATGCCAGCTTCAAAGCTCGCTTCTCGCAAACGCCCTCTGCAAGCGGCAACTATTTCGCTCACTACAAGGACGACACAACGGCTGGCTTTCGCTGCAAACACTTCGCGAGTTCTCTCAATGCGCCTGCTGGGTCACTGAGGTTCGGAATCACCTATAACGTGTCGAGCATCAACTCCAACTTGCTTCACCCAAGGTTCATTCAGACCAACACCGAACACACGGTGGTTAGTCGTTACGACATCGGAACCGGCGCTTGCACCATGTGGATTGACCCCATCAACGAGAACGACCCGAGTGTCAGTTCAGTGGATACCACCTCCGCAATTACCGTGTATTCCTTTGCCTTCCGACAGGACAGCGGCATGGGAACTTTCACCGTGGACGATCTGAAAATCGGCACCGCTTTCACCGATGTGGCCGAGCCTCGCTACAGCCTCTCCATCATCCGCACCGGGCCGGACACGCTCGAAGTCTCCTGGCCGCTGGCGGCCGGCGATGCGGGTTACGTCCTGCAAAGCAAGGGCACGGTCAGCGAGGCTTGGGAGCTCCATTCAGATCAAGGCACCACGCAAGGCAGCCGCAAGGCCGTCACTCTTTCCCACCCGACCAGCAGCCGCTTCTTCCAACTCGCCAAGTAGCGGTCTGGAATCATTTCCCGGGCGTGCTTGCCCGGAGACAAGGCGGTGCTGCCGAGGGAGCGCCGCCTTTTTCTTTGCGCAGAATCTCTCCCTGCATCCATCGCTTCCTTGCGGCCAGACTTTTGACCGGGTGGTTTTCGGTTTGACTTGAGCGGGCGTGCGGCGAGGCTTTTGGCACATCAACGAAAGGGAAAGAATATGCCGCAGGCCATCATGGACCCGGAGCAGGTGAAGCGATTCGCCGATGAGTTGCAGCGCTTCAATCGCGACCTGCAAAACCGCATGGGATCGTTGCAGGCGCGCTTCGCCGCGCTGGGCGATTCATGGCAGGATCAGGAGCAGGTGAAGTTCTCCGATGAATTCAAGCAGACCGTCAAGGCGCTGAAGAAGTTCGTCGAGATTTCCGACCAGCACGTCCCCTATCTTTTGCGCAAGGCGCAGCGCATCGAGGAATACCTGCGCCAACGCTGAGTCATGGCCGGGAATGCCCATGTCACTTCGCTCGATGCGCTGGAGTCCTTCCGGTCGGGGCTGATCGTTTATCTGAGCAAGACGCGCCCGCTCATCGAGGACGCCTGCGATGATGTCGGGCGCACGCGGCAATGGTTGCAGAGCGAGCAGCGCATGCATTGGGAGAACCAGGTCCGCCAGCGCACCAAGAAGCTCGAAGCCGCTCAGCAGGCCCTGTTCAGCGCCGGGTTGTCGAACCTGCGCGAACCCACCATGACCGAGCGCAACGCCGTCGCCAAAACCAAGCGCGCGCTTGATGAAGCGGTGGAGAAGCTGCGCCTGGTGAAGCGCTGGTCGATGGAGTTCGACACCCGCGCCGAGCCTTTGGTGAAGCAGTTGGAGCATCTGCGCACCGTCCTGGCCAGCGACATGCCGAAGGCCGTGGCGCACTTAGGACAGCTGATCAAATTGCTCGAAACTTACGCGGGCGTGTCGCCCCTCGCGGCGGGCGCGGCTGGGCCGGCGCCGACTGGCGAGGCTGGGGCAAGTGCGGATTCCGCCGAGGCGCCAGAGGGCGCGGCCAATTCATCTTCCAGTTCCGGCGGCGCTTCGCCGTCCAATCCTGAGACGCCTTCAAGATGAAAGATCGATCTTACCAAACTGCGGTGCCTTCTCCCTCTCCCCTCAACGGGGAGAGGGCCGGAGTGAGGGGTGAGAATGTCGAGTTGAATCTCAGCGTTTTGGCTGTTGCGTGGAGAGATCGCCCTCACCTCACCCTTACCCTCTCCCCTCCCGCCGGGAGCGGAGAGGGAACCGCGCCACAGCGCTGGGTGCGTTCTCGCGGCTTCATTGGTCAAATCTGATAAACCGCATGAGCATCGCCGCCAACGGAAAGTCACTTGTCATGGCCACCAGGGAGCTGTCGCAAAAGTGGGTCGTCACGCGCGATTGCTGGCGCGACGCCAAGAGCGAGGAGTTCGAGCGGAAGTATCTCGCCGAACTCACCGCCAGCGTGGACAAGGCCGCCGCCGTTATCGACCAGCTCGACAAACTCGTCATGAAAGTCAGGAGCGATTGTGAGTAGCCAATTGAAAGTCACCGAGGCCATCGAACTGGTGGACAGCCTGCGGAGCACCGTCCGCGAATTCGCCGCCAGCGAGGAAACGCTGGAGAAAGATTTTCGCGCCCGCACCGCCGGCGTGCAAAAGCGCCACGAGGAAAGCCTCGTGTCCCTGGACGAGCAACTCGCCGCCGAGATCAACCAGGCCTACGCAGCGTTTCAGGCTGCGCGCCAGGCGCTCCAGCGCAAATACACGCGGCGCCAGGCGCGCCTCAGCAAGGCGCTCAAGTCGAGCACGCGGCAGGCGCTCGAACGCATCGACAACGAGGAGGGCCGCGTCAAATACGCGTCCCAGAAGGGGCTGCTCGATACCGAGCGCAATCGCAAGGAGAGCCTCGCGTTCAATGACACCGCGCTCGCCGAGTTCAACGGACAACTGGCGGAGAACCGCGAGGCGTTTGTCGCGCTTGAATCTTCCGCGCAGAATGCCTTTCGCGGCTACGGCAAGTTCCGCAAGCGTCTCAGCGAACCGGGCAACGTCGTCGTGCCCGACCTCGCCCCGGATGAGCATCAATTGCTGGAGCGCCTCCGGCAGTTGCATGCGAAGACCACCGCGGATCTCGGGCGCTTCCGAAAGGTGTTTCTCGCGCAGTTTTACCGGTTCTTCCCGCTGTGGCTCTGGATACTGTTAATCGGTGGTGCGGTCGGGGCATCGGTGCCAGTGGCGCTGAAATTGGGCCACCCCGAAATCACTTACACGCACGCTGGCATCGCGGGCGGCGTGCTGCTGGTGCTGGTGTTCGTGCTGCATCAACTCGGCCAGCGCCAGATTGCGACGCTCGCCAATTCCATCGCCGACTCGTTGGAAATCGCCCGCCGCAAACACAACGCCTGTCTGGAAAAGGCCCAGGCCCGTCACGCTCAGGAAATCGAGCGCATCGAGACCGAGGCAAAGGAACGGACGCGGATGCACGAGGGCAATTGGCAGACGGCCCTCGATGAAGCCACCGAACGCCGCGCCTCATGGCCGAAGCTTCTTGAAGAGAAGTGGCGTCTCGCTGCCGTCCGCCTGGATCAGTTTCATCACGCCACTGTGGTCCAGATGGAAGAGCGACACGCCGCGAAGGGCGAGCAGTTGCGTCAGGCGGGCGCCAGCCGCAAGCAGCAGGTGGTCGAGGCGCACGAGGCGAAGATGCAGAAGTTTCGCTCGGACCATGACGCGCTCTGGCAGAAGCTGACCACCGACTGGAAGGCGCGCATTCAGCCCATCTACGACACGCTCCGCAGTGCCAATGCCACAGCCGATGCCGCCTTCCCGCCGTGGCAGCCGGGCTTGTGGGAAAACTGGACGCCGCCCACGGGCTTCCTCAATGCCGCGCGATTTGCGCGCCTTGAAGTGGAGGTGAAGAAGCTCGCTGAGGCCATGCCGCACGATCCTCGCCTGGCGCTGCCCGGCTCCGTGAATATTTCCCTGCCGCTGCTGCTGACGTATCCCAATCAGGGCTCCGTGCTGTTCGAGACCACCAAGTCCGGCAACGAGACCGTCATTGCCGCGCTCAACAACATCCTCTTCCGTCTCCTCGCCACGTCGCCCGCCGGCAAGCTCAGCTTCACCATCATCGATCCCGTCAAGCTCGGACAGAATTTCGCCGGCGTGATGCACCTGAGCGATTTCGAGGAGAACATCATCAACGGCCGCATCTGGACGCAGTCGGCGCAGATCGAGCAGCGGCTCGCCGACTTGAACGAGCACATGGAGAAGGTCATTCAGATGTATCTCCGCAACGAGTACGAGACGATCGCGGAATACAACGTGCAGGCGGGCAACATCGCGGAGAAATATCACTTCGTCGTCGTGGCGGATTTTCCGGCGAATTTCAGCGAAACCGCCGCGCGACGCCTGCTGCACATCGCGGCCAGCGGCGCGCGTTGCGGCGTCTATACGCTCATTCACTGGGACCACCGGCATACTGCGCCGGCTGATTTTTTCCCGGAGGAGCTGCGCAAGAGCAGCGTCTGCATCAACTGTTCCGGTGAGCATTTCGTGCTGGCGCATCCGCTCGTGCCGGGAACGCGCGTGCTGCTCGATGCGCCGCCCGACACGGATCTCGCCACGGCCTTCCTGCATCGCGTCGGCGAGATGAGCCGCGGCGCCAACCGCGTCGAGGTGCCGTTCGCGCAGGTGGCACCGTCCGAAGCTGAGCGATGGACCCTGGAAACCACCGAGGAATTGCGCGTGCCCATCGGACGCTCCGGCGCCACGAAGCTCCAGCAACTCGCCATCGGCAAAGGCACCCGCCAGCACGCGCTTATCGCCGGCAAGACCGGCTCCGGCAAATCCACGCTGTTCCACGTCATCATCACCAATCTCGCGCTCTGGTGCAGCCCGGAGCAGGTCGAGTTTTACCTGGTGGACTTCAAGAAGGGCGTTGAGTTCAAGGGCTACGCCACGCGGCGCCTGCCGCATGCGCGCGTGGTCGCCATCGAGAGCGATCGCGAATTCGGTTTGAGCGTGCTCCAGCGCGTCGATGACGAACTGAAACGCCGCGGCGATCTCTTTCGCCAGCTCGGCGTGCAGGACATTCCCGGTTACAAACGGGCCGGCGGCAAGGAGCCGATGCCGCGCTCGCTGCTGCTCATCGACGAGTTCCAGGAGTTGTTCGTCGAGGACGACAAGATCTCGCAGGGCGCCGCCGTGTTGCTCGATCGCATTGTCCGCCAGGGCCGCGCCTTCGGCATCCATGTGATCCTCGGCTCGCAGACGTTGGGCGGCGCCTACACGCTGGCCCGCACGACGATTGGCCAGATGGTCATCCGCATCGCGCTTCAATGCAACGAGGCCGACGCGTATCTCATCATGGACGAGAACAACGCCGCGCCGCGCCTGCTCTCGCGTCCCGGCGAGGGCATCTACAACGACATGGCCGGCATGGTGGAAGGCAACAGCCCGTTCCAGGCCGTGTGGATTTCCGACGAGGAACGCGATGGGCATCTCGACACCGCGCGCGCGCTGGCCGACCGCGCCAACGACGGTCGTTATCCCGGCCCGATTGTCTTCGAGGGCAACGCGCCGGCGGATGCGCGCGAGAACCATATCCTGCGCACGCTGCTCGAAGCGCCGGCCGTTCAGCCGACCGCCACCACGCACGTCTGGTTCGGCGCGCCCAATTCCATCAAGGGTCCGACCGAGGCCGTCTTCGAGAAACGCAGCGGCAACAACCTGCTCATCGTCGGTCAGCGCGACGAGGCGGTGCTTGCGATGATTGCGCTGTCGCTCGTGGCCTTGTCGGCGCAACACGCCCCTGGCACGGCGCGGTTCATCGTGTTCGAGAGCACGCCGCCAGGCTCGCCCGAACGAGCGTTCTTGGAACGCGCCATCGCCGCCGTTCCGCACCAAATCACGCTCGCGAAAAGCAGTGACCTCGGCGAGATCCTCACGCACCTCAGCGACGATCTGAAAACGCGCGCCGAGGACGAGCAGGCGGCGGCGTCCGCTCCGACGACCTATCTCTTCCTGCACGGCATGCAGAACTTCAAGAAGCTGCGCCAGGACGACGACTTCAGCTTCTCGCTCGATGACAGTGGCGGCGGCGCGAATCCGGCTGCGTTGATGGGTAAGCTGGTTAGCGATGGCGCGAGCCACGGCATCCATCTCATCGCCACGCTCGACACCTACAACAACGTGGTGCGGTTCCTCGGCCGGAAGGCGCTGAGCGAATTTGAAATGCGCGTGCTCTTCCAGATGAGCACGAACGACTCGGCCAGCCTGTGCGACGATCCGAAGGCGAGCGCGCTCGGTCTTCACCGCGCGCTCTTTTACAACGAGCAGGAAGGCTACCTGGAAACCTTCCGGCCTTACGCGCTGCCCGCGACGGACTGGATCGAGTCCGCCACCCGCAATCTGGCGCGGTTGGTCAAAGGTCCGGCCAATCAGAGTGCGACGTGACGAAGACGAGTTCCCCGTTTGTTTTAATTGCTGGATTGTTTTCCACCTGAGAATGGGTAGCCTTGAAGCACGAAGATTTTCAATGACTGCGACTGCAAAGAAATTGGCTGAAACGGCGGTGTTGCTTCCACCGGCGGATCGGGCCTATCTCGCCGAGCGCCTGTTGGCCAGCTTGGAGGAGGCGGACTTGGAGCAGCAGTGGATCGACGAGGCAAAGCGCCGCCGGGATGAAGTCCGTTCGGGGAAAGTCAAACCGATCCCGGCGGAGGTAGTGTATCGCCGCATCGACCGCCTGCTAAAGAAGTGAGGTATGTCTTCCATCCCGAGGCGGCATTGGAATTTGAGGAGGCGATTCGCTTTTACCGGTAGCGCGGTGACGAGCTGGCGGACAGGCTGAATGTCGAAGTCCGCGCCGCCATCAAGAAGATCACCGACGCTCCGGGACAATGGATGGTATTGGAGGAGGATGTGCGCCGCTCCTTTGTTCGCGTCTTCCCCTATCGGGTTCTTTACACGATCGAGCCGAGATTTGTTCTCATCATCGCCATCGCTCACAACAAACGCGCGCCAGGCTATTGGAAGCATCGGCTGGCCTCGAAATCACGCGGTGGATAGGAAGCATGAGCGACGAGTTGCATCTCCTGTGTGCCGCCGGGACCGGGCATTTCGCGCCGTCCTGCCAATTCATTACTGAGGAGTCCGCAGGATGAACTACCGAGCGAGCCGATTGGCAGGAGTTCCTCCCTCTCCCCTCAATGGGGAGAGGGCCGGGGTGAGGGGTGAGAATGTCGCGATGAACCCTGATTGCATTGCTGTTTCGCAGAGCGACCGTCCTCACCACACCCTTGCCCTCTCCCCTCCCGCCGGGAACGGAGAGGGAATGAAGGCCCCCACTGGTCATCTTTCCTACCGCTTAATCAGTAACTCACTATGAAATCATCCTCCATTTGTTTGCTCCCCCTGCTGATGACACTGGCAGTCACCGACGGTTTTGCCGCCACCGCCCACGTTCACCCGGCGCCGGCGGGTGAGGAGTTGTCAACGAACTACGCCGTCAGCGTGGAAGGGCAGGGGGTGCCGGTCTATCTCGCCAAAGTCGCGCCAATCGAGCCGGCCCGGCGCTGGAAGGCGATGGACGACAAGACGAACTCCGCGAACTATTTCGACCTCGCCTCGTTTGCCAGCTTCGACATGCAAGGCCCGGTGACCATGACGGTGACGTGCCCCGAGGAGGTGCTGTCCGCGAAAATCCTGCCGACGTCGGCCAAGATTGCTCCGAGCATCCGTGGAAGAACGCTCACGTTCACGGTGCCTTCGCCCAAGCCGCTGACCCTCGAGGTGAACGGTCGCTGGACCAACGCGCTGCATCTGTTCGCGAATCCGCCCGAGGCTGATGCGCCGCGGCCGGGTGACCCGAACGTCCTTTATTTCGGGCCGGGCATTCACGAGATCACGCATCTGGTGGTGAGCAACAATCAGACGGTGTATCTCGCCGGTGGAGCGGTCGTGCGCGGTGTCATCGGTCCGACGGAGAAATTCAGCATCAGCGGCTACAGCGGTCTGCGAACCTATTCGCCGACGCTCTTGCTGAAGGGCACGAACATCACCGTGCGCGGACGCGGCATTCTCGATGGTGGCCGCTCGACGACTCATGCGCGCAATCTCCTTGTGGTGCAAGGATCGGACATCCGCATCGAGGGCATCATCCTGCGCGATTCCAGCACCTGGAACATGCCCATCCGCCGCTCCGACCGTGTCTCGGTGCGCAACGTCAAAGTGCTGGGCTACCGCGCCAACTCCGACGGCATCGATATATGCAGCAGCCGCGATGTGACGGTCGAGGACTGCTTCCTGCGCACGCTCGACGATTTGATCGTGGTGAAGACCGACCGCGGCCAGGGCCCATCGCAGCGCATCGTGGCCCGGAATTGCGTGCTCTGGAATGAGGTCGCGCACGCGCTCAGCATCGGGGCGGAATTGCGCGAGCCGGTGGACGACGTGCTCTTCACCGACTGCGACGTGATCCACGATCAGGGCCGGGAATGGACGCTGCGCGTCTATCACTGCGACTCGGCGCGCATCAGCAACGTGCGCTTCGAGAACCTCCGCATCGAGGAATCGCCCCGGCTCATCTCGCTCTGGATCGGCAAGGCCGTGTGGACCCGCGACGACGCGCGCGGGCAAATCGACGGCGTGACTTTCCAGAACATCCGCGCCACCGCCAAACCGCTGCGCGTGGAACTGAAGGGCTTCGACGAGACGCACCTCGTGGAGAATGTGGTGTTTCGCGACGTGGTGGTGAATGGAAAGCCGCTGACCTCCGCCGAGGTGAGGACCAACGAGTTTGTGAAGACGGTCCAAGTGGTGCCGTGATCCGCGGCGGGAATCACATCTGAGTTCTCAAACACTCGTTGTTGCTGGGTCGCTGCTTTGGAGTGCGGAGACTTGTCGCCGTCGGACTGGCATGCGCGTGAAATGGTTCCGAGCCGCTGAACGCGGCTCCATCTGGCCGACAAGTCGGCCCGGCAGGCAAAGCGGCGACGAGTCGCTCGCACTCCAAAACTTCGCCCGCGTCAAGCCATCCAGTCGCGCTCGCGGTTTTGCGACTGCGGCAGGATGCTCTTCACCAACCCGACGTTCTGCTCCACCTGGAAGTCGAACATACCCACGCAGATGAAGTCGGCGCCGTTGCTGAAGGCGTAGCGGAAGCCGGAGTCGGGCCGGATGGCGCCGGCCGCGAGCACCTTGAAGGCGATCCACGGTTTCTGCACTTCCTGCATGAAGCCGATGGTCTTCTGCGGATCGAAATCCCAGTAGTTGTCGGCGCGGTTATCGACCACATCGTCCTTCTGCTCCGGGCGACGCGTGGACCAGTAATTCGTGTGGTGGAGCGTCTTCACGTAAAACTCCGCGCCGAACTTCTGCTTCTCGGCTTCGATGATCACGTCCAGCTTGTGCGCGCCGAGGCCGGCGGGTACCTTCTGCGATTTGATGAACTCGACGCATTTGCCGAGCAACTCGACACGGCCGGCCTTGAGGAATTGGTCCGACTTGACGCCCTGCACATAGACCGCCGAGGCGCCGAAGTCGATCGATTGCTGCATGTTGGTTTTCCAGTCGTCCATGTCGGGATGCCCCTCGGCAATCCACTGAATCTTCCCGCCGCGCTCTTTCCAATAACGGGCGAAGATGCCCATCACATTCTTGCGCGGGTCGGCGATGATGGTGTTGACGCCGCGCTCTTCCATGAGTTGGAGCGTCTCGAGCACCTTCTCCTCGGTATTGTAGGCGCGCATCAACGACGGCACGTAATGCAGGTCGCGCGAGTGCGCCCAGCCGCTGATGAGGTTCCCGCCCGAGATGAGCCGGCTGACGGTGAGCTTGCCAATCTTGCCCGTGGGCAGGGTGCCCTTGGAGGACGGAGCCACTTTGGGAGTAGCAACCGTTGGAGCAGCGTCCGCGGCGGAAGCCGGCGCCGCGCTGGTCATCAGGCTGGCGCCAGCCGAGGCGATGACGGAACGGGTGAGGAACGAGCGGCGATTCAATTTTGAGTTCATGGCGGGCATGCGATTCGTTGTGCTGATCCGGGCGACGGCTGAATTAGGAAGCGGTTGATTGGTTTTTACAAGCGCCAAGACGGGTGCAAGACGCCGATTGCGAAGCACGTCCCGAGCTTGCCGCGTCGTGGCCCAAGCCCGGCTTGCGATGGTGTCGCCGACCCTCCGGGTGGGTGGTCCGGCGCAGGCATCGCCAAGCTGGAAGCTTGCCGGGACGATCACCAGCCGGAGGCTTGCGCCACCCGACCGCGTCCGCCCCGGTTTGCCGGCGTGGTCTTCGCTCCCTTCGCGTCCTGGCGCTGTGGGGTTGAATCTTGATTGCCTGGTTCCGGTTTAGAAGAAGGAGCGGAACGGCGCCGTCAGCACTTCGAGGAAACGCTTGTAGAGGGAGCGGCTTTTCCATTCCTCGTAGGTCGCCTGATGCGCGCGTTGTTTGTCCGTTTCGAAAATCGCGACCAGATCGTGGGCGAACCGCGGCGAGTACACGTTCATGTTGCACTCGTCGTTCAGGCTGAACGAGCGATTGTCGAAATTCGCCGAGCCGACTGTCACCCAGATGTCGTCCACGATCATGAATTTGCAGTGATACATCGAGGGTTGGAACTCGTAGATGCGCACGCCAGCGCGGAGCAACCCGCCCCATTTGGCCCGCGAGGCATGGCGCACAGGCGGAGCGTCGGTGCGCGCTCCGGGCACGATGATCTCGACTTCGACGCCGCGCTGGCGGGCTTCGACGAGCGCGTCGAGCGTGAGGTCGGCGGGCACGAAGTAGGGCACGGCGAGGCGGACGTTCTTGCGCGCCGCGTGGATGGCCATGAGATACATCAGCCGGACATTCTCCACGCCGTTGCGCGGCGAACTGATGAACACCTGCACCCTGTCGTCGCCGGCCGGGCGGAGTTCCGGGAAATAGGCTTCGCCATCGAGCACGCGTGCGGTGGACTTGATCCAATTATCCATGAACGCCGCCTGCATCTGGCCGACGGCGGGGCCTTCGAGGCGGAACATCGAGTCACGCCATTGTTTGGGATTCTCCGTATTGCCCAGCCACAGGTCCGCGACGCCGGCACCGCCTGTGATGCCGATGCGGCCATCGACGATGAGCAGCTTGCGGTGGTCGCGATGGTTCAGGCGAGGAAGGTTGAGGAAGTCGAACGGATTGTATTTCAACACCTCGATGCCGGCGTCGCGCATCTGGTCCACCAACTTCTTGTCCAGATTCCGCCCGCCGATCCAGTCGATCAGCACGTGGACCTTGACGCCAGCGCGGGCGCGCTCGCAGAGGGCATCGCTCACCCGCTGGCCCGCCTCGCCGGACCAGTAAATGTAGGTTTCGAGACAAATGGATTTCCGCGCTTCGCGGATGGCCGCGACCATTGCCGGGAAGATCTGGTCGCCGTTGTTGAAGGCCGTGACGTGGTTGCTGGACGACATCTCCGGTCCCACCAACTGGCCCATCGAACGGAGGAACTGCGGGTCGTTGATGGCGTAATTTGACTCGAGTTTGAAATTCACCCGCTTCGTGTGCATCGTGCTGCAACCCGCGAGCAGCGCGCCCAGCAGGCAAAGCAGACAGGTGGTCCGAAACCGGGCGCCCAAGCCGGATTCATGCAGTTTGGCTGGGGAGCGCCGGCCGCCGGCCGGCTGTGCTTGGCGGCCCGCCGAGCACTTCGTTCCATCATTATTTCGGGTGCGGTCCAGTGTGGCAAAAAAGTGAGCCACGAAGTCGTCGCCGAGCCGGCGACGATGGCCCGCGGGCCGCGTTCGCTCCCCGTTCGACTGCATGGATACGGCTAAGTGTGGGAGTTTTCTTCTTCCGCAATCTTCCATCGCCGCGAATCGTAAGGCGCATTCGCGGGAAGCCAATCAAAAGAAGCACGCCGTGGCCCCAAACTCGAAGGAGGCTCGGAAGTGCACCGCGCAGATTGGGCAACTCGAACCTCGAATCCTCGGGCCAGTTCGGGCAGACTTCGGCCGTGACCGAGTTTCTCCAACACTTGGACGAGACGATTTGTTCGCGCCGCCTGGTGCCCGACGGCCAGCGGGTGCTCGTGGCCGTTTCGGGCGGGGCGGATTCGATGGTGCTATTGCATGCCTTGCACGCGTTGTCCGCTCGGCATCATTGGCGTCTGGTGGTGGCGCATTTCAATCATCGCCTCCGTGGGCGGAGCAGCGCCGCGGATGAATCATTCGTGCTGCGGACTGCTGCGCGATTGGGGCTGCCATCGGTCAGTGAATCGGCCGATGTGCGGACGTTCGCGCGTGATCGGGGGATTTCCATCGAAATGGCCGCGCGGCAGTTGCGCCATGAATTCCTCGCCCGGGCGGCACGCGCGCGGCGGTGTCCGGTGGTGGCGCTGGCACATCATGGCGATGATCAAGTCGAGTTGTTCTTCCTGCGTTTCTTGCGTGGCGCGGGCGCGGAGGGTCTGGCCGGCATGGCGTGGTCGTCACCGTCGCCGGCCGACGCGCGGGTGCGTCTCGTTCGCCCGTTCTTGGATCGGACCAAGAGCGAGTTGATCGAAGTCGCGCGCGCCGCAGTCGTGCGTTTCCGTGAGGACGCCAGCAATGCCTCGCCCGATGTGTTGCGCAATCGCCTCCGCCATGAATTGCTGCCGCTTTTGCGCCGCGCATATCAGCCGGCGCTGGAGCGCGTGATCCTGCGGCAGATGGAAATCCTCGGCGCGGAATCCGCCTGGCTCGACGTGCTGACCGACTCTGCGGCGCGCGAACTGGCGGCTTTGACGGTTGGCGCGAAGCACGTGGCACTCGATCGACGCTTGCTGTGCCGGCAGTTGCTGGCGCGTGGGGTGACGCCGGATTTTGAACTGGTGGAGCGATTCCGTTTGAACCCGGGCAAACCGGTTTCGGTCGGGGTGGATCAGTGCCTGTGCGTGGATGGGGCAGGGCGGATCACGGCGGTGGAGAGCGTGCCCAAATTTGCAGGCTGTTCCCGGATGCTGAGCCTTGCAGAGCAACCGCGGCGCGGCGTATTTGAGGGAGTGGAGTTCCGCTGGGCGGTGGGACTGCAACGGTCCGCCGCGCGGCCCGCGCCGGGGGAGGCACGTGAATGGTTTGACGCCGACCGGATCGGGTCGCCGGTGATTCTGCGGCATTGGCGTCCGGGCGACCGTTTTCAGCCAATCGGGCTGCGCGCGGCGGCAAAACTGCAGGATCTGTTTACCAATCAAAAGATTCCCCGCGCCAGGCGGCATCAGTCCGTGGTGGCGACGACGGCGGGCGGCGAGATTTGGTGGGTGGAGGGTTTGCGCATCGGGGAGCGCTTCAAATTGACCGCGGCAACCCGGCGAAGGTTGCGATGGGAATGGCGTCGCGACATGGCCATTCAGTCGCGATAAATCGCCTCTCGTGATGGAGTTCGCGCAGGCAGTGGGACCGCAAAGAAGAGCTTCACCCGCCCGGCGTGTTCCGCGATTTTCCCTCGCCGCGACGATGGCCGGTTTTCCGAAGGCCAACGCCCTGGCCCGCGTCAGCACGCTGGACGAGTTGGCGCGCTTCATCGTCTTTCTCGCTGCCACGCAAAACATCCCCGCCCAGGTCTTCGGCGCCAGGTCTTCCCACTCGACAGCCGCACCGCGCCATGGAACGTGGTGGCGCACGCTTCCAGCTTGCGACCGTGCCGGCAATCCTCCGGATTGGCGCCGGATGGGCGAACCACCGGTCAGCCACACCAAGCTGGGAAGCTTGGTGAGACAGACGCCAGCCGGAGGCTTGCGCCACGACACTCGACAAGCTCCGCCAGAGCGGCGGATTCCTGCTCGACAACACCCCCGTTGCCGCGTGAAATCGCCGAAGTTGATGGCCGGATGGGTGGTTGCGGCGCCCCCGGGTGCATGGTAGCTTGCCGCACTTTTAAGATGTCAGACGAAAATCGCAATCGAAACGACGAGCCAGGCGGTCGCAAAAAAGGCGACTTCAAGGTGCCCCCCCAGCGTTACATCCTGTGGATCGCCATCCTGGGAGCCATTCCGCTGCTGATGCTGTTGCGGCAGAACGTGAATCCAACCACCGATCCGATGCCGCAGTCCGAGTTCATGCAAAAGGTGGCCGACAAGCAGATTGCCAAGGCCACCATCGTGCTCGACCCGACATCGCCTTACCTGCGGGACATTTCGGGAAACTACTGGGCCACCAACACCGAGGGCAAACGCATCGAGGTTCCGTTTCATGCGCAGGCGTTTCTCACGGAAGACAAGTTGCAGGAACTGCTCAGCGCAGCGCAGTTTGATTCCAAGCGGCCGAACACGCTGCTGATGAATTTCTTCATGACCATGTTCCCGATCATCGCGATCGGACTGCTCATCTGGTTCATCTTCATCCGCCAGATCCGCATGGCCGGCAAGGGCGCGCTCAGCTTCGGCAAGAGCAAGGCCCGCCTGCTCGCCAAGGAAAAGAACAAGACCACCTTCAAGGACGTCGCCGGCATCGAGGAGGCGAAGGATGAAGTGTCCGAACTGGTCGAGTTCCTCAAGGATCCCAAGAAATTTCAGAAGCTCGGCGGGCGCATTCCCAAGGGGGTGCTCATGGTCGGGCCGCCCGGCACCGGCAAGACGCTGCTCGCCAAAGCCATCGCCGGCGAAGCGGACGCCGCGTTCTTCAGCATCAGTGGATCGGACTTCGTGGAGATGTTCGTGGGCGTGGGCGCGAGCCGCGTGCGCGACATGTTCGAGCAGGCGCGCAAAAATGTGCCGTGCCTGGTGTTCATTGACGAAATTGACGCCGTGGGTCGCAGTCGCGGTCACGGCATGGGCGGCGGCAATGACGAGCGCGAACAGACGCTCAATGCGTTGCTCGTCGAGATGGATGGCTTCGACACCACCGACGGCATCATCATCATCGCGGCCACCAACCGTCCCGACGTGCTGGATCCCGCACTGCTGCGCCCGGGCCGTTTCGACCGCCAGATCACCGTCAACCTTCCCGATGTGCGCGGGCGCGAGGCCATTCTCAAAGTTCACGCCAAGAACATCAAACTCGACCCGTCAGCCGATCTCGCGGTCATCGCCCGCGGCACGCCTGGCTATTCTGGTGCGGAACTGGCCAACCTGCTTAACGAAGCCGCCCTCCTCGCCGCCCGCACCAGCAAGAAGGCCGTGGGCATGGCAGAACTCGAAGAGGCGCGCGACAAGGTCCGTTGGGGACGTGAACGCCGCAGCCTGGCCATGAGCGAGGAAGACAAGAAGAGCACTGCCTGGCACGAGGCGGGACACGCCCTGGTCAACGTCGTCCTCGAGCACACGCATCCGTTGCACAAAGTCACCATCATCCCGCGCGGGCAGTCCCTCGGCTCGACCATGTACCTGCCGAAGGAGGACTTGCTCAACCGCAAACGGAAGGAACTGCTCGACATCATCTGCATGACGATGGGCGGACGGATTGCCGAGGAACTCGTTTCCAACGACCTTTCCAGCGGCGCGGCGGGCGACATCCAGCAGGCCACCCAGATGGCGCGACTCATGGTCACCCAATGGGGCATGAGCGACAAACTCGGCATGGTGTCCTACGGCGACAGTAACGAATACGTTTTTCTCGGCCGCGAACTCGCACGCCACAAGGATTACAGCGAGAAGACTTCGCAGGAGATCGACGACGAGGTGAAGCGCATCATCGACGAGGCGTTCAAGCGCGCGCAGGAAATCATCGATACCCACCGCGACAAACTGGAAGCCATCGCCAACGCCCTCCTTGAACACGAGTCGCTGGATGGCACGCAGGTCGAGGACATCGTGCGCACCGGCCACTTCACGCCGCCACCGCCGGCCGCACAGGGACCGCCACCGATGGGCGCCCCGGCGGGCACGCCGTTGCCAGAGATGATCAAGCCCTCGTCCCCCAAGGTGGATCCGGGGCTGGTTTCGCCCGAGCCAGCGCCCGCGTGAGGCGCCGGCTGAGAACGCGATATTTCAATTCTAGGAAAGCGCCGGTTCGCCGGCGTTTTTCTGTTTTGGGGTCGGCCCCGGCAATGGTTTCTCACCCTGGGTTGGCACCTGACCGGGCCACTGGTAAGCAGGGAACGTTTCATGGAACTGCGCGATTTTGCCGAGCGGGTTTTGTTTGCCACGACGCTGGAGGATAAACTCCGGTGTCCGGAGGTCATCACCGATGACCAACCCGGAACTGCGATCGTCGCGCCTGCCGCGCCGGGCCGTCCATCGGAACTGCAATTCAAGGCCGAAGGATCCGCCAAGGCTGATTTTCCCGGCGTGCATCGTCTCGAACAGGAGCGCGAGCGCGGCCGCCTGCTGCATTTCTTCGGCAACCACGAACTGCTCGCCACGGAGTTGATGGCGCTGGTGCTGCTGAGATTTCCGGAAGCCCCGTCGGCCTTTCGGCGCGGCGTGTTGCGCACGCTCAAGGATGAGCAGGAACACACCCGTCTCTACATGGAGCGCATGAAGGCGTGCGGCATCGAGTTCGGTGAACTGCCGGTCAGCGGCTTCTTCTGGCGTTGCACCGCGCCGATGGAGAATCCCATCGATTATGTGGCCACGCTCTGCCTGACATTCGAGCAGGCGAATCTGGATTTCGCCCGCCACTTTGCCGCCGGCTTTCAGACGGTGGGCGACGCCGAAACCTCGCGGCTTCTTGAGCGAATTTACCGCGATGAGATCGGCCATGTGGCCTACGGGCTGAAATGGTTTCGACGCTGGAAGAATCCAACGGAGAGCGACTGGGAGGCGTTTTGCCGGACCTTGAAGTTCCCGCTCTCGCCGCAGCGCGCGAAGGGCTTTGCGTTGAATGTCGAGGGCCGGCAGGCGGCGGGACTTGATCCCGAGTTCATCGCCAATCTGAATGTGGTTTCGCAATCGAAGGGCCGCACGCCAAGCGTGTTCGTGTTCAATCCCTTCACGGAAGGCTTCATCGCGCAGGGGCGATCGTTCACGCCGGTGAAGCATCAGGCGCAACTCGCCCGCGATCTGGCGAACCTGCCGCAGTTCCTCTGCCGTCAGGATGACATCGTGCTCGTGGAGCAGCGGCCGTCGGTGGCGTGCTTGAGCGGACTCAAGCAGGCCGGCTTTGCTTTGCCGGAATTCATTGAGTTGAAGGACGGGCGCATTGATGCGGCCGGTGACTTGTGCCGCCGAAAGCTCGGCAGTCTGCGCCCGTGGGCGTGGGGGCCCGACAGCGTGGAATTGCTTCAGCCGCTTTTCACCAATGTCACTGGCGAGAAACGTGCCATGGACCAGCGATTCAACGCAGGACTCGCCCAGCTCTATTCGAAAGCCTGGAGCGCTGCGTTCCTGAGAAAGCTCCTGGCCAGCAGCGTTCAGGGCGACGACGAGAAAGCGCAGCGCAGCAGGGCAGGGCAATCTGACCGCTTGAACGGAACATGGGCCGACGAATCGTGGCTTTGCACTGAAGCGGATACCGGCGTGGAAGTGGAGACGCTGGATGCCGCGCTCAAGATCATCGCCACCATCCGCGCTCGTGGACATCATCGCATCGTGGTGAAGGAGGCTCTCGGACTGGCTGGCAGCAACGCCATCCGCTTGTGGGAGCCGGAGCTTCTGGACACCCAGCGGCGTTGGATGGCGAAAGCTATTGAAAGTGGCCGGCGGCTGGTGGTGGAACCGTGGCTGGAGAGGCAACTGGATTTCTCGGCGCAGTTGGAGATGGGGCCGCAGGGATTGAAGTTGTGCGGCTTCACCGGCTTGCTCAACGATCGCAAAGGCCAGTTTCTGGCCAATTGGGCGGAGTCGCATCACCATCGTCGCATCCCGGCCCAAGCAGCGGCGTTGCTGACCAGGCCTGCGGACATTTCGATTCGGCTGCAGCGCCTTTATGCAGAAATCTTCGCATTGCTCGAAACCGAACTTCAACGCGTCGGACACGTCGGGCCGGTCGGCATCGATGCATTTGTCTATCGCAACCCGCAGGGCGAGTGCCGGCTCAAGCCGATCGTGGAGATCAATCCGCGCTACACGATGGGCCGTTTGACGGTGGAGTTGATGAAGCAAACCCGTCCGGGGAGTTGCGGTCTCTTCCGCCTCGTCAGCAGGGCGATGGCGCGGGCGGAGGGCTTTGACGATTTCACCTCCTACGCCCGCTCGCTGAGCGAACGGTTTCCGATCCGTCTGGAAGGCGATCCCGTTCCGAGAATCCGCGCCGGAGCCGTATGCTTGAACGATCCGGTGCAGGCGCAGGTATGCCTGGCGGTCTTCCGCGTCAGTCGAACGCTCGGTCTGCTGAATGACGACTGATCCGGCTCGCATTTCTCCAGCGTGCCTTCGGGTCGGCGGAGTTGCGGCGCGCTGAGGTCAGACGCGCCCTTCCTTTGGCCACTGAGTATGGAGGCGGGCAGGCCCTTTTAGACGCCAGTTTCACTGGCAAATCAGTTCTTTTGTCCTGCCCGCATCCGACCGATACTCCGGCTGTCCTTATGAATTCACGCATTTTCCACCGTGGGGCGGTTTCGTTCTTCGTCGGCCTTGCGGCCATGATTTCAACATCGGTGCATGCTCAGATCCTGACGGTGCAACTCGGCTCGCCGCCATCGCCTCCGACGCCGCTGGTTCATCACGCCGACACCTGGCATTTCCACAAAGGCACCAACGATCCGCAGGCGGACTGGCAAAGCATCGGCGATGGCGCGTTGGACGCCGACTGGGGCACCGCCCCCGGCGGATTCGGGTTCGGCGACAACGCCATCACCAACACGCCGGGGCCGTCTTACGAGTCCACCCCTCTCCCGGACATGGTGGGCCGCTATTCCACTTTCTTCATCCGGCGATCGTTCACGGTGGGCGAAGGCATCGATACCAACCGGCATCTCCTGCTGACCATGGACTACGACGACGGGTTTGTGGCCTACCTCGATGGCGCCGAGATTCAACGCGCGAACACGACGAACGGCGTCGGCAGTTCGGTCACCTTCACGCAAACGACCGAAAGAAGCCACGAAGCTTCTTGCTGCAATGCCCCAACGAACGCTGCGACCACTTACGATCTGGGCGCGGTGAGCAATCGTCTCGCTGCTGGCACGCACATTCTGGCGGTGGTCGGTCTGAATGGAACGCTGAGCAGTTCCGATTTTCATCTCATTTCCGATTTTGCGCTCGCGGCGAGCTCCGGCGGAAGCAGCGTCGTCAACAACGGTCTCTACGCGCTGACCACCACGAACAGCATTCTGCTCAGTGGCTCGAACACAGTCGCGGGATCGACTCGTCTGACGGTGAATGGTGACGACGCAGACTTTGATCCGGCGCAGGGCAAATGGACGAATACGGTTGCGCTCACGCCGGGTTTCAATCGCCTCTTCATCGCCGCGCTCGATGCCGCCGGCAACCTGCTCTCGATCCTGACGCAGGATGTGGTCTATCAACCAACTTCACTTTCTGTTAGCGGCACGCTCGGCGGGGAGCATTTTTGGACCAATAGCAGTGAAGTCGTTCATGTAACCGGGACGGTTACGGTCCCCAATGGCGGCAAGCTTGTCATCGGTCCCGGCGTGGTCGTGATCGTCTCGCCAGGGGCATCCGTGCTGGCCGGTGCCGGCGGGACAATCGACGTGCAGGGTGCGGATACGCGCGAAGTCTATTTCCTGCCGGCTGTCAGCAATGTGTGGAATGAGATCGCGGCCGACGGCACCAACTCGTTTCTCACCATTCGTCATGCGGACATCAATCGCGGCGCGGTGAAGTTCCGCAACGGGGCGACGGGTCTGCTGGAGGATTCGTTTGTGCATGAATTCAAGAACGGCTCGACGCCCATCGCCGGTTGCACGAGCGCCGCAGAGGTGACCGTGCGGCGCAGCCACTTCAACATTTACCACGAGACGCTCTGGCAGTTCACACCGATGCTCGTGGAGGATTCACTATTTGAGAACGCCAACAATCCCAGCAGCGACGCGCTCGATTTCGACGGTGCTCCTGCGGGCAGTGTCATTCGCCGCACCACGTTCCGCTTCGGTCCGCAATCGAACACCGATGCGATTGACATCGGATCTGTTTCCACGGCGACGCTGATTGAAAGTTGCCTCATGCACGATTTTCCTAACGACAAGGGTGTTTCCATCGGCGAGACGTCCTACGCCATCAACATTCGTAACTGTCTCATGTATGGCAACGATTCGGGCGTGGCGGTGAAAGACAACTGCACGGCCATCGTCGAGAACTGCACCATTGCCAACGGCGACTTCGGCTTCAAAAATTTCAACAAGACCAATGCAGCCTTACCCACCGGCGGGGGGCACATTACGAATTCCGTGAACAATATTCTGTGGGGCAACATCACGAACATCTCCTTGTTGAACAGTGCCACGCTCGTGGCTGACTTCAGTGACTTCGGCAATACCAACTGGCCGGGCACAGGCAACTTCAGCGCCGACCCTTTGTTTGTGAACGCCGGGACCGGGGACTATCGCTTGCAGCCGGGTTCGCCCTGTCTCGGGACCGGCGCGGGCGGCACGAACATGGGAGTAACATTGCCGGTGGGTGGCATTCCGATGTGGGTATCGCATCTCGCCGCCGTCAGTTCTGGTTCAAATGTGGTCGTGCTTTCATGGCAGGAGAATGCTGACAACGAGAGCGGATTCTCCATCGAACGCTCGACCGATCGACTGTCGTGGTCGGCGGTTGGCGGCACGCCAGCCAACACCAGGAACTTCGCGGACCTCACCGGGGCTCTAGGGGTGAAATTCTATTACCGCGTGCGCGCCACCAATGACTCCGGCGTGTCGCCATTCTCGAATGTCGCCAGCGGGGTGAGCCGGTCGCTCTCTGACAGTGACAGCGACGGCATGCCCAATGATTGGGAACTCGCCCACGGACTGTTGCCCGACGATCCTTCCGACGCCTCCACCGATGCAGACATCGATGGCATGAACAATCTCCAGGAGTTTCTCGCGGGAACGGATCCGCAGGATCCGGCCAGCCGCCTTTTCCTGCGCATCGAATCTCCGAACGCAGGCGAGTTTGCCCTGCAGTTCACCGCGATTTCGAACAGGACCTACACCCTGCAGTTTCGCACGAATGTGGTCGCCGGGGATTGGTCGCTCATCCAGAACATTCCGGGTGCGCCCACCAGCCGCCTCATCATCCTGACCAACAGTCCGACCGATCCGGCACGATTCTTCCGGGTGGTGACCCCATCGGCTCCTTGAGGGCCGGTCCCGGCTTGATTGCACCAGCGTTGCCTTGACTGAGGTGACGGCGGCGCCTTCAATCCGCCCATGACTCCGAAGCCATTCCAAATCTCCCGTCGCTCCTTCCTCCGCAACTGCGCCGCGACCGCGGCCGCCACCGGCCTTCCGCTCTGGTTTGTGGAGCGGGAGTTTGCTCTCGCCGCGCCCGCGCCAAAGCGGCTTGGGCCGAATGATCGTCCCGGCATCGCGCTGGTCGGTTGCGGCGGCATGGGACGTGGCGATGCCAATAACGCGCAGCGCTTCGGTGAGATCGTGGCGGTGTGCGATGTGGACGAGGGGCATGTTGAAGGCGCCGCCAAGCAGTTCACCAAAGATGGCAAAGCGCCGGCGAAGTTCCGCGATCTTCGCAAGGTGATGGAGCGCGACGATGTGCATGTCGTCATTCAAGGCACGCCGGATCACTGGCACACGCTGGTCAATCTCGCCGCCGTCAAATCGGGCAAGGACGTTTATGGCGAGAAGCCGCTCACGCTGACCATCGACGAAGGCCGGCAGTTGGTGAAGGCGGTGCGCGCCAATCAAGCCGTGCTGCAAACCGGCACCCAGCAGCGCAGCGAACGTGGCTTCCGCCTCGCCTGCGAACTCGTTCGCAACGGGCGCATCGGCAAGCTCAAGCAGGTGAATGTCTATCTCCCCGCCGGCCTGCGCGAAGGTCCGTTCGCCTCCTCGCCCGTGCCCACCGGACTGGACTGGGATTTGTGGCTCGGCCAGGCGCCGATGGTCGATTACGTGAAGCAGCGTTGCCATACCACTTTCCGGTTCTGGCTCGAATATTCCGGGGGCACGATGACCGACTGGGGCGCGCACCATAACGATATCGCGCGTTGGGCCGTCGGCTTTGACGGGCCATCGTCCGTTGAGGCCAGGGTTCTCGCCGAACCCATCCCGGGCGGCTACACGACCATCAGCGAATACGAGGTGACCTTCACCTATCCCAACGGTGTCACGCAGGTCGTCAAGACCACCCGCGATGACAGCATCTTCGGCGGCGTGATCAACAAGGAAGGCCAGCGCAATGGCATCCGATTCGAGGGTGAGGACGGCTGGATCTGGGTGACGCGCGGCAACCTCAATGCGAGCCGCGAAGACATCATCGCGACGGCGTTGCCCGACGGTGCGACACGCCTCGAAGTGAGCAGCGATCACATGGGTAACTTCTTCGATTGTGTCCGCTCGCGGAAGGATCCCATCGCCAAGGTTGAGGTCGGCCACCGCTCGGCGTCGATGTGTCATCTGGCCGCCATCGCCATGCGCCTGCGCCGTAAATTGCAGTGGGATCCGGAGAAGGAGCAGTTTATTGGCGAAGGTGCGGCGGAGGCGAATGCGTTCGTTGCGCGGGAGATGCGCAAGCCGTACGATTACTCATTTATTTCCTAGTCGATCGTCGATTTAGCTGTCTGGCCCACACGCGATTCCAATGCGCTCGCCGAGAATAGCGTCTCTCGCCACGATGCTTTGGTCGATGGCGATATCGAGTCACGGTCCGGCGTGGGGGGGCGAGAATCTTCCAATTGTAGCGGGGGCAGAAGCTCAGAGTGTGAAGTTTGGAGTGCATTGGCCCCCACAGAGCCCGGCGGCTGCAGTGGGACCTAAGACGAGAGCCTTGCTGGATGGGGCGATGACTCTCGATGTGCAGAATCTGGCGGCGACCGGCTGGGTGGCCACGATCCGGATTGTTCTGAGCCGACCGGCAGACGACACAGGACGGGAGTTCTGGAACTCGCGGCTGGCGTTTCCCGAATACGATTGGATGAGTTCCGTGAGAGTATGGGATGCAGACCATCATTGGCTTTGGCCCAACCTGGCCTATTTGCTGAGATTACACGGAAAGGAGCGCGTGGATCGCTATGGCGGCGTTGACCCGGGCAAGGGTGTGGACAACGATTTTGCGGCAGTGCTGATCCGCAAGTATGACGCCAATGGGGAGCGGGAGAGTGACGACACGAGAAACGCGCCGCTGGTGTCGGCGGAGTGGAACGCCGTAGGGGCATTGACGTTAGGCAGACAGACTTTGGTTCACACGGCCCAGTCGGACCCGTTCACGCTGCACGTCGGAATGCCAGACGAGGAGAGCAGTGGAAGAGCCGGCGTCTGGCTGATCTACGCCGACTTCCTCGGAGCTTCGCCGCCGACAGGTTGGCCCAAAGAGCCCGAGTATGCCGGGGGCATCCTCGCCTTCTTCGAGGTCCGCTGGGCCAAGAGTGCTGCGCGTCGTCCGGAAATTCGCGTTCATCAAATGGCACCACCCCGAGCCACCGGCTTTGACTGGGAGCGGTGGACGCGGCTGACGCTTGCCTCTCCAGATACGCACGGCACGGCAAAGCTCTCGGATCGGGTATTGCGTAATCGGTCGGTTCGAGCGTCCGGTGATCGCGAAAAGGTCGAGATAAAATGAGTCAGATGACGGCTAACACCATCAATCACCGCTTCCTACGCTTCCAATTGAGACGACGTACCTTTCTCACCACCGCAGCGCTGGCCCTGACCGGCGCTTCCGCTGGCGTGCTCCGCCTGCGCAGTGCTGATGCGTTGGCGATCGGTGAACCGGCTCTGTCGCCGGAGCGGAAGGAGGAGATGCTCCAGCTCATCGCAGCGAATCGTCCGAGCCGTCTTGCGAAGCTACCGGAGGATTTCAATTGGCGCATTGGCTCAACGCACGTCGCCGGCAAGTATCATCTCACGGGCAAGCCGTTTCTCATCGAGGGTGCGGACAAGTTGCTGGAACTCGGCACGCGCCTCGGCAAGTTCTGGCTCATTCCGCGCGGCATTGAAGGTTCGTATCCGTTCAACAGCAAATGGGACAAATACGACACGCTCGTCAGTCTCGCGCGCAGTGACTACTTCGCGCAATTGCTGGCGATGCCGTTTCAAACGCTGGTCTTCGAGGCGCACGCTCCGCCGGAAGAAGGCTGGAAGAAAGCGGGTCTTCCCGAGAGCTTCTATAAGCGCGTGACGGAGGAATTCTATCAGTTGACCGCGCACCTCTATCGCACCTGCCGAGATCGCGAAATGACGATCATCCTTCAGCACTGGGAGGGAGATTGGTTCATGCGCGGTGCCGGCAACTTGTGGAACCCGCCGCCGCCCGACTGGCAGGCGCGATGTGAGCGCATGCAGCGCTGGCTCACGGCGCGCCAGGCGGGCGTAACCAAGGCACGCGCGGAGTTTGGCGCCGGTGCGAAGTGCCGGGTCGCACACGCGGCTGAGGTCAATCGCGTCATGGACGCATGGAAAGGCGTGCCCACAATGACGCGCAATGTTCTTCCCGGCGTGGAACTCGACTTGGTTTCCTATTCCTCGTACGACGGCATGCGCGATGGCCTGACGCTGTGGCGTTGCATCGAAGACATTCGTCGCCACGCGCGGACCGGCCCGCTATTCGGCCCGGGCGCGGTGTTCGTCGGTGAAATTGGTCTGCCGGAGAACGAGCAGAAGAAGCCCATCGCTGAGCGCTGGGACGAATGGCTCGGGGCCCTGCTGGCGGCAGATGTTCCCTACATCGTGCAGTGGGAGTTGTTCTGCAACGAATTCAATCCCAAGCTGCCGGCCAAACCGAAGACGCCGCTAAAGGATCCATCCGAGGTGCGCGGTTTCTGGCTGGTCAAACCCGACGGCTCGCTCAGCGAGAGCGGAACATATTTTCACGCGCTCTGGCAGCGAGGTGCGTAGTCCGAAGTTTCCCATTTGCCCATGAATGATTCATCGCCCCAGCCCGATCGTTCGCCAGCGTCCGTGAAATCGCAGGGTGAAGAGGCGCTCGAAGTCTTGCGCCGCGACATCGACCAGATTGACGAGAAGATCGTGGATTTGCTTGCCCGGCGTCTGGCGAAAGTGCAAAGCGTCGTCGCCATCAAGAAATCCGCCGGCCTGCCCATTTATCATCCGGCCCGCGAGGAAAATCTCATCTCGCTGCGCCGCGAACAGGCGGCCCGCGCCGGGTTGGATGCGGATCACGTCGAGGAGCTTTACCGGTGCATCATGCGACAGTCGCGCGTGCGCCAGACGGTCCATGCAGCTCGCAGCGGCGTGCGCCCGGGCGCGACGGTGCTCATTGTCGGCGGGCTCGGCCGGATGGGAAAATATTTCGCGCGCTGGTTCAGTGACTCGGGTTACGTGGTGCGCGTCCTCGACATCGACGACTGGCCGCGTGCCGTTGAACTCTGCGCGGGGATTGACCTTGCGCTGGTCTGCGTACCGATTGCGGTGACGATGGAGGTGATTCGCCGTCTGGGTGCGTTCCTCCCGCCGCAGTGCATTCTGGCGGACATCTGCAGCGTCAAGCGTGCCCCACTGGAAGCGATGCTCTCGGCGCATTCCGGACCAGTGGCGGGTTTGCATCCGCTGTTCGGGCCTTCCACGACCAGCATGGATCAGCAGATCGTTGTAGCCGCGCCGGGTCGTGATGCGGCGGCCTGCCAGTGGTTGCTCGAGCAACTCGCGGCGTGGGGCAACATCGTGGAGCCCATCGAAGCGCGGGAGCACGATGAGTTGATGGATCTGGTTCAGGGCGTGCGGCATTTTGCCACGTTTGCCCTTGGACGATTTCTCGCGCGGCAGAACGCGAACCTCGCCCGCACGCTCGAATTCTCGAGTCCGATCTACCGCCTGGAAATGGGGATGGTGGGAAGGTTGTTTGCCCAGGAGGCTGCGCTCTACGCGAATATCATCCTCGCGTCACCCGAGCGGCGGGCGTTGCTCAAGGAGTTCATCGCCTCGCTCAACGAAAGCGTGTCGATGCTGGAAACTGGCGATCGCGAGCAGTTCTGCCGGGAGTTTGATCAGATCGCGCGCTGGTTCGGTCCGTTCTGCGGGCAGGCCATGCGCGAGAGCACTTTCTTGATCGACAAGCTCGTCGAGCGTTTTTGAGGGAGATGCGCGCGATGAACTCGGCAAGACTGATGCAACGAATCAAGCTTGGTTTGTTTGCGGCTCTGATTGCGCTCACCGCTTGCCTCGGATCCGCGACCGCTGAGACCTACGAACCGCCTGTCATTGCCGTGCCGCCGCATCCGTTCGTGTATGCCGCCGAAGGCTGCAGCAAGATCCTCCGCTTCGGAAGCGAAGGGCGTGTCGATTGGGAATATCCGGCACCGATGGCGCGCGATGTCTGGGTGCTGCCGAACGGAAATGTCCTTTTCCCCTACAACGAGAACTATTCCGGTCAGCGTCACGACAATCTCAGCGGCGTGATGGAGGTGACACCGGAAAAGAAGATCGTGTTCCACTTTCGCACCACGGGGCAGGTGTTCAGTTGTCAGCGCATGGCCGATGGCAACACGCTGGTCGGTGCGGCCAGCCAGGGTAAATTGATCATCGTTAACTCGCGCGCGGAGTTGGTCCGTGAAATCAAAGTTCTCAGCACGCCGGGCCACAGTTGCCTGCGCAATGTGCGCCAGACGTCAGCCGGAACATTCCTGACCGCCGAAGAGTCGGCAAAGGCTGCGCGCGAGTACGCTTCAGATGGAAGACTGCTGCGGGAGTTTAAGTGCGGCTTTCCCCCGTACTCCGTCGTGCGTCTCACCAACGAACACACGCTGGTCTGCGGCGCGCAGGGCATGACGGAGTTCGATTCCAGCGGCCGGACGCTCTGGTCGGTGGCAGGAAAGGATTACCCCGAGGTGGGGTTGCGGTGGTTCGCCGGTGTGCAGGTATTGCCGGACGGAGGGATCTTTGTCTGCAATGCAGGCGGCAAGGTGCCGTTCTTCGTGCTCGGCCCTGACCGCCGCGTGAGTTGGCTTAGCGCGACAGGCTTTTCTTCGGCAACGCCGGTTCCAGTGGGGCACGGGATTCAGTTGCTTGGTCTTCCCGGGACGGCATTGAAATGAACGGATTGCCGGTGAAGCGCCGGAGTCGCGCCTCGGAACGTTGGCGTTGCAGGGCCAGAAGGTAACGGAACCCGCTCCCGCGGAGCGGTGTCGTCTCGTTGGCTGGCGTTTTCATGTTCGTTCGAGATGGCTTTTTGCTGTCTCTAATAAACCATCGGCACACCGCGTCACATCCTGACTGCAAAAACGAAACTTTCACGCAACAACCGGCCTTTGATAAAAACGGCCTCATGAAGATTGTCGTGCTCGACGGCTACACGCTCAACCCGGGTGATCTGGACTGGCAGGAACTCGAAGCCTTGGGCGATTGCACCGTCTTCGAACGCACGCCGCCGGAACTGGTCGTCCCCCGTTCGGCTGGGGCCGAAATCGTTCTGACCAATAAAACCGTGCTCAGCCGCGACCCGATCGGGCAACTGCCCGCGTTGCGTTACATCGGCGTGCTGGCCACTGGTTACAATGTGGTCGATCTCGCCGCTGCGCGGGCGCGGAGCATTGTCGTCACCAATGTCCCGGCCTACAGCACGCGCTCCGTTGTGCAACTCACCTTCGCGCTGCTCCTGGAACTGGCGCATCGCACCGGACATCATTCCGACGCCGTGCGGGCCGGCCGCTGGTCGCAGTCGGCCGATTTCTGTTTCTGGGACACCCCGCTCCTCGAACTCGACGGCCTGATTCTCGGCCTCGTGGGCTTCGGTCAGATTGGGCAATCGGTGGCGGAAGTCGCGCGCTCCTTTGGAATGCGGGTCATTGCCCACACCACCCATCCGGAGAAGCATGCTGCTGCGGGCGTTGAATTCGTTGCGCTCGACGAGCTTTTTCAGCGCAGCGATGTCGTCAGCCTGCATTGCCCGCTCAGCCCGCAAACACTGCACATCGTCAATCGTGCCCGCCTGGCATTGATGAAGCCGTCCGCACTCCTTCTCAATACCGGCCGCGGACCGTTGGTGGATGAAGCCGCGCTCGCCGAGGCTCTGAACGCCGGGCGGATTGCGGGCGCCGGACTGGATGTCCTATCCGCCGAGCCGCCTCCTCCGGAGAATCCCTTGCTGCGCGCGAAGAACTGCCTCATCACGCCGCACATCGGCTGGGCGACCAAGGCGGCCCGCAGCCGGTTGATGCTAATCGCGGTGGAGAATGTGAAGGCCTTCCTCGCTGGCGAACCGCGCAACGTGGTGAGTTGAGCGCGCTCACGCCTCCGCTGCTCTACCGGCGACGAGATGGCGGAGAATCTTGCGGTGCGCGCTGGTGAAGGCCAGCGAGTCCAATTCGCTCAACGAGCACCAGCGGCCATTGGTTTCCGTCGCGTCCGTGCCCGCTGCGCTTCGCGCCCGAAAGGCTTTCAGAGAAATCCGGTATCGTGTGATCGAATGGTTCACCACGCAAAACGGCTTCGACGACTTTAAAGCAAATCCCAGCGAGTGCGCAGCCGCTGCCGGCGTGGGTGTTGTGGGGTTTGCTTCGATGTTGGGAAACTCCCACAGGTTCGCGTTGACGATGCCGGCCGGGCGCTGGCGCACAAGGAACTTCGACCGATGCTCGACGACCAGCGCAATGAACTCCCGCGCGGTGGCCTTGGCGCGCTCGCCGAGATTCGGCAGTTCGCCAGTCAATCCTTTGCGTCGGGCCACGCATCTTGCGGAGAGCGGACAAGCCAGGCAGGACGGTTGCCGCGGAGTGCAGAGGGTAGCGCCCAGTTCCATGAGTGACTGATTGAGCGCGGAACAGGAGCCCGATAGCGCGCGCAGGTGGTCCGGGAGCTTTGGGAGCGGAACTTTGGCCGCTGTGACCACGAGTTGTCCGGCCAGTTCCCAGAGGCGGGCGTTGGCTGCCTTCTCGCGCGGATTGTCGCGAAGGCCAAACAGGCGGGTCAGCACGCGGATGACATTGCCGTCGAGAATCGGGTGGGGATGGTTGAAGGCGATGCTGCTGATGGCGCCGGCGGTGTAGCGGCCTATCCCGGGCAGCGACAAAATTTCGGCGAAGTCTGCGGGGAACTTACCGCCCTGCTGCGCGACGATTTGCTGCGCGGCCTTCTGCAAATTGCGGGCGCGGGTGTAGTAGCCCAATCCCTCCCACATCTTCAGCACCTTCTCCGGGCGTGCGGTGGCCAGCGTCCGAACGTCCGGCAATTCGCGCAACCAGCGTTCCCAATATGGAACCACCGTTTTGACCTGGGTTTGCTGGAGCATGATCTCCGAAATCCAGATCGCGTAGGGATCCAGCGTCCGCCGCCAGGGAAGGTCACGGGCATTCTGGGCAAACCAGCCGAGCAGGGCGCCAACGATGGCCTGCCGCTTTTGCGGCGACAATCTCCTGCCGGGTGGAGCCGGTTTCGCTGCTCGTTTCATGCGGGCGTCAAGCTACCGGGAGATTCCAGCCGGCTCAAACTTTGAACTCGAAAGCGGCCACATGGCGACTGAAACTCCGCTCGTGCCGCCGCTCACGTCTTACACGTGCAAACTCGACGCCGCCCAGGCCGACGCGCTCCATGCGTGGCTTCGGGAGCGTCACTTTCTGTTCCGCGAAGTGCCGCACGCGCGGTTCGCCGGCGAGAAGGACAAGACCAACGTCGTGTTCTACCAGAGCGGCAAGCTCGTCGTGCAGGGCAAGGGCACGCAGGATTTCGTCGAGTTTGTCCTCGAACCGGAAATCCTGAAGCAGGCCCGCCTCGGCTACGAGGAACAGCTCAATCCGGAACTCCTGCTCCCGCGCCTCGGCATTGACGAAAGCGGCAAGGGCGATTTCTTCGGCCCGCTCTGCATCGCGGGCGTGTATGTCAACGAATCCGTGGTGCGCGCCTGGAAGGACGCGGGCATCCGTGATTCCAAGAACATCTCCAGCGACCGCAAGATCGCCGAGCTGGCGGAGTTGATTCGCGACACGCCGGGCTGCGTCTGCAACGTCGTGGCCATCGGCAACGAGGCCTACAACCGGCTCTACAAGACCATGCGCTCGGTGAACGCCATGCTCGCCTGGGGCCATGCGCGCGTCATCGAAAACCTCATGCAACAGCGCGCCCGCATGACCCCGCCGCCGGTGCGCGCCATCAGCGATCAATTCGCGTCGAGCAAGGACGTGGTGGCCAAGGCGCTGCTGCCGCTCGGCCGGGAGATCGAACTCGTGCAGCGCCACAAGGCCGAAGAGGACCTCGCGGTGGCGGCGGCTTCCATTCTCGCGCGGCATGAATTTGTCACGCGGCTGGCGCAGGCGGGAAAAGCGTGTGCGCTGACTCTTCCGAAAGGCGCATCCGCAGCCGTGGATGCCATGGCGAAGGCGTTCGTGGAACAGCACGGTCCGGCGAAGCTTTCGCAGATTGCCAAGATGCATTTCCGGACGGCCGCGCGCGCCCAGGGATTGCCCGAGCCCCCGAAGACGGAGTGGAAAAGTCGGGCGCCCTCCAAGTAGCACAGCCGTCGCGGCTGCATGAGTCATTCCGTTTGGCTACCGCTCGGCCTTTTCCATCTCCATTGCTGCATCATTCCAGCCCAGCGAAATCATCTCGTCGAGCAAGTCAAGACAGCGCGTTTTGGTCATTTCATCGGCGGCCTGGCGGTAAAGCCGGACCACGAGTGCAGACGTGTAATGGGCAAACCGAAAGGCCTTTGTCGGCTCGTTTACGACATCGCGTCTAAACAGTTCGATTGCACGCACGGCAACTTGGAGTATCACGTCGGCTGGCACAGCCGGGAGTTTCTGCATCTCATGCAAGCACACACCAGGCTGGTCACCGAATGCCTCGCTATGGAGGTACTTGAGAAAAATCGTCCAATCGCCGCCGCTGGCAACCTCACCCATGTGGTGAAGAAACCAACCCGCAGAACCACGCACCCTCGGACTTGGATCGTCGAACAATGGGATCAGGTGCTTCTCGCAGATGTCCCTGACCGATGGGTGAAGGTGATTGTGGGAGTAAATCTGGGCAGCCGATTCTCGGCACACCTCATCGCCCGACAAAACGGAAACTGCATCTGCTTCAGCCTCGGGATGCCGGAATGCTGCGAGGCAGATCTGTTTGGCCGCGACGGCCTTTACCTCCGCATCATCGCAGATTAGCATTTTGCGCAAGAGGGGCTGGAGTTCAAGATAATGGGTGAACGTCGCGTAGAAGATGAAGTCCTCAACGTAGTGCGATCCCCCAACGGCGGGTGCTTTCTCGCAGAGGTCACAAAACAAGCGCACAGCGGAACTGCGGTCGCAGTTCAATAGGGCAATAAGCGCGTGGACCGTGACTGCGCGCACGGAAAGCGAGGGATCGCGCGTCAGCGCCTCAATGGCAGGCAAGGCGATTTTCGCCAAACTGGGGTGCTTAAACAAAAGGCTCGCAATAGCATCTGCCGCACTACCCCGAACCGAGTTGATACCGTTAATTGCGAGTTCCTTACCTTCGTGTTCGTCGCTCTCAGCAGAAGGATCTGGGTCGTTCAGAGCGTAGTTAGCGGCCACGTCCAGTAGCCGATCGGGCACACCATTCCCAGAAAGTCGGTAGATGACTGAGCATATTGCACGGCCACAGGGACGGCCTGGCAGTCGATGCAAGCGATCGATCATTCGGCATAGAGTTTCCATGTCGAGAGATGGCTCGGACTGGCTCGCCTGATCGGCGTTCTCATCCGCGGCGCCTTCAAGGACAGTACTGAAATAAACTGGAAGGATATCATCGGCCATCTTCTCGACTACGGAGGCAAAGCGCCTCCGTTCTGCCTTGGCGCGTGCCCGAAGCGGACCTAGCACGTCCCACAAATCGACTCGTCGGCCGCGCCGTAACCACGTCGCATCCTCTTTGTTGTAGGCGCGGAACAACTTCAGCCACTCTTTGTCTGGAATTTTGTCGAACGCCACGTCCGGTAATGCTCTCTCAACGAAACCAAATGGCTTGATGTGAGGTGGTGTGAATTCAACCTTGGGAAACTTCCGTTCCAATTCATCGAGCATTGCGTGGGTTTCCGGGCCCAGACGTTCAGGACGTAGCGACCTGATAAACGCCAACTTAACGACACCGCGATACGGGCGTTGCTCTCGGGCGTGGTGTGGTCGAAAAGCGCGGATCGCTGCTTCGAGGCGGCTGTGCGCTTCGGAACTGCAGTGTGGGCTGATGGATTCAAGCAATGCTCGGGTGATTGCGGCTATTGCGTTACCTTCCCCTATCAGCATGTCATACCCAATGTCGAGAGCCGATGGATTGGCGCAGAGATAAGCGGCTGCCTTTTCCGCAAAAAAGGCACCATTGCCAGACCATGCGGACAGCAGGAGAAAACGGATGGTGTGGTGAGGCAAGTCAAGCCATCCGTCTGTCAAGGCGCACACCGCGTCCGGCGTTGTGGCCGCAAGTTTCTTAAGTGCTCGTACCGTGGAAAAAAGGAGAGCATCGTCCAAGCTGTGTTCGGCTCCGAGTGTAAGGCAGCGCCAGATTTGATCTCGCACGCGCCCGTTGCACTCAGGAAGCTCATTGGCTGCGATGAGTCTCTGAATTCGTGGCGCGATCTGCTGTGCAAACTCGAAGGGAGAATTTTCCGCAATCGTCTTGATGATGGAGTCGTTGATGCAATGTTTGGCTTTCCCATCGAATGGGTTGGTTTGGTTGCATTGCTTTGCCAAATCGCACAGTCGGTCGAGATAACGCCCCAGAAATTCGGTGGCGTATGCGGGGTGCTGTTCGGCAAGAGTGTGCGGCAAGAAGCTGCCGTCGTGCAGTTCGTCCAGCAAGCCATCGTCCACACAGCCAAGGGCAAGATCGAACATCTCGCGGCTATGATGCACAACGCCGGAATCGATCAGGAGACGCAACCGGCGGTCCCATTTTGGTCCCTTTCTTCGGTGCGGCGCGAGAAGTGTGGCAATCTGGGCAGAACGAGAACGCATCATCGCTGCTGCGCTAAGCATATAGGCGCACCGGTCGCCCAAGTTATTGCGCTCATCTTCAAGCAATCGTGGCCACGCACCCAAACGATCGAGCAAATCAAACCATGGCACACGCTCCCAGAGGACGGACAAAGCGTGGGAGCCTAGATTGCCGTCATGCAAAAGCGATTGAACGACTTTCCACTCATCCTCGTTGGGATCGCCGAGTTGAGAAAAGTGGACCCCATTGTTCGGACCACGAAACGCAGAAATTAAGTTAGGTTTTCAGGCTGCACCGGGACTTGTTTGTTTGTTTCGTTGCTCTGCGTTTCACCCTCGCACTCCCGAGGTTCCGGCGTCCAGCCCGGAGTG
>JBBRWD010000072.1:0-35808 GCA_038249465.1 Limisphaerales bacterium | reverse complement strand
GGGCCGCAGTTCGCGCAAGTAAAGTTGCTTGGGCTGGCCGTGCTCGTGATAGAAGTCGCGGCTGGCCCGGCCAAAGCCCCCGGTTAAACCGACAGCCTCAAACCCGCAGGCGCGGTAACAGGTGCCGCGATAGCGCGTCTCATCGACGAAACTCTCGACCACCAGCACCGGATGCCCCCACTGGGCCTGCCAGTCCTCACTGAGCCGGCGCAGGCACAGCCCGAGCACGCGCGAGGCGAGGTTGGGATAGCGCTGGCGCTCGGGCAGGACGAGGAAGCGGCTGTTATTGACGACCAGGCCGAGACGGCGGGCGCGCTGGCGCGGAGTCCAGCCGAGCCAGACTTCGCGGGCCTTGAGATGGAGGGCGGCGGCGCTGAAGGTGAGCAAGGCGACCCACTCGCCGTCGAGTTCGGCGACGTAGCGAAGCGTCTGGCCGGCCAGGCGGGCGCTGGCCAGATAGTGGCGGTCCTCCAAGAGCCGGTCGAAGGTTTCGCGTTCCTCGCCGCGGACGAGGCGCACGGTGATGCGCTGCAAAAGATCGTTTTCGCAGCTTGGCTGTGGCTTCGGCATGGCCACGGTAAAAAAGAGGGGGCGGCCCAAGTCCAGTCATTTATCACTCCTCCACAGCTCTGTCTCGCTGCCCCTCGTTCAGATGAAATAGCCCTACATCGAAACCCGGTGCTGGGGCCGCCGGAAACACCCGAAAGCCCGGCCCTCCATCCGATCAAAAGCAAAAAACCCGCAGGGCGAAACCTGCGGGTCGTTGCAAATTGGCGAGGGAAACTAGGGTCCGTCGCTGCCGATGGCCTCGACCGGGCAACCTTCCATGGCTTCCTTGCATTGCTTCTCTTCCTCTTCACCCTCGGGCTGCTTGGACACGTAGGAATAGCCGCCATTTTCGTTGCGTTGGAAATTATTCGGTGCAGTTTCGCGGCACAGGTCGCAGTCGATGCACTGGTTGTCCACGTAAAATTTGCCGGCGACGTTCTCAGGATATTTGTTTGCTTTATCAGCCATAATTTAAATCGGTTTGGTTCCAAACGAAGACGCGCGATTTTCCCCGGCGCGAAACAAATGGCAAGCAACTTTTCACGACAGCAACATTTTACGCGCGATGCGGTGGAATTGATTGACGAGGCTTGCCCCGGGAACAGCGCGCTCAGCCGGCCGGGAGTTGATGGCCGATCTCGAACTGCGTCTGCCAAAGACAGCGAGGAGCCTGCTCATGCAGTAAGGTGAACTGCCTGCCACTACCTTCGGGGTAGGTGGCAGGAGCCCGGGATGTCGCCGCGATGCTGGATTTGACCATGCCCAGGAATGAACTCATAGGCAAAGTCAGCCTTGTGCTTGTGGCAAGGGAGCCTAAGCCGTGATGAGTTCGCGCAGCCTGATGGGAGGGGTGGGCTGCTTCAACCCCTGGACCGTTGGAGGTGTGGAAAAGCCATCGACTCATGCTGGGCCTGAGCGCCCGGGACGGCTCAATTTCGGCCTGGAGTTCATCCGAATTCAGGAAGGGTCTCCAGACTCATTCCGTCAGCTCCCTGCCCCCAAAAAGGAAGTCGCCGCCCTGAACACTTATCCGGCGGGACAAGCGGGCGGCGATAAAGGAAAAGCGGAGGCTTAGTGCGCCATCTGCAAGGCACCCGGCGTTCGCAAGGAGTGAAGCAAGGCGTCCTTGAGTTGCACCCGTTTCATTTTAAGAGTCTCGAGTTCGCAATCTGTGGCGTGAATTCGCTCTTCTTCCATCTGGGCAACCTGGTCGTCGATTTGGTCGTATTCCCTTAATCTGAGCCGAAAATCTTCATTCGTGGCGATCAGCCTGATGATCGCTTGCTTCAACTCTGGAAACTCGGACAGGAGAGGATGATGTAGGTCCATAGGCGTCAACAAATGAGGAGGTTGGGAGTGCGAGACTCCGATTGGTCGTGGAGTTGATGGGCTCACTCTCGTGAATCATCGGCAGCACATTTACAGCAAGGAGGCTCAATGGCCTAGCAAATTTTGCCTTTCGTTCCTCTTTTTTTGGCAACCTGAGTTGTGACGGGGTCCGGGCTGTGACATAATGGCGTTCGGAATACGAAAACCATGTCAATAATCCCATATTCCCCGCGCCAGACACGGATGCTTCCGCTGGACCGTTGGACGCTCCGCCTGTCGCTGCTCGCCCTCGCCTCCATCTTTATGAGCAACAACCCTCTGCCTGCCGCTGAGGCACCGAGAACCACCGCCATCGCGCCCGCACCGACCCAACTGGCCTCCATCGGCGGCGGCTGCTTCTGGTGCCTCGAAGCTGTTTTCGAGAGGGCCGACGGCGTCAAATCCGTCACCTCCGGCTATGCCGGGGGCGCGACGCTCAATCCCTCCTACAAAGAAGTCTGTGGAGGACAGACTGGTCACGCCGAGGTGATCCAGATTGAGTTCGACCCCGCCAAAATCTCCTACGAAAAAATCCTCGACCTGTTCTGGGAGGCGCACGACCCAACAACGCCGAACCGACAGGGCGCGGATGCGGGCACCCAATACCGATCAATCATTCTCTTCCATGACGACCTCCAGAAAGCTGCGGCGGAGAAGTCCAAGAAATCTGCCGCCGTCCGCTTCAGCGATCCCATCGTGACCGAGATTGTGCCGCTGAGGAAATTCTACGCCGCGGAGGTTTATCACCAGGACTATTTCCGCAACAACCCGAACTCGTCCTACTGCGTGCTGGTCATCAACCCGAAGCTCAAAAAGTTGGACAAGGCGAAACATCCGTAAGAGAGACTCCGTCACAATGTTGCCCCGGCACATCCGCACCGCTGGCCGTTTGTCCTCGGTCGTATCTGCGCACTGCCCCCGGCGCGCGGCTTTCAGGCCGCTGCGATAGGCGGGGGGACAAAGGTGCCATCATTGCCCGGCGGGCTGGCACACGGTGCAGCGACGTCAACGTCGCGCGCCAACCCGGTTGCATCCGGGGGCATTACGCGGATGCTCTTTCCTCGGGAGAGCGTTTATCGGCTTGACCGTGTCCGCAGGCAGCTTCTTAGTGTGCCTATATAAACCATCAACCCTCATTTCTAACTATGCGCTTATCCACCCTGGTTCTCATTGGCCTCGCCGTTGCTCAACTCACACTCCTTACCGGCGCCTCCGCCGCGGAGAAAATTCGCGTCCTGCTCATAACCGGAGATGACGTGGTGCCGGCGCACAACTGGCGCGAGATGGCGGATGCCACGCGCGACGTGCTGCTCGCCTCGGGCAAGTTCGACGTCACGGTCAGCGAAGACCTTAAGCCGCTCGATTCGGCCGACACGCTGAAGAGCTACGAACTCATTTTCTACACCCGCTATAATCGGAAGGGAACGCTGTCGGATGCGGCCAAGCAGAACCTGCTCGACTTCGTCAGCAGCGGAAAAGGCTTCGCGGTGTCGCACCTGGCCAGCGCGTCGTTCCCGGAGTGGAACGAATTCCGCAAGCTTTGCGGCCGGTATTGGGTGATGGGCAAGTCCGGGCACGGACCGCGGGCACCGTTCAAGACGAAGATCGCCAACTCCGATCATCCGATCACGAAAGGCTCGGAGGGGTTCGAGACCGACGACGAACTTTACGCCAAGCTGCAAGGCGACGCGCCCATCACTGTGCTCGTCGAAGCGGACTCGGACTGGAGCAAGAAAACGGAGCCGCTGGTCTTCGTGGCCGAGTATGGCAAGGGCCGCATGTTTCACGAAGCCTTTGGCCACGATGGCAAGGCCATCAAACACCCGGCGGTCAGCAAGCTGATTGTGCGCGGTTGCGAGTGGGCCGCTACGGGCAAGGTCGCGGAATAGCGCCACTGTCAGCCTTGCAGCTTTTTGCTCAGCCCGCGTAGCGCGAAACAGGTTGAGGATGGAGGCTTTTTCCTTTGGCCGGCCTGCTGCCTTCATCAATCATTTGTTTTCCCTGCATTTGCCGCCATAATCACCGAGTTGTTCAACGGCTCAGAGCGATGGCATTGCCATTGCTAAAGGAGGTTCATCAAGTCCTGCAGTGGGGCTTGCCGGTTTGATGGCTCAACGATTTACCTATGCGATTTGGCGGTTACGAGGTCGGCGACTTTTTCGACGAGATGTTTGACGAGCGAGGCAACGCGCGCAGGGTGGCGATGCCGTTGGTCAAGAACATCGAGGCGCTGCCGGCCGGCGAGTTGCTGAGTCGTCAGCAGGCGGCGGAGCGCACGCTGCTGCAGATGGGCATCACCTTCAACGTCTATGGCGAGCAGGCGGGGGTGGAGAAGATTTTCCCGTTCGACCTCGTCCCGCGCATGGTCCCAGCGGCGGAGTGGAACGTCATCGAGAAGGGTCTCAAGCAACGCATTCACGCGCTGAACCTGTTCATCGATGACATCTACCACCAGCAGCGCTGCATCAAGGATGGGGTGGTGCCAAAGGACATTCTCTATTCGGCCAAGTCGTATCGCGAGCAGTGCGTCGGGTGGAATCCGCCGCGGGGAATCTGGTGCCACATCACCGGCACTGATCTGGTGCGGCACTCCGATGGGCAGGTGTACGTGCTGGAGGACAACCTGCGCTGTCCGTCCGGCGTTTCCTACGTGCTGGAGAACCGTCAGGTGATGAAGAGCCTTTTCCCGAAGGTCTTCTCCGCTTCGAAGATCCGCCCCGTGTCGAACTACCCGCTCAAGCTGCGCGACATGCTGGAGTTTCTCGCGCCGGATGCGGTGTCCACGCCGCGGGTGGTTTTGCTCACGCCGGGCACCTACAACTCGGCGTATTTCGAGCATTCGTTTCTCGCGCAGCAGATGGGCGTGGAATTGGTGGAGGGCCGCGATCTGGTCGTCGAGGACGGTGTGGTCCTGATGCGCACGACGCAGGGTTTCGAGCGCGTGGACGTGATTTACCGGCGAATCGATGATGATTTTCTCGATCCGAAATGCTTCCGGCCGGATTCCATGCTCGGCGTGCCAGGTTTGATGGAAGCCTACAAGGCTGGCAACGTCGCGCTCGCCAATGCGCCGGGAACCGGCGTGGCGGATGACAAGGTCGTTTACGCCTACGTGCCGCGCATCATCAAATACTTCCTCGGCGAGGACATCATCCTGCCGAACGTGCCCACCTACATTTGCGCGGAGGAAAAGGATTTGCAGTACGTGGTGGAGCGCATCGGCGAACTGGTGGTCAAGGCGGCCAATGAATCCGGGGGCTACGGAATGCTGGTGGGCCCTCATTCCACCCAGGCGCAGCAGGCGGAGTTCGCCGAGAAGGTGAAGGCCAATCCCCGCAATTACATCGCCCAGCCCACGCTGGCGCTTTCGCGCGTGCCGACCATTGTCGGAGATCACTTCGAGGGACGGCATGTCGATCTGCGGCCGTACATTCTCTACGGAAAAGAAATCTTCGTGTTGCCCGGCGGGCTCACGCGGGTGGCGCTCAAGAAAGGTTCGCTGGTGGTGAATTCATCCCAGGGCGGCGGGAGCAAGGACACCTGGGTGCAGGCGGATTCCTCGACCGCTGAACGCGAGGAAGCCAATGGCCATGCGGCGCAAGCCGTGATGGCGGGAGGTGTTCGCTGATGCTAAGCCGCGTTGCTGAGTCGATTTATTGGACGAGCCGCTATATCGAGCGCGCCGAGAACGTGGCGCGCTTCATCGACGTCAACCTCCAGCTCATGCTCGATTCACCGGACCGGCACGATCAGCAATGGAGCCCGCTGGTCAACACCACCGGTGACCACGAGGATTTTGAAAAGCGCTACGGTGAAGCCACGCAGGAAAACGCGATCCGCTTCCTGACCTTTGACACGGAGAATCCCAACTCGATTCTCTCCTGCCTGTGCGCCGCGCGCGAAAACGCCCGCAGTGTGAGGGAGATCATCTCCTCCGAGATGTGGCTTCAGTTGAACAAATTCTTCCTCATGGTGAAGTCGGCGGCGCAAAATCCGGGCGAGCTCGATTCACTCGCGGGGTTCTTTTCCGAGGTCAAACTGGCCAGCCATCTCTTCACCGGCATCACCGACGCCACCATGAATCACGGCGAGGCGTGGCACTTCTCGCGGCTCGGTCGCAAACTCGAGCGCGCCGACAAGACGTCGCGCATGCTCGATGTGAAGTACTACATCCTGCTGCGGTCGGTGGATGACGTGGGCACGCCCTATGACGACATCCAGTGGGCTGCATTGCTGCGTTCGGCCTCGGCCTTCGAAATGTACCGCAAGCGCCACGGGCGGATTGCGCCGCGCGCCGTGGTGGAGTTCCTCCTGCTGGAGCGGGCGTTTCCGCGTGCGGTGCATTACTGTCTGCTCACCGCCCGCGATTCGCTGCACGCCATCTCTGGAACGCCGCTGGGCACGTTCCGTCATCCGCCTGAGAAATTGCTGGGCCAGCTTTGTTCCGAGCTTTCCTTTGGCAGCGTGGACGACATCGTCGATCGCGGGCTGCATGAATATCTGGATGAACTGCAAAACAAGCTCAATCAGATTGGCGGTGGAATCTTCGACACCTTCTTCGCCATGAAAACGCCGGAGGCATCCAAGCGCGGCCCGCGGATTCTTGCGCAGAGCATGTCCCAATCGGGAACCTGAGATCCAAATGTCGCAGGTAAACCCGAAAACAAATGGTGAACTCGTTCTGATCCGCCAGAGCATGGGAGTTGCCTGCCTCGATGTCCTTTCCGATTTTTGACTCATGTCCATCCACGTCGCGCTCCATCACCGGACGCATTACAAATATGACCGCCCCGTTCTCCTCGGGCCGCAGATTATCCGTTTGCGCCCGGCGCCCCACAGCCGCACCCGCATCCTGAGCTACTCGCTTCGCGTCGCGCCGGAGAAGCACTTCATCAACTGGCAGCAGGATCCGCAGTCGAACTACCTTGCGCGTCTTGCTTTCCCGGAACCAACCCGCGAGTTGCTGGTGGAAGTCGATCTGGTGGCGGAGATGGCGGTGTTCAATCCCTTCGACTTTTTTCTCGAACCGGGGGCGGAGCGATTCCCTTTTGAATACGACCACCAACTCGACCATGAACTGGAGCCTTTCCGACTCAAAGCAGCGCTGACGCCAAACTTCGCCGCCTATCTGGAGAGGGTTTGCCGCGAGTTGCTGCCCGGAATCGATTCCTCCAGCGCGGCGCCGACTGGTAATTCCGCAATCCGCATTCCGCGTTCCGCATTGGAAAGTCCCCGCACCATCGACTTCCTCGTCGGCCTCAATCGCAAGCTTTGGCAGGACATCAAATACGTCATCCGCCTGGAGCCGGGCGTGCAGACGTCGGAGGAAACGCTCACCAAGGCCAGCGGCTCCTGCCGTGACTCGGCGTGGTTGCTTTGCCAGTTGTTCCGCCACTGCGGCCTCGCGGCGCGCTTCGTCAGCGGTTACCTGATTCAACTCACCGCCGACGTGAAATCGCTCGATGGCCCGAGCGGGACTGAGCGCGACTTCACCGACTTGCACGCGTGGTGCGAAGTGTACCTGCCGGGCGCCGGATGGATTGGCCTCGATCCGACCAGCGGTTTGCTGGCGGGCGAGGGACATGTTCCGCTCGCCTGCGCGCCCGATCCGACCAGCGCTGCGCCGATTACCGGCGTCGTGGACGAGTGCAAGTGTGAGTTCAGGCACGAGATGAAGGTGACGCGTATCTACGAGTCGCCGCGCGTCACCAAGCCCTACAGCGACGAACAATGGAAGGCGATTGAGCGACTCGGCCACGCGGTTGATGCCGATCTCGTCGAACACGACGTTCGCCTCACGATGGGCGGCGAGCCGACGTTCGTCTCCATCGACGATCCGGACGGCGCCGAGTGGAACACCGCCGCGCTCGGTCCGCGCAAGCGCATCCTGGCCGATGAACTTCTCAAGCGGCTCAAGAAAATCTACGCTCCCGGCGGCTTCCTTCATCACGGCCAGGGCAAATGGTATCCGGGCGAACCGCTGCCGCGTTGGGCCTTTGGTTGCTACTGGCGCAAGGACGGTCTGCCGATCTGGGAGCGCGACGACTTGATCGCGGACGAGAAGGAGAATTACGGCCACACCGCCGAGGCGTCGGATAAATTCATCGCCGCACTCGCGGCGAGGTTGGGCGCGGATCCGAAATGGATCATGCCGGGCTACGAAGATCCGTTTTACCATCTCTGGAAAGAGCGCCGGCTGCCGGTGAATGTCGATCCGCACAAGTCGGACTTGAAGGACGAACTGGAGCGCGCGCGCCTGGCGAAAATTCTGGAGCAAGGACTGGACAGCGTCGTCGGTCACGCGCTGCCCATGCAACGCTCCGCGAGCGCGAAGGCTCCCGGCTGGGTCAGCGGCCCGTGGTTTCTCCGCGCCGAGCGGCTTTACCTCGCGCCCGGCGATTCGCCGATGGGCTTGCGCCTGCCGCTTGATTCGCTGCCTTGGGTGAGTGAGGGCGATTACCCTTACCTGCGCGAGATTGATCCGACGATTCCGCGCCCGCCGCTGCCGGAGCGGGAGAAGTTTCGCCAGCTTTACCTGCAAGGCGCCGCGCCGAAGAACCGCAAGTTCCGCGAAGACACCACGCGCCAGCCGAAGCGTGGCGAATCCGCCGCGTGGATTGTGCGCACCGCGCTGTGCGTCGAGCCACGGCAGGGGCGGCTTCATGTCTTCATGCCGCCGGTGACCACGATCGAGGACTATCTCGAACTCGTCACTGCCGTTGAAGACACCGCCGCCCATCTCGGCACGCCCATCCTCATCGAAGGCTACACGCCGCCGGCGGACCCGCGGCTCAATGTGCTCAAGGTCACACCCGACCCTGGCGTGATCGAGGTGAATCTCCATCCGTCCACCAACTGGAACGAACTCGTGGACCGTACCGTGGTTCTCTACGAGGAAGCGCGCCAGTCGCGGCTGGGCACCGAGAAGTTCATGATCGATGGCCGCCACACCGGCACTGGCGGCGGCAATCACATCGTCATCGGCGGAGCAACGCCGACGGACAGCCCGCTGTTGCGCCGTCCTGATTTGCTGCGCAGCCTGCTCACGTATTGGCAGAATCACCCGTCGCTCTCATTCCTCTTCAGCGGCCTGTTCATCGGACCGACCAGTCAAAGTCCGCGCGTGGACGAGGCGCGCAACGATTCGCTCTACGAACTCGAAGTGGCGTTTCAGGAACTGGACCGGAAACTCGGTGCAGTAGTGGGACAGGCTTCCAGCCTGTCAGGTAGCGCGGGCTTCCAGCCGGCGGTCCCTCCCTGGCTCGTGGATCGACTCTTCCGACATTTGCTCGTGGATGCCACCGGCAACACGCATCGCGCCGAGTTCAGTATCGACAAGCTTTACTCGCCTGACAGCAGCAGCGGCCGCCTTGGGTTGCTGGAAATGCGCGCCTTTGAAATGCCGCCACACGCGCAGATGAGCCTGGCCCAGCAACTCCTGCTGCGCACGCTGGTCGCGCGTTTTTGGCAGAAGCCTTATGCGAATCCTCTCGTCCGTTGGGGCACGGATCTCCACGATCGCTGGATGCTCCCGCACTTTGTCTGGAGCGATTTCGCAGATGTCATCGAGGATCTGCAGACCAGTGGCTACCCGATGCAGCTCGACTGGTTCGCGCCGCACTTTGAATTTCGGTTCCCTCAGTTTGGTGATCTTGAAGTGAAGAACATCGGCCTCGAACTGCGCCAGGCGCTCGAACCGTGGCACGTGCTCGGCGAGGAAGGCGGTGTCGGCAGCACGGTGCGCTACGTGGATTCCTCCGTCGAGCGCGTGCAAATCAAGGCGAAGGGTCTCATCGACCAGCGGCACGTGATCGCCGTCGGCGGTCGCGCGATTCCACTGCATCCGACCGGCACCAACGGCGAATACATTGCCGGCGTTCGCTACCGCGCCTGGCAACCGCCGAATTGTCTGCATCCGACCATCGGCATCCATGCGCCGCTGGTTTTCGACATCGTGGACACCTGGAACGGCCGCTCGCTCGGCGGCTGTACGTATCACGTCGCGCATCCGGGCGGGCGCAATTACGACACTTTCCCGGTGAACAGCTTCGAAGCCGAAAGCCGCCGACTGGCCCGATTCTTCCGTCTCGGCCACACGCCGGGGCCGATGTCCGTGACGCCCTCGGAACCCAATCCGGATTTCCCGTTCACGCTGGATTTGAGGAGAGCGTGAGCGCATCCGAATCGCAGAATCCGAAGGGTGAAGGAACCCTCAATGACGAAATCCGAAGCGGCCACGGATGCCGCGCCTTCCCGTATTGCTTCATCGTGCCTCCCCGACAGCGGATTTCCTGCAACGATTGCCTCCATCGCCGCCGCCTGTCACTCTCGCCGCCAGTCTGATGAGCGCCTCGCCTGAGACGACCGAATCTCCGCTGCCGCCGCCGCCCTCTCTGGTCGGCGGTTACGCGCCATTGCCGGGGACTTTTGACGAGATGGTTTCGGCAGAGGGCGCGCGCCGGCCGCACTGGGAGCAGATGGCGGAATCGCTGGATCGTCTCGGCCGCGACGAACTGGCGGTGCGCGCGGAGAACGCCCGCCGCATGCTGCGGGAGAACGGCGTCACCTATAACATCTACCGCGATGTTCAAGGACTGGATCGCCCCTGGGAGCTTGATCCCATTCCACTGCTGATCCCGCCCGAGGAATGGCGGCAGGTCGAAGCCGGCCTCGCCCAGCGCACCCGACTGCTCAATGAGGTTCTCGTCGATATCTACGGACCGCAGCGCCTGGTGAAGGATGGCTTGCTGCCACCGGCCCTGGTGTATGCGAATCCCGGCTTCCTTCGTCCGTGCCACGGCGTGCAACCCGCGCAGGGCCTCTTCCTGTTGATGCATGCGTGCGACCTGGCGCGCTCGGCTGACGGGCAATGGTGGATCCTCTCGGACCGCACCCAGGCGCCCTCCGGGGCGGGCTACGCGCTGGAGAACCGCATCGTCATGTCGCGGGTGTTGCCGGACGAATTTCGCAACTGCCGCGTCCAGCGCCTGGCGGCCTTCTTCCAATCGACGCGCGACACCCTGCGCTCGCTCGCGCCGCGGCACCGCGAGCACCCGAACGTGGTTCTGCTCACGCCCGGCCCCTACAACGAGACTTATTTCGAGCACGTCTATCTCGCCAAATACCTCGGCTTCCCACTGGTCGAGGGCGCCGATCTCACCGTGCGTGATCGGCGCGTGTTCCTGAAAACGCTGGAAGGCTTGCAGCCGGTGGACGTCATCGTGCGGCGCCTGGATGACACCTTCTCCGACCCGCTGGAATTGCGCACCGATTCCTTCCTCGGTGTGGCCGGATTGGTCGAGGCGGCCCGCGCTGGCAATGTGATGCTGGCCAATGCGCTGGGCAGTGGTGCAGTCGAGACTCCGGCGCTCCAGCCCTTCCTGCCCGGCCTTTGCCGGGAATTGCTCGGCGAAGAATTGAAGCTTCCGGGCGTCGCCACCTGGTGGTGCGGTCAGCCGAAGGAGCTCGATTATGTCATCGACCATCTTGATGCGGTGGTCGTGAAGCGTTCGTTTGCCGGGTTGGGCAGCGAACCGGCCTTTGGCGCGAATCTGAGTTCCACCCAGCGCGAGAAGCTCATCGCGGAAATGCGCGCCACCCCGCATGAGTTTGTCGCGCAGGAACGGATGGCGCTGTCGTCCGCGCCCTGCTGGGTGCAGCAGCAGTTGGAGCCGCGCCCGCTGGTGGTGCGCGCGTTCGTCAGCGCCACGCGCGATGGATTTACGGTGATGCCAGGCGGGTTGACGCGGATCTCCCACGCGGCGGGCGACCCGGTGGTGTCGATGCAAAGCGGCGGCGGCAGCAAGGACACCTGGGTGCTGAGCGACGGGCCCGTCAGTTCGCTGACGCTCTTGCAGGGTTCCCAGCAGATGGTGCGAATGGAGCGCGCGGCCGTTGAAGTGCCGAGTCGCGTGGCGGAGAATCTCTTCTGGCTCGGCCGCTACGCCGAGCGGTTGGAGGATTCCATCCGCATCCTGCGCTGCCTCGTCGCGCGTCTGGCCGGTGAGGCGAGGTACGAGCAGACGCCGGAATTGAACGCGCTGGTCCGCCTGGGCGTCCGGCTGGATTTGCTCTCGGAGCGGTTTCGCGAAACCGGTGCGTCCGCTCCGCTGGAGCGCGAGATTCTCTCCCTTATTTACCAGGCGCACCGTCTTGGTTCCGTGCGGGAAGTGCTCGATCGCCTGCGGCACATCGCCTTCGTGGTGCGGGACCGGTTCACCTCGGATAGTTGGCGCATCTTCAACAAGCTCCAGTCCGATGCGCGGCTCAAGCCGGGAAAGATTCCGCTGACCGAGGCGTTGAACGTCCTCAACACGTTGCTCTTCGATCTCGCGGCCTTCAGCGGGCTGGCGGGCGAGAACATGACCCGTGGTCACGGCTGGCGGTTTCTCGAGGTGGGCCGGCGACTCGAACGCGCGGCCAACGTGATCACGCTGGTCCAGGCGGCGCTGGCCGTCGGCGCCGAGGGCGCGGTGATTCTGGAGCCACTGCTCGAAATCGGTGACAGCGTCATCACTTATCGACGGCGCTATTTTGCCGTGCCGCAATGGGCCGGCGTGCTCGGCCTGCTGCTGGCCGAGGAGTCCAATCCGCGCTCGCTGATCTTCCAACTCGACATGCTGGAAGAGCGCGTCGCGCATCTGCCGCGCGATGCCTCGGCGCCGCGTCCCGCCCCGGAGGAGCAGGTTCTCCGGGAGATGAAACTGCGCTTTGCCGCGGTGAATCTCGAAACCATGGAAGTGGCTCCGCACGCCGCCGTGCCGCCGGCCGTGTCCGGCTTGCTCGCAGCGACGGCGGCGGATTTGCGCAAGCTGTCCGATTTGCTGACGCACCATTATTTCAGCCACGCCGATCCGCGTCTTAGTTGAACTGACGTGCTCTATCAACTCGTCCATCGCACCCTCTACCAGTACGACAACGCGGTGTCGGTCTCGCATCACATCGTGCGGGTCACGCCGCGCACGCTGCCGCGCCAGCGCGTGCTGGATTTCCGGCTGGAGGTGAATCCCGCGCCGATGGTGCAGACCACGCGCGAAGATTACTTCGGCAACACCGCGGGCTTTCTCACTGTCGAGGGCGCGCACCAGACCCTGGAGATAACGGCGCGCAGTCAGATTGAAGTGCTGGCTGGCGAGCCGCCCATCGCGGAACAGACGCCCGCCTGGGAGACCCTGCGTGAAGACTGTCGAGCGGGCGCGCCCGGGGCGCGCGAGGCCAGCCAGTTCACCTTTGACTCGCCGCTGGTCCGACGCCGGGACGAGTTTGCGGCCTACGCCGCGTCGTCTTTTCCCGTGCAGCAGCCGATAATGGTCGGGGCCATGCAGCTCACGCGGCGCATTTTTGAGGACTTCAAATTTGACCCGAAGGCCACGACCGTGGCCACGCCGCTGGAACAGGTCTTCGCGGAACGCAAGGGTGTGTGCCAGGACTTCGCGCAGTTCCAGATCGCCTGCCTGCGCTCGTTGGGATTGCCGGCGCGCTATGTCAGCGGCTACCTCGAAACGCTGCCGCCGCCCGGCCGTCCCAAGCTCACGGGCGCCGACGCTTCACATGCGTGGGTGCAGGTTTTCTGCGGCGAAGCGGGATGGATTGATCTCGATCCAACGAACAACCTTCTTCCTGGCGAACGCCACATCATCGTGGCCTGCGGACGCGATTTCAGCGATGTCAGCCCGGTGCGCGGCGTCATCGTGGGCAGCGGCAAGCACCAGTTGAAGGTGTCCGTCGATGTGGCGCCGGTGGGGTAGGGGACGTGATCTGGTTGATTTTGCGATCGGCAGTGTGGGACGGGTTTGCAACCCGTCTTTTACGTTGAGGAACGGAGAGACGGGTTGCAAACCCGTCCCACAGGCTGCGGTCTCCCAATGTTGAATTCCAAGGACGATGAATCCGGTAATGCGGGGCGGCCCCGCCTCATCTCACCACTCGCCGGTGCGGAGAAATTCGTCGATGGATTTGGCTGCGCGCCGCCCGGCGCCCATCGCCAGGATCACCGTCGCACCACCCGTGACGATGTCGCCGCCGGCGAACACAGCGCGTTTGGAAGTCTTCAACTTCTCCGGATCAGCCGCGATGTAACCGCCGCGCACGGTCTTCAAATCCGGCGTGGTGGCTTGCACCAACGGATTGCCCTTGTTGCCCACGGCGATGATGACCACCTGCATCGGCAGTTCGTATTCCGAGCCCGCCTTGGGCACAGGCCGGCGGCGTCCCGAGGCATCGGGTTCGCCCAGTTCCATCTTGATCAACTTCGCCGCGCGCAGGAATCCCTTCTCGTCGCCCAGGAATTCGACCGGGTTGTTGAGCGTGAGGAATTGCACGCCCTCCTGCTTCGCATGTTTCACTTCCTCGATGCGGGCCGGCATCTCGGCCTCCGAGCGGCGATAAATGATGAAGGCGTTCTTCGCGCCGAGGCGCAGCGCCGTGCGGACGGCGTCCATGGCGGTGTTGCCGCCACCGACGACGGCGACGTCCCGGTCGCGGCAGTCATAGACGGGCTGATCGTGGCCCGGGAGGTGGGCCTTCATCAGGTTGACCCGCGTGAGAAATTCGTTGGCCGAATAAACGCCGCACAGGTTCTCGCCGGGGATGTCGAGAAACGTCGGCAAACCGGCGCCGGTGGCGACGAGCACGGCGTGATAGCCTTCCTCACCGAGCAACTCATCGACGGTCACGGTGCGGCCCACGACGACATTGGTGCGGAACTCGACGCCCATCTTGGCGAGGTTGGCGACTTCATCGCGCACAATTTCCTTCGGCAGCCGGAACTCGGGGATGCCGTAAAGGAGCACGCCGCCGATCTCGTGCAGCGCCTCGAGAACGGTGACTTGGTGGCCTTTCTGGATGAGATCGCCCGCAGCGCTGAGCGCGGTGGGACCGCTGCCGATGATGGCCACACGCTTGCCGGTGGGAGGGGCGTTTGGCGGCAGGCCGACGCGGCCGACGCTGCGCTCGTAGTCCGCCACGAACCGTTCGAGATTCCCCACAGCCACCGGTTCACCATGCTTGCCGAGAATGCACACTCCTTCACACTGCTCCTCCTGCGGACAGACGCGTCCGGTAATGGCCGGCAGGACGTTGTCTTCACGCAGCTTGGCGGCGGCTCCGAGAAAATCACCCGCCACGACGAGATCCACGAAGTCCTTGATCTTCACGCCCACCGGACAGCCGGCGAAGCATTGCTGCGCCTTGCATTGGAGGCAGCGCAGGGCTTCCTGTTTGGCTGCGACACTTTCGAGGCCGAGGTTGACTTCACAGAAGTTGTGCGCGCGTTCCTTCGCATCCTGTTCCGGCATCTCCTGCCGGTGGATCTTCATGCGTTCTTTGGGCGGCAGTGAGTTGCTCATTGGGAGGAAGAACAAGGGGTGGCGACTTCGGGATGCTGTTCCGCGAGCTTGCAGCCGGCGCCGCCGGGCACATGCGGCTCGGGATTCTGGTTGAAGGCATCAAGCGCACGCCGCTCCGCATCCCGATACATCGAGTTGCGGGAAATCAGCGTGGCGAAATCCATCTGGTGGGCGTCGAACTCCGGCCCGTCCACGCAGGCGAACTTGCTCTTGCCGCCGACAACCACGCGGCAGCCTCCACACATGCCGGTGCCATCGACCATGATGGGATTCATGCTGGCCATGGTCTTGATGCCGTGCGGCCTGGTGACCTCGGCCACCGCGCGCATCATCGGCACCGGGCCGACGGCGAGGACGAAGTCAATCTTTCGCCCCTCGGCGATCATCGCCTTGAGTTTGTCGGTGACGAAGCCTTTCTCGGCGTAGGTGCCGTCGTCGGTGGTGATGAAGGTCTCATCACTGATGGCGCGTATTTCCGGCTCCAGGATCACGAGATTCTTCGAGCGCGCGCCGACGATGGAGATGACGTGGTTGCCGGCCTGCTTCAGCGCCTTGGCCGTGGGATAGGCGATGGCCGCCCCCAGGCCGCCCCCGATCACCACCGCGGTGCCGTAAAGATGAACCTCGGAAGGCTGCCCGAGCGGTCCCACGACATCGCGAATCGAGGCCCCCGCGTTGAGGGTGTTGAGCAGCCTGGTGGTCTTGCCCACGCCCTGCACGATGATGGTGATGGTGCCATCGGCGGTGTCGGAATCCGCGATGGTGAGCGGGATGCGCTCCCCCTCCTCGTGGATTCGCAGGATGATGAACTGGCCCGCCTGGCGTTTGCGGGCGATGCGGGGTGCCTCGATGCGAAACAATTTCACATCGGGCGCGAGGAATTGGGCGGCAACGATCTTAAACATGAGCAAAGCCGGCAGAGCCAGAATGGACCCGCCGGCAGGTTGTTGAACTGCTGAAACTTTAGGAAGCAGTCCGGGCGATGGCAAGTGCTCAGATTAAAGCGGAAATTGAACAAGGCTGATTCGTGAGGAAAATCAAAACCTTGCGGGCAGCCATTTACCAATCTTCAGCGGAAAACGTACAGAAAGAAAGCCGGGCCTCGCGGCCCGGCTCTTTGAATTCATGGCTGCTTCAGGCCATCACGGATTACGCAGCACGTAGAAGGTCGGCACGCTGGGTGCCGGAATGGTGGCGACCCACTGGCCGTTGACCAATATGGGCGTCACGGCGACGGGAGTCCACGAGATCGGTGTCGCGAGACTTGTCGTCTGATACAGTGTTCCAGTGCCGGTGTCAGGCCATGCGAGGACCAGGTCGCCCCCAGGAGTCACTTGTCCGACGGAGAGCATCGGTGCGCCGCCGCAGGTCAGATTGACCCGCACGCTATCCACCACCGCGCCACCCAACTGGCCGTCGCTGACGAGGTAGTAGAAGGTGTCAGAGACGCCGCAGGCATCCGCCGGCGGTAGGTAGGTCACCACGCCATTGGTCAAACCCACCGTGGCCGAACCGCAGCCAGTGAAGTCGGCCACGAACTGACCGGCGGCATTGTTGACATCCACCACGTTGATGGCGACATCGTCCACCCAGTGCGTCTCGTATTCGCCACCCGTGCGGGCGAAGAATCCGAACCGGCCAGCGGTCGGCGCATAGCCGGTCGGGAAGGCCGTGACGACGTTGGTTCCGTCGATGTTCACGGTCAGTGCCCCACCGTCCTGGAGGTTGATGCTCACCGGTATGAAGCTCGCATTGTTCCATTTCGGGATCAGCACCGCGCCAAGCTCCACTCCGGCCCATTTGACCTTAACTGCGGGAGCCCCCGGACCGCCGGTCGGGTAGTTCCTGACGCACAGTGACAGACCGGTGCCCACGCCTTCCTCTGCGCCGGTCGCGCCGGCGGCAGCGTTGGGCAGGTCGCTGGCGAAATTCAAGCTGAAGCCATCGGCGGCGTTGCCGCTGCCCTGGCCGATGCGGAGCTTGAAGTCGGCGGTGAACGATTTGACATTCACGCCCGGGGTCAGTTCGTTGACGATGAACGAACCGGACTGCCCGACGACGGCGTCGGTCAGGTGCAGGAACCCATCGGCGGTGCGGGCATTGCCGTAACGGGTGCCGTTGAGGCTGCAGTCCAGCGCGGTGTCGGCGGTGAGAACTGTGATGCTCAGGTCATCGAGCCGTTGCGACATGTACTGGCCACCCGTGCGCCCGTAGAGGCCGAAACGGCCCTGACTCGGGGCGTAGTTCGGGAGCACGATATTGCCGAATACGTTCGTGCCATCCACCAGCACGGTGGCCACGCCCTCAGCAGAGACGGTGATGGACACCGGCACGTAACGGTCGGCGAGCCACGTCGGAATCTGAACCCCGGCGATGATGATGCCATTGTAGTTGAGCTTCAGGCCAGAGGTGTAGGCCACGCTGCCACCGGGCGCGGTGTAAGCCGCCCCGATGTTCAGGGGAACGAACTGGAAGGCGTCGTAGCAGAAGGAGAAACCGGTACCCACTCCATTCTCGCCACCCGCAGTGCCGTTGACCAGGTTTGGAGCGAAATTGAAGCTGAAACCGTCCGCCGCCTGGGCGCTTGGATCAGAGAACCGCAGCTTGAACGAAGCCGTGAAGGCTGAAACGCGTTTGCCCGGGGTCAATTCGTCAATGACGAGCGCAGACTCCGCGCTACCCACACCGACCGGGGTGAAGACAATACCACCACTACCATTCACACCGAGAGTCGGATTCCATGTGCCGGCTCCCGCCGCTGCGTTGAAGTACAGTGTGCTGTTCGCGAGCGTTCCCTCGTCGAAGTTGGTCGCCACCGTCACCGGATACATGCCACTGACGCCAATGACCGACAATGGATTGGCTTCTGGATCCTGGTCGTTGAGGAGCAAGTCGCTCACGTTCAGGCTAAGCGTGCCATTGACGACGACGCTGTTGGTCTCGCCCACCACCACCGGAAGATCGTTGGTGACGACCAGCAAGCAGGCCGCGCTGAACGTGGCACCACCATCGTTGGCCACCTTGACAGTATAAGTGCCCGAATCGATGACGCTGGCACCGGGTAGAGACAAGGTCGCGCTGTTCTGACCCGGCAATGGCGAGCCATTGCGGAACCATTGGTAGGTCATCGTGCCGCTGTTCGGCATGCTCGAAGCGACCACCGAGTAGCTGATGCTGGCACCCAGTCCGACGGTCTGATCGGCCGGTGTCGGCTGCGTCAGGATCACGGGCGGCAACGGAATATGAATGTCGCGATACTGCGCCAGCGTGGTGGACGCCGAGGGCGCCGGGACGTGGGCCGTGGTGGCCAAACCAACCAGCACTGGGTCAGTCATGAACAGGAGGTCGGTCGTGGCCTGAATCCAGTTCGTGCCGTCAACACTGCGGAAGGAGGTGAACAGGTTCCCGGTGCGTTTGATGCGCATCCAGGCGTTGGGCATGCCGGCGGGGGTGAAGACGGCGGCACCGCCAGTCCAGGCCGCAGTGGCTGCACCGACCGTCGGCCTCTGGCCGTCTTCGTAGCGATCACGCCCGCCGATCGACGCGGGCGGTTCGGCCAGGTATTGGACCTTGATCGAGTTGGCACTGATGCTTTGGCGAACCATCAAACCGCCCTTGGTGATGCCGTCGGCGTCGCCTGCAGCGCGGCTGAGGCTCTGCACGCGGGCCCAGATGTCGAAGTCACCGGAGCGCGGGGTCAGGGTGAAGTGACCCTGATCGGCGACGTTCCAGATGTCGGCACCACCGGCGATGACGTCGATTTCATTCGGCACGCTGCTGAAGCTGGAGCCAGCTCCGGGAGGCGCGCCCACGTCCTCGGGCACGAATCCTTGCACATAGCCGTTGGTGGTGCCATCGCTGGCGTTGGGAAACGATGCAGTATCCTGCACCCCAATCCAGGAGACACTAAATGGCGTCCCGGCAGAGCCCATGGATTCACTGAGCGTCAGTGTCACGGAAAGGCCATTCTGCTTGATGACGGCAGCGGTAGGGTAGATGAGACTGCCGTCATTGATCGTGTAGGAGAGATAGTCGGCACCCGTTACCGGATCGACGTTCTCATTGAAGGTGAGGTCGATGTTCGTGCCGTTCAGGCTGCTGGCCGAAACGACATACGGAGCCGTCGTGTCTTGCATGACATGCAGTGTGGTGATGTAGCTGTCCGACCGGCCAGGCGCGGAGAAAAGGATTTTGTAACGGGCGCCGTCGTCGGCGAAAGGAACGAAGAAGGACAGGTTGCTGGCGGTGGCGCCCGGGATGTTGGTGAAGGCCGCACCGTCGAACTTCTGCCACTGATAGGTGGTGGCGAACTGGTGAGACGGCGGAACTGATGCCGTCAGCACGAGGTTGATCAAATCATTTTCGAAGACAGTCAGATCAGGCGGCGGAGTGCCGGTGATCTGCACGAGGTCAGGATTGCCGGGAACGCCGCCGAACGAGCCAGCCATGGCGATGGAAGTCGCCGCATCAGCGGGGGTGCCGGCCAGAGCGGTGCCATTGGCATCGCATTCGCGGAAGGCCACGAGCAGGTAGTCGCCACCAGTACCTTCCTTGAGCAGACCTTCGATATAGTAGCGCTGGCCCGCGGTGAGGGCGACTGGCACAGACTGCGCGAGCGGGGTCACCATATTCTGGTTGGCGCCGGGCTGGTGCACCAGCATGGTGCGACCGGCAGGATTCTCGCTGTCCGTGCTGTTGATGTTCATCCAGATCTGAGATGCGTCGTCACTCCGGGTATAGAACCGGTAGAGCGCGGTGTTGGTCGGGACGAAATAGCCGCTGACGCGCGCGCCATAGTTCTCCAGCCCGGTGTTTTCGTTGTATCTGCCCACGCCAAACGTGTTGGTGTAGTAGGTCACGTCCGGCAGGTTCGCTTGGAACTTGGGCTGCCCCGTCAAGTCAGCGATGGCGCCGCCGATGATGTTGGTCCAAAGCTCCACCATGAGTCCGTTGCCACCCACGGACCACGTCGAGAACGTGGTAGCGGTGGCGGCAATCGTGTTACCGGTGGAGGAAGCATCCTTCACTCCGTTGATGGTGACAGTGTAGGTGGTGTTCATCGCTTGCGGCACCGTTTGTAGCGAGACAATGTTCCGCCGCGTGGGATCCAGGGTGGCGCTGAGGATGCGCAGTCCGCCGCTGACCTGGTAGTTGGCAAGGAAGGTGGCCGAGGTCGGATCCAACGCTTCGCTGAATTCGAGGGTGAAACCGTCATTGTAGCGCCAGCCCACGGTGCGCACGACTGTTGGCGCAGTGGTGTCCGCCAAGACGGTGACCGTGGTGGAACGCTCAACCCGACTGAACAGGTTGGTCACAACCAGGGTGTACACGGTGCCGTTATCGGCCAAGGTGAGGTTCGGAGTGATGTTGGTGATGGAATTCCAAAGAACCTGGACCCCGTCGCGAAGCCAGATGGTTCCGTAAGGAGGCGCGCCCCCGATGCCGGCGGCAGCCAGGGTGATGGATTGGCCATCAGATACGGTCGGATTGGCCGGCACGATGCTCGTCAGGCTGACCGCTCCGATGTGAGCGAGCGGCGTCGGAAGCTCCAGCAAGTTTCCTGGGATGACATCCTGCGCGGTCGGCACGGCGGCGTCGCCCTGAGAGCGAACGGCGACCGTCATGCCGTCACCACCACCACCTTCGCGCCAGAGACCTTCGAGGTAGTATTTCTGTCCGCCGACCAGCGAGACGTTCTGGGCAACGAGGGTTTGGGCGGCGGTGGAGGCGCCCAACTGGCCAAGGAGCGATTTGCCTGCGGGGTCGGTACTGTTGACCGCGTTGGTGTTCATCCACAATTGGGAGGAATCGTCGCTGCGGATGTAGAACTTGTAGAGTCCAGTGCTGGGCGCCACGAAGTAGCTCATCAAGCGGCCCACGTAGTTGTCAAACGTGCCCTGGAGCTGGGACAAATTCGTGTTGTAGCCAAAGTACCTGGAGTAACCGTAAACAGGGGGCGTGTTTGCGATGTAATTGTAATTGATCGTGTCGGTAATGTAGCTGCTTCCGGGGAAGTTGGTGCTGGTGATCAGTTGGTCGATCTGGCCGTTCCCCGTCTGCCGCCCCTGGTAGCCGGTATAGAGTTCCACGACGACCGGAGTGGGCTTCACCAAGGCCGCCGGAAACAGGCATTGCGTCCCCGGAATCACTTCGCCCTGGCCTGGGACGGTGTTGTCGGTGCGCACGGCCACGGTGCCGCCGTCGCCACCGGTCGTTTCCTTGAAACGCAACTCCATATAGTAGGCCTGCCCGCCGACCAGCGTGTTCGTGACGCTTCTCGCCGCCGCATAAGCCGACTGGGCACCAGTCAGCGAATACTGCAACACGGCTCCTGCTGGATTCACGCTGTCTGTGGCGTTGGTGTTCATGAGGAACTGCGCGTAGTCGTCCGCACGGATGTAGAACTTGTAGGCGCCGCTGGTGGGAGGCACGAAGTAGGTGAACATCTTCACGCCGTAGTTATTGAAGGTGTCCGGCAGGTTGGCATTGAGCGGATTGATGCCGAAGACGTTGCTATAGACCACCAGGTCCGGCGTGTCCTGAGTGTACTTGATGTTTCCGGTCAGCGTGGTGATGTCCGCCGGGGTGTTCTGCAATCCATGGTAGTACTCCACAACGACCGGAGCGCCCGGGGCCGCGGCTTGCTGGACGATGGTCCGCAACGTGTTGGCGGCGATGGTGAGCCCGTTGAGGTCTTGCACGTTGTTGATCACCACACCATAGCGGTCGGCGACAAGCGGGCTGACCGTGGTGATGACCACCGTGCGCGGGTCAGCGCCCAGGAAGGCCACGCTGGCCACGCCCATGTCGAACCCAGCCGAGTTGGTCACGCTGTAATTGGCTGCATTGGTCGCGGTAATCGGCGAAACAGGTTCCGCGAAGGTGATCACGATGCTGTTGACGGACCATCCTGGAGCGATCGAGGAGGATGCGACGGTGGGCACCGCCGTATCGTTGACGGTGGCGGTGAAGGTGGAACTGACCACTTCGGTGGCGCCCGGAGCCCGGAGCACGCTGCGGAACTGGGCGCCGTTGTCGGTGATGAAGAGCGGTCCAATGGCAACGGTGTTGTTCGTCGCCCCGGCGGTCAGGAGGTTGGTCCAGTTGCCGGAACCATCGTTGCGCTGCCAGAGATAAGCCAGTTCCCCGGCGCTGGCGGGAATGCTGCCGCCGGAAACGGTGGCGACAATGGTGTCGGTGTAGGAAGAGCCGGCGTTGATGGTGAAGCTGGCCGGCTGGGTGACGATGGCGATCGTGGCGCCGGGGTATCCAGCGAAATCGCCGAGGCTGTCAAACTGGGCGTTGGCTATGTTGTTGTTCGCTTGCGCACTGACTACCACGCCCTGATAAAGGGTCTCGGGCAGAATGATCGAAGTTTGTCCATCGAACAGCCAGTTCACCCCGTTGGTGCTGCTGTAGCGCAGGAAGGTGTTGCCGACGCGGCGTAAACGCAACCAGGCGTCAGGATACCACGCCAGGTTGTAGGTGGGGTTGTTGCCCCAACCGACGGCGGTCACGTTGGGATTGTCACGGCGACTGCCTTCAGAGCGATTGCTGCCTGGCCACATCGGGTTCAAATTCGCTGATACCATCTGGTCAAACGGATCTAGTGACCTGCGCACAAGAAAGCCCGCCTTGGTGAAGCTGCGGACCACATCGAGATACGGCACCTTCACCTTCACATCGAAGTCGCCAGATTTCTGTGTGTAAACATAGCGGGCCTGGTCGGCTGTGCTCGAGATGTCGGCGCCACCTCCCATGACGATGAACTTGCCAGGCCCGAAGCAGTAGTTCTCGCCCTGCGGAGCGGTGGCGAGGGGGTTGATATCCACGCCGGTCATTCCGGCAAAGAAACCGCTCGGACTCGTGGCTGTGCCAATCGCGTTGCCGCCGAGATCCTTAACGCCAGGGGCGCTGAGGGTGAAGTCAGCCGCCAGGATGGTGGCGGGAGTCAGGATCACATAAATGCCGCCAGGACCCATCGGGCCAACGGAGGTTTTATAGACGCGCGCCGCGACCGGGGCCGCGCCGTTGATGAGATAGCTGGCAGGATTTCCCGCTGAGATCAGATCAACTGGTTGATTGAATTCCACGCCAACGGTGGTGCCGTCCACGCTGCCCGCGCCCACCACGACCAGCGGATCCGGAGCAACGGTCAAGGTGGCGGCCGAGCTGTCCTCCGGGAAGGTCGTCCCGGTCACGGTGACGCTGTAGGAGCCGGCATCCGCGGCGGCGACAGGCGGGGTCATGTATTTCCAGGACGTCGCACCGGCAATGGGCGAGCCATCCTTCATCCACTGATAGGTGTACGGACCGCTGCCATCCACCAAGGCCTTGAAGGTTGCCCGGCGTCCTTGCAGCACCGTCTGGTTCTGCGGCTGTTGGACAAAGGCAATATCGCCTGTCGTCGTGCTGGCATGGAAGTTATCCCATGCCTCAATGCCACAGTTTTCAATGCCGCGGACAACGAAATACAGATTCCTCGCCGAGGTCGCATTGACGTTGGTGATGGTAACGCCGCCGATGGTCGCCAGGGTGGAGGGGCTTGCCAAGCCATCCGTCCCCATGTGGTCCAGGGTAACGGTGGCCGTGTAGGTGCCGGGGACAGCAGTCGGCGTGTTGACGAAAGTCGCCGTCAGACGATACCAGTTGCTGACAACGAGCGTGAGGTTGGCCGAGTTGTTGCCTTCCTGGAAGGCGTTGGCCGCGGTCGGCTTGTTGCCCGTGCGAATCTGGTAGGTCAGCGCGGGCTGGGCCGTAGCTTGGAGAATCGCGCTCATGTAAACGCGGTCCACGTTATTGTCCAAATCTCCGTTGGTCGAAGTGCAGAAAGCGATCTGGGTATTGCGGTTGTTATTCACCGGGGTCTTGATCTTCACCATTGCGGAGGCGGTGAGAGTCTTGCCCGGAAGAGAGAAATCAAACGAAACTGGCAGAAGGAACGCGCTGTTCACTGTTCCGTTATTTGGAATGAGGTCGAGGGAACCGCTGCCTGGGAAAGGACCGACACCACCGATGGGCGATTCGGCAACCGTCACCGGGGTTTGGAGAGAACTACTGATCCAGTCATTATAGACCATGTAATAGGGCGTGTTGGTGAACTGGAGCGGCGAATTGAAATCGAAGCTGATGCCCGAAATCGGGGTCACGGTCAGGAGGGCCGCCGTGCTGGGGGTCGATCCCCCGCACGAGGTGGCGACGACAGACACCGTCTTGCCGGAATCCAGAAGGGTGAGGTTCGAGACGGCAAAGATGGGGGTGGTGGCGCCGGTGACGTTCGCTCCGTCAATCGCATCCACTCCGTTGATCTGCCATTGGTAGGTGATCGCCTGCGCAGCGGTGGCCGTGACGGTGAAGACCGCGCCATTGCCCATCGGGGTGTTCTGGTTCCGCGGCTGAACGGTGATAACGGGCGGAGCGACGACCGTGAGGGTGAAGTTGTTGCTGGAGGTGTTGCAGTCGCCTAAGACCGAGACGGAATAGGTTCCGCCATCCGCCGGAGACACCGAGGCAATGGTGAAGGTGGACGAGTTGTTCACCGCCGGATCCTGAACAATGGCGCCGTCTTTGCGCCAGGTATAGTACAGCGTCCCTGGGCCATCGGCCGTAGTGGTGAAGGTTGCGGGAGAGTTTGGGCAAACCGTTTGATTGGCGACGATCGAGTTAGTGGTGCCGATGCCGGTGATGGTAACCACCGCCGGGGCGCTGGTCACCGCCGTGAGGCCGGCGACCGCGTTGCTGACCACGACGACGTAATTACCGGCGCTGGCGTCGTCGGGAGCGAAGGTCAGAACGGCATTGGTGCCGAATGGAATCGCGACATCGTTGGAAAACCACTGGAAATAAAGCGGATTCTCGCCCGTGGCGGCGGAAGTCAGCGTCAGCGGAGTGCGGGTGCAGACGGAGTAGGCACCGGCCGGAGAAGTGGTGAGCACGGGGGCGGCGCCCAAGTTCGGGGCCACGCCATTGTTCAAAGCGAGATTAACGGCGCGGAGGAACAGCGTGACGCCAGTGGGGGTGAGGTTGTTGTTGCCGGCGGTGGTAAGGGAGGATGCTTCACGATTGCCGCTGGCGAAATAGAGACGATAGCCGGCGAGATTGCCACCGCGCACCGCAGTGCCGGACGGCAGTTCCACGATCACTTTATTCGTTCCCCAACCCGTGGCGAGGAGGTTGGCCCCCGCAACCGGGTTGTCGGTGGTCTGGCTGGTGCTTTGCTCCAGCGTGAAGTCGTAGTTGCTCGCGCTGATGCTGCCATTCGCGAACGTCGTACCAAAGAGGCTGAACAAATAGCCGGTCTCCGGATCCGTCGGAGTGGTCGCAACCAGGGGTCCGGGCACGCCATTCAAAGCGGTGGCCCCGGTGAAAAATCCCAAGTTCGCGGTGCGGGTCAGGAACGGACTTTGCACAATCACGGGCTTGGTGATGGCTGTGTTCCACTGAACGCCCTGGTTTCCACTGGTGAATCCGCTTCCGGTGGCGCGCCCGACGATAATCAGGTCATTCGTGTTCAGGTCAGCGATCTGCGCCGCAGTGAGCAAAGTGGCGCCATTGTCGTCAGAGGTGAAGCGCACCACGTTGTGCCCCGCATTCTGGAGCATGATGACAAAGACGTCGTCCGTTACGCCTTGGATCGGGCTGGACCAAAACGCCGGCGTGCCGACGAGACTGGGATGGACGTTGGGCTGATCGCTCACCCAAACGATGTTGGCCGCGCGGCCCTGCCACGAAGTCGCGAGGCAGATGAGCGCGATGAGGAGAGAGAGGAGTCGGTTGGTGGTTTTCATAAATTTTGGCGGAGGTGCTGCCTGGGCGGTGAGGCCGGCGCTGGGGTTGAGTCGAGTCAGGCGCGACGGTTGGGAGACATCGCGACCGGAGGCGTTTTGCAGTGAGGAGTGGGGCTGGGTTTGCATACGGTGCTGAGTTAGGGGAGGGGTTGAGTAAAATGCTTGAAAGGTGACAGCGTCATTGGCGGTTGCTGGCCGGGAATGGAGACAGCGGTTCTTGAAGGAGAACCGCGCCGTGACGAACGAATCTTGCGCACGAGCGTCCTGACATAACCGGCATAATTTAGAATGGCGTTAGCAGTATTGAAGCGGTGCCGGGAATGCAAGATAAAACTCTCCATTCTGTAATTCTTTCGACCGTTCTCCGGCAACCGGGTTTCGCAAGTTGGCCTACGCCTCCCTTTTGGTTTCCAATGCTGGACGCAGCCGTCCGTTTGCAAGGTGCCGGTTCCGCCTGCACTTCCGCGCGACGGTCAGCGCCGATCAGTTTCCTTCCCGTTGCCTGACGACAATGCGCGGGCGCGGCGTCGGCTGGCCCTGCACGAGGGGGGGCGGAATCGTCGGCGCGTAGCCCACGCGCGATTCGGTCGGCGGCATGTCGCCCACCAGATCCTTGAACTCGTCCATCTCGGCGAGCCATTTGTTGGTCTGGTCGAGATGCTCGACGGTGGCGTCGATGCGTGCGGTGAGCGCGTCGGCGTTCTTGCTGGCCACCGCATCGGCGCGGATGAGTTTGATCTGCTGGTCGAGCCGGTCCTGCTCGGAAACCACCAGCGCGAGATTCGCCTGCGCCTGTTCGATGCGCTGCTGGCGCTTGCGCAGAACCTCCAGCCGCTCCAGGCGCGAGCCGAGGTAGCGCTGCTTGGTGTCCAGCGTGGCGCTCGCGCCCCTGGCCTTGAGCGCCTCCAACTCGTCCGTGAGCCGCTTCGCTTCGGTTTCGGCTTCCCCCAGGAGACGCGGGATGTCGTCGCGCCGCTCGGTCTCGAGAAAACGGTCGAGCGATTCCTCGATGCCGAGGAGGCGCAGGAAGGTCCACATCAACTCATCCAGCTTGCGGAGGCGCGGGTCGTTGGCCGGCTGATCGGGCGTGAACGAGTTTTCGGCGCTGGCGCGTTCGATATCACGGCAAACCTCGGCCAGCGCGTTGTAGCGTCCGCGGCGGCTCGGGGAAAGGGAGTGGAGCAGGTTATCGCGACGGGCCTTGAACTGCTCGACCTGCGCGTGCAGGGCGGCGCGCTCGGCGGCTTCGCGCCGGAGATCGATCGAGCGGCGGAAGAACGGCATGTCAGGCAGGTAAATCCAGCCCAGGGCGTAGGCTGTTGCGCCGGCAATGAGCGGCAGCACCATCCCGGTCATGAAGCCGACGCCGAGCGTCAGCAAGCCGAGCGCCGCGTGCTGCGGGCTTTTCAGAAACTCGCGATGATAACTGGGCGGTTGCGGGTCCATTATCGGGTGCGGCGGAATCTAACGGATTGGGATCGGCTCGAACATGGAAAATTTCTCAGCAAGGGCGACTTGCTCTTGATTTCAACGCCAAGACGCGAAGGCGCAGAGGCGCACTGGATTTGGAGTGCGGAGACTTGTCGCCGCTTTGGGCGCTTTGCCGACCTGTCGGCAAAGCCGGGCCGCGTTTCAGCGGTTCGCCAGCATTCGGGCGCCTGACAGCTTCGACGGCGACAAGTCGCCTGCGCAAAAGCGGCGAGAACTCGCCGCAGTCCAAAGTGCCGGCCACAGCCTTTTTCGACGAGCGACTTCACACCTTCACTCCCGCGGCCGGCTCTTCCTGCTCCAGCTTGCGCAGCAGTTCCTGGCTGAAATTGATGAACCACGGCTTGCGCCGGTTTTCCTCGGGCGATCCCTCGGGCCGCGGCACCTTGAGAATCTCCACCAGCCGGCCGGGTTTGGCGGCCATCACGAAAACGCGGTCGCCGAGATACACCGCCTCCTCGACCGAGTGCGTGACGAGGAAGACCGTGCCCTGCTGCTCCTTCCACAACTGGATGAGCAACTCCTGCATGCGCAGGCGAATCTTCGGGTCGAGCGCGCCGAACGGTTCGTCCATCAGCAGAATGCGCGGCTTCAGGATGAGCGTGGCCGCGATGGCGACGCGCTGCTGCATCCCGCCGGAAAGCTCCGACGGATATTTCTTCTCGGAACCTTCAAGGCCGACTTTTTTCACCCACTCGTGGGCCAGCCCGTGGCGCTCGGAGCGCGGGGTGCCGCGCAGGCGCAGGCCAAACGCGATGTTGTCGATGACGTTGAGGTGCGGCAGGAGCGAATACTTTTGGTCCACCAGCCCGCGGTCCGGTCCGGGTTCCGCGACCGGCTTGCCGAAGACATGCGCCTCGCCGCTGGTCGGCGGGAAGTGCGGAGCCAGGCCGGCGATGATGCGCAACACGGTGGATTTGCCGCAGCCCGAGGGGCCGACAATGGTGATGAGTTCGCCGGCATTGGGGAGATCTTCAACCGTGAAGGTCACGTCCTGAATCGCGACCTTGGCGTCCGGACCTTCGCCGAATTTCTTGGTGACGTTTTTGAAGACGACCAGATCGGGCAAGGCGGCGGACGCGGGCTTGTCAGATGGGGCGGATGGTGTTGGGTCGGTCATGGTGTTGCTTGCTTGGAAAGGCAGATGGGCGCTGTGGAAATGACCAACGGCCGAAGACCCAATGACCAAGGAACGACCCAGCGCCAATGCCTGCATGATCTTTCGGAACAAGCGGCATTCCCCGGCATTGAGGTATTGCGACTCCGTCGGCTCTCGGTCATGAGGATTTGGTCATTGGTCATTGGACATTCCATCACGGTCATTTCCTTCGCAGATAGGGGAACAGCAACTGCCCGCCGAGCTTCCACAATTGATCGCAGGCCACCGCAATCAGCACGATGACGATGATGATGGCGAAGATGGCCGCGGTGTGACTGCGTCGCTCGGAAACGCTAATCAGCGCGCCGAGGCCGTATTCGGGCCGCACCACGATTTCAGCCATGATGATCCAGCCCCAGCCGACGCCATAGACGCCGCGCAGATGATCCCAGATGCTCGCCTGTGCCACCGGGAAGAGGATGTGCCGCACCAATTGCCACTGGCTGGCGCCCTTGGTCACCGCGACGTCGAGATAGGCAGCGGGCACGTCGGAGATTTCCTTGATGACCAGCGGCAGCAGCGCCACCAGGCAGCCGATGAAGAGGAAGCCAACCTTCTGGGTTTCGCCGGTGCCAAACCACGTCAGGGTCAGCGGAATGAACAGCACGATCGGGACGTAGGCGCCGACGAGTGCGAGCGGACGGAAGAAAGCGGAGATGCCGGGAAACGTGGACATGTAAACCCCGAGCGGCACGGCGACGAGCGCCGCCAGCGCAAAACCGGTCGTCACGCGCAGCCACGAGGTGATGGCGCCGCGCACCAGTCCCTGCTCAAAGTGCAGAGGCCCGAAAGATTGCAGCACCTCCAAAGGGCTGGGAAGGATGAGCGGTGTCACGAGTCGCGTCTCCGGCGTGCCTCCGCGGGTGACAAACCACCACCCAAGCAGCACCGCGAGCACAAACGCGGCAGTGAGGGCGAGCGCCCTGGGTTGGGGCAAGTTGCCACGGACACGCAATCCGGCGAAGCGGACAATCAGCGTCAGCAAGCTGACGAAGGCGACCGCGAAGATGAGAAAGCCAAGCATAAATCAAATGAAGCGGTGGATCAGATACTGCGGGCGGCCAGCAGTTCCTTCGCCCAGGCCGCCTCTTCGTCAGGCAGCGGCGGATGAGGCACGCGGCTGTAGTCGAGGATGGAGTCATACCGCCCGCGTTCGTAGCACTGGTTGATCAAGAGTTGCAGGTCCAGGGCCGCATCAGGATCTGTCCGACGCAGCGGGACGCGGATGGCGGGAAGTTGCAGGCGCAAGGGCAGGACATAGAACTCGTGCCGGGTCATCCACGGCGGTCGTGTTGCGCAAGCATGATGACATACCCGTTCCTGGGGCACCGGCTTCAGCAATGATCGATCCGGCAGCGTCCAGGCTCCGCCACGCAGCAGGTCGATCTCAACGACATTGATGCCTCCACGCAGATAGTCCATACGCTTGCGGCGCCAGTTCAGCACCGCGTCAGCGTCGGCTTTGTTGGAAGGCGAGAGCAATTCGATGGCGGTGATGACGTGAGCGCGGCTATCGACAATCTCAAGGTGTCGCAGAATCTCCTGGCCAAAATCCACCACCGTCGGTTCGGCCGCCGCAACCGTTTGTCCGCCCTGGCCCAGCACCGGGCCTGCGGGGCGATCCCACGACTCGGTGACCGACACGTCGGGCAGATAGGTGCGCGTCTTTTCCTCCTCGGCGTCAATCGCGAGACGCTCGTCCACGCGCGCTTGCAAGCCCGGAGGCAGTTCGCTGTTGAGCTGATCGCGCGCGTAAACGAGGAGGCTGGCGTGGACATCGCGCCAGTATTCCTCCAGCCACGGGTTCATGCCTGGAAACGGATTCTTCATGTCAGCACGCATAACATCCAGCCAGGCCGTATGCACGGCAAATCAGGTCAAATGGCGTTGTCCGCGCACCTTCTCCCCTCAACGGGCCGGGGACTGGGGTGAGATTTCGCCGAAACGGCATTTTGGGCCTTGAACCCCTGAACCGTAGCAGACGACGTGAGTCGGCTCTGATCTCTCCCCGGTTCAGATGGAGCGGACTCACGTCCGCTGCTACGCGGTTCATGGAAAGGGGTGTGCGTGCCCGTGATGCTCCGAGGTGGATCACGGAACGGCGCCGGTGGAGAAGCGACAACATGGCGTGATTCAGCAATGTTTCGGTCGATAACCAAGCAGCCGCGCGGGCAGCAGAAGCAGCGCACGCAGCAGGGCGAACACGGCCTCGATGCAGATGCCGATTAGTCGCAGCGGCAGAGTAAGCAGCCAGACGAACGGCGCGAGAACGAGCGCCAGCAACGCCAGCGGCCAGCACAACACCAGCAGCAGGCACCAGGCGAGGAAGAGAAGGGCGATGTTCATGGCAACATGGGGTTGAGGTCTAAAGCAAAGAGACGATCGAGATGACGAGAACGCAGCCCCGGAGGGGCGTAATGTTTATAGCCAACCGCACCATCACATTTCTTCCAGCCCCAGCGGGGCGAAATGAAATGCCTGCCATGCGTGAACGTGTCAACTCGCGCTTTCATCGTCGTCAAAATCAAACAGGTATTTCGGATCGTATTCCACCTGGAACCGCTTCAGGAACGCCATGTATTCCTGTCGAAACGACCTGGTTGCATGGTGCTGTTCCTGATTCTGAACGTAGCGGATGACCGTGGTGAGTTGGGAATGCCCGTAGGAGAACGCTCCATAACCCTCCTGCCAACTGAATCGTCCCGGCACCCACTGCTTGCGGTTGATGAAGTTCGTCGAATCGGCCTTCACCACCTGAACGAGGTCCGCGAGGGCCATGCTTGGTTTCAAACCCAGGAGAATGTGGGTGTGGTCCGGCATGCAGTGGATGGCGAGCAGTTTCTGGTCCTGGTTGCGGATGATGCCGGTGATGTATTTGTGGAGTTCTTCCTTGGGCGCTTTGGGAATGAGTCGCTGGCGGTCCTGCACGGCGAACACCACCTGAAGGTAGATTTGCGTGTAGGTGTTGGCCATTGTTGGCGGGTTGATTCAAATAGGTTGGATGCCGAGACCGCATCATTTCGCCCCTACGGGGCTGGGAGATTCCCTTAATCGGGATTTGCTATAAACATTGCGGCCCTCCGGGCCTCGGCACACCAATGCTGTCACCAACCGGATGTCCACACCGTTGATTATTCCTTCTCCAGCGGGAACACCTTCACCTCCACGCGGCGGTTCTTCTTGTTGTGTTCCGGGTTGCTCGGGTCGGTGGCGTTGGGCAGCGGGTTGTCCCAGCCGTTGCCGATCACCTTGAACTTGTTCGGGTCGAATTTGTATTTCTCGATGATCGAGCGGCGCACCGAATCGGCGCGGTCGTAGCTGAGCTGGCGCACGAGGTCGCCGGGCACCACGCCCTTGCGGCTGGCGTCGGTGTTGCCCTCGATGACGATGTAGGCGTTGCCGAACGTGCCCGCCAGCTTGCTGATTTCCTCCAGCGTGGCCGGGATGGTCGCGTCGTATTGGTCGTTGAGCACGGCTTTGTTCGGCTCGAAGGAGATGATGACTGCCTTGGTGAGAATCTGGCCGGACTCAGCCTCCAGGTTCTTGAACATCGCGCCCGGCTTGAAGGTGGGCTGCGAGAGATCGCGCACGTCCTTGTATTCTTGGGAAAGCTTGGCCAGCACCTGTGACGCCTTGACCTTGCCCGGCGGCACGATGTTGTCGATCGCGCCCAGCGATTTGTAGATGGTCGAGGCGCGGTTCCACACCGTCTCGAAGTTCGACGGATTGAACGGGTCGAGGAAGAAGTTCGCGTTCTCGCGGTAGTTTGCCAGATGCGCGTCGCCGTCCACGATGCCGCCGTCCTTGCCGATCATCATTTCGCAATCCTCGACGGGCAGGCTGAACGCTTTCGAGAGCGCCTGCGCCGCCGCCTTGGGATCTTTCCGCACGCGGTCCACGCCCTCGAAGATGCCACGCACCAGGCCGGTGACGATGTCCGGGTGGTCGCGGAAGAAGTCGTTGCGCACGGCCCAGACGTCCGCGATGAGATGGTTCGCGCTATCGGTGCTCACGACGAGCCGGGTGCCGGTCACGCCTTCGGACACGGTGTAGATGTCCGGCGCCCAGCCCACAAAGGCATCGAACGATTTGTCCTGCACGAAAATCTTGGCCGCGGACGGCGCGTCGGCGGCCCACTTGAACTCGACTTCCGCCGGGTCAATGCCCGCATCGATGAGCAGGGACATGATGAGGTAATGGCTCGGCGAGTTTTGCGCGAGCACGACCTTCTTGCGCTTGCCGGCCTTCATCTTGAAATCGTTGATCGAGCGGATGTCGCCGCGCGCCACGATGCCATCGCCGCCGTCAGACCAGTCAATCTGCTGGCAGACGACCGGCACGGTGCGCGAGTCCTTGACCAGTTCGGGCGCGAACAGCGCGATCATGTCGAGCGTGCCCCACAGGACGTGGCTCTGGCCGCTGGCGAAGAGGTCGCGGGCCTTCACGGGATCGTCCACGATGGAGAGCTTGAGGTAGAACCCGTACTTCTGCGCGAAGATGCTGGCATCGCTCGGGTCGAGGCCGCCGTTGGCGACGATGATGGGCGCCCAACCCGGCCAGACGTTGATGGGGAACTGCACGACGAGCTTGCCGTTCTGCATCGGCTTCACGTAATCGCTCACGCCGGCGACGGCGGGGATGATGGAGCCATCGACGAGCGACGCTTCGTTGGTGCCCTTGAGCAGCTTGCTGGTGACGTCCACGGCGGGCGCCGTGGGCGGGGTGGCCTTGGCGGCGTCGAGTTGGTTCTTTATCGCCTGCGGGTCGATGGAAACCTGCGTCGGCTTGGCGTCCGGAATGATCTTGTCCTTCCAGCGCCAGACGCCGAATCCGACGACGGCGAGAAGGAGGATGGTGAGAATGATTTTGCCTCGGGCGGTCATAGCTAGATAATGGTTGAGAGTTGAGAGTTGAGGGAAAGGCGTCGGTGGTTACTCCGCAATTTTCTGCCGCTCCGCCTGCTTCGGCGCGGCCTGGGTGGCGGCGACCTCTGGTTGCACCATGCCCATCTTCTTCTTGTATTCGTCGAAGAGCGCTTTGCCGCGCAACTTGCGGGCCTCCTGCTGGCGCGAGATCCCGGAGCCCATTTCCTTGGCAAGGTCGAGGGTGGCGCGCATCTGACCTTCGCCGGAGGCGGCCGATTGGCGCAATTGCTGCATCGATTGGCCCATCTCGCCGCCCATCATGCCCTGGAGCTCGGTGATGGAACTCTTCATCATGCCGGCAAGCCCTTCGAGCGAGCGACCGATGGCGACCTTCGCCTTCACGGCCTCGAACTCGCGTTGGAACTTCTGAATCTCGCGCAGGCTCTCCGCGATGATCGAGGTGTTCTGTTTGTAGAGTTCCTCGAGATTATCGCACTGGGCCTGGTTGTCTTTCAGGTCCGCTTCGATTGAGGCGAGTTCCTCGGCGTAATGCGCGCCATTGGCCTCGTCATTGGCGGCGGCGGCAGCCTGCAGCATGCCCTGCACGTCCTCGCGCTGGCGCTGCTGGCGCTTGATCTGGTCCTTGAGCAAGGCGACCTGCCCGGCGAGCTGGCCGTTGGCGTAATGCGCCTTGTCGGCCTTGGCTTTCGAGTCGCGGATGCCGCGCTCGACCACGGCCTGGTTGATGGCGTCGGTCTCGGTGGCTTTCTCGGCCATGAGGCCGAGCCAGATGAATACTCGTTTGATGGCGCGAAACATAATTTTCCTCCGGCTTAGTTCGTTTTGGGTTTGGGGGCGGGTTCTTCGTCTTCCAACAGGATCTTCTTTTCGAGGATGAATCCGAGCTGCGAGTTGAGCTGCTCCTCGTTGGCCGCGCCCACGACGGTCACGCCTTGCTTCTTCAACGGGTCGAAGAGTTTGGCATCAATGTCAAACGCCACGAAATGCGCCGAGACCGTGGATTGCTTTCGCGTCGCCTGATCTTTAATGCGCGGCAGGACGCTGGCCGGCTCTGGTCCCACCGTGTTCATGCCGTCGGTGATGACGAGCACATGCTTGCGGGACATCTTCGAGTTGAGCACCGCCTCGCTGGCCTTTTGCAGCGTGATGCCGAGCGGCGTACCCGTGGAAGGCCCCGGCAGGCGTTGCGCCCAACCGGACGCCTCTTTGGCATCAAACGGTCCGAACTTGATGAATTCCTTCGGGCCATTGTCCGCGAAGACAAAGACGCCCACCTCCATCTTGCGGGCGACCCCGTCGGGGGAGTTGGTGGCGAAAGTTTGCAGGCGCTTCACCACGGATTCCATCGCGCGCTTGGCGATGATGTGTTTTTGGATCATCTGGCCTTTGCTGTCGCGCACCGTCTGTTTCATGCTCCCCGATGTGTCATAGACGATGGCGACCGCCACGCCCTCGTCCGCGGAGACAGTGATGGTGGAAGGATCCGCCAGACCCAGAACGGCCAGGCCGGCCAGAAGTGCAATGGACTCGTTGATTTTCATATTCAAGCTGAGTCTGCTTCCCGTGCCTCGCTGCAATTGACAGCGAATCGTAATCAGCAGCCTCGCTGCGTGTCAATTCATCGCGGAACCGAATTGCAGACGCAGCTACAGAAACGAGAACGATTTATAGCCGGAGCCGCGCCGACGGATTTGGATTCACATTGCGCCCGGCACGTGGCATCGAAGACGCGCAGCCGATGACACCTCAAGACGAGTTCGATTTCAACACGAGCGGCCATCAGTCCGATGGACTGACCCAATGGCGGGCGGAGTTTGATCGGTCCAAGCGCGAACTCGCCGCGGCGATGGGCCTGCCGCTGGACCGCCCCGTGGAGGTTTGGTTGCGGGGCGGAATCCGGCTCAAGGGGGTGCTCAGACTTCACGAGAACCGGCTGTTCGTGGAATCCAAGCGCGATTTTTCGCTGGAACTTGTCGTGGACGGAGTGCGGTTCACCGCGGCGGAAATTGAATCGTGCATCCGGCTGGATTGATCGACGTCACGCGGCGCCGCACGACCAATGACTCATTTGCTTCCTGGTTTCATCTCAGGAGCCGACCAACCGCCTGCTGGCGGACCCTTTCGTGGGAGAAACATTCGTGGCTTGCGCGGGGCGACGCGTCCTGCTGGATTGAGCGGTGAACCGGAAGGGAAGCTGCAGGCCGGCCTGCCAGTGGTGTTCATTG
>JBBRWD010000071.1:0-36211 GCA_038249465.1 Limisphaerales bacterium | reverse complement strand
CCCAGTTTGATGTTTTGATGCGGCTTGCTCGCGGCTTGCTCCGCGCGAACTTCGGAGTTATTGACGGTCGGTTGTTTCATACGTTGGTGGGTGTAGCGCCTCCGGCGCTCGCCCGCCAACTACTCATGTCATCTACCCGTGAGGGTTGGGACCGAGCGTCTTCTGGTGGCCCATTCCAAGGTCAGGTCAGTAACGGTGTCCTGTTTTGCTAACTACAAAACAATCCTGCTTTGAAAATGACGCGACATGCACCGCCGGCGGTCTTGACACCTGCGCGGCTGGCGCGAAGTCTTGACCGCCGATGAAACTTGGGCGGCCGTTTCGAATCCTGTTTGCTTTCTTTGCGCTCCTCCTCGCGCTGTATCTCGCGAGCTTTCATGGCGTCGAATACCTGCGTTATCGCAAAGGCCCGTGGTCGATGCGTTTCGATCGGACGGCGGACGGCACGCCTTTCGCGGAGATTATCCAACCGCGCCTCGGCATTGCCGGAATGCGGCTTGTTTTTCCCGGCGAGATTTTCACCAATGCGGCGGAGACGATTGCTTTCGCGCTGCCGGAGCCCAGCCGAACGGTGCCGTTCGGGCGGGTGATTTATGAGGATCTGACCTTTCTGCCGGGCGTGGTGACGCTCGACCTTTTCGGGCACGAGATTGAACTCGTCCCGCGCGTGCTGGTGGTGAATCGGAAGACCATCCCGTGGCGACCCGGAGCGGTCGTCGAGGTCAGGCGCGAGGACAAACCCGCCGCACCGCCCCAACCTCCGGCGACGACCGCGCGCAAGCCGTCGCTGTTTGCCCCGCGGCCTTGATCTCAATGCCTGTCGGCAGACTGCGGGGGGCGGGCACTTCGGCGATTTTTTCGATGAATGAAACCAAGCACGCCTCCGACCAACCATCGAGTTACTCATGAACCTCAGCAACGACCGCTATACCATCTTGCTCAGCACCAAAAGCGGCACGGAACGCTATTTCCGCGATGAGGCCGGCTGGTTAAAGGTGAGCACGCGCGGACGAAAGTTCCGCGCAACAGCGGAACAAGTCTTGAATCACCTCCTGCCTGCGCTGGCCGGAATCAAGCCTCACCTGACCGTCAACGTGGAACATCATGACCCGCTGATTCCAAATGGACGAAGCGTCTGATGCGCGGCATGTAACCGGTCCGGGCGTCACTGCCCATGCTTCCCATGCTGGGCTCCGCCGGATGGCGCGCTCCATTCAGTCTTCAAGCCGTCCTTGAACTTGGAGCGTATCCGCGATACTAATTTTATAGAAGCTCGCCAGGTCACGTCCGGGAGGGCGCGGCGGTGTCCGGCGAGCCGCCGAACCGCGGGTAACCCGCGGAATTCCTATGAACGACCATATATCCAATGACAAGGCCAGCGCATTTCTTGACTCCTATTTTGCAGACGGCGCCGTGCTGAAGACGCGACCGCGCGCCAAAACATTGCCGGCGGTCACCATCTCGCGCGAAACGGGTGCCGGGGGGTTGACCGTGGCGGAACTTCTCGCCGACCTGTTACAGAAGGCCGCGCCCAGGCACGGCGTGGCGTGGACGGTGTTCGACAAAAACCTGGTCGAGTTTGTGCTGGAAGATCTGCACCTGCCCAAGCGCCTCTCCTCGGTGCTGCCGGAGAACCAGGTGTCAGGCATCGCCGACGCCATCGAGGAATTGTTCGGGCTGCATCCGGCCTCGTGGACCATGGTGCAAAAAACGAGTGAAACGATCCTGCATCTGGCCACGCTCGGAGGCGTCATTCTGGTGGGGCGCGGCGCCAACATCGTCACCGCCGGGCTGGACAATGTGTTTCACGTCCGCCTGGTCGGGTCGCTCGAAAGGAAAATCGAGCGCATCATGCGGCGTTACGAACTGAAGGAGAAGGAGGCGCGGAGTTTTATCGCCCGCGAGGACAAGGGGCGGACGCGTTACCTGAAGAAGCACTTTGGCGAGGCGATCGACAATCCGCTGCTGTATCACTTGACGATCAACACGGATCGGCTCGATTGCCCGGAGGCGGCGCGCCTGATCACGGAGTGTGTCGTCAAAAACTATTTTTGAAGCGGAGCCAGCGGAGCCGCGTCTTGCCAAGGCGCGGCGGAGTGTTATCCTCGCGTCGCAAAGACAACCACTGTATCGAAAAATATGAAAACCCTCCGATTGATCGCAGTTGCCTTGATGTGCGCGGTGTTTGCCGCCGGTGTGTCGGCGCAGGCCAAGCCGACCGGCGCCAACAACCTCCAACACTTCGTGGCCTTCAAGTTCAAACCCACCGCCACCCCAGAACAGATCCAGCAGGTGGTCGATGCGCTCCGCGCACTGGAAAAGAAGATTCCGCAGATCGACAAGTTTCGCTGGGGCAAAAACGTCAGCCCGGAGAAACTCGACAAGGGCTTCACCCATTGCTTCAAGATTACCTTCAAGGATGAGAAGGATCGCGACACCTACCTGAATCATCCCGACCACAAAGCCTTCGGTGCTGTGCTGAAACCGGTGATGGACGACGTGATCGTGCTGGACTACTGGTCACAGGAATAGTCGGCGACCCGGCGCCGGGCGGTGATTATTCGCCGCCCGGTTGCAGCAGTTCCTTTGTGCTTTGGAGCAGTTCGACCTCGTAACCCTCCGGAGCGTCCACGAAGGCAAAGCCTCCGCCGTTCGCGCGCACATGGGGGCCATCGGAATACTTCAGGCCATGCGCTGCGAGGTGTTGCGCAAAGGCATCGAGGCTGTCCACTTCAAAGGCCAGATGTGTGAGGTCCGGCTGCACCTGCACCGGCCCAGCGTCGGGGAAATGGCAAAGCTCGATGAGTTCGTCGCTCTCGGGCGCCTTGAGGAAGACCAGTTCCGAGCCGCGCGGTGACTTGTGGCGACGCACTTCCGCCAGGCCGAGGATCTCCTTGTAGAACTGCACCGTAGCCTCAAGATCATTCACGCGGTAACGGGTGTGGTGGAGTTTGCGGACAATGTTCATGGACGAAACAATACTTGGTCGCTGTTGCGAGGCAAGTGGTCTGCTCGCAAAGCGTGGTGGCACACGATGGCTTTGCGCCATCGGGTTGGCGTTGTCCCTGTTGAACGAGGGCCGCGCGCAGATCGACCCGGTCCGGCGGCAACTGATCCAGATCGGGTACAACCAACCTCTCGAAGGCAAAGGCCCGCTCGCCGCTTACGGATTTTTCTACGACAACCGGCCGGATTTCCTGCAACACTCCAACCTGACGCTGCGCCTGGCAGTGGCGCCGGTGTATGTCGATTCCGAACTTGGCATCCGCGGCGTCCTCACGCCGAACACGGACCTTGGCCTGGGCGTGGCGGGCGGGGGTTACGCCGGATCGTTCTCCGAGGTGCGCGATGGAAACCTCGAGCGCCGTGAGTCCTTCGCCGGCCACGGCGGGAAACTGTCGCTAAACCTCTACCACCTTTTCAATCCCGAGCAGCGCATTCCGCTCTACTTCGTGGTCCGCAACGAATTTCTCTACACGGCGTTTGCCAAGGACGATGAGACCGGCGTGTTCTTCGATCTGCCGGCGAATCAACCCAGCTACAACCTGCGCGCCGGGCTGCGTTGGGGTGGGGCCGAGCCATTGATGCTCCCGCCGGTGGCGATGGAGTTGTCGGCCTGGTACGAGGGGCAGTTCCGCGGCGCCCCCGGTCCCTACGGCTATTTGAATGACCGCGAAGTCGAGGCGCAGACCCATCTGTTCTGGGGGCGCGCCTTGTTGACCTACACCACCGAAAAGCGGGGCAACAATTTCAGCTTGAGCATCACGGCCGGCACCAGCGTCAATGCCGATCGCTTCAGCGCTTACCGGGTTGGCGGGTTCCTGCCGCTGATCTCGGAATTTCCCCTGACGCTGCCCGGATATTATTTTGAGGAGTTCTTTGCCCAGAAATTCGTTCTGTTCGGCGGCGGTTACGTTGTGCCGCTGGATGCGAGGCGCTGCTGGTCCGTTTACGTCGGGGGCGGTCTCGCCTGGATGGAATACCTGCCTGGACTCGCCGGTCCCGGTCCGTGGGTGAGCGGTCTGGGTGGCGGTGTCATCTTTCGGTCGCCGTCCGGTGCCTGGCAGGTTCTGGCCGGCTACGGTTACGGTTTCAATGCCGTCCGCAACGATGCGTCGGGCGGGCAGAACGTGGGCATTCTGGTGCAGTTCGATTTCAAGCAGGCGAAGGCGAACATCCTGAGTCCGGGCGGAAACCCGAACTATTCGCGCGCCCTGCCATCGTTCCTGCGCCTCTTCAAATAGCCGCGGTCACTGATTTCTTCCATTGACTCGCCGCGCCACTTGGCCAATTTTTCGGACGCAAACACTATGGCCAAGATCGAACGCGCCCTTATCTCTGTTTTTGACAAGACCGGCATCATTCCTTTTGCCAGCCTGCTGGCGCAATGCGGGGTGCAGATCATTTCCACGGGCGGCACTTCCAAGCTGTTGCGGGAGGCCGGATTGACCGTCACGGAATTGGGCGATTACACCGGTTTTCCGGAGATGCTGGACGGGCGGGTGAAGACGCTGCACCCAAAGGTCCACGGCGGCCTGCTCTATCTGCGCGACAACGCCTCTCATCAAGCCGCCGTCGAGAAACACGGCATCCAGCCGATCGACCTGGTGGTGGTAAATCTCTACCCATTCGAACACACCATCGCGCGGCCCGAGGTCACCTTGCACGATGCCATTGAAAACATCGACATCGGAGGCCCCTCGATGCTGCGCAGCGCGGCCAAAAACTATGAGAGCGTCACCGTGGTGATGGATCCGATGGATTATGCGACGGTGGCCGACGAGGTTAAGTCACAGGGCGGCACCTCGATCGAGTTGCGTCGCAAACTCGCCGCGCGGGTCTTCGCCCGCACTTCGGCCTACGATGCCACCATTGCGGGCCATCTCATCAAGACCTTCGGAGCGGAGGCCCCAGTTCTTCCCGCCCCGGCGGCACCGGCGACCAAGGCCCCGGCGGGAGCGTTGCCCGACAAGCTGAGCATCACTGCGCCGCTTTCCCAACCGCTGCGCTACGGGGAGAATCCGCATCAGCGCGCGGCGCTTTACGGGCGATTTCACGATTTCTTCGAGCAACTCCACGGGAAGGAACTTTCCTATAACAACATTCTCGACCTCACGGCGGCGGCGGCGTTAATCAGCGAGTTCTCAGAGGAAGCGCCAACGCTCGCCATTCTAAAACATACCAATCCCTGTGGCGTCGGGCAGGGAGCTTCGCTGCGCGAGGCATGGGAACGCGCGTTTGCCACGGACAAACAGGCTCCATTTGGTGGCATCATCGCGGTCAACCAGCCGCTGGATTCGCGGTGTGCCGAGGCCATCGTCGAGATTTTCAGCGAAGTCATCGTTGCACCCGATTTCACGGCCGAAGCGCTCACCCTCCTGCAGAAGAAGAAGAACCTCCGCCTGCTCAAGATGCGCCGCTCTCCTGGCGAAGGTGTGCCATTCGATGTTCGCAGTGTGGGTGCGGATTCGTTTCTGCTCCAGGAACGGGACCTCCGCCGGGTGACTGCTCAGCAGGTGAAAGTAGTCACCCAACGCGCTCCCAGTACGGCCGAGATGCAGGCGATGATGTTCGGCTGGCGCGTGGTCAAGCATGTGAAATCCAACGCGATTGTCTATTGCTGCCCCGATAGCACGCTGGGCATTGGCGCTGGACAGATGAGCCGGGTCGATTCAAGCCGCATTGCAGTCTGGAAGGCTGGCGAAGCGAGGCTGTCGCTCCAAGGAAGCGTGGTATGCAGCGACGCGTTTTTCCCTTTTGCCGACGGATTGGTGGCTGCGGCGAACGCGGGCGCGACAGCCGCCATCCAACCCGGCGGTTCGGTGCGCGACGAGGAAGTCATCGCCGCTGCCAACGCGCACAATGTCGCCATGGTCTTCACCGGGATGCGCCACTTCCGACACTAATCAAACAAACAAAAAGGGGTCAGTCCTTTTTGTGTTGTTTATACCTCGTCTGCGCCTCGGCAATCATGCGAAAATCAATTAAAAACAGGAATTGCCGCCCCGTTCCGGGAGGGGGTGTTCCTTTTAATTGTGCATGGTTTCCAATGATCAGAAGTAATAAATAGGACTGACCCCGATTTTCGCAGCAATGTATTTAAATCTCCGGCTCTTTCGCAAGGCGCTCCACATCACATTTTGTGAGCGGCCATTCGGTGTGCGGCGATGGGCTTACACCCTGCTATTTACGACGCTGTTTGGATTTTTCTGGATGTTGGTTGCGTTCGGGCGCGGTTTGGATTGCCTGTTCTTCCGGGGTTTTCGCAAGCAAGAGGTTCGCGAGCCGGTCTTTATCGTTGCGCCGCCGCGCAGTGGGACGACGCTGACGCAGAAACTCATGAGCCTCGACGACGAGCGGTTCGTCCATGTAAAACTTTATCAGACGATCTTTCCGTCGGTTACCTTCCAGCGACTGTTTGACTTGCTGGTGGGGCTCGACGGTCGGATCGGTCATCCTGTCGGACGCCTGGTGGCTTGGGCTGAGAAACAGTGGTTCGGAGGATGGGACGACAAGCACAAGATGCGCTTCAATCAGCCGGAGGAGGACGATGCCTTTTTTCTCTACTGTTTTGTCAGTGAAGCCATCTTCCTGCTCTTTCCCTATGTGGATCAGTTGTGGGAAGCCGGTTTTCCGGATGCGTTGCCCTCCGGGGAACGGCGCAAGGTTATGAAATTTTACCGCTCCTGCCTCCAGCGGCACCTCTATGCGAATGGACCCGGGAAGTCACTCCTATCAAAGGCCACGCAATCCTCCGGTTCGGTCGAGGGGCTGCGCGACGAGTTCCCTGACGCAAAATTAATCACCATCATCCGGCATCCATACAAATCAGTGCCGTCACACGTCAGTTTGTTCCACCCGATTTGGGCCATGCACTCGCCGGAAATCACCAAGGACTCGGCGACCTCCAAGGCGTATGCGCGACTGGCCTTGGAATGGTATCGGCACCTGTTCGAGTTCCAGACCAAGGGCGATCCGCGGCAATACTACTGCATCGACTATCGCGATCTGTCACGTGATCCGCGGGCGGCGCTGGAAAAGCTTTACGCGCATTTCGGCTGGACGGTCAGCGACACATTCCGGGCGCGACTGACGGCTGCCACACAAAGGCAACGTGAGTTCAAAAGCGCCCATCAATATACCCTCGAAGAATTCGGGCTATCAAAGGAATGGATTCAGGAGGAAATCGGAGACGTGCTCGATTTTTATGCTCTTGAACGCTGAAGGGCGCCCCCGCATCGGCGCAAAATTTTGGGCATTCGAAATGCGCCATTCCATCGCTCGGGCTGGCTCCTCATGGGGAAAGCGTTTCGATTAACACTTCACCGCCTCGGGACGCACGCCGAACCCCCGCCCGCCAAAACTGATTTGCACCCATCCTGAGCTGGCACGTCAGATTCCCCTTTGGGTGCGGTGTCGGGTTGGCTAGGATCGATCCGTGGCCGCTTTTTCCAAACCTGCCAAGCCGCGCGTGCCGGTTTCCGCCGGACCTGTCTTTGGACAGGTGGCGCATCCCTCAGCTTTTGTCGAACTCTGGCACCGACCGGTGCTCATTCTGTTCCTCCTCTGCGCGGCGTTCAATCTCACCCTGCTCGGACTGCAAGGAGTCGTCTCCGCGCCGCGCCCTTACGCCGACTCCTGGCACGCTCTCGGACGTTGGCCGGACGGGCTGCTGCTGACGAGTGCGCTCGCGACTTCGATGCTCGCGCTCGGACGGCGTCTGCCCTTTCAAAACGTCCTCACCGCCACCGGACTGATTGCGCTGCTGGCCGGAGGCCTTCTCGGCTTGACCGCGTGGACCGGGATTCCCTTCGGCCCGATATTCTTCACCGAGAATGCCGGAACCAAAATCGGCGACCTGCTGCCGTGGACGCTGCCGCTGTGGTGGGTGGTGCTGTTGCTGAACGGGCGCGGCGTGGCGCGATTGATCCTGCGGCCGTGGCGCAAGACACCATTCTACGGATTCTGGGTCATCGGCCTGACGGCGGCGTTGCTGGTGACGTTTGACCTCGGGCTGGAACCGTTCGCCGTGTACGTGCGCGATTACTGGCTGTGGCGGACGCCGCGGGGCGTGCCGGCGTGGTACACGGCGCCGTGGGTGAATTTTCTAACGTGGTTTGTCACCGCCTCGGCGATCCTTGTTTTTTCCGTGCCATGGCTGATCAACAAGAACCCGGTGAAACGCCCCATGGATTATCATCCGCTAATCGTGTGGATGCTGTTGAACGCGTGGCTGACCCTCGGCAACGGATTGCACGGGCGCTGGCCAGCCGTGGGCGTGACTGTCATCGCGGGAATCATCACCGCCGTGCAGGCCATCCGCGGCGCGCAATGGGGCGCGAAATAGGATCAACGGGAGAGTGCGCGGCTCGCGTGCTGGTTTGGGCGGCTCGCCCAAACCTCCAGCAAACCAAATTCATTCCCTGCCGTTCGAGGAAATTGGTGGAATGTGTTTTCAGCGGGCCGCCGAAAACGGCACGCCAGCGGCATGCGCTCCCCGCGCCAATGCCGCACGCCATCCGGCCGCCTTCGCCAGCGTCTCCTCGTATTCCGCTTCCGGCACTGAATCCGCCACGATGCCGGCGCCGGCGTGAAACCACGACCAGCCCGGCAGGCACACCGCCGCGCGGATGACGATGCTCAACTGGCTCTCGCGATTGAATCCGAGATAGCCCAGCGCGCCGGTGTAGGGTCCGCGCGTGACCGGTTCCAGTTCGTCAATGATCTCCATGGCGCGGATCTTTGGTGCGCCCGTGATGCTGCCGCCAGGAAAGCACCGCATGAGCGCGCCCGCGTGGGTCATCTCGGTGCGCAACCGGCCTTCGACCGTGGACACGAGATGCTGCACCTGCGCGTAGCGTTCGAGCCGCACGAGTTCCGGCACCTGCACCGAGCCGAATTCGCAGAACCGTCCGAGATCGTTGCGCAACAGATCGGTGATCATCACCAGCTCCGCCATTTCCTTGGGGCTGGTCTGCAACTCGTAGGTGAGCTGCGCGTCGCGCGTGGGATCGGCCGAGCGCGGGCGTGTGCCCTTGATGGGACGCGCGATGATATGGGCGCCGCTGAGACGCAGGAAAAGTTCCGGCGACGACGAGGCGAGTTCGAAATCCTCGTCCGCCAGATAGGCCGCGAAAGGCGCGGGGGAAGCGGCGGCGAGATGTTGAAACAGTTCCCAGCCCGTGCCGGGCCACGGCGCGGCGAATCGCTGCGAGAGGTTCACCTGATAGATGTCGCCGCTGCGGATGTAGCGCTGCGCACGGTCAATCATCGCGATGAATCGCTCGTGAGAAAGATCCGCGGTAATCGCCGACGGGGGCGCCGGGTGAGGCCGATGGTCGTGGACGCGAGTCGCGGCGGCCTCCGCCGCCAGCTTCAGCAACGCTTCCAATTCGTCCGCGCGCCGCCTGGCCAGCGCTGAATCGCGCGAGCCGTCGAGGCGCACTCCCGTGGACACGATCCACACTTTGTCGAGGAGGTGATCGAAGACGAGGAGCGCGTCGTGAAATCCAAGCACGGCATCGGGCAGTTCCAGATCATTGACCGCGAGGCGCGTGAGGCGCGGCTCCGCGGCGTTCTTCAACTCGTAGCCCCACACGCCGAAGCAGCCACCCAGCGGAAACGGGAGGTCCACTTCGTCGAGAACTTCATAACGGGCCATCAACTCCTCCAGCAACCGCCAGGGGTTGCCAAACTGGTCCCAGTGACGTCCGCCAGCCGAGAAGCCACAACGCGAGCCGGCGACTTTCACGCGCAGAAACGGCCACGGCGCCAGCAGCGAATAGCGCGCCGGGATGGTGTCGAACGACGCGCTGCGCAACAACACCGCGCCGATGCGATCCGCGCCGAGCGCCTCGACGACGGCCTCGGGCGCGACGTTCACCTGCGCAAGTTGCACGATGCTCTGCATGTCACCGGGAAGTTTCCATGCGGCGGCGGTTTTGCCACGCCATTTTCGGATGAGCCCGCATTCCGAAGTTGGCTGGGGAGCGCACCCGCCCCGGGTGCAGTTTTCCGCGCCCTCGCGGAAAACCCGGTGCGCGTGAAATAGTACAGGACGCCTCGGACCAGCGGGAGGCGCAGCCTGCTGGCCGCGACGCGCGTCCAGCCACACCCGCTGGCGGGTGCTCCCCAGCTTCGGAGTCCGGGGTGAGTAACTGGTGACAGGCGTTGGCAACCGGACGTGCCAGGGTCAATTCTTCTGCAGGCGCAACTGCTCCTGGGCCTTTTCCAGGCGGTTCTGGAGCAACTCACGCAACGGCGGGAGTTCTCGGAGGAGGCGTTCGTAAAGGTTTGCGGCCACGCGCCATTGCTCGCGCCTCTCGGCCAGATTGGCCGCAGCGAGGCTGGCTTCCTTGAACCAGAAGGCGTCCGGCTTTTCGCCAGCGCGGAGATTCTTTTCACTGACGATGTTGTAGTAATGCGCGAAGGCCGACTCGAGAAGGTTCGCGCTCTCGGACACCGGACGCGTTTGCGCCAGCTTCTCGATGGTGAGCGCGAGCCCGATTTCCGCCTGGCTGCGCAGCGCGACGCCAGCCAACTCGTTCGTCACGACCCGCTGATACGCGTCGATGGCATTGTCGTAGAGCTTGGGATCGCCGGCGGCCATCTGGAGGTAGCAATTCCCAATCATGCCCCACGCCTCCGGCACCAGGCGATTGGTGGGAAAGAGCTGCGGAATCTTGCTGTAGGCCTCGCGGGCTTCATTGAACTTGGCCAGCGGGCGCGCGGGATCCGCCTCCTTGCGCAGCATGGTGTCGCCGAGCGCGAAGAAAGCCTCGGCCGCGATGTCGGGCGCCGTGCTCAGGCAGTTGTTATCGTTGACCAGGAGCGTGAAATGCCCGTTGTTCGTGCCGCCGGCGTTGATCCAGCGCTGGCCGGCAAACGCCGCGCGCCCGGCCATCATGCGCGCCTCGTAGGTCAGCCGCGTGACCGGCCAGTTGGTGTTCTCAACCACGCGCTGGTAGTTCATCTCCGCATTCGGATAGTCGCCGAGACGGTAGTAGTGATCGCCCACCCAGAACTGCGCTTTGGCCGTCAGCGCAAGATTGGGGAAAGTCGCGACGAAGTTGGTGAACAACGCAAACGCATTTGATTCCTGGCCCGCCTGCGCGGTGACCCAGGCGCGGTGAAATTCCGCCTCGGGACGCAGGTCGCCGGACGGATAGCGCGCCAGCCAGGCCTCGTAGTTCTTGATGGCGGCCTCCCATTTTCGATCCTGCGTGAAGGTGCGCGCCACTGCCAGCCCGGCTTCGGGAGCCAGCGGCGACTGCGGAAACCGCTTGTCGAAATCGGCCAGCAGAGCGCGAGCTCGCTCGGCTTCACCGCCCTGCGCATGACCTTGCGCCACCAGCAGCACCGCGCGATCGGTGAGGACGCTGCGCGGATGATCGCGCACCAGACGCAGCGCCACAGCGTCCGCGCCGGCCAGATCGCGCAAGGCCAGATGCGCGCGCAGGCTCTGGTAAAGGGTTTGTTCGACGAGATTCGTGCGTGCCAGGGGCAGCGCGTCGAACTGCGCGGCCACCAGCCCGTAGTGGCGCAGCGCATTGGTGTAGTTGCCGAGTTGAAAGCTGGCGTCGCCCAGTTTGAAACGTGCCACCGCCTGATCCTCGGAGAAAGGCAGGCGCTCGACCGCGTTGGTGAAGGCCGCCGCACTTTCGGCAACTTGGCCGGCAGCCCACAGGCTCCAGCCGCGGTTGAGCCACGCCTTGCCCAGCAACGGGCTGTTGGTGTGGACGGCGATCACCTTGTCGAAGCGCGCCTGCGCCTCGGCCAGCAGGTTGGTGGATACCGCTCCCGTCGCCGCATTGGTGAGCGTGAGCGGGATGCCGAGCAGGTGCTGCTTGAGCAACACCTCCCCCTGCGTGAGCAACGCCATGTCCGTGGCCTTGTCCTCCGGGTATCTGGTGAAAAATTCGTCGAGCATGCGTGTCGCAGCGATGGTCTCACCGCGCGCAAGTTCGAGTTCAATGATGCGCAACAGCGCCAGCCGCCGATTCTCGGCGGGAACCGTTTCGCCGAGGTTTTGCGCCAGGACCTTCTCGGCTTCATCCAGCCGGCCGAGGCGCGCCAGCAGGTCGCCCTGGAGCGCGATCGATTCCGCCAGCAGGGACGGCTTTTGCGCCGCGTTGGCCGAGGCGATCAGATTGGTGGTGGCGGCGAGCGCGGCGGGCAGACGCTGCTCAGCGAGGTCAATGCGGGTCTGGATGTATTGCGCCTGCCAGTGATCCTCCGGCACGAGCCGCTGTCCAGCGAGCCGGTGCAGAACCTGCCCGGCGGCGGCGAATTGTCTCTCCTCCAGCAAGGCGTCGCCCAGCAGCAACTGCCCGCGCACCGCAAATGGATCATTGGCCCGCACTTTGATGGCGCGCTGAAACGGACCGTCAGCTCGCTGCAACAAATCGACGACCTGCGGCAACTGGCGGAGCTTGAAGCGCGCCTTGGCCTCGCCGTAGCCGGCTTCGAGCAGGCGCACCGAATTGGTGTATTCGCGGGTGAAGCCGGCAAAGGCCTCCGCCGCACCCGCATAGTCGCCGCCGCGCAGGCGCGCCTCCGCCAGCCAGAAGCGATACTCCTCGGCCAGCGCCCCGGCGCGGGCGAGCTGCGCCGTGAGCAGGGCGACGGCGGGCTGCGTCTTGTTCTGCAACAGCGCCGATCTCGCCTGAAAAAGGATGGCCTCGGCCACTTGCGGCGCGTTGGGGAAACGGCGCACAAAATCTCCAAAATCCGCCTCGGCCTTGGGGTAGATGCCATCATTGAACGTCCGGGCGGCGGACTTGAACGCGAGGGTCTCGATCGAATCGGCCGCCGGCGCGACCGGCGCAGGGGCGGGTGATTGCGCCCCGAGCGGTGCGATGAATGCGCCCATGACCAGCCCGGCGGTCAGCGCCAGCCTCCACACACCGCGGCCGCTCCACGTTTCCTGATTCAAATTTGCACTCATTTTACGTTCACCATATCGGGATTCTGCGGCGCGCCGCCCGCCCCGTCGAGAATCGAATCGGACTGCGAGCCGCACTCGTGACCACCCGGGCCAGGCAATTCGGCAAGCATCTTTGGCCACGAAGGCAGCCGCGAAGCGGAGCGCCAGCACGGGTGTCGGCGCCGAGGCCACCAGCGGCCCCCAAAACGCACCCCATTTGCAATCCCCGGCCCCGGATTCAAAATCCCACCCGCTTGACCATGCGGAGGCTGTTGGGCTTGGGGACGACCAGATGGCGCAGCGCATCGGCCGCGTCGTCGCCGCCCACCCCATCGTCATCTGGATCGACCTTGAGAATGTCCTCAGGGCGGCTGGGGTCGTGCGGGAGCGAGGGAAGCCAATCGACCAGACGCGTGCCGTCGAGGAAGTCGCGATACTCGGCGTTGGTGAAGGCGTTGTCGCCCGTCGTGGCCGGGATGAAGCGCGTGGTGGTCACACCGCAGGTTCCGGCGAGCTTGCTGCGGAATCATGCAAATTGTCTCCTGCTGGTGAAGTCGGCGGCGGGCGCGAAGATTTAGCCAGCGGCTTTCGGCAAATGACAAACCCGGCAGGATTCCGCCTGCCGGGCTGAAGAGCGCGCCTGAGTTGCGGGGCTATTTCGATTTCAGCGCGGTTTCGACCGCCTTGACCAACTGGGGATCATCCGGCGTCACCGCCGAGTCGTAGCGCTGGAGGATGCTGCCGTCGCGCCCGATCAGAAACTTGGTGAAGTTCCACTTGATCGGGCCGGGGAATGGCGAATCCTTGCCGGTGAGCGCCCCATAGAGCGCGTGCTGCTGCTCCCCTTTGGCGTGGATCTTGTCAAAGAGCGGGAACGTGACTCCGTAATCGGTCGAGCAGAATTTTTTGATGTCGATGATCGAGCCGGGTTCCTGTCCGCCGAAGTCGTTGCACGGAAAACCGAGCACGACGAAGCCGCTGTTTTTGAAGCGCTGGTAAAGGGCTTCCAGCGGCAGGTATTGGGGTGTGTAGCCGCACTTCGAAGCCACGTTGACCACCAGCACCACCTTGCCTTTATAGGCGGCCAGCGTGGTGTCCTTGCCATCAATGTCCTTCACCTTGATGTCGTAAAGATTCGGCGCTGCGCCGGTGAGCATCACGCTGCCGAGGGCGAAAAGTGTGGTGAATAGCGTCAGTTTCATGGTCGGAAATGTTCTGCGCGCATGCGGGATTGTCAAATGGCTTCCCGCCAGAGCCTGTCAGTGGGCGCAGCTCGACCCTGCCCCCGAAGGCCACCGGGTTGGAGCGCGACGTTGACGTCGCTTCATCGTTCGAGAGACCGTCCGGCAATGTTTCGCCAACACCCATCGAACGCGGAAGCGGCCTCAAGGCCGCGCGCCGGGGGCAGTGCGCGGATGCGCCCCTGTCAGTCGGTGCGCCGCGAGATGATCACCAGGTTTCAATCGAATCGGCGGCGAAGATTTTTTCGACGAGTTGCGCGTAATCGGTTTCGCCCGCCGAGAGATCCAGCACCTCGACCTCGTTGGCGGGATCTAACCGCTGGATGCGGCCGATGGTTCTGGCGAGTTCCTCGTCCGGACGGGTGAGCAGATGGAGGATTTTCGCCATGATCAGAAACGCAGCACGTGGTTGCATTCAGTGCAATGACGGGCCAGTTGCGCGTCGTCGATCTCTGCAAAGGGCAGCGCCGGCTGCCCCAATCCAGCAAGCAGCGAATTTCCTTTTTGCACCCAGACCGGTTGATTGGCCTGGCGCAACATGGGCAGGTAGCGGGTGAAATTGTCCTCGTCGATCAACTCATCCGCAAACTCGCTCAAGGCCAGCACGGCCTCACCGCGGAGGTAGAGATGCACCTCGGCCTTCTGCCAGGCGCCGACGCCAGCGGCGATGCGGACGGCTTCCGCCGGGCGGGCGCTGGTGCGCGGGTCGCCGGCGACGATGATGAGGAGGCTGGGTTTCATGGCGGTTCAGTTGAAACTGATGAACCGGTCCGTGCCCGCCACCAGATCGCTGACGACAGTCAATCCGGCATAGACGGCAAGATCGTTGAGCGGAAGATTGCGCCGTTGCGCACCGTAAGCGCAGGCGTAGAGGCTCAGTCCGCGCGCCCGCAGCGCCTGCAATTCGGGATCGGGCACGCCTCGAACGGCTTCGTCGATGCAATAGAGATACACCCGGACACCGGCTTCCAGTGCGGCGGCGGCCAGGCGAACGCCATGCCGGAACCCAGGCTGGTCGGGCTGGGTCGAGAGCAGCACACCGAGTTTTTTGCCCTGCAATGATGGCACGGGCGCAGGCTAGGGGAAGGCCGCGAGCAGTGTCAATGGAGGCCGGGAGCGAGGCCGGGAGCGCGCGGTTGCGCGGCGGGGGAGTTGTGGCGGGTCGGGGAGGCGGACGCTTCCATCAAAGGTCGAGCAGCCGCCGGACGAGTTCAGCCAGTTGCTCGTGCGGATAAGGCTTGCTGAGAAATTCGTCCACCCGCACGGGCGCGCCGAGGAGAATTTCCGCCCCGGCAGTGCCGCTGATAATGACCGATCGGAGGGGTGGATGCAGATCCAGGCAGCGTTCAATCAATTCCAAACCATTCATCTTCCCCATCGCGTAGTCGGTGATGAGCAGGGTGGGTTTCACCTTGGCCCGGGCGAATTCCTTGAGCGCCACCTCGGGGTCCGTAAACTTGCGCAACTTGAGGCTCAGATCCTTGAGTGCAATCTCCGCCAGGTCCAGCAGCACAGCCTGGTCGTCCACCAGGTAAACCAACGGCTCCAGTTTGCTTTCCGGGAGGTCGGTCTGGCTTTTCGGATGGCTCATATCCTCAAGGGTTGGCGTGCTGGTTTTAAGTAGCCCAGCCTCCGGATTATGGCAAGCCCCATGACGTTTTTCCCGCGAGCGGGGACGCATCTCGACACTGCCCCGCTGTAGTTCCCTCGCCCCGCGAGGAACGAGTGGGAAGAGGGCAAGGGAAAGGGGCATTCATTCCTTGGTCTTCCTTGGTATCACGCGCCTCCCTCCCCGGCCCTCCCCTCCCGCACCGCGCGAGGGGAGGGTGTCGTTCCGAGGATTTCGGGGGGCAGTGTCAAGATGCGCCCCGCGAGCGGTGCCCGGTTTTAAGAACGCAGCGCAAGCATGACCGGTAACTTTCTTGCGCCAACCCCCTGCGAAGCGTCTCGCTGGTCTTCTTCATCATCCTCGGACTCCCTCGGTTCCCACCCGAATGTTCCAGGCGAAGCGGAGGAGATCATGGTCACGCTCAAGTTGACGCTGAAGGGGAGACCGGCCGGTCGGATTCATGCTGCGGCGGAATTTCAGCCTGGGCCGGCCAGATGGGCACGAAGTGATACCACTGCGTCACGTAATACCGCAGGGCCGGTTCGAACGCCGTCATGATCCGCTGGGTGAAGGCAATGCGCCCTTCACGGTTGCCGATGGCCCGGCGGTCGTAGGAAATCTCGGGCAGAATGTGTGCCTGGTAACCGCGTGACGTGCGCGGAAGATACACCGGCAGGACGGCGCAACCGGAGGCGCGGGCCAGTTCGGCCGCGGAGATGGAGGCATGAAACGGGCGGCCGAAGAGCGTCACCGGCACCGCCGTGGCGGGTTGCGGCCGGTCCATCAGCAACGCCACCGTGTGCCCTCCTTGCAGCAGGTTGACCACCTCAATGGCCGAGAAGGGATTCTCCCCGAGCACGATGGTTTCAATGCCCCAGCGTTCCCGGGCAACCTGCCGGATCGCCGTCAACCGCGCCTCGGGTTCAGGGCCGGTGATGACCTTGAGCCGCACCCCGCGCTGGGTGAGGGCGGGCGCGCCAAATTCCCAGTTGCCCAGGTGGAGCGTGACAAGGAGCACGCCGCGCTTCTGCTCCCGCAAACGCTCGTAATTCTCCCAGCCGGTGAAATCGCGGAACAGGTTGATGATCGAGAGGCCGCCCTCATAACGCCACAGGTCGGCCAGCTTGAGGGCAAATTGCTGGAACAACTCGCGCGTGGCGATGCGCGCCGCCAGGCGATCGCCGTTCACCACGGGGAGAAGATTTTCAAAGACCACGCGCCGCCGCGTCGGGCTGGCCGCCCAATATGCCTTGCCCACCTGGCTGGCCAGGAAGCCAAACAGCCAATGGGGACACCGGCGGGAGGCGAACACGGCCGCGCGCCAGAGGTCCGCCCGGTAAAACCGCGACGGTCCGGCCGGCGAGGTCCGACGGGTGGTTTTGTTATGATGAATGGATGGATGCGTGCTCAAGCGGCGCAGGAGTTAAGCCTCAGCAGCGAAGACGGGTCGAGAAATTGTTAAGCAGGGCAGGGCGCGGCAAAGTCGAACCGACCCTGCTGCCATCGAATAATGGTGTGGCTCAGTGCAGACCCAATTGTCCGCGGGTACTGAAGAACCTCAGCGCCCCGATCAGGACGAGGGCGAGCAGCGCCACGCCAATCAGAATCGCGATCATTTTCAACACCCGGCCGTGGCGGATCAGTCGCTGTGCTCGCTCCCGTTCGGTCTCGCGGAACATGGCGAACTCCTTTTCGACCAGGGCGTCCGAGCTCTCTTCCTTAAGCTGGAGAAAGCGTCCGGGGGCCGTGCCGCCCGAGAAGGCCGCCGGCCGGCGGGCCAGTTGTTCGGGCGAGGCGGGGGCGAATCCCGCCGCGTGCCAGAACGGCGCGTCCGAACCGGTCCAGAGGCGCAGCAGGCCGTGGTTGGCGATGACGGATTGCAGCCGAGGCCAGAGATGCTCTCGGAGGAGATCCGAGTGTTCGGGATGGGCAAAGATTTCGCTGTGCAGACAGCCGTCGTGTCCGGCGATCTGGATGCCGATGGCGCCGAAGAGTTCGCCGTCCTCACCTTCGATCACCTGGAATTCGCGGAAGCGTTTTTCCAGATCCTGCCACGGCAGTTCCTCGATCCTCCAAAGCGGAATGAGGCGGGGAACATCTTCGACGGTGGCACGCCGGACTCGTGGATTGGCTGACATCGGTGGAAATTCTACGATGAGGCCGCGCGGCGGTAAAGCCTGTTGTCGCGCCGCGCGCCGGGGAGACGCCAGTTCCGTCGTTGCCTGGTTTTACCGGCAAGGAGTCCACCCGCCACGCGTCTGGCGCCTTCGGATTAAAATTAGCCAATCAATTTCCTTGCATCTAAATGACTGATACAATAGAAACTGGAGTGTCGGTAAATAGTCGTTCCAAACAAACCCAACCAAGCAAGGACAACACATGGCTGCAACGGAACTGCATTACAAAGGAACGGTGCGCATCACCGTGCCCACCTCGGTCGGATACGACCTCAAGAAATTCCAGAAATCCCTCGCCTCGCTGGCGGAGAAGCTGGGCTGCCTGAGATGCTTCTCGGGCGCCGACTGCTTCTTCCAGTGGGAGCGCGATTACGTCATCAACCCCGCCACGGTCGCGGTGCAGGGCATCGGTGCCAGCCTGCGCGGCACCACGCCCGACACGGCCCCGGCGGTCACGGCCAGCATTCCCGTGGCCGTGAGCAGCAACCTTGGCCTGCTCCAGAAAACCGTCGCCAACATCGCCGGACGGCTCGGCTGCACGCCCTGCACCTCCGGCTTCGACCTGCTTCTCCGGCAGGAGATCAGGCGCATCAACCAGATCAACGTGAAAGTCAACGAGGTCGGCGCCATTGGTTGATCCCTTGCAGCACGCACATTCGTCATCCACAGCGAGGGCCGGCGGCAACGTCGGCCCCGCTCGTTCCCGCTGGGGCGCGGGTCCGCACACTGCGCTTCCTGAACTGGGCGTGGGAATCATCTACTCGTCCGGCATCGAATCGCTTCTCCACGATCATCCCGGATTGATCCAGGTGCTCGAAGTGGAGCCGCAGACGCTTTGGCTGCAGGTTTCGACGGAGGATGGGCCGCGGTTCAAAACCCCCGATGGTGTGGTGGAATTCCTGGCGGGTTTGCCAGGGCGGAAGCTCGTCCACAGCGTGGGCGCGCCGGTGGGCGGAAGTCTGGCGCCGCCGTCGATGCAACTGGACATGGTGCGCCAGTGGGTCGAGCGTCTCGACGCGCCTTGGGCCAGTGAGCATCTTGGCTTCAACGCCACGCTCGAATTTCACGCCGGTTTCTTCCTCGCGCCGCGGCAGACGCCCGATGGCGTCGAGATGGTGGTGGACTCCATCCGCCGCTTCCAGCAGGCCATGCCGGTTCCGGTGGCGATCGAGACGGGTGTCAATTATCTCCGGCCGCGCCACGATGAATTGCTCGACGGCCAGTTCGTGGCGGAGGTCGCACGCGAAGCCGGCTGCGGCATTCTGCTCGACCTGCACAACGTCTTCACCAACGCGCTCAACGGTCGCCAGAGCGTGGATGAATTTCTCAGCCTCATTCCGCTGGATCGTGTCTGGGAGGTTCACGTCGCGGGTGGCATGGAGATGGACGGCTTCTGGCTCGACGGCCATTGCGACGTCATCCCGGATGAGTTGCTGAAAATCATCCGCCGCGTGGTGCCCGCCCTGCCGAATCTGCGCGCGATCATCTTCGAGGTTTTCCCCTCGTTCGTGCCGGTGATGGGACTGGACAAGGTGCGCGCTCAGCTTGAGCGGATGCAGGAAGTCTGGCGCGAGCGCGGCCAACCGCGTGGTGACGGCATCTTCCGGCCGGTGCCGGTGGTGCTTCGCGCTGAGACGGCGGTGCCGGAGGCCAGGGTTTTGCCGGTGCATTGGGAGGAAACCTTTGCCCGGCTGGTCATCGGCCGGGAACCGGATGCCACGGAGCTTTCACAGCAACTGGCGGCCGATCCGGGGGTCGAGGTGATTCGTAAACTCATCCGCGAATTTCGCGGCTCGATGCTCGTCAACGTCCTGCGCCTGACGATGCGGCTCATCCTGCTGGCGCTCGGCGAGGAGGCGATGCGGACCATCCTGGCGGCATTTTGGGAACGAGTGCCGCCGCAGTTCTACGCGACGACCGAAGCGGAGAAGTTCGCCGATTTTCTGGAGAGCATCGATCTGCGCGTGCCGCATCTCGCGAAAGTGCTGGCCTTTGAACGGGCGTTGCTGGCGACCGCCATCGACGATGTGCCGCGGTTGGTTCACTTCGATTTTGATCCGGTGCCGCTGCTGCGCGCCCTCGCCGAAGGCCGCCTGCCGGAGATCGAAGGCAAGCCGGGGAGTTTTGAAATCGAAGTCACTCCCGACAGCGCGGCGGCGGAGGATGGCCTGGCGCTGAACTGGCTCGGGCCGAATACCCAGGGGCACTGAATTTCAAGGAGTCTCGCCTGTGGCAGTGCTGGCGGATGGCGTGGACACGGTGCCCACCGCCAAAACCTGGGCCAGCATCCGCCGGTCGGTTTTGGTGGGATGCGTCGTGCGCAAAGCGCGAACGCCCGACGTGAGAAACCACGCACCCTCGGTCGAGCCTGCCGGAACGTGTGTTCGTCCGCGGGCGTCCTTCACGCGCGGATCGAGGGTCGTCACCTCCACCAGATGGACGAATTGCTTGCTGGCGAAGTCCGTGCGAAACCCGACCACCAAGCAAAGCCCCGGGGTCCACGCTGGGAGAACCACTCCTGGATGCGTTTCGCGAAGTCCGGAGGATCTTTTCACCGCGGTCAGTGCGCGCTCGAATGCAGGTTCGACGGGCGGCGCTGCGAAATCGCGGTTGGTTGCTCCGGCGGCCGGCTTTGGCGGGGTTTGCGCGGCGCAGTCAATCGATCGGCCCAGCAGAAGAATACCCGGTCTGGCAGGACGAACAGCGCGAACCAGCGGCGGTTGCTCATGGATTCGGCCGGGCATTCGCTCCGTCTGCTCCCTCCAGTTTCAAGCGGTAAAGGTAACGGATCATCTCCGGCGTCAGCCTGGATTTCGGCTTTGCATGTTCAGCGGCTTCATCCGCCTTCTCGGCGCGGATTCCCTCCAGTTCGCCACGGTCCAGCCAATAGCCACCGCAATTTGGACATTGGTCCACCTCGACCCGCCGGCGGGCGCTGAAAAAGTGGCGCTTCAGCTTCACGTCCGGACAGCGGGGGCAGTCGCGCTTGCGGACGCAATCGACCTTTACCGCAGGATCGTGGCGCACATCGACGAGGAGGTCGCCGGCGGTTTCACCGGGTTCATCGACGCGCTGGAGTTCAAAGGCGTCGAACCAGACGCCGCCGCAGCCATCTAGGCAGGCATCGACTTTCAATTGGCCCACCTGGATTTCGGTGAGCGCACGGTCACAGGCTGGACAGTTCATGGCGGGGGGAATTCAGGCGGACCCGAGGTCTTGGAGCAACTGCTCCACCTCTTCCCTCGGCCCCTGGTGGTTTTGTTTCAAGGCAAGCTGGCGGGCGCGTTCCAGTCCGGCGCGCGCTGCGGCGGAATCACCGAGCGCGAGATCGCATCTGGCGAGCAGGATCTGCACGACCATCCAGTCGGGCTTGCGGGCGAGCGCCACGGAAAAGTGCTCGCGCGCCTCCGCGCTGCGTCCGGCGTCGAACAGCGCCTTGCCGAGGCTGAAACGCGCCAGTTCGTTGTCAGGCTTCCGGTCGAGCTGCTGCTGAAATCGTACGATGCGTTCGTCCATGATGTTCCTCAAAGGCGGCCCGTCTCGCGGCACCGGCTGAGCGTGGCGGCGAATTTACTTCACCGTCAAGGTCATGGTGATGGGAAAATGATCGGAAGCGCCCGCCGGATCAAAATCGTCCTTCTTGGACGGCCGGCCGAAGCGCCGCGGCGCGCCGTTCTTGAGGCACATGGCCGGCGCGCGGAAGATGCCCACGCTGGCGGTGTCCGCGCGCACCTTGCTTTCCTCCAGCAACAGCCCCTTGGTGGCGAGAAACTGGTCGAGCATGTTCCACCCGTCGAAGAAGTAAGTTCCCGGCTGCGGTTGGGCCAGCAGAGGCCACATCAGATTGAGGACATTCGGCGCCCGACCGCGGATGACGGCCTTTTCATCGTGGCTGCTCAGCAGATATTCCTCGAGGGCGCGGTTGAACGGCTCGTCGTTGAAATCGCCCATGAGCACCACGGGCAGCTTGGCCTCCGCCGGGTTCTGCGCAAAGAGCCGTTCCAGCACATAGCTGGCGGTCTCGGCCACCATCATGCGAAACGGTTCGCTCTCGTATTGTCCGTCGGAGCGAGCCGGCCAGTGATTGGCGAGCGCCACAAACGGCGCGCTGCCCGTCTTGGGCTGAAAGGTGGCCCAGAACAGGTCGCGCGTGCCGCGGCGCTTGGCCACGACGAAGTGGTTCGCGTCCGAGGGTGTCAGCGTGTTGCCATCGTAAATGAAAGAGGCGTCGATGCCGCGGGTGTCCGGCGAAGCGTGATTGAGCACCTTGTAGGCGCGTCCGGGCAGGCTCATGCGCTCGGCCAGGAGCTTGAGCACGGCTTCGTTCTCGGCCTCGGCCACGCCCAGCAAGTCGGGGCCGGCGCCGCCAAACATGAGTTTGATAATGGTGGCGAGGCGGTCGATCTTCTGGTCGCGAATGGCCGCGGTCCAGCCCTTCAACTCGTTCTTGAGGACGGCGGCGAGTTCCGGCGAGCGCGGGGCGGTCGCGGCGTCAAAGAGGTTTTCGAGATTCCACCAGGCGATGTTGAGGATGGGCATGAGCGTTCCTTGCTTGGGTTGGTTGTGATTTAGTCCGGGTCAAGACGGGGCAGCGTCCGCGGTGGTCGTTGCTGGTTTCAGAGTGAAGCGCCACTGGCAGAACATCCCCGGCGGATGCGGATCGGGCGGCGCATAAAGGCACTCGACGCAGATACGCGGCTCGATGACGGCGGCAAAGCTCTCGAATTCCGCGCGGTGCATTTGCTTGCAGTGATATTCACCCAGGCCGCGCCTGAGCCGGGCTTCCTGAGTGGGGCACGACGGCACGGAGATGAGCACCTCGTTCTCCTTGCGCTCGATGTGATAGCCGATTAGCAGGCTCCACGGATAGAACGCCAGCGCTTCGAGGAATCCTTCCAGCCCAGTGCGTTGCAAATGGAAGCGCTGGCGCAATTCACGGGCGGCCATCGCGCCAGCGCGCGCCCAGACTTTTGCATTCAGCCGCTCCGCGGTTTCCTGGTCGAACTCCTCGGTGTTAAAAATGAACCAAAACGAGTCCACCACGCGGTAATGCCAGAGGAGGAATTGCACATACTCCCGCAATTCCTCGGCGGATTTCTCGCGTAACACTTCCATGTTCATGCCTGCTTCCCGGTCTTGCCTGCCGACGTTTTCCTCTCCGAGCATTCACCGCCAAAAGCGGTGATGTTTCAAGGGAGAAGTCAGACCAAGATCAGACCGCACTGCATCCTCTGTTTACTGAGCGGAAAAGACTTCCACACCCTTCTGCCTCAAGGCCTCCACCATTTCCGCCGGCGCGGCGCTGTCCGTCACGATGGTGTCAATCTCGTCGAGCGCGCAGAGCGGGGCGATGGAGTGGCGGTTGAACTTGGTGTGATCGAGGCAAAGGACCACGCGTTGCACCGCGTTGATCATCGCACGCTGGATGTCGATGAGCAGGCCGTGCGAATTGGTGATGCCTTCGAGGGTCAGTCCGCCGGCGCTCATGATGGCCACATCGGCGCGGAGCTTGGAGAAGGCTTCGACCGTTTGCGGTCCGACCAGCACGTTGAGCCGCGGATAAAGCACGCCGCCCGTCACCACCACTTCACTGCGGCCGGAGGAGGCGAAGAGATTCGCCACCGGCAGGGAGTTGGTGATGATCTGCGGGCTCTTGGCTTCGAGATAGCGCGCGACATGATAGCACGTCGTTCCGGCATCGATGATGACGCTTTGATTCGGACGGATGAGTTCGGCGCAGGCTCGGGCAATGGCTTCCTTTTCGGCGAGTTGATGCGTGTCGCGAGTCGAGAAAGTAAACTCGTCGGTGCGTGGATTGATGATGCGCGCCCCGCCGTGGGTCCGCCGGACATTTCCGCCCGCCTCCAGCACGGAGACATCGCGGCGGACGGTGGAAACTGAGGCATCCAACTGCCGGGCAAGCTCTTCGAGTGAGGCAAATTCCACCTCTTGCAGATGATCTTCGATTCGCCTTTGGCGCTCTTCTGCCGTCATGTGTGCATTTATTTGATAGATTTTGGAAGTTTTTGCAAGAAATGTTTTGACAAACTTTCAGTTCCTGCCGAAATAGCCCCATTCTATGGCTGCACCGGCACCTGCGATTCATCGAGCCGAGATCGAGCATCTCGTGCGACAGACCGTTTATCAGCGGCTGGGACGCTCCTTGCCCCGCACTGCGGCGGCGCCGAATCCCCTCCTCGTCAATATCAGCGCCCGCCATTGCCACCTTACGCAGGCAGCGGTTGAAGCACTCTTTGGCAAGGGCCATCAGCTTCAGGTCCACAAGTGGCTTTATCAGGACGGTCAGTTCGCCGCGAAAGAAGCGCTCACGCTCATCGGGCCGCGGAGCCGCGTGATTTCCAACCTCCGTATCCTCGGACCGTGCCGCAACCTCAACCAGGTCGAACTCGCCTACACCGATGCCATCGCGCTGGGCTTCGATCTGCCCTTGCGCAGTTCGGGCGACATCAAGGGCACACCGGGCGGAATGTTGATGGGACCGGCGGGATTTTTTGAAATGGAAGAAGGCATCATCCGCGCGCTGCGGCATGTTCACATGCATCCGGACGATGCGGCGTTTTATGGCGTGAAGCCGGGCAGTGAGATGAAGCTCAAGATTGGCGGACCGTGTGCGCTGACTCTCGACAAGATGCTCTGCCGCGTGGACCCGAGCTTCAAGCTGGAGGTCCATATCGACACCGACGAAGGCAACGCCTGCAATCTGCAGCCGGGCACACCGTGCGAGCTGGAGAAGTAAAGAGACGAGACCGGCAATTTGTTTTTAACAACGAACCACGAACAGCGAACCACGAATGATTAACTCTATGAACGAAGCAATCGGCATGATCGAAACCAAGGGCTACACCGGAAGCATCGAGGCCACCGATGCCATGGCCAAGGCCGCGAACGTCACCATCTCCAAGACCATCCCCATCGGCGGCGGTCTCATCACCGTCATCTGCCGGGGCGACGTGGCCAGCGTTAAAGCAGCCGTGGACGCCGGATCGCGGGCCGCGGGCAAGGTCGGCGAACTCGTCGCCTCGCACGTCATCGCGCGCCCGCACGAAGATCTCAGCAAGGTCTTCCTCGGCGACGTCAACGCGGTGAAGAAGTAAACTGTCCCGCGTGACCACCAATTCCTCAACTCTGACCTCTGATAACTGATTACTGTTTTATGGCATCTCCTCAAGCAATCGGCATGATTGAAACCAAGGGCCTCTGCGCGCTGTTCGAAGCAACCGACGCCGCGCTCAAGTCCGCCAACGTCACCTTCACCGGCTGGGAAAAGATCGGCAGCGGCTACGTGACCGCATTCTTCCGTGGCGACGTCGCCAGCGTGAAGGCCGCCACCGACGCCGGTGCCGCCGCCGCCTCTCAAGTGGGCAGCGTCGTCAGCGTGCAAGTCATTCCCCGTCCGCACGAAGACCTCGGTGTCTTGGGTAAGTGGTTGCAGTGATCGGGGCGCGAAATGCCGAAACCCGAATGCCAGATGACTAAAGAAGTCCGAATACCCAATGACGAAGTCTTGGCCGAGGCCACGGTGGCGCAATGTTTGTCGCTGTGCGGCGGAATGCCGGCTTCGTCATTAGGACTTGGTCATTCATTGGTTATTCGTCATTCGTTATTCGTCATTCCCTTTCCGTGAAGATCCTCGTCGCCAACATCGGCTCGACCTCGCTCAAGTGGCGCCTGTTCGATTTCTCGAACGGCCAGGAGCAAATGCTCCACAAGGGCGGGTTTGAGCGCGTGAGCGACTACTCAAAGGCGATCGAGGATTGCCTCGCACAGCTCAAGCAGGCCGGCGCGATCTCCAGCGAAAGCGAACTCGCGGGTGTCGGATTCAAGACCGTCATCGCAAAGGACGTCACCGGCTGCGTGCGGCTCACCGAAGATGTGCTCAAGGCGATGGAGGACTACAACGGACTCGCGCCGGCGCACAATCCGCCCTACATCACCGGCATCCGCCTCTTCGCGAAACGCATTCCGCAGACGCCGCTCATCGGGCTGTTCGAGACGGCGTTTTATCAATGGGCATCCGAGCCGGCGAAACGCTACGCGGTTCCCGCGTCGTGGTACGAGGTGGGCGTGCGGCGGTGGGGATTTCACGGCGCGAGCCACAAGTTCATCGCGGAACGCAGCGCGCAATTGCTCGGACGGGAGGACGTCGCCCGGCGCGCGCAGAATCTCTATCTCGACGGCGGCAAAACTCCGGTGAACAAGCCCGACCTGCGCGTCATCTCCTGCCATCTTGGCGGCAGCTCCAGCGTCACCGGCATTCTCAACGGCGTGGCCATTGGCAACAGCCTCGGCATGAGTCCGCAGTCCGGCCTGCCGCACAACAATCGCGTCGGCGATCTCGATTCCTTCGCGCTCGGTTACGCGATGCGGACCACCGGTGTTTCCCTCGATGAAGCCGAGCGCCTGCTCTGCAAGGAATCCGGCCTGAGAGGATTGAGCGGCGGCTACAACGACCTGCGTGATCTCAAGGCGCAAATCGAAGCCGGCAATGCGCGTGCGAAGCTCGCACTCGATTTTCTGGTTCACGAAGCGCGCCGTTGGATTGGCTCGTATCACTTCCTGCTGAACGGCCTCGATGCGCTCGTCTTCACCGCCGGCATGGGCGAGAACGAGCCGCTCATCCGCGAACTCATTTCAGCGAATCTCGACCAACTCGGCATGGTGCTCGACGCGGAGAAGAACCAGACCGTGAAGGCACAGGAAACCGTTGTCAGCGCACCCGAATCGCGCGTGAAGCTGATGGTCATCCCGACGAACGAGGAACTTGTCGTCGCCCGTGAAACCAGACGTCTGCTGGAGAAACACTGAACCATGCGCGTGCTGCGACAACTTTTTGCGAAGAACCGGGCGTGGTCGGAAGACATCCAGCGCCGCGAGCCGGGATTCTTTGCCAAGCTCTCGCGCCAGCAGAAGCCAGAGTATCTGTGGATTGGTTGCGCCGACAGCCGCGTCCCGGCGAATGAAATCGTTGGCCTGCTGCCCGGTGAAATTTTCGTCCATCGGAACGTGGCCAATCTCATGGTCCACACCGACCTGAATTGTCTCGCTTCCCTGCAATACGCCGTGGACGTGCTCAAGGTGCGCCACATCATCGTCTGCGGTCATTACGGCTGCGGCGGGGTGCAGGCGGCGCTGCGCGGCGACCGGCTCGGGCTGGTGGACAACTGGCTGCGCCATGTGCAGGACGTGCAGCGCAAGCACGAGGCAGCCTTCGCCGAACTCGTCAACGAAGTCGAGCGCACAGACCGGCTCTGCGAGCTAAACGTCGTCGAGCAGGTCCTCAATGTTTGCCAGACCACCATCGTGATGGAGGCCTGGGAACGACGCAAGGCGCTCGCTGTGCATGGCTGGATTTACGGACTGCACGATGGCCTGCTGCGCGACCTGCACCTCTGTGTCACCCGTGCCGATGGAGTAGCCGCGGCTGGCCGCGCCGCGATTGATTTTGTCTGCGGCTCCAAGAAAAAGATATTGCCTGGCACCACCCGGACCGGGCGCTCGATTCAACCATCAACGAACAACTGACAACGAAACAAGATTATGTCTCAAGCCATTGGAATGATTGAAACCCGCGGTCTGGTCGCCCTTGTCGAGGGCACCGATGCCATGCTCAAGGCCGCGAACGTCGAACTCGCCGGACCGATGATGCAGGTCGGCAACGCGCTCGTCACAGCCGTGGTCGTGGGCGACGTCGCCGCGGTCAAAGCCGCCACCGACGCCGGCGCGCAGGCCATCAAAGCCATCAAGGGCGAAGTGGTCAGCGTGCATGTCATCGCCCGTCCGCACGGCGACGTGGAAGCGGTGCTGCCGAAGAAGAAGTAAATCGTGAAACGTGAAACTTGATTCGTGAAGGGGTGGAACACCCTCTTTCACTCCTTACGTTTCACGAACCCCGCCTCACCCCATGTTCCTCGCCAAAGTCGAAGGCTCGATCGTCGCCACCAAGAAGGATCCCGCCATGACGGGGCGCAAGCTCCTGCTCATCCGGCCGCAACTGGTGGACGACAAGGATCCAACCAAGTTCAAGCCCGGGAGCAACACCATCGTGGCCGTGGACAGTGTGGGCGCCGGCGAAGGCGAAATGGTGCTCTTCTGTCAGGGCAGCAGCGCCCGCCTGTCCGGCGGCATGAAGGAAGCGCCCGTCGATGCCGTGATCATCGGCATCGTGGACTGCGTGGACGTGTTCGGGAAACAGATCTTCAACGCGAAGAACTAGGACGATTATGGGCGGACTCTGGAAGCCACGAGACCACGAAAAGAGCGCCATTAAAGAAAAGACGCAGAAGGCAGACTACCGCGAAGACTTCGACCTCCCGATCGTGCAGAAATTGCCAAAGCATGGCTTGCTGGGGAGGGGCATACGGATCAGTGCAGGCATGCGGATAATCAGGACGCCCGAATGGTATCGGTTGCAGGCTAGGCAATGGAAAGATCAAATCTTACGAGAGCTGAGACGAATCACTAATAGATATCCGATACTCGTAGACGATCGGAAATTCGTTTTTAAGTGGAAACTCGATGATTTCGCAAAGGCAAATGCACTCAGCCAAACCCAAGCAGCATCAATCTTCCCAGCAGTCAGGAGGGAAGCAGTCGAACGCCGTTCGATGGTTGAGCGCAGATTGGCCAGGGCTGAACTCGCTACCTCCCGAAAACTTGATCCTGAAACAAGCACTGAAGTGAAAATAGTGGAACTCGAATTTCGTCTGAGTGAAATCACTGATTTGCTTCCATTCGCAGATGGTTTTCGGATCGAAGAGGAGTTCTTTGCCGAGAAACAAGCGGAAAACAAATCTGAATCTGAGAAACTATGAACACAGTCAACGAAGCCTTAATCCGTGACATTGTCGGTGAAGTACTTGGCCGCCTCGGCACGGCAGGGGTTGCGGCCAAATCCGTGGCACCAGCGCCCGCCGCCGCTTTTTGCGGATGCAACGGCAAGTCCTCGTCCGCCAAAACGGGTTTTCGCGGTAAATTCGGTGTGTTTCCGGAGGCCAACGAAGCCTGTGAAGCCGCGCACGAGGCGTATTTGCAGTTGTCGGAGCAGGGTGTCGCCGGCCGCGTGAAGGTGGTCAATCTCGTCAAAGAGATCTGCTTCGCCAACGCCGCCGAGTGGGGCCGGATTGAACTGGAGGAAACCAAGATCGGCCGGCTCGATCACAAGATTGAAAAGCTCAAAGGCCAGCGCGGCATTCCGAGCGTTGAGTTTCTGAATCCACTCGGCTTGAGCGGCGACCACGGCATCACGCTGGAAGAGTACGCGCCGTTCGGCGTCATCGGCGCGGTCACGCCGAGCACGCATTCCATCCCCACGATGGCGTGCAACATCATCAGCATGGTGTCCGCCGGCAACGCAGTCGTCTTCAATGCCCACCCCGGCGCCTACAAGTGCGCGGTGATGGCGGCCCGCGTCTTCAACGAGGCGATCCATCGCGAGCTGGGCATCGAGAACCTCGCCTGCATCGTGGATCCGCCCACGCTGGAATCCTTCAGCGCCATCGCCAAAAACGAGAACGTGCGCCTCCTCTGCGTAACCGGCGGTCCTGGCGTGGTGAAGGCCGCGATGGCCAGCGGCAAGCGCGCCATCTGCGCCGGCCCGGGAAATCCACCGGTGTTGGTGGACGGCACGAGTTGTCTCGACAACGCGGCCAAACAGACACTCTTCGGCGCCGCCTACGACAACAACCTGCTCTGCATCGGCGAGAAGGAAGTGTTCGTGCTGGAGCCGTATTTCGACAAGTTCATGGCCATGCTGGAGAAGCATGGCGGCTTCCGGCTCAACGCCTCGCAGGTCGATCGTCTGACGAAGGAGGCGTTCACTGTCGAAGGTCAGGGCGCCGGCTGCGGTCATGCCGTGCTCAACCGCGCCCTCGTCGGCAAAGATCCTGAAGTGCTGGCGCGTCTTGCCGGAGCCTCCATTCCCGCGGGCACTCAGATGTTGATCGCCGAGACCAACGCCGACCATCTGATGGTTATCGAGGAGCAGATGATGCCGTTCCTGCCGATCATCCGCGTCAAGACAGTCGAGGAAGGCATCGCGGCCGCGAAGAAAGCGGAACGCGGCTACAAGCATTCGGCGATGATCCATTCGCACGACGTGGCCAACATGACCGCGATGGCCAAGGCGCTGGAAACGACCATCTTCGTGAAGAACGGCTCGTGCCTCGCTGGCCTCGGCAATGGCGGTGAAGGCTACGCGAATTTCAGCATCGCCACGACCACCGGGGAAGGCATCGCGAATCCGCGCACGTTCACGCGCGTGCGCCGCTGTGTGATGGTGGATAAATTGAGAATCTTTTAGTTCGTGGTTCGTTGTTCATGGTCGGTCTCACGCGCGACGACACACGAAGAACAACGAACCAACAACAACGAACAACAAACATGTTTTTAGCCCGCGTCGAAGGCAACCTGGTCGCCACCCGCAAGCATCCGAGCTTGGACGGATGGCGCTTGGTCATCTGCCAGCCGATCAACAACGCGGGCGAGCCTGAGAACGTGCCCCAGATTGCCATCGACCCGCACGGCGCCGGCATGCACCAACGCGTCATCATCTCCAGCGACGGCGCCGCCGCCCGCAAGACGGTGGGTGACGAAAAAAGCCCCGTCCGCTGGATCATCATCGGCATCGTGGACGAAAAGGAGCCAAACGTGCCGGTATGACAATCACGTTTCACGTTTCACGAATCACTCTTCACGGAGGCCGCCCATGAGACTTGGCACCGTCATCGGTCGGGTGACTCTCGGCTCGGTCGTGCCGGAGTTGCGGGGCGCGCGCTGGCTCATCGTCAGCCCGTTCAGCCGCGAGCATTTCCAGCGCGGCACCGAGACGCCGCCCGGTATGAGCAAGGAACCGACCCTCGTCGTTTATGACGCCATCGGCGGCGGCGTGGGCGATACAATTGGTTTCGTCGAAGGCCGAGAGGCCGCGCAGCCGTTTGAGAAATCACCGCCCATCGACGCCATCAACGCCGCGCTCGTGGACGAAGTCTTTTACTCACCGTTTCACAAATAGCCCAAAAGAAAATTTCCCATGAAAAACGTCATCTCAGCCCGCGACATCGAAGATCTCATCGCCAAAGGTGGCGACGCCAGCGCCATCCCCCCTGATGCCATCCTCACACCCAGCGCGCGCGATCTGCTGCGCGACAAATTGCGGCATCGCGGCGCCGCCCCCGTTGCTGCCGCGCCCGCCACTTCAACGGCGCAGACTCCGACCAAGCAATACAACTCGAAGAGCCCGAAGGCCGAGTTGGAGGCGTATTTCAGCAGCCCCTACATGCACGACCTCAAGCTGCAGATCTGCGATCTCGGTCGCCGTCTCTGGGCGCGCGAGTATGTGGATGGCAACGGCGGCAACATCAGCATCCGCGTGGGGGAGGACATCGCGCTCTGCACGCCGACTCTGGTTTCCAAGGGCTTCATGAAACCCGAGGACATGTGCCTGGTGGACTTCGAGGGCAACCAGCTTTTCGGCATCAAGAAGCGCACCAGCGAAGCGCTGATGCACCTGCAGATGATGAAGCGCCAGCCGATGGCCAAGTCAGTGGTGCATTGCCATCCGCCCTACGCCACGGCCTTCGCGGTCGCGGAAATCCTGCCGCCCACCTGCATGATTCCAGAATACGAAGTGTTCTGCTCCGTGGCCATCGCGCCTTATCGCACGCCCGGCACGCCGGAGATGGGCAAGCTGGTCGCTGACCTGGTGGACAAACACAATACCATTCTCATGGGCAATCACGGTGTGGTGACCTGGAGTCATAACAGCGCCGAGGAAGCCTACTGGCGCATGGAAATCATCGAGGCCTATTGCCGGACGATGACCGTGACGACGCAGCTTGGCGTGAACCCGACCGGCTTCGCGCCGAAGTACATGAAGGATCTGCTCAACATCAAGAAGAGCCTGGGTTTCGTGGATCCGCGCCACGAATTGAAGGAGTGCGAACTCTGCGACAACGCCGAGTGGCGTCCGGGCGTGCAATGCGCCGTCCCAGCGAAGAGCGAACCGGCCGTCAGCCGCGATCCGGAAGCGGAGAAGCTGGTGCAAGCGATCACCGAGCAGATTTTGAAGCAGTTGAAGTGATCGGCTGACGTGACTCGGTGCATGCACCGCTCCGAGGTGTGTTCGGCCAAAAATGCAAAGGCTTCCCCGATACCGAGGAAGCCTTGTTGCTGTACGTATCCGCTTACTTCCGATTCTTGATCGTGTTGTAGAGGTCGAAGGCTTCCTTCGGCGTGCGCTTGTCATGAACAACGGCGCGCACGGCCTGGATCATCGCGACCGGATGCTCGGACTGGAAGACGTTGCGGCCCATGTCCACGCCGGCCGCGCCCTGCTGGATGGCTTGATAGGCGAACTCCAGGGCCTGATCTTCGGGAAGCTTTTTGCCACCGGCGATCACGATCGGTACCGGGCACGAGGCGGTGACTTTCTCGAAATCTTCTTCACAGAAATAGGTCTTCACGAAGGTGGCACCGTTCTCCGCGCAAACCCGGCACGCGAGCGACAGGTAACGGGCATCGCGCACCAGTTCCTTGCCGACCGCCGTGACTCCGAGCGTCGGAATGCCATACTTGTTTCCGAGGTCCGAGGTGCGCACGAGGTTCTTGATGGTGACTGCCTCATACTTGCTGCCAATCGCGGCCATTACCGCCAGGGCCGAGGCGTTGACGCGAATGGCGTCTTCAATGTCGAGAATGCACTCGTCGTTGAGATCGGTCAGCACGGTGGTGCCAGCGGAGTAGCGCAGCGAGACGGGCTTGTTGGACGTCGGCGGAACGATGGAGCGCAGCGCGCCGCGCGTACACATGATGCAATCGGCGTATTCGATCAGCGGCGTGATCGTGAGGTCCATGCGCTCCAAGCCGGAGGTCGGCCCCATGATGTAGCCGTGGTCAAAGGCGAGCATCACGGTGTGGCCGGACTTGGGATTGAAGATGCGGCTCAGCCGATCCTTCATGCCCCAGTCCACGTGTTCGAGGCCTTTCAAGAAGTAGGGGTTTTTTTTGACGGGAATCCCGATGCCGTAATCGGCGGCTTCCTTGTTGTTGTCTTTTTCAGCCATAGGTTTGGTTTCGATTTCAGTTCAATGGGTTTGGAATCTTACAAGAAAGATGCCTAGCTCACACGCCTTCGCTAAATCCTTTGAAGAGGAGCGAGACGGAGACAGATCCGGGATCGGCATGGCCGATGACGCGGTCGCCGAGGTTGCGGGCGCGGCCGAACTTGGCGCGGAATTGCTTGGTGGCTTCAGCGCCCTTGGCGGCGGCCTCGGCGGCTTGCTGGAGCGCGGTGCGGATGCTGCCCGAGGGAACGGCGGCTTTCATTGCGTCGAGGGCGGGGAGGAAGGCGTCCATCATCGTCTTGTCGCCCACCTTGGCGCGGCTTTGCTTGGCCAGCTTGTTGATGCCGCCTTCAAACATAGCGACCACGGATGCGCAATCGAGTTCGGTCTTGCCGGCGACCGCGTCGCTCATGCCCATGAACAACGAGCCGAGCAACGGCCCGGTGGAGCCGCCGTCGCTGTCCATCACGTCCCACGCGACTTTGCCGAGGAGTTCCTTGAGGTCAGTGCCGTTATTCTCAGTCACGGCCTTAGCCACGGCTTCCATCGTTCGGAGGATCGTTGTGCCGTGGTCGCCGTCGCCCGTCGCGGCATCAAGACGTGAGAGCATTTCGTGGTTCGCCCGAATCTGCCCAACGGCAGACTGGAGCATGGCGCAGATTTGCGAGTAATTGATCGTCTCAGCCATAGCCAATTTCTATCCCAATCATTCCAGCACCGCAGCGCGGTTTTTGGAGTGCGGTGACTTGTCACCGCTTTTCCCTGCCGCGACTTGTCGCGGCCTTCGTTATCCATCTGAACCAAACGTCGAAGTCTGGCCGGGCGACAAGTCGCCCGGCCAGGAAAGCGGTGACAAGTCACCGCACTCCAAAGTTCATCACTTGACCGTCAGCGCCGGCGTGCTGCACGGGGCTTTGAAGTAATTCAGCAGTTCATCATCCATCCTGGCAGCGAACATCTGGAAGCCGGCCATTTCCTGCACGGTCAGCCATTCGCCGCAATGGGCCGCAGCGATGGTGATGCCCAGCGTGTCCAGATATTTTTTGCAGCCGCCGAGCATGATGTACATCTCCATCAGCGTGGTAGCACCGCTGCCGTTGATGACCAGCAGCAAGCGGTCGCCCTTCTTTGCCTTGATGGCCAGCACGAGGCGCGAGAGCATCATCTCGGCGGTCTGGTCGGCGGAGAGGATTTTGCTCGGTCCGGTGCCCGCTTCGCCATGTTGGCCCATGCCGATCTCCATTTCGTCGTCGGCCAGTTCAAAGATGTTTTGGCCCGACGCAGGATGGGTGGCGGTGCGCATGGCAACGGCCAGCGTGGCCATATTGTCGTTGAAACGGCTGGCGATGGCGAAGACCTCGTCGAGACTCTTGCCCGCCTCAGCGGCGGCGCCGGCGATCTTGTAGAGCGGAATGCATCCAACGAGTCCGCGCTTGTCCTCGGCCGGAGCGTCGGCACCGGGCGCGATGTCTTCGTGAGTGACGAGCATCTTGTATTTGATGCCTTCCTTGTCCGCCATCTCCGCGGCCATGTTGGCGCACATGACATCGCCCGCGTGGTTGAGTACGACGAACAGGATGCCGGCGTCACGCTTGGCCATGCGCAGCGCTTCGATGACTTTCGGCGGTCCAGGCGCGGCGAAGATGTCGCCGACGACGCTGTAGTCGAGCCCGCCTTCGCCGACGAAGCCGCTGAGAGCTGGTTCGTGTCCCGCGCCGCCGAGCGTCACGAGCGCGACTTTGCTGGCAGGCTTGGGTTGGGCGCGACAAACGATCTTGTCCGACTTCACCGTGACAATGTCGCTGTGTGCGATGGCGAAGCCCTCAAGCAATTCCTTGGTCAGGTTCTTGGGGTCGTTGATGAATTTTTTCATGGGCATGGTTTGGTCCTCCGGTTGGGGTTACTTCGCGAATTCGAGATACTCGACCGGCGCACCGTCATCGAGGATGAAGGCCACGCGGATGCCGGGCAGCGGCTCGAACGGCGGCCAGATGACGTTCTGGCCCTTGATCGCTTCTTCGAGGTTGTCCACGGCGTAGGCCACGTGAGCCGTGGTCTTCATCACGTCCGGAAACGGGCAGTTCGACTCAGCGCGAAGCCACTCGATGCGATGCGGACTCTTGGATGCGTCGGTGATGTAGAGCTTCACGCATTCGAGATAGATCTCGTTGGGCTGCGTCTTCGTCGTCGGGATGCCGATGTGATGGAATTCTTTTTTCATGGTCTGGTGGAGTTGCTGCTCAGTCGTGTGCTCAGCATCAAACTGCCCTCACCCCGGCCCTCTCCCATCCGATGGGAGAGGGAGAAACTTGTTCAGCGCGGGAGCGATTCGAACGCACAGGGTATTCGTTCGACTGAGGTGCGTTAGTCAGAACTTCACGCCCGGGTTGGTGAAGCGCAGGCCGTCGTTGTCGTGGAAGCTGGCGTATTCGCTGACGATGCCGCCGGAAGGGCCGCCCATCATGAAGTGCTTCGCCGTGACGCGATTGAGCGTGAGGATGTCACCGGTGGGGACCTCGGTGCATTTCTTCACGGTGATGAACTGCTCCTGGCTCTTCGGCAGCACGACGCCGGCCGGGATGTCGCCGCCGGTTTCGCCAAAGCAATAGACGCTGCCGTGGCGCGGATGCCAGCTTTCCATCTTGGGATTGGCCTTCTCGGTCTTCACGTGCGAGTGCTCGACGATCATCTGGCCGGGCAGGAGGTAAATCTCGTGGGCGAAATAGTTGTGCTCCTGGAGATTCACCCAAAACACGCCGCCCATGCCGACGTTGACAAAGTCGCCGAGGTTGAAATCCGTGACCCAGAATTCGGTCGCCCACTTCTTGGCGTGCTCAATGTGCATGTTATAGCCGTGCTTGGCCATCATGTCGAAGTAGGCCTTCTTGGCGGCGTCGGCGTCGAACTTGCCGTCCTTGTCGTAGAAGTCGGCGTTTTTGTATTTGGGGAGTTTGACTTTCTTGGTGCTCATAGGATTTTGTGCGGCCATGCCAAGGCTGCCACCGAAGGCGGCGATTCCGGCGGCGGCGGCGACCAGTTGGAGGTGTTTGCGTCGGTTCATTTTCATAGGTGAATGGATATGGTTTTGGGCGTAGCGGCGTCGCGGCAGAGCGCCCCACGAATATGCAAAAAAATTGCGGCGCACTGCCCAGGGGCCGCAACGGGGTGTGGGTGGTTTT
>JBBRWD010000070.1:0-36331 GCA_038249465.1 Limisphaerales bacterium | reverse complement strand
TCCAACCCCACCTTGGCTTTGAAGGCTCCACTGTGTCGTTTTCTTTTTGTTTTGCTCATGGCTCGGCCTTTTCTCACCCCAGCCTGAGCCGGAAAAGTCTAACTTAGCTCCTGGTCCGAATTTTGGGGTCCATTTCTGCCAGCGCGCAGATTCTCGGCTGGAACAATCTCGGCATGCACTGCATGGACAGCGATTATTCGGTGTTCAGCATCCTGCCGCCGTACAATACCATCGAGGCGAACCTGATCGTCGGCGGTAAACTCGTGACAAACGGCACCGGCTACAGCGTCACCTACCACGCTGTCGCCGATCCCGATGGTTCGTTCAATTCCACCGCCATGGGCAAGGGCAATTACTACACCTATGCCACGGCGCTCTACGGTGCGACATTGGCGCCCGAGGGCGGATTGGCAGGCTGGTCGATGCCGGGAGTGAGCAATAGGCCCATGGCCATGCTCTTCGAGCCGACCAATCATCCAGCGCCGGGCGCGGCCGCAGCGGTGAACTGGTTCCGCGCAGAGGGCATACCGATTTCGCCCTACGACGATGCAGGACGAAAGAACCCGTATCCGCTCATGCGTCTCATTGCCCGCAACGCCTCGAATCAGCCCATCGCCACCAACGACATCGTGCTGCCCGTTTCCGACGAGATGGATTGCCGCTCCTGCCATGCCTCGGGCGCGCAGGCGGCCGCGCAGCCTGCGGCGGGCTGGGTGTGGAGCGACAAGCCGGAGCGCGATTACCGCCTGAACATCCTTCGCCTTCACGATGAGAAACAGTTCGCGGAGCACGCGGTCCTTTATCAAGCGGCGCTCGCGGCGCGCGGATTCAACTCGCAGGGCCTCTACCGGGGTGTGGTGGCCGACGGCAAACCGGTTCTTTGCGCCGAATGTCACGCCTCGGAGGCGCTGGGCACGGGCAGCTACGGCAACATTCCGCCGTTGACCGCTTCAATACATTCCAAGCATTGGTGTTGACACATGACTAACACAAGTAAGGTCTAACCGGCACGGGAATGAGCGTGCAGCCGCCTGCCGCGCGTCGCCAGACGCGGGGTTCGCCGATGGTTCCCGGGCTCGAAAAACCGCGCAGAAAGCCACCTGACTCCAACAAATAGGCTTGACGTGGCCCAGGTCGCCAAAAATTGGGTCAATGACTATTACCCAGCAAACCGACACCGTGGACCAAGCCTTCTATCAACCGATCCACGGCCTGGCGGCCCGCAGTGCCCAGGCCCGCCCTTGTCCGGAATTTGCCGATGAAGCCTATGTGCGCTGCGGCGTGCAGCGGGTGTTGGAGGACAGTGCCAGCGGCCGGGGGTTTCTGCAGGAGCATGGACCCCAGTTGGAGAGCGCACCCACCCAGGCCAATTACTTTGCCACCCTCCACAGCGCCCGGCGCCACGCGCTCCTGGCCGATGTGAATGACACCCTGCGGGAGTCAGCCGACCTAACCCTGCCCAACCGGCTGGCGGACATCCCCGAACTGGCCACCTATGTCTGCTTTGCCGTGGATGGCCACTGGCACCAGGCCGCCGCGCATGATCCCCGGCATGAGGGAGCCAAGATGGCTGTGGGCCACTTCTACAGCCTGAACCTGCACACCCATACCCTGAGGCCTCTGGCCGCCGCCCAGGGACTGCACGAGCATGACATGAGCGCCCTCAAGCGGATCCGGCCCAAGGGGCTGCGGCAGGACGTGACCAAGGGCCGGCGAGTGTTGATCGTCTATGACCGGGCCGGGATTGATTTCGACTATTGGCAACGCTGCCGCAAGGAGTGCGCCGTCTATTTCCTGAGCCGGCGCAAAGAGAACATGGTCCTGGCCTGGGAGGAGAGCACCCCCTGGAACCGGGCCGACCCGCGCAACCGCGGGGTGCAGGAGGACTGGCGGGTCACCAGCCGCGCGGGCCACGCCCTGCGACTCATTTGCTATCTCGATCCGGTGTCCGGCAAAGCCTATGAGTTTCTCACCAACGAAATGGATCTGCCCCCGGGCGTGCTGGCCGAGTTATACCGGCGGCGCTGGCACGTGGAGAAGGTGTTCGATGAACTCAAGAACAAGCTGGGCGGAAAGAAGGCCTGGGCCACGAGCCAGGTGTCCCGGCAGACGCAGTCGCTCTTCCTGGCGCTGACTCACAATCTGCTCCTGCTCTACGAAGCGGCCCTGGAGGATCGCCATGAGGTCCACCCCCAGGCCGAAGATCAGCGCCGCCGCCAGCGCCTGACCCAAAGCGCGGCGCAATGCCTCGCGGCTGGGCATCCTCTCTCCACCCTGGTGCTGCAAGCGCAGCGGGCCACCCAGCGCAGCGTCAAATTCATCCGCTGGATCCGCCAGTCCCTCCGCGAGCAAGTCACGGAAGCCACCGCCGTGCTCCGCCTCAAGGCTCTCGATGCCTCCTTATAGAAGGCTATGATAGACGCCGTTGATTCCAAGCATGGCGGCGTCGTGGATCCGGACCTGCAGATCACACTCGACAACTCCGCGCATCGCGCCGCTTGTTAGCGGTGTCATCCCGGCTCGGCCACCAAATGTCTGCGCGGCGCGATGGGCGGAGCGATTGCCCGCGATGGCTCGATGGAAATGCAGTGCCAGAGCTGTCACGGGACGATGAGTCAGGTCGGTTCACCGGCCCGCGTCGGGTGGTTCATGGAGCCGACCTGCCAGAGCTGTCACACCGGCACGGCGACGAGCAACAATGGGAGAATCCGCTACACTTCGAGCTTTGAGACCAACGGCAGCGTGCGCCTCGCGACGAATCAGACCTTCGCCACCAAGTCCAATACGCCGGCGGCGGGGCTCTCCCTGTATCGCTTCTCGGCGGGGCATGGCGGATTGCAATGCTCCGCCTGTCACGGTTCGACGCACGCCGAATTCCCCGCAACCCATCGCAACGACAATCTGCGCAACGAGAAGATCCAAGGCCATGCCGGCGTGATGGTGGAATGCACTGCCTGCCATGTTTCGATGACTGCCAGCGCCACAACGGTAGGCGCCGGGCCGCACGGCATGCACCCCATCGGTCAGACCATGGCGGATAATCATCCTGACCTCCTCGAAGGCGGTTCCGTGACGCGCGCCCAATGCCAGGCTTGCCACGGCACGACCTATCGGGGCACGGAACTGGCCCGCGCGCAGACGGCTCGCACCGTCACGAGCAAGTTCGGCACAAAGACGTATTTTCGCGGCAGGCAGGTGAGTTGTTACGATTGCCATGATGGCGCCAACAGTTCGAATCCGTCCGCCAACACGCCTTCGGTTGTGGCCGGGATTTCAACCCACACCGCCAGCGGTCAACCGGTGGACATGACACTCCCGGCTTACGATGCCAATGGCAACGCTCTCACGCTGCGGGTCGTCTCGCAGCCCGGGCATGGTTCAGTGGGTGTGAGCAATCGCAACGCCACCTACTTCCCGGACGCGGGCTTCGTGGGCAATGACTCGTTCACCTTCACTGCCTACGATGGCTTCAGCGATGGAAATCTTGCCACCGGCACCGTTTCCGTGGCGCAGGGCCCATTCGGGTTCACAGCAGTCGCTCACGTGCCTGAAAGCGCGCCGCTGGACTGGCCGGCGCCTTTCGGCGTCACGCCGACGCTGAGCAACGTCACCGCAGCAGCGAGTGTCGATTGGAATTTCGGCGACGGCAGCGCGCACAGCGCAAACACTTTCACCAACCACGCCTACAAGGCGGCGGGAAGCTACCAGTGGACCTTGGTCTGCTCGGTTCAAGCGGGCGCGACCCAGGCAAGCACCACCAACAGCAGGACCATTGTCGTCTCGGCGCCACAAACGGTAGAGGCCGCGGTGGTCGCCGGAGGATTGGTGTTTGCCTGGCCCAAGTACGAAGGCGACTCGCTCCTCGAATGGACTTCCGAGTTGGGACCTGCGGCGGTCTGGAACGTGGACACCAATCGTCCTGTGATCGGACCAAACAACGTCGGAGTCGTGGTGGGCAAACCGGGTGGAATGCGCTTCTACCGGTTGCGTAAGCTCTGACTGCGACTGGACGAGATGTTACGACCATGCCTATTGGACGCGATATGGTGTTTCGCAGCGCATTTTCTCGACCATGCCGTGCGGGCCAAGTGGGGGGTGGCGCTTCCTCTCGGAAAGATCGTGGCCGTGGCGGTGGTGCCGGGAGCGTGGTCAGTCCTTCGTCAGGACGTTGACCCCGATGAAGTCGGTGTGAACGTGCTCAGCTTGAACGTCTGCACCCATGCACGGATGAGCCTGTTTACGTTCTTCGCGTTTTGGAGTGCTTTGTGAACAGCAGCGGAGGATAATGTCCTTTCCGTTGCCAAGGCCGCCCATCACGAAGAAGTTCGCCGGGGTATCGAAGAGGAAGATCGAAGTCATGCCCCAATCGAAGGTGAGCTTTACGGGACATGCGCCCACAGCACACCGGCGTTCTGCCGGCTGGCGGCGATGCCCGAAATCTCCGTCAGGGAGGCATGCGCCACTGTCCCCACTGCGACGGGGGGATCAAACTCGGGGCAACCCACTTGGGCATGAACGGCCGCACCGAAGGCTGTGACAACGAAAGCGAGGGCAAGGTTGGCTTTCATGGTTCTATTGAGAGAGCGATTATCAAATTCCAAATGCAATTAGCAAGCCGCATTAATCTGGTAAAAATACTTTAAGTTTTCCAATACCGGGGATCAGTCCACCGCATTGTGGAAATGACCGCCCTGACCGGAGCCGGTGGCGCTGTCCGTTTGCGCCTGAGTGCTCAACGCATGCGGAGGAGCGTCGGTCACCGGCGAACCGCTGGAGGGACTGCCGTGGCTCCGTCTCACCGGCTGCGACAAACCGCCAGCCGCCGTCAACTCGCAAGCGTTCACCGGCCCCGTGTCCCCCATCGTTTTGTTCCATGGCCCGTTATTCTGAAACATTCCAACATCGTTCGCGCGCTCCAGTGCGATTTTGAATTAAATACGCCCGCATGGTCGCTGAACTGGTAGCAAAGTCCGATGAACACCAGCCTTTTGTGAGTCTTGGTGGACCTCCTCCGTGAAGCGGACATTCAGGAGTCAGCATAGATGAACCCGTTCGGCCGCCGATGGAACGGCCTTGCTGATCGCCACCATCACGGCGAAACCAACCGGTAAAAGCGCGGTTCCTGCCCGGCGGCGGATGGAACAATGACCTCGACCGAAGTTGAGGTGGTCGTGACGTTGGTGATGGTTGCCCATGTCCCAAGGTCGCTGGAGGACTGCGCCCGATACGCCCGTCCAACCTCGCCGGTGATCTCCAGATGCAACACGCCGCCCGTAGAAACCACTATTGATGAAATGCGACCGCGGGTGTTCGGGTCCATCGGGTTCGAGCCAAGCGCCAGTTCCTGCGCGTTGGTCAATCCATCCTGATCGGGGTCGCTGCCGCCGTTGCCGGCCCAATTGTTCCCGAAATATTGGATTTCCCAAGCATCCGGCAGGCCGTCGTTGTCTTCATCTTCCGTCAGCGCGGTTCGTCCATCCATGCGGAAGGTGAACGGCTGTGCGGTGGCCGACGTGTTGGTGACGATCAGGAAGTACGATTGGTCCGGCACCCACGGCCAGTTGCTGGGAGAGAGGGGATGATTGCAGGCCACATTCGCGCCCCAGCTCCAATAATGCGCGTTGAAGAGAGCTGCCATGGGGATGGTCCCCTGTTCCAAATAGAAAACCACGCTGTCGGCATTGGTGGCGTCACTGCGCCAGCGGACGGCATTGGCTGGCACATTGATGCGGTAAAGGGCCTGACCGTATGGCGGCAGCAGCCCTGTTGCTACGCCCCCGGCGAAGGCAATCTCGTTGGTGCCACTGAACGTGCCACCGGTGATGGCGGAGCTGACCGAAAACACGGCGTCGTTCACCGCGCGGAAACCAAGGTAATAGGTGTGGCCCGGTCGCACCGGCGGCACCTGGAACGTATAAGCGCCCGCTGGATCGTAGCTCGAAAGCGTTCCACTATTCTTGGCATCAGCCCGCCCGTCGCGGACGTCGCTCGAACTCGCACCAAAGCCGGGCGGAGAGGTGTCGCGCAGGTACATGACCACGTCACCCGCTTGCTGGCCGAAGGTGAGGTTCCAGTTCGCCGGAGCGTTGTTGGGGATTTGCACGCGGTAATAGCGCCAGTCACCGCCAAGGAGAGCCTGGCCCGACAAGCTTCCCCCCACGAGCGCCAAATCCTGAATGTCGCCATTATACAGGCGGAGCCGGTAGCGGGCATTGGAGCTTCCGGCGGCCTGAACGGCCAGATGCCAGATTCCCGGGGTAAGCCGCGTCTCGTATCGCCCATTGATCGGCACCCAGTTGCCGTATTCGGTGGTGTTGCCGGTTTGAGAACGATCGAAAATGGTGGAGGCACTATACGGCAAGGAAGGCGTCGGACCGTGCGACAAGGTGGGCGGATTCCCGGCGCGCAAGTAAAGGTCGGGATTGCCGCTGATCGCCTCCAGCACCGTGCGGAGCACGCCAGCGTTGTTGGTTGGCACGGTAATCGCGTAGTAATCAAAGCGGCCCTGCTCCAGGTCGATGCCCTGGTCAGTCACGGTGCCCGTTTGCGGATCCAGGATCGGAAGCCCATTGGTCCCCGTGCCGCTGTCGCCAAACTCCAGCCCGCCCAAGCCAGGGGTGGTCGAAGGCTGCCCCGGATCCGGCATGACCCAGGTCCATTCCGTTTCGAGCAGGCTGCTGGTCAAGATGTAATCGGTTGAGCCGGAGCTCCGAATTTCGACATACCACGTTCCGGGAGTCAGATATGGTCCCACGATGCAGGACACCGGCGACGCGTAAGGCGAGGTGCCGGAGTAGTCATCGTCCACCGGCAGCAACTCCTTTCGCACCCGCACGGTGGCGCTGCCCTGATTCAGGAACAGATTGAGTTGCCAGCCCACGACCGCGACGCCATTGATGGCTGCGGGGACTTCGATGCGATAGAACGCCCGCTGATTGTCCGCCAGCAAACCAGAGACGGCATTGGTTTGACCGTTGGTGTTTTGCGAACTGGTGAGATTCAGCTGCGGAATCTCCGGCTGTCGAACCCGCAAGACATAGGTGGCATCGGGATAAGAGTTGTCGGTGGAGTTGCGCGTGGCCTGTACGACCAGGCTGTAAACTCCGTTGCTCGGATTGACCAACGTCGTGATGTTGCCATCCGTTTGCCGTCCGGTTTCATATCCGCCGTCGCTGCCATAGGTCGAGTAATCCGGCCAACCGCCTGGCGGCGGCATCGGCAGTTCGCCGCCCCGGCGCAGTGCGAGCACCGGCTGGCCGACTCGATTCTCCAATCGGGCCTCGACCACCGGCATGCCCGACGGCACGGTAAACCGATACGCCGCCGACTCCCCGCCCGCCAAGGCATTCGTCAACACCAGGCCACTGGTGTTGACCGTGCCCATATCCGTCACCGGCAACGGTCCCAGGCTTGAGAGGATGAAATCGCTGCTGCCGCTGCCAACCCGGTTCTGAACCGGATCGGGATTCTTTCCTTCACTGACCACGGCCAGATAGTAAGTGCCCGCCGCCAGGTTCGTCTGCCCTGCACGCGGCAGGATGACACACTGTTCGTCACCGGCCTTCTGCATCCGGTTGCCGCCGTTGAAATCCAGCGCATCGTGATAGTGACTCGTTTGGTTCCGTCCTGCCTCCATGTTGGGCAGCGCATCTTTTTGCAGCACCAGCAGGGCTTCGCCGGAGGTCGGAGCCAACTTGAGTTTCCAACTGGGCGTGTTGCTCGCAATCTGCACCCGGTAATACACCGCCTCTCTGGCGGCCAGTCCGGTGTTGGTGACGCTGCCGGCATACGCCAACTCCCGGATCGGTATTGATTGGCCAGAACCGATGCCGCGACTCAGGAGCGTGTAGCTCATCGGTCCGGAACTGGTGTCCCAGGGATGACCGACGTTGATGACGCCGATGACATAGGTGCCCGGCTCCAGCGGATTGCCCAGACCGGTCGTCAGAATCTGTCCCGATTCGTTGGCGCCGTCTGCCGAGAACCGCCAGCTCGTCCAGTCACCCGACACCGCCCATTGCCCACCGCTGGGCCAGTTCGTGCCGCGCCACGGTTCAAGTCCGTCCCAGCTCCACCGGCCGAAAGTATTGGCCAGCGCATCGGGCAATTGATCGCGCCGCACCACCAGTTGGGGCCGGCCGCTCGTCACGTTGACCAGGCGCAAATCCCAGCCCAGCGCGCTCGTCGGCACATCGACCTGAAAGAACCGCCAGTTGCCCGGCGTCTGGTTGGTTACGGACGCGCTGCCACCGTCAAACATCACCAACTCCGGTGGGAGCGCCCGCACGTGCAGCACATAGCCCGCGTCGGGATAACTGTGGTCAGCGGGATTCTCTGCCGCCTGGACGATGAGGCTATAGACTCCATTGCTGGGATTGGCCAGCGTGAGAACATGGTAGTCTGTCTGCCGACCGGTTTCGTTGCCACCGTCGCTGCCGTAGGGCGCGTAATCCGGCCAACCACCCGGAGGGGGCTCCGGTATTTCCAAACCACCTCGCAGCCCCAGCACCGGGTTGCCCACCCGGTCAGTCAACCGCACTTCGACACTGGGCGTGTTGGGTGAAATCGTAAACTGGTAAGCCGCCACCGCCCCACCGGGCAGACTGTTGGTGGTGACCGATCCAATCGTGGTTACCGACCCCAAATTCAGCACAGGCATTGCCCCCAGACTCTCCAAAACATAATCACTGCTGGCGCTGCCAATCCGGCTCTGGTTCGAATCAGCGCCCTCGCCCTCACTCACCACCGCCAGATAATACGTCCCGGCAACCAGATTGCTTTGCCCTTCGGGCGGCAGGACCACGCAGTATTCGTCGCCGCTCTTCTGCATCCGGTTGCCGCCATGGAAACCCAGCGCATCGTGGTAGCGGCTCCCATACGTCCGACCTGCTTCCACATTGGGCAGTGCATCCTTCTGCAGCACCAGCAAGGCCTCGCCCGGCGTCGGGGTCAGCTTGAGTCGCCAACTGGGTGTGTCGCTGGTGAGATGCACGCGGTAATACGCCACCTCCCGCACCGCCAGCCCATTGTTTGTCACGCTGCCGCCAGCATAGTCCAGGTCTGCAACGGCAATCGACTGCCCGGCTCCGATGCCGCGGCTCACGAGTGTGTAGCTCATCGGTCCGGAACTCGTGTCCCACGGATAACCGGCGTTGACCACACCAACAAAATAGGTGCCTGGCTCCAGCGGATTGCCCAGTCCCATGGTCAGGATCTGTCCGTTCTCATTGATGCCCTCAGCGGAATACGTCCATCCAGTCCAATCCATGTTTGCCATCCACTTTTCGCCGCTGGGCCAGTTGGTGTTGCGCCACGGTTCGAGTCCGCCCCAGCTCCACTGTCCGAAAGTGTTGGCCAGGGCATCGGGTAATTGATCGCGCCGCACCACCAATTGAGGCCGGCCGCTCGTCACGTTGACCAACCGCAAATCCCAGCCCAGCGCGTTCGTCGGCACATCGACCTGAAAGAACCGCCAGTTGCCCATGGTCTGATTGGTCACGGACACGCTGCCACCATCGAACGCCAGGACCGTCGGCGGCACGATTCGCACGCGCAAGGTGTAGCCGGCCTCGGGATAACTGGCATCCCCGAGGTCGTGCGTCGCTTGCACAATGAGGCTATAGATTCCGTTGCTCGGATTGGCCAGGGTGAGCAGCGTGTAGTCGGTCTGCCGACCGGTTTCGTATCCGCCGTCTCTGCCGTAGAAGCCCGCCGATGGATCCGGTGCCATTGGCATTTGCGCGCCGCCTCGTAACGCCAACATCGGGTGGCCCACGCGGTCTTCGAGCCGCACCTCGACGTTTGGCGCGTTGGACGGGATGGTGAATTGATACGCTGCCACCACGCCGCCGGGAAGACTATTGCTGGCAACCAGATCAACAGTGGTCACGGTGCCCAGATCCAGCACGGGTATCGGCCCCGAACTCTCCAGCACGCAATCACTGCTGCCGCTGCCGATCCGGCTCTGGCTCGGATCCCCATTCACTCCTTCGCTCACCACAGCCAGATAATACGTCCCCGCGACCAGGTTGCTCTGTCCTTCGGGCGGGAAGACCGCGCAATACTCTTCGCCCGCCTTTTGCAGCCGGTTGCCGCCGTGGAAACCGAGCGCATCGTGGTAGCGGCCCCCGTACGTCCGACCTGCTTCCACATTGGGCAATGAATCCTTCTGCAGGACCATCATCGCTTCGCCCACCGTCGGGGTGAGCTTGAGCCGCCAACTGGGGGTGTTGCTGGCAATCTGCACCCGGTAATAAGCCGCCTCTCTGACACCCAGCGCGGTGTTGGTCACACTGCCCGCATACTCCAGGTTCTGAACTGGAATTGCCTGTCCCGTGCCAATGCCACGACTCAACAACGTGTAGCTCATCGGTTCAAAATTGTTGTTCCAGGGATAACCTTCATTGACCACGCCGATGTAATACATGCCCGGCTCCAGAGAGTTGCCAGCGGACATGGTGAGGATCCGACCGGTCTCCTTCGCGCCGTCGGCCGAATACATCCAACTGGTCCAATCTTCGTCGGCCATCCACTGCCCGCCACTGGGCCAGTTTGTGCTGCGCCAAGGCTCGGTTCCGGACCAATTCCACTCGCCGAATGTATTGACGAATGAATCGGGCAACCGATCGCGCGCCACGACCAGTCGAGGCTGGCCACTGGTGACGTTAATCAGCCGCAAATCCCAACCCAGCACCCCGGCGGGAACATCGACGCGGAAGAACCCCCATTGTCCGACGGGGGCGTTGGTGCGCGACACGCTGCTCTCAAAGGGAATGGCCTGCGGAATCAACTCCTGCCGGACGAGCGTGAAATCGTTCAGCGGATTGTTGGGGTGGTAGATGCCAATGTACCAGATGTCCGCCTGATGGCCGGGCCGTTGGAGTTCGCCCGTCGTGCTGGTGTAATCCAGTTGGCTGCTGGTGAACACGGAAGCATTATTTTCCTGCCGGTGGTTCCAGCGACTCGGAACGGCATTGCGCCGCAGGGCAATCTCGGTGCCCGCCGGCTGGTTCCGCAGCAACAAGTCCCAGCCCAGCGGTCCCAGTTGGGAGGCGATGTCCGTCACGCGATAGAATCGCCAGCCGACGCGATTCAGGTCGCGGTTGGTGTTGCTGCCGAGGAAAGGCACATCCGTGACCACCGGATTGCCGCTGGCCAGTGTAAAAGAATACGATTCGGCGCCATATACGGTGATGAAGAACGTGCCGTCGCTCAGCGTGGGTGGCGCAAGAGTGAGGCTGTCCACGGTGGTTCCGGCGGCTTCTGAGAAGGCGTCGTTGTTGTATTCATTGGGCACGTTGTCGCGGCGCACGGCGAAGTTCGGGTTGCCGCCGAATGGCAGGAGTTTGACCTCCCACGCGATTTGTTCGACGGGCACCTGCACGCGGTACGCGCGATAGCCGCAGTTCGTGACCGTCACCAGGCCGTTGGTGGAGGCAAAATCAATGTCGGCCACGGCCAGCTTGCGGGAATCCAAGTGGATGGCCTGGCCCGGATTCGCGGGGACGCCCACGAAGTAGGTTCCATTGAAGGTTCCGGCGGCGAGGAAGTCAGGCACGACGAGTATTTGTCCGTTTTGCGGGAGCGGCTCGCCGCCATCGTGCGAGTTCGGATGCGGCATGGCGCTCTTGCGGACCCGAATCTCGTTCAGGTCCCCGTGGAGCCAGAGACTCCAAGCCAGGGTGTCGGAGGGTACGGTCGTTTTGAAATAGGCCATTCCCTCGGGGCCGCAGATCACGTTGGTGCTGCTCGCATCGTCGGATGCAAGTGCGCCAAGGTTCCAGGCATACGCTTCCCCGCTCACCAGCGTCCATTGCGCGCCCGCAGTGGCGTGGACCAGCAGGTACCAATCCTGCCCCGGAGTGAACTGCGATGAATGCAGCACGAAGCCATCCGAGGCGGGCCGTTCGGATTTGTGATTGAAGGACCAAGTCGTCGGCAGCGAACCTTGAAGGAGGTAAAGATCCGCTTCGCCACTGGCCACATTCAACGCGGAGCGCCAGGCGCCGACCGCGGTGTTCTGCGCCGTGATTTTGAAGCAGTAGTCGCCGCCGGTCGTGCTCGCGTTGGTGAAGACGACCGTGCCGGCGTGAGTCGCGCCCGGATCCCAGCCCAACGTGATCAAGTAATGGTCTTCGCTGGTGAGCGTGAAATTGACCGGGCCGCCGACGCCGTCTGGCAGGTGAACACCGATCACGTAGTTCGTGGGGATGTTGTCTGGCGTGGTCTCGTTTTCGGTGAGGATGATTGAATCGGTCGCCTGGCCGGTGGAAGCACGCATGTAACTGCCGGTGCCGGGGGCGTTAATGCCACGCGCGACATACAGGTCGGCATCAGCGATCCCTGTCACGTTCAAGGTGAGGCGCCAGCCAGCGTTGTTGGTGGGGATGGCGACATCGAAGAAGGCCCATTGCCCGTTCGTCAGCGTGCCCGTCGCGGTGGCGCCGCCGGGGTAGGCAAGTGGGGCGGCGTTTGCAAGTGTGGCAGTCAGGCAGGCGAGCAGTCCGAGGGACAGCACGCGAAGATTCCAGCGACTTTTCATAAGCGAATTCCAAAGCGATGAACGCGCAAACATTTTTCAAACATGACCCCAAGCATGTTCACGGGTGCATCGACGATAATTTGCTTTCGTCTGCGCTGCGGAAAGTCTGTGTCCTCCGCCTCGATGCCCTGAACCACCTCGCGTCGGTATTATCGGTTGTTCGGGAGCAAGGCTAAACAGTTTCCCCTCCAGGTTGGCGCGACTGAAGTCTTAGCGTGCGCGCCGCAAGTCCGCCCCTGTGTCCGATTCCCAATCGATTAAGCTCCGCCCTGGATCGATTGACAGCCGGCATTGGTTGACCCAATTGCGGATGAATTCCAGGTCGAATGGCTTCTCGACCACCTCGCCTCCCATTTGACGCGCACTCTCTTTCTGGGCCTCCGACCAACTGCCCGAGGCCAGCAAATATCTTTGCAGACGGCACCCGTGCTTTTGCAGGCTCGTCACCAGTTCCAAACCGCTGATCGCCGCCATATTCAGGTCCGAGATGATCATGTCGGCACACACCCGCGCCAATTGGCAGGGGCAAGCCTCTTCGTGCATCAGCGGGCACAACCCTGGATTCGCGTAGGCCTGCACTTCACAACCGAGACGTTCCAGCGCCTTTTCCAGCATCTGCCGAATCAGTTCGTCATCCTCGAATACCAAGATCCTCAATTTCATGTTGCTTCCGTGAATCCCTGCATTGCTCTTGTTTGGCGTGCCCAACGCGCGGTTGACTGGAGCAATCGGTCACCGCCTGTGTCAGCAAATGACGTACCCAGATGCGGTTTTTCACCTCATAAACACCTCCCGATCGACTGATCTCGTCTCTGAAGGGGACGGAACCCAACGATGGCAAATCGAATTCGACTGGCCTCGGCCATTGGTCTTCGTCTCCTTCACGAGGCGTTTTCCTTGACCCCGTCACCCATTTTGCCCGATGCCGCCAACCAGGGCAGGGTTAGAGTCGAATTTGAAGGACTCGGTGGCTGGACGCGGACAAACGAAGGGGGGAGTCGGCGACCGACTCCCCCACGGTTTCAGACATTGGATGAGATCGAATTACTTCTTCGATCCCTGGCTGTGCGGGACGGTGACGATGGTTCTGCCCGTGGTGCTGTTGCCCGCGGCATCCGTGCTTTGCACAGTGATGTAGTAAATCCGCCCGCTGCCGTTTCCGGCGCGTTCCGCCCGGAGCTTCAGCGTGAGCGGTCCAGTAATTTCCCAGTCGGGCGACGTGTTGCCGTCACCGGTGGAATTGACCGCCTCGTTGCACCGGACCGAGGTAATCCGACTTCGAACCTCGCCGCAGACGTCCGTTGCCAGAACACTCACGCGCACAGGCACCATCTTATGATTCGCCGGCCACAGCACATTGGGTGAGGCGATGACCCGACGGATCACCGGAGGAGTGGTGTCCTGTACGGTGACGGTCGTCGTACAGGTGGTCGCAATGCCTTTGGCATCGGTCACGGTCACCACGACGTCGTGCGTACCGATTCCGAACCGGGCATGGAATGGAACGGTCGCGCTGGTCGTCGGCGTGCCGGCGGGAACCTGGTTGGTCTGATAGGGCGAACCATCCAACGTCCAGACCATGGTCAACGCATCGCCATCGGCATCGGCGACATTCACCGCGAGCCGGATCGGGGTGCCATTCGAGGAGGTGCATTCGACGGTGAGTGGCTCCGGACAGGTGATGGCGGGAGGCTCATTCTGCAACGGGAGCAACTGTCCGCGGATTTCGCCGGAGGGGTTGATAACTGTGTGAATGTTCACGTAATACAGCCCAGCCAGCAGGCTGGTGGTCTCTCCCTCCGTCAGATCTACGGATCCCAGCAGCACGCCGCCTTTGGTCGGATCGCCCGCTGGAAGGTGGCTGGTTGCGAGGGGGAACAGAACTCCCGCATTGCCCGACGCGGGCGCAGGACCGTGAATGTGGAACCCAGTGCCGGCGCCGGTCAGGTCCGTGAAACCCGCGACCGAACCGTAGCCCATTGCGAAGTTCAGCTTGCGTGTGGCGGTGTCGAAGGTGATGCCAGTGAGGATCTCACCACCCGACCCGGTGCTGGTGGTGACCGCAGGGTTTTCATTCGCGGGGCTGAGTCCGACGGCCGGACTCGTGCCCGCAGGCGAGAGGTCAAAGGGAATGATGGCTGCGTTTGCCGCCGCCAGGCAAACGACCGATGCGACGGTGAGGAGTGTCTTCTTCATATTGAGTCAGGTTGGTGGTTGTCTTTGTTTGGAATCCATCCCGCAATCTCGAATCCATCTCGAACAGTCCCGGGAAACTATCCCCGACCGCTAACGGAGTCAATTAACTCCGTCCATGAGACCGTCGCTGGGTTCGAATGCGCATGATATCGGAAGGCAACTCTTAAGCGATCAATGGGGCGATCGCCATGGGGTAATCACCTGAGGTCAAATGCATCTGCCGTCACTTGGTCCGTTCATTCGGCTTCTGCTTTCGGATCCCGGACTCAAAATCCAGAACGCGGCTAGATTCCGCAATCCCCATTGGACATCGCCGCCCGCCGTCACACCCGCCGCTTCAACCCGGCCAGTGCATACCGACCGGTGGTCGCGGCCAGATTGCCCTCCAAGAATCTTGCTGCCGATCCGGATGGCTGCGGTAGGTTTCCATTGCATGACAGGCAGAACACTCATCACGTTGATCGCCGCCTTGGCCGCCTTCGCACCACGTCTCGATGCGACGGACCCCGTTGTCCGGATATTGGATACTCCCGAGAAAGGCATTCAGCCCAGGCTGGTCGTGGACGATGCCGGCACAGTTCACCTCGTGTACTACCGGGGAAAGGATGACGGCGGTGATTTGTTCTACACCAGGAAAGATCTGAACCGGGAGTTCAGCAAGCCGGTTCGGGTCAACAGCATTCCCCGCAGCGCCATTGCCGCTGGAACCATTCGGGGAGCCCAGATCGCCGTCGGCAGAAACCGGCGCGTTTACGTTGTCTGGAACAGTTCGAACGTGATTGATGAAAAAGCGGAGCGCGGTCCCTCGATGTTCTTCACCCGGTCCCTCGATGTTCTTCACCCGGTCGCTCGATGATGGGGCGGGCTTCGAACCGCAGCGGATCATTTCGGGCGATTGGCCGGTGGACGGCGGCGGCGCGGTCGCGGCGGATCGCGACGGCCATCTCTACGTGTTGTGGCACTCGGCGCCCGCGGGGAAAACCGAGGACGACCGCAGGATGTTCCTCAAGGTCTCAACCGACGATGGGCTCACGTTCAAGCAGGAAGCCTTCATCAGCCCGACCAATCGCGGGGTCTGTCCGTGCTGCGCCATGCAGGCGCTCGTGGATCGAGATGGAAATCTTTACGTGATCTTTCGTGCCGCCCGCAACGCATCTGACCGCGACATCACCCTGCTCACCTCAACCAACCGCGGTGTGTCCTTCCAGCACAGCACCGTGGCGCGCTGGCGGGTGGAAAGCTGCCCCATGAGCAGCATGGCCTTGACAGAAATTCCGACAGGAGTCGTCGCTGCCTGGGAGACACAGCAGCAGGTCTATTTCGGGCTCATTAAACGGGGCACGGCCACGGTTTTGAGCATCACCGCGCCACCCGGTCAGGCCCCCAGCCGCAAGCACCCCGCCTTCGCTCCGACTTCCGCCGGTGGATTCCTCTTTGCCTGGACGGAGCACACCGGTTGGAAGAAGGGAGGGTCGATGGCCTGGCATCTCTTCGATGCCACGCTCAAGCCGGCCGGTGAACTTGGGAATGCTCCTGGCGTGGCCATGTGGAGTTTCATCTCCGCCTATGCCGCGACACCCGGCCATTACGTCATTGTGCGATAGCGCCGCGTGCCGCCCGAAATAGCAGATCGTTCCAGTTTGAACGCTGGCCTTCAACTTGAACACTGCGGATCTCCGTTCTCCCTGCTGGCTGCCACTCAGCCCAAAGGCCGAATTCGGATTGAAGAAAGAACCGGCTCCTGGAGAAATGTAGGCCGGACTTTCGTCCGGCCTGAATTCATAGTGGGCTTTGACAACCTGACTTCACATCAAGGCTGCGCAACTGACTCGGGTTCGGGTTCGGGCTCAGGCACCGGTCCAAAATACACCCGGCCAGTCTCGTTCTTGTCGATGAAGAAGCCTCCGCCGTAGCCCGCCTTCTGCAGCACGGCGCCCTTGAAGTGGTGCAAGGCCCCGGTTCCGGGCTCGCGCACGAGGCCCACGAAGCGTCCCCACGGCAGGTTGAAGTTCATCTGCAGCCGGTTCGTGCTCTCGTTGGTCACTTTCGCCCGCGGCAACAACGTGACGGCATTGGTGAAAGGGCCAGCAGTGTTTCCACCGGAAAAGGCGACAATGCCCAGGCCATTGGTGAAGTTTAAAACCGAGTTCGTCGCCGTCGGTGGCGCCACATACCGCGACCCCTCCACCCGTGCATCATTGGTGAACCCGCCCGAGTGAATCCGGCCACCCTTGATGCCCGGGCGTGTCCAACTGATCCGCCCATTGAAATCATTCGTCGGACGGTTCTCGAAGTTGATCCATCCCAGCAGCGACCCTCGGTTCCCGTACAGTCTCTCGTAAAGCGGCCAGACACCGTTGGTGGCCACGAACGAGGTCTGCGTGATGACCCGCCCATCAGGCAGTGTCCCGAGCATCATGACCGTGCCGCGCGAACCCACCGTGGCGACGCCGTAGCCAGTTCCCGCCGGTTCATTCACCCCATCCCCGTCGGGATCAATGAGGAGGGTGTAACGTCCCGCCTGCGGGCACGGATTGGTGGCGGTGTAGGTCAGGACTTTGTCCGCCAGAACTCCCGCGACAAATGTCAAATTACTGATCGTGCCGGTGATTTGGGACGTGTTGGTTTGCAGGGACAGCACCAGGTCGAGCGTCGTCCCGCCATTCAGGCGCAGGGCGGTGGTGGCGGTGCCATCTGGAGCGAACCTGCCGGAGAAGGTGCGGGACTTGGCGCCAAGGATGATTCTCCCCGAGTAGGTGCCACGCCGGCTGACACTCAACTGCAACCAGCCTGAAGTCTCATGGCGCACGGCGTCCGTCTCGTAAAAAAGTCCGGCGTACGCGCCCGCGGCCACGTTGAACAGGTTGGTATCGACCACCGGCACCGGCGGCAAAGGTTGTCCGCTCAGTGTGGTGGCAACAAATACGCCCGCCAATGCCACACAGGATATAAGCATCTTCTTCATGGTGCAATCGTCAAAAGCATCAGAGATGCCAACTCGCCGAAACGGCTCTCATACTGGAATTGTGCGAAGAATTGATTCTGCGGCATGTCCAGACTTTGGAACTTTGTCTGCGGCTTGTTCCAAATTCTCCTAGCTTGAGGTCCATGGCTTCCCTGTTGGCACTCCTTCAATGTCAAAAAACAAGAACTGGAACCACGGGCTCAGGGAAAAAATCATCATAAATATGGTCGTAACCGCGAGCAGATGCCGTATCCGCTGTCGCGAACCAAGTCGTCGCTGCGCGATGCGGGAGTGGGGTGATGGGAGCGACGCGACGCGAATTCCGCGAATCCAAGTAAACGAGGCGATGAAGGATTTGCTGCCTCCCTTGCCCTGGTGGACAGATTGGTGCTTTTGAGCTGGATTCTCTACGTCGCCGCCCATCCGCAGTTTGGGATCAAACGCGCAATTTAGGTGTAGCGAATGCTGTAAAATGCAGATGTACAGATACTGCCACGTAATTGATTTTCAGGACTTTAGAGGGAATGATATAATCACAGGTTACTTTGCTCACAACAGTACTTAGGGCCAGGGTGAGGTGCTTCTTCCGCGCCAGCCTCAGTTCAATTTGGTTTGAAGCCCCGATAAAATCGCTCGCCCAAGCCCGTGGCATTCGTATCCAGGAACTCGAAGCGGCTGTTCACCGGGGCGTTGGTGATCAGGGCGGTCCAGTTCGTGAGATCAGTGGAACCTTGCAGGATGTGCGGTTTGCCCGGTTCGCCAAGGAGGGTGATGAACGGCTGGTCATTGGAGACACCGATTTCCAGGTCCATGATGTTGCCGGTGACCCAGGTGTTGGACACGATGAGGCCACCCATTTGGAGAAGATTCGAGGCGATGAGACTGCGGAAATAATTCGGATCACCGTTCATCACGCGAACCCAGTTCGTGTTCGAAACGCGAGCATTGCCAGAAATTTGCCACGCATCCAGATGTAGCATCCTGCCTGCTACCACCGGCGTGCTCTAGGCATCCGATGGAACTCCGCCGTTGTCGATGACCAACTCGCCCTCCGTTTGGCTGGCCTGCTTCCAGTACACCGTGCCCGCTCCGCCGTTGGCCATTGCAAACCGGGAATCATTCAGATAAGCCTGCGACACCCCCCCTCTGGCTTGCGCTACCCCTGTGAAGCCCGACCGGTCCCCATAATAAATGGCCATCCGTCCGCCTCCACTCCGGGACGAGGCAATGAGCCGGTCCTCAAGCGCTCGGCGGAGCGCTTCCGATGTTCGAAAGGTCTTCATGGCAGCACAGCACGATGGCGTTACTCGAACTTGAACCCATAACCCTGTGAACGCCCCGCCGCCTGGGCGGGCTTCTGTCACTCCTTTGCGCTGGCTCCGTGCTGGTAGTCGATCCACAGGCAACGCACAGCGATTGCGCCAGCGGACGCGTCTATGCCCGATACCGCTCGATGAGTTGGTCATCCCGGCTGTTGTTCATATCTGTCGCGCGGCCTGGGTGAGGGCGGTTCCATCCGCCCCGCAGGACCGTGTCTGCAGAGTGTTGTCGAAGACACGAAGATCTGGACAAAAAGGATGTCCAGACCCAGCGATTCCCTCAACAGAGATGTCACGAAGCCTCCCGAGGCCCGCGCGTTGTCAGCGGTTCATCCCTCGTTCTTTGAAGCGTGCGCCAGCTTGAGCCGTACGGCTTCGACAACGCTATTCACGCCCAACCGCCGTCTTTTGGCGGATGCCCAGTCCCCTTCCACCGAGTGCCGACTGCCGTCCGGGGAGATGGGTCGATTTTCATCGCTTCGTGCTGCTAAACTTCTGGCCCGGCTGGGTATATTCCCAGTGTGATCACTGACCGTGAACAACAGGTGCTTGAGCTTTTCGTCCGCAATCAGACGCGGATCAAGGGCTTCATCTCGTCCTTGATGGGCGATTTCGCAGCCGTGCCGGATGTGTTGCAGGAGACGTTTTTGGTGGTCCAACTCAAGGCCGGCGAGTTTGAGCCGGGATCCAATTTCGTTACCTGGGCCTTCCAGATCGCCCGCTTCCAAGTGATGAAGGCCCAGACCCGGCACCAGCGCGCGGCAGAGCGCTTCTCCGATGAAGTGCTGGAAGCCCTGGCCGCCAGCGCGCCGGAGCAATTCGTCGACGAATCCAAGATTTCGGCGCTGGACAATTGTTTGGAGAAGCTGGCCCCGCAGGCCCGCCGGGCGGTGGATCTGTTTTATCAGGACGAGCACAAACCCAAGGCCATTGCGCAGTTGATGAGCTGGACGCCTCTGGCGGTAAGCGTGGCGCTGTCGCGCGCCCGGAAATTTCTGCGGGAGTGCATCGAACGCCAACTGGGGAGGAACCACGCATGAATGACGAACGTCTGGATCAGTTGATTGACGCGCACCTGAGTGGCGAGATGACCGAGGCGGAACGGCGCGAACTCGAGGAGCGCCTGCTCCATTCGGCGGCGGACCGCGCCCGATTCTGGGAACTCGCCGAAACCCACACGGTGCTGCACGAAGGCATGCAACGCCAACTGGCTGGCTGCGCCGCCGTGGCCGAGCCCCCGCCGCGCGTTTCGCTGCTGCCCGCCTGGTGGCGCCGCGTTCCCAGGTTCGCCATCGCCATCCCCGCCCTTGCCTTGGCGGCCGCGGTCGCGTTCGTGATGCTGTGGGTGATTTGGCCGACAGGTGGGCTCTCGATGCGTGACGCACCCCGGGAGCCCGGAGCGGACTCAGGACCGGGCTTTGCGGTGGTCCGCGAGACGCTGCACGGGCGCTGGGCGGACGGGCGGGAAGTGCGTGTGTCCGAGAGCGTCGAGAGAGGCGGTTGGAGCCTGCAGAGCGGATTGATTTCGCTGCAAGGAGCTGACGGTGTCGAACTGCTCGTCGAAGGTCCGGCGACCGCGGAATGGCTAGGCGCTCAGCACATCCGGCTCATGTCCGGCACGGTCGTGGTGCGGATGCCGAAGGGGCGCTCGGGGTTTGTGGTCGAGACGGCGCAGTTGCGGGTCACCGACCTCGGCACCGAGTTCGGGGTGAGCGTCAGTCCGAGCGGCGACGAGCGCGTGCAGGTCTATGACGGCCGCGTGCGGACGGAGGCCGCCGCGTCAGGGGCAGCCCAGGAACTGAAGGCCGGCAGCGGGCTGCGATGCTCGGCCGCGGGTGAACTGGCTCCGGCGGCGTTTGTCGAGGACCGGTTCATCCGGCGGATGCCGCGAACGGCGCCGGCGGCTCCCGGCGGCCCGCTCTACAACCGCAGCGCCCTCGAGTCAGTCGCGGTGATTCGTGCGACGAACGAGGTGTCGGTGGATGGCCAGCTCACGGAATGGAACCGCGGCGCCTTTTTCAAAAGCGCGTGCGAACCGCCTTACGCGGCGACGTATTTCGTCGAGGGAGGGATGATGTATGATGCCACGCACTTGTATGTGGCGGCGCATGTCGGCGATCCCGAACCAATGCGCAATGCGTCCCGCGACGGCTTCCAGTTTGCGGGAGGCAGCGTCATCGTGCGTCTCTCCACGGATCGCCGGTTGGGTTGGCCGCTCAAGGGGATCAACCGTCAAGTCCGTCCCCAGAAGCCCAGTCGTGAGTTGCTGGCGGATTCCACCAACGAGCGGGTGACGAGCCTGATCCTGTGGCACGATGCCACGTCCGGGCGGGCGAGCCTCGATCTGGAGCACAGCTTTAATTTGCAGCGTCCCGCCGCGGCCCCCACGGGATGGCAGGGCGCGTTCCATAAGGACGCGGACGGACTCGGCTACACGGTGGAATACGCGATTCCGTGGCGGCTGCTCCATTGCGAGAGCGATCCCCCGCGCGCAGGCGACGTCATGGGGGCATTGTGGACGGTGCATTGGAGCGATGCCGAAGGCCGAATCTGCTTTGGGCAGTTGATCGATGTGACCAACCAGAATCCACCGGCTTCTCCAACCCCTCCGCCCCCGTCCTTCTTTCTGAGCGGTCCGCACTGGGGACGTGCCGTTTTTCAGTCGGAAGCAGCTTCAAAGTAAGCGGAAAAGACATAACAACATGAACCGCGCGCGACAAACGATCATGGACGCAACACGGAGATCCCGATCGGCGATGGCCGGAATGTTCCTCGTGGCTTCGATGGCCCTGGCGGCGGAAGCCAAGCTCGGCTCCTTTGCCGATTTCGATGCCAAAGCCAAGGCGGGCGCGCGCCTCAATGTCGTCTTCTTCGGAGCGTCTCTGACGTGGGGGGCCAATGCCTCCGACCCGGCCGAGACCTCGTACCGGGCCGTGATGCGCGACCGCTTCGAGCAGCACTATCCGGCCGCCCATTTCCGCTTCCGCGACTCGGCCATCGGCGGCACCGGCTCCCAGCTCGGGGCGTTCCGCCTCGACCGCGATGTCCTGGCCCACCGGCCCGACCTCGTCTTCGTGGACTTCACCGCGAACGACGACATCAACTCCGCCGACCCCGAGACGCTCGCCTCCTATGAGTCCATCCTGCGCCGGTTGGCCACCGCCGGGATCCCGGTCGTGCAAGTCGCCTTCCCGTTCATGTGGGATATCGAGACCGCCAAGCTGCCGAAGATGAAGCGGCTCGCCGCGCACTGCGCGCTGGCCGATACCTACGGCAACGGCTGGGGCGACGCGGTGACGCGCATCTGCCAGGCGGTCGACGCCGGCCGCTTGACGCGCGAGGCGTTGTGGGTCACCGACGGCGTCCATCCGCACGATCCCGGCTATCGCGAATTTGCCGCCGCTGCCTGGGACGGCTACCTGGCCGCGGTCAAGCCCGGGCTGGCGCCGCGTGTGCCGGCCAAGCCCGTCTATGCGGACACGTATCTGACGCTCCGCCGTTTCAACTTGGCCGATCTGCCCGCGCTGCCGGAGGGATGGAGCAAAGGCCGCCCGAATCTCACCGCGGTCAACCACGATTGGCTGATGTCGCGCTGGCTCGACGACTTGGTCGTCGCGCGGAACCGGAAACCCGACGAACCGGGGACGCCCGGGAAAGAGTCACAGCCGGTGCAGCCGCTGCGGCTGAAAGTGGAGGCCACGGCGATTCTGCTGTTCGGCGAGTCCACGGCTGATTCATGTCGTTTCCGCGTGCTGGTCGACGGCGTCGCCGTGACTGGCAAAGGCGGGCAGGAGAAGGGCGCGGACTGGTTCGACGGCAATCGCTGGAAGACTGGGAACGGGTTCCTCCTCTGGGAGGTTGCCCGCGGCCTCGACCCCAGCGTGCCGCACCTGCTGGAGATCGAGCCGGTCTTCGACAGTGCCAAAGCCCAGGAACTGAAGCTCGAAAGCATCTGCGTGGCCGGAGGCAAGGCCACCGTGGTGCCCATTCCATCCAAGTAACTTTTTACCACGACTCCCCAGCTCAATCACCCATACTGGTTCCCATGAAACGCATCACCGCCTCACTCATTGCCGCATGCCTCGGCCTTGTCTCACAAGCCACGGCCACGCAGACAGACACCTACGGCCTCCACGCCGTGCCAATTCCCGGAAAAGTTGCCATCGATGGCAATCTCGACGACTGGGATCTCTCCGGACAGACGCTCATGTGTTATGACGTGGAATCTTTGCAGGATGTGTATTCCGCTAAGGTCGCGACCATGTATGGCGCGGACAACCTTTACGTCTCCCTTCATTGGAAGGACCGCACCCCGATGGGTAACAAGCATGATCCCCGCTTTGAGGCCCACAAGGGCTGGGCGGGTGATTCCGTCCAGTTGCGCATCAAGACGGACCGCATCAGCCATGTGACGGCGTGGTATTTTGCCCAGGACAAAAAGCCGGGCTTTTATCTCGATCGTGGCAAAGACCTCAACACCCCCTTCGGCGGTGGCGCCGAGACGTTATTACATCAGGAAGGCTGGAAGATGGAGAAGGGAGTCGAGACCGCCTACGTCGCCGACCCTGACGGCAAAGGCTATGTGCAGGAGATGAAGATACCCTGGAGCCTTGTCGCGGACAAAAAATACGCAGCGGGTGGGAAGTTCCAAATGGGAGTTGAACTCCTCTGGGGAGAGAGCGACTGGCCCGTCCATCGCTATGCGGATAACATGAGCGAAGGCGCTGGTGGCCGGGAGTTTTTCTTCACCAACATCAAGGGCTGGGGCGATGTGACGCTCGAAGCCAAAGGCGGGCTGAAACTTCCCGACCCTTCCTGGATGAAAGCGCAGTCCGGCGAACAGCCCATGGGGCCGGTCGGCATCGTCTATTCGCTGGCCAAAGACGCCAAGGTCACGCTCGCCATCGAGGACACCCATGGAAAGCGCGTGCGCAATCTCATTGCCGCGCAAACGCGCAAGGCCGGAGAGAATATCGAGAAGTGGGACGGCCTCGATGACAACGGGAAACCCGTGACGCCCGGCGACTACACCTTCAAGGCGCTGGCGCACGACGGCATTCATCTCAAATACGCGCTCTCCTTTGCCAATCCCGGCAACCCGACATGGGGCACCGACGATGGGCGTGGCGCCTTCTACGGGGATCACACCGCACCGCAGGCCGCAGCGGCTGGCGGGAAGTATGTCGCCCTGGCCACGCCCATGGGTGAGGCCGGCAAGCACCTCATCGCCACCGACCTCGACGGCCAGCGCCTGTGGGGGATTCACAACCGTGCCGCCTTCGATGGAGGCCGCATCTCGCTTGCCACCGATGGCACCACGCTTTGGGTCGCCACCGAGGGCAAGGAATCCATCATCTACCGCGTGACGCTCGCCGAGGGCCGCTATGCACCGTGGGATATAATGCAAAAGGACAAGGAAGGCCGTGAGTTCAAGCCCGTTGACCTCATCGTTTCCGATTTGCCCGGCATGATCGCGGCGCCGGGCAAGAACGACCCCAATATGCGGGCGATCGCCCTCCACAAGGAGAGGCTCGCCGCCGCCTTCGCTCGTGAAAATGCGGTCCGCCTTTATCACCCCGCGACGGGTGCGGTTCTCTCGACCCTCACGGTCGATGCCCCGCAATCCGTCGCTTTCACGGCCAAAGGGGAGTTGTTGATCTTGTCCAAAGGACGGTTGCTAATCGCCAATGACGGGGGGGCTACGCGTCCCTTCACCACCCAAACGTATGCCGATGCATGGGGACTCGCGACTGGCGCTGATGGCCACGTTTATCTCTCGGTCAGAGGCGCCGAGCAGAACGTCAAAGTGTTCTCCGCGGATGGCACATTGCTGCGCGAAATCGGCGCGCGCGGCGGACGTCCGCACCACGGCAAGTTCATCGCCGGAGCCATGCGCCAGCCTGCGGGCATCGCCATCGACAGCCGTAATCACCTCTGGGTCACCGAGGAAACGGAGAACCCCAAACGCACCAGCGTGTGGGATGTCGAAAGCCGTGCCTTGATCAAGGACCTCAGCGGCACCACCGCCTACGCGGGCGCCGGCACGGTGAATCCCTTTGATCCGTCCATGGGCTTTGCCAATGACACGGTCTATCGCCTCGATTGGAAATCCGGCTCCTCGGTGCCGATCTACTCCCTCGGCAAGAGCGAGAATCCAAACGACATTTTCCCGCCCTCCGTCCACAACCTGACCAGCCGGGTGGTCAGAAAGAACAACCTGCTTTTGGTTTACACGACCGGGACCGCACGCGGCGCGCTTGAAGTGCAATGCACGGTGTGGGACGGCAAGGAATGGCGCTCCGCCGCGCACACCGGCGTCGTCGTTCAAGGCCAGGACACCGGGGGCGAGCTTGTCAAATACCAGCACCCGTTCTTCGCCGGACGCGACAAGCAGTGCTACTCATGGGCCGATGAAAACGGCGACGGCCTCGTGCAAGCGGGCGAACTCCAGTTCGCCAACATCGAGATCGACGGAAAGCCCGTCGCATTGCGCAGCTTCTACTGGGGCCAACTGCCCGACACCGACGGCACCATCACCTACATGGTCAAGGGCCGGCAGGAACTCGTTCAATTCCCCCTCGCCGGCTTCACCAAATCCGGCGCGCCGAAATACGACCTCGGCAAGCCGCGCATCATCCGCCCGGACAGCCCCGTCATCGGTCGCGGCAACGGCGAAGGACAGATCATCGGTGGAAGCGAAGGACGCGTCTATTTGAACCAGGATCCGCTCATCATGGTCGAGGCGAACGGGCATGTCGTCGGTGGCTATCCGAATCCGCATACTTCCGTCCACGGCTCGCACTCGGCCAAAGCCGCCCGGCCTGGTTATCTGATCGGCCCCTCGTCTTTCCTCGGCGTGATCCAAGTGGGCGACGAGAAGCAAGGCGGCGCTGGAGAGGTCTTCTGCCTCAACGGCAACCTCGGTGAGAACTACCTCTTTACCTTCGACGGACTGTTCATTCAGTCGCTCTTCAAGGACACCCGTGGCGCCAGCGAAAATCCATCGCGTGCCGTGCGCGGCATGTCCCTGGACGCCACTACTGCCGGGGGCGAAAGCTTCGGCGGCAACTTCATCCGCACCGTCGATGGCAAGACCTGCCTCGTCAACGGCGGCACCGATGCCCGGGTGATCGAAGTCACCGACCTCGAATCCATCCGCCGCTTCAGCGGCAAGTTCACCTACACACCGGCGCAGTTCGCCGAGGCGCAGACGCTGCTCGCGCAGAAGCTGGCCGAGACCTCAGCGCCGATGACATTCACCGTCCCGCGCGGCACCGCGACCGTGGATGGCAAGGCCACCGAATGGCCTGCCCTGCTGGATGACAAGCAGCCCGCGATGGACGTGCAGGAAAATCCGCGCCAGCGCTACGCCCGCATCCTGGCCCGCTACGACGACCAGAACCTCTACCTTGCCTACCGCGTCTTCGCCCCGCGTTCCGCGATGAAAAACGTCGGTCAGGATGATCGCTTGCTGTTCAAATCGGGCGACGCCGTGGACCTCATGATCGGCCCCGATGGAGCGAAGGACGCCGCCGGCAACCTGCGCCTGCTGATGACCATCAAAGACGGCAAGACACCCATCGCCGTATTGAATGCGAAGAAGGCTCCCGGTGCCCCCGCAGCGGAGAAGTTCGATTTCAGCTCGCCGTGGCGCACCATCGCGTTCGATCGCGTCGTCACCGCCCGCGCCGTCACCCTGGCATCCGCAGGCGCGCCCGGCGGTTTCATCGTCGAAGCCTCCATCCCGTGGAGTGACCTCGGCATCACCCCCAAGGCCGGTCTCCGCCTGAAAGCCGACGTCGGCGTCCTCTTCGGCGACGGCGGCACCCAAACCGTCTCCCGCCAGTATTGGAGCAACAAAGCCACCGGCCTCGTCAATGACATCCCCGGCGAAGCCGACTTGGCACCCGCAGCTTGGGGAACTTTCATACTCGAGTAAATCATCAGGAACCCAGACCGTGAAACGCACCCTCACACTCCTCTGCACCGCCTTGGCCGCGCTTTCGCTCTCGGCCACCATGATCTGCGCGGCTCCGCCGCCGGATGTTTCCATCCCGGTGACTTACTCAGCTCCGGCCGATGGCTTCCTCAGTCTCACGCTTTCGGACGAGAAGGGGCAACTCGTGCGCAGCTTGCTCTATGCGTTGCCGGTGAAAGCGGGGAAGAGATCGGTCACATGGGACGGCACCGATGACCTCGGTCGCGTTTGTCCGCCCGGCGATTACAGCGTGAAGGGCCTGTTCTTCGACGCGTCGCCCTCGCTCAAATACCGCATGACCGTCGGTCGCTCTGGCAATCCGCCCTACCGAACGCCTGATGGGAAAGGCGACTGGGGTGCGAACCTTGGATCCGGAACCGGAATCGCCGCCAACGGCGACTCCGTCATGATGGTCTTCGGCTGCGTCGAAGACAACAACATCACCGGACTTCAGCGAGTTGACCTGGAAGGCAACATCCTCCGCCGCTACTTCTCATTTTATCCCTGGGATTCGCGCAGTTCGGCCGCGATGGATGACAAACAGATCTATGTCGCCATCTACGCCAACGAAAAGCTGGAACTCGCCGCCTACAATATCGACGAGTCCCGCGGCAAGATCCTCGCCGCCTTGGCCATCAAACCGACGACCACGCAGCACGGCCGCTGGCGTCACCGCACCGTCGCCTACACCGAAGGCATGGCTCTCTCCGGCACCACGGTTTACGTGTCCGTTCCCCATGACAATGCGTTGTGCCTCGTGAGCCGCGCCGATGGCAAGGTGACGAAAATCGACCTGCCAACTCCACGAGGACTCGCCTTCCGCGACGGAAAGTTATTCGTCGTGAGTGGAACGAAACTCCTCCGACTCTCAGCGGAAGGCAAAGTTGAGACGACGATGATCGACGGCGGCGGATTAAAGAATCCAAGCTCGCTCGCCGTGGATTCGCAGGCCAATTTTTACGTGGGCGATTCCGGTGCGGACATTACCCGCGAAGGAACTCTCGTTGGCGGAACTCGCGTAGCCGATGCGGGCACCCGTCAAATTCACGTCTTCAGTCCCGAAGGGAAAGCGCTTCGTCGCATCGGCGTCGCGGGCGGATCGCCGTTGGAAGGCCGCTTCAATCCGGATGGCCTCGGCGACATCTCCGGCATCGCCGTCGATTCCAGCGGGCGCGTCTGGGTCAATGACGTCGCCACGGGTTTCAAACGGAACAGCGTCTGGTCTCCCGATGGCAAGCTCGTCAAACAGTGGTTCTGCCGGAAAATCCAGCACACCTCCGACGTGGTCAATCCCGCCAACCCGCACGAACTGCTCTCTGTCCGCGACACCTTCGATGACGCTCCTCCTGGCATCTATGCCTATGAAGTTGACTTCGCTGGCGGAACTTGGAAGCCGTCATGGTTTTACGAACTCACGATCGAGCGCAGCTACGACCCCGCCAAAGGCACCTATCAAAGCTTCACTCACGGCGGATTTCCACTGGAGAAAGCCTATCCCGAAAAGAAGGGTCGCTGGCCCGTCTTCAACTATTCCGACAATCTGGCCGCCATCAACGGTCGCCTCTACATGATGCAATCCAGCGGGAACGGCGAGGGCGCGATCTATCTTGTCACTCCCGACGCTCCGCCGAAGCCGGTCGCCATGATGGGGTATCACCACCTTCAGGAGAAGAACGCCGAGGGCGAGTGGCTCGCCAATTATGACCAGTCCGGCCCCAACCGCTGGATGACCTGGGCTGACCGCAACGGTGATGGCCAGATGCAGCCCGATGAAATCAACGTCACCGAGAACACCCCCAAGCTTGCGCCCTTCAGTCGCGTTTTCAGCGGCACGCTTCAACCCGATGGCTCGGTCAGCCTTTCCATGGCTGGTGCGCCGGCTCGCCTCGCCTCGCGCGAGTGGTTGCCCAACGGTGCTCCCGTCTTCGATTGGTCTGATGTCGAAATCCTTCGCGCTGACCCAATCCCCAACTTCCTCGGCGGCGACGGCACCAAGACGCCCGGCCACGTCTCGGTCCAGGGATCGGTGACCAGGGATGGTTCGCGCTACGCGCTCCTCGACCCCGGAGTTCCGAACGGCTTGCGGTTGCCAGGAATTGATGGCGAAGGCTGGTGGGCCAGTCGCAACTGGCGGAAGAAACTCGCCGCGTGGAACGCCGACGGCACGCTCAAGTGGGCCGTGGGACGCCGTGCTCCTGGCCGCGCCCAGCCCGGCCAGATGTATAACCCGATGCATCTCAGCGGCATTGCCCGCGACTGCGTCTTTGTCTCCGATGCGATGAGCATGACCTGGGTATGGCACAAGGACGGTTTCTATGTCGGGCGACTGTTTCCCGACACTGGCACTGGCGTGATGGACGACACGGGCATCTACGTCGAGCTGATGGGCAACGGCATTCACGAAGCCAACGGCAAGCTCTACACGCTCGTCAACGACACCGCCTGCGCCGTTCACGAAGTCACCGTTCCCACCTTCAAGCCCATCGTCGCCGCCAGGGTTTCTCTTTCGAAAGCGGATGCGGAGCGCGCGAGGCCCTGGGATCCCGATGGCATCGCACCCACCGAGAAGCCCACCCACATCGCCTGGCCCACCCCAGCCGCAGGCACTCCCGGCACTTTCAAGGTGAAAGTGAATGGCGAGATGGATGGCCGTGAAGGCTGGGGCAATGAGGAGATGCTTGTCCTGCTCGACGGCCAGTCGCTCGCCAGCGTGCGCGTGATGTATGACGCCGAGAACCTTTATCTCGGCTACCAGGTCAGCCACCCGGGCGGCTCGGCGAATTGCGGCAGCGAGCTGCCGTATGCGCCCTTTGTCAGCGGCGCGTATGTGGACTTCTCCATCGCCTCCGACTGGTCCCAGCCACAACGTCCTGACGTGCGCGAAGGCGATGTCAGGGTCCTGCTCGCCCGCGTCCGCGAAAAGGCATCCGCCGAGTCCGTTTTTCATCAGGGTTTCTGGCAGAAAAAGACGGGGGGCACCAACCCGCAGACCATCGCTTCACCCGCCGCCAAAGTTCACTTTGACCAAATCAGCACCGTCCCTGGCCTGCAAGCCGCCTACAAAGTGGACCCCAGGAAGGACGAAAAGACCGGCAACATCCGCTACACGGTCGAGGTCTCCGTTCCGCTGGCCAGCCTCGGCCTGAAGGATGTCGCTGGGAAGACCATCGGTTTCGATGTTTCCGTCGGCACCGCCAACGCCGCCGGAGATAACCGCGAACGCGCCGCCCATTGGGCCGGGCTGAGCGAAAGCCGCGTGGTTGACCGTCCCGGAAGTGCGCAACTCCTGCCCCGCACCTGGGGCACCCTCAAATTTGCTCCCGCGGCAAAGTGAACCCAGCATGAACCATCGCAATCCACTCGAACTCACGCCGGGGGAGACAACAAAATGAGGACTCGAATCCCATCTTTCTGCCTCCCATACGTTCAAATCATCGCCGAAGACCTCGAAGCCGACGCCGACCACACGCTTGAGGTTGAGCATTAAAGGAACGACTATGAAACGCACCCGCACCCTCCTCATGGCCCTGCTGCTCACGCCGCTGGCCGCGCTGCATGCCGCTGATCCGGCGGACGGCCAGGCCAAGCCACAGCCCCCCGCTCTCGCTCGGCCGGCCCAGGCCCGGCCTCCGGCATGGGCGGCGAAGGGCGCGTATGTCTTCCGCGTGTCAACGCCCGACGAAGCTGACGTGCTGCCCCGGCTCGAAGAGGGGCACGCGATCGTCGCCGGCCTGCTGGACGGCACCGTACCGCAGATCACCATCGTCGCCGGCTTGATCGGCCACGACCATCCCGGGGCCTGGAACTGGGACGGGCTCTGGCCGTATTGGAACCGGGCGACGTTCCGCGCGGGCAGCTTCGAGAAGCTCGCCGCGTTCATGGCGCGGGCGAAGAAGAAGGCGAACGTCCACACCGGGTTTCACCTCAACCTGACCGACGTGAACATCGGCCTGCGCGATTACCCCGAGTCGCGGGCGTTCTTCCAGAAACTGATCCAGACGAAATCCATTTATCGCCGCGATAACAGGGCTGACTTGGCCACAGCTCCCTTTGTGCCCACCGAGATTCCCGACGGCGATGATCCGGTCCCGATCTTCGCGCTGGTCAACTACAAGAACTTCTGGGACAGCGGACTGGCGAAGGAGATGATCGACGACTTCTATCGCCGGCTGCCCTTTGCGCCGCCCATGCTGTACCTCGACGTTCTGAATGCTGGCGGGGGCAATTTCTCGACCGGTTTTCCTGACGGTCCGCTGGGTGGCAGCCAACAGACGCAGGTCGAAGGAATGCAGGCCCTCGCCGACTACCTGCGCAGCAAGGGCACCGATCTGGGCACCGAAGGCAACCGGCCTTTCCTCGGCGCCAACGCGCAAGGTTTGCCTCGTGCCGGCTACGTCTGGCTGCACGGCAACGGCGTCTCCGCCGACGATTACAGCGTGATCTCCGGCGGAGGCAGTCCTCTTGTCGAACAGACATACGGCTCGGCCAGCGCATTCAACGTGTCGCCGATCGCCAGCACGACCGCCCACTTGGCGCGCGTGCGCGCGCACTATGCCGCCCTGCTGGTGGGCAGGCCGGGAACCAAAGCCGTGCCCGATCTGAAGACTTGGCGCATCGCGCTTCGGTCCGGCAAGGACGAGTTCGACATCCCCGGCACGGGCGATCCGTTTCGCGGAGACTGGGCCGATCTGGTCAACAACTTCTATCTCACCACGATTCAGGAGTTGTACCACATCGGCAACCGGAGCGTGCGGCAGCGCATCGACTCCATCGGCCACGTCCACCTCGGCACGTATACGGTGACCAGCCCCGCGGGCGCCGTGACCGTGGCGGTGTACGACTTCGACGTGCCGGAATGGCAGCGCAAATCAAGTCAGGAAGTCAAGCGGGTGATGATTTATGGTACGAGGACGACCAAGGTCAACATGGACCGCGCCGGCAAGTATGCGCTCAAGGTCACCTGCTACCTGGGTGGCCGATCGGGCAACCCGCAGCTTGGCATTTACGTCAACGGCCGGCATCACCGCTCCTTCGATCACCTGCCGATTCTTGAGGGGGGTACCGGCTACGAACTCGAGGCGGGCGAAATCGAGCTGCAAGCGGGCGAAAACACCATCGCCTTCGATTCCGGCGTCATCAGCGCGAAATGGAGCGATGGAACCCAGGCCGAGTGGACGACCCCTTCGCTGCACACGGGCCTGCGCTTCTGGAAGGACGACGTGGTCTTCGCCGAGGACTACGACCGCATGTGGCCCGACACCTGGAGCGGGCAGAAGAAGATCTATTTCTACAGTTGGGATGGAACGAAGCGCGCCTGGAAGCTGCCGGCCGACTGGGGCAATGTGCCCCGCGCGACATTGTACCCGTTGACGCCGGATGGCCGCGGCCCGGGCGTGCCGATCGCGATCAAAGACCGCACCATCATGCCCTCGCTCCTGCCGCAGGTGCCATACATCTTCGCCCCGGAAACACAGTCAAAGGAAAACAGACGATGAGAACAAAATTCCTGTCCCTCAGGAGGAGCAATATGACGCTCATCGCTTCCGCGTATTAGTCCTCGCATTAGTCGCCTCCTCGCCCTGGCGGCGGCCGGCCAGGCCGCGGAACCGACGAAAAGCCCGATCCGGTTCACGACGCCGGGAAAGGGCCAGCTCAGCTTCCGCGTCTACGACGACTCGGGGATGGTGATCCGCTCGTTGAGCTACGCCAGCGAGGTGGACGGCGGCAAGCAGACGATCGAGTGGGACGGGACCACCGACCTCGGCCTGCCCGCCAGGCCCGGCACCTACGCGGCGCGCGGCGTGTGGTTCGCGGAGCCGCTGAAGGCCAGCTTCAAGATGAAGGTCGGCGTGAGTGGCGATCCGCCCTACGTGCTCGACAACGGGCTGGGCGGCTGGGGCGGTAATCTCGGCTCGCCGAGGGACGTGTGCAGCGACGGCAAGCGGGTCGTCGCCGCGTTCGGCTACGTGGAATCGCACAGCAGAACGGGCGTGCAGTTGATGGACGACACCGGCCGGATCGTCCGCCGCTATTTCACCTTCTTCCCGTGGGATGAGCGGTACGCTTGCACGAGGGACGAGACGAACATTGTATCTCGCGCTGGCGGGGGAAAAGAAGCTGGTGGTGGCGGAGTATGACCTCGGAAATTCGCGCGGCAAGGTGCTGTGCGAGGTGCCCACCGGCAACAACGCGTCCCAGGAGGGCTTGTGGAAGGGGCGAGAGACCACCGACGTCCGGGGGCTCCCCCTCGACGCCTGGCCGCACTACGTGCCGATCATCCTCGACAACAAGCTGTTCGTGACCGACTCCGCCGACGGCAAGATCCTGAACTCCGGTCGACGTGGCGTCGCCTCGCGGGGTGGAAGCGTTCGGCGGGAGCATTTTCCTCTTGAGCGAGCGCAAGTTGCTGAAACTCGACCGCGACGGCAAGACACTCGCGACGGTGATCGACGCGGGCCTGGACGATCCGTCCGGGTTGGCGATCGACGCGGACGGCAACTTCTACGTCTCCGACCGCGGCGCGGCGCAGCAGGTGAAGGTCTTCTCGCCCGCGGGCAGGCTCGTCCGCAAGGTCGGGATCGACGGCGGCCGGCCCCGCAATGGCCTGTACAACCCCAACGGCCTGCTCGATCCGAGTGGCCTGTGCGTCGGCCGGGGGCACGCGGTGGATCACCGAATCGGCCGAGGACTTCCAGCGGGTGAGCGTATGGGACGCCCGGCCGGGTCAAGGGACGCCGGTTGATTCAGAATCCGCATTCGCGGTAGGATGGAAGTTGGGTGCGTGAAGTCTGGTTTCGTTGTGGAGGTGCGGTGAGTCTCATCGTGATTCAATCCCTGGGTCAGAACCGCGAGAATGTCCGTCTCTGGATCGAATCGCAGCGGTTGCACCGACTCGGATTTACTCCCGGCACCCCGCTGGAAATCGAGAATCGATCCGGCCAGTTGACCCTGCGGCCCACCCTGCTGGCCAACAACCACGTCTCCAGCCGGCAGGTGCCCGGCGGCCGGCGCCCCATCATCGATCTCGCCAGTCAATCCCTGCTGGCCGGCATCGCAGAATACTCCGCCGTGAAGATCCTGGCCTCGTTTGAGCGGATTCAGGTCTCGCCCTCGCACCGGGCGTTCGCCATCCATCGCAGCCGCACCCTGACGCCACCAGTCCGCGTGCTGGAGGTGTTTGCCGGCGGCGGCACGATGACGGCGGCGCTCAACGGCAACACTGTCTTTGCCGTCGGCGCAGGCGTGGAGATCGAGCCAGACTTCGCCGACGAATGGCAGGCGAAGCATCCAGAGGCAACGCTGGTGCAAGCCGATCTGCGCGCACTGCACACCTCGGAACTGCCGGAGTTCGACGTGCTCCTCGGTGGCATTCCCTGCACCTGCCACTCGAATCTCGGCCGCGCCAAGAAGCGCCTGGCCGGCCAGCCCGAACTGGGCGACACCGGCGATCTGTTCCTGCCCGTCGTCACTCACGTCAGCGAGCGAATGCCCGCCGCCGTGGTGTTCGAAAACGTGCCATCGTTCGGCACCAGCCTCGCGGGTGAACTGCTCACGTCGCACCTGCGCCGTCTTGGTTATCACGTCACCACCCAAGTCCTCCGCCCCAACGAAGACTGGGGCGAACTCGAAGATCGCCAGCGCTGGCTGCTGGTCGGCACCCTCGACCGTCCCTTCACCTTGCAGGTGCCGCATCAACCCTGCACCACACCCGCCTCAAGCTGCCTCGACACGCCGGAACCGATTCAAGATCGGGCGGATGCCGAACGCATCGTCCGCACCATCGAGGGACTGCGCCGGCACAACGCCCGGCATCAAGCCGCCGGACACGGCTTCGCTTTTACCGAGATCGATGGGGACGTTACGAAAATCCCGACCCTTCCCAAGAGCTATCACAAGATCAACACCGGTCCGTTTGTGCGGACGCCGTTCGGTCTTCGCCTGCTGCGACAGGCGGAGATCGAACGCATCCACGGCTGCCACTTACTGACGCAGCATTACGCCACCGCGGTGCAGATGCTCGGCCAGGGCGTCCTGACCCGCGTGTTCAGGATCGTGTTTCAGCAACTGGCCGATCATCTTGCCCCGACGACGCTGGCACGACCTCCGGGTTGAACGACAATGGGATCACCTTCTTCCCGGCGCGCTGGTTCTCGTATTCCTCCAGCGAAGGCACAGTGACTTGCGCGTTGCGCGCGTAGGCGCGATGCACCGCTTTGCTGTTATGTCCCAGCGCTTCCTGCGCAAAGCGCTCCGGATAGCCGGCCACTTTTGCACGTTCTGCCCACGCATAACGATACGAATGCAGGGTCACCCCATGAATGCCCAATCCGCGGCAGCGCTGCTTGAACTCCGTGGCCCGGTCGCAAGCCCGCACCGTGCGCAGATAGGGGAAGAGCGGGCCTGCCGGCGGCAACTGGCGCAACAGCGCCGCCACTTCCTCACCGAAGTGCAGCAACGCGATCGTCCTGGTCTTCTGGCGGCGGTAGCTCACCACACGCTTGTCCCAGTCGATGTCCTCGGCGTTGAGCCCGGCCAGGTCACCCTGCGAACCACCCAGGAGCCAGCATAATTCGTAGTAGAGGCGGCGTTCGGGATTGGCTTCACGTTGGACGATGCGCTGGTGCTCATCCCGGGTGATCGCGCGCTTGGCGCCGTATTGCACTTTGGGCCACCGCTTTTTGGGGAGCACAGGCCAGGACAGCCAGCCCATGTCGAGGGCGAAGTTGTGCAGGCGCCGCAGATAGACGTTGGTGGACACGCGTCCACGCTCCAGCACCCGCAGGAAGTGATCCGGCTGCGTCTCGAAGATGGGCAGGTGGCGGATGGACTCGAAGGCCCGGTCCTTGCAGGCCGTCAGCCAGCGCGCCTGGGTGACGCCGGTCTTGAGCTTGATGATTTCGGTCATCACCTCCTGCCAGGTGCGGCGGGTGATCTGCGGGTCGCCGACGGCAAGGTAGGCAAGGGCGATCTGACGATTGATCAGCGGCTGCTGATGCGCCTCGTTCTGGGCGTGCAGGAGCCGGCGGGCCACGGATTCATCGGCAGTTTGCAGGCTCTCGCGTTTGCCGGTGTGGCGGTCGAACAGGTAGAAGACGCCGCGCAGGCGGCGATACATGCGGTATCGGGCGTTCATGATTTCGTTCATGAGCGCAATGATGCCGCGATCCGCGACCCGCCGTTAACGAGTAGTGAGTGATCGGCGTTCAACGGGCATTACCCGCGCTGGCAATGAGTCTGACGGGGTTTGGCCCGTGCGAATGTTGGCACTTTGTTTGAACGTTTTGGCCGCTTTGGCGATCGGATCTGGAAACATTCGCGATGCGCCATCACTT
>JBBRWD010000069.1:0-36368 GCA_038249465.1 Limisphaerales bacterium | reverse complement strand
TTGGGATGGGCTACTAGAAGACGCTTGGTCCCAACCCGCACCGGTAGGGCGCGTCTGTCCCCAGCGCGCCGTCGGGTTGGCCGGGAGTGGTTCGCGGCGCGCTGGGACAGACGCGCCCTACCCAGCCCGGGTGTCGTCCATCCCACTGCCTTGGCAGTATGATCGTTGAGTCCGCTGCACCACCAGGCCGAAGCGAAACCACTCCAATGGCGCCAACGAGAGTTCCGACCAAGTGGTGAAGAAGCTGTCGGACGAATTGCCGGTGTCGATGACATACTCGCCTTCGGTGGCGAGTTCGAGCTTCCACCAGCTCAGCGTGCCTTTGTAGCCCGGCGCGATGCCAGTGGAGTTGCCGAACACGCCGCCCAGCATCGGGGTGAACTCCCACGCCAGCTTTTCGCCGCCGCCAAGGTTGTAGCCCACCCAGGCGGAACCGGTTTCGAGGTCCTCATAATTGTAGCGCACCTCGAGGTGCAGCCAGTCGCGGTCCGCCGTGAAGGTGGGCTGCACGTATTCGCGGCTGTCGGTTGCAGGATTGACGCGACCAGCGGTGGCAGCGCCCCGGCGATGAGCCGCTGTGCCTTTTGCGGATCCGAGGCTTTGCGGATGGCGCGCAGGGTGGCGAGGCCGCGCCCCTTCTCCGCCAGGCAACCCATCAGGTACAAAATGCCGTCGATGATGCCCCATGCGAGGTTGCAACCGAGCGCGCCGATGAGCATCGCACGAACGTCCTCGCGTCCGGACTGCGCGACGCTGAGCGATCCCGTGAAGGTGAGCACCATGATCAGCCCAAACAGAACCTCCGACACGCGGTCGTAAGGTTCCAGGATGCGCTTGGAGGATTTGATGGTTTCGTCTGGCATGGTTCTGGTGAGTTGAATTGGAGGCGGCATCCCGATGGAGGATTTCTTCACTGCGCTTGGGGTGGCAACAGGTAAAGCGTGATGGCGAAGATCAGATACACCATCAGCACCAGCACCCCGACGAACCACGCCGACCGACCGCTGTTCGTGACAAGGCACGCGGTCAGGGTGGCGATGAAAATCATCACCACGGCGCCCGGCCAGAATTGCAGGTCCATCGGCGTCGGGCCCATGACGTAACTGAGCAGCACCAGCACCGGCGCGACAAAGAGCGCGATTTGCGACGCGCTGCCCAGGGCGATGCCCACGCTCAAATCCAGACGGTCTTTGCGTGCGGCGGAAAACGCCGAGGCCATTTCTGCCGCCGCGCCCACCAGGGCCACGACGATGAAACCCACGAACGCCGGGGTCATTCCAAAGTCCTCCGCCGCCTTCTGCACCGACTCGACAAAGATTTCGCTCACCAGCGCCACCAGCACCGTGACGCCCGCCAGCGTGCCCAGGGCCAGACCGATGGGCCAGGGCGCTTTGTCCGCTTCGTCGGTTTCCGCGTGTTGCGGGCTGGCAAACAGCTCGCGGTGCGTTTTGAGCGAGAACAGCAAGCCCAGTCCGTAGGCCGCGATGAGCAGCACCGCCAGGCACACGCTCAACTTCTGCGTGAACGCCGCCCCAACGGTGGCGTCGGCTTTGGAGATGGCCGAAGGAATCAGGAGCGCGATGGTGGCCAGGAAGAGCAGGCCCGCCTGCACGCGGGCGCCGACGCGGTTGTATTCCTGCGTGTGGTGCTTGAGTCCGCCGAGCAGGAACGATGCGCCCAACATGAACAGTGTATTGGTGACGATCGCGCCGGCGATGGAAGATTTGACCAGCGTGTATTGCCCGGCGCGCAAGGCGGCGAGTGCGATGACCAGTTCGGTCAGGTTGCCCAGCGTGGCGTTGAGCAACCCACCGACCGCGTCGCCCGTCTTGGCGGCCACCGATTCGGTGGCGTGACTCAGCAGCCCCGCGAGGGGCACGATGGCCAGCACGGACAGCACGAAGAGCAGCGTGTGGGCTTCGGGCTTGAGCTTCGCGGCGACAAACACCACGGGCACGAACGCCAGCAGCCAGAGCAGGGGATTGTGCCGGAGTTCTTTGAGAAGCGCTGGCACAGGCTCATTGGGAAACGCTCCGCACCGCTGCCAGTTGGATGTTCCAAACCCGCCCGCAATAATCGCGGATGGATCGGTCGGAGGAGAATTTGCCCATGCGGGCCGCGTTCAGGATGGATTGGCGCGTCCAGGCCTGCGGGTTGCGCCACAGGGCGCTGACTTTTTCCTGGCACTCGATGTACGCCTGATAATCCGCGAGCACGAGGAACGGATCCTGATGGAGCAGGTTGTCCACGAGCGGACGGAAGAGAGCCGCGTCGCCTCCCGCCAGCGCGCCGCTGGCGATGAAGTCGAGCACGCCCCGCAATTCCGTGTTCTGTTCGAAGTAATCGTGCGGCCGGTAGCCGCCGGCTTTCAATGCTTCCACCTGCTCCGCCGTGAGGCCAAAGAGGAAAAAGTTTTCCGCCCCGACCTCCTCCCGGATTTCGACATTCGCCCCGTCGAGCGTGCCGATGGTCAGCGCGCCGTTCATGGCGAACTTCATGTTGCCCGTGCCCGAGGCTTCCTTGCCGGCGGTGGAAATCTGCTCGCTCAAGTCGGCGGCGGGAAAGATGTGCTGGGCGTTCTTCACGTTGTAGTCGGGAAAGAACACGACCTTGAGCCGGTCGCGCACGGCGGGATCGTTGTTCACCACGGCGGCCACCGTGTTGATGAGCTTGATGATGAGCTTGGCCATGGCGTAACCAGGCGCGGCCTTGGCGCCGAAGATGAACGTGCGTGGCGGCACGTCAGCCTTCGGGTCACGTTTCAGCCGCAAGTACAGCGTGAGGATGTGGAGCACGTTCAAGTGTTGCCGTTTGTATTCGTGAAGGCGCTTGATCTGGATGTCGAAGAGCGACCCGGCATTTACCTTGATTCCGGTACGCTGCTCAATGAGTGCCGCGAGGGCGCGCTTGGCCGTAAGTTTCACCGCGCGCCACTCTTCTTGGAAGGTCGCATTGTCCGCCAGTGGTTCCAGTTTGCGGAGCTGATCCAGATCGCGGAGCCAGCCGTCGCCGATGCGCTGGGTGATGAGTTGGGCCAGCGGCGGATTGCTGACGGCCATGAAGCGGCGCGGGGTGACGCCGTTCGTGACATTGAGAAACTTCTCCGGCCACAGCTCGGCGAAATCGTGCATGACGGTCTTCACCAGGAGGTCCGAGTGGAGTTGCGCCACGCCGTTGACGTGATGACTGCCCACGGTGGCCAGGTTGGCCATGCGCACGGAGCGCTCGCCACTTTCGTCAATCAGCGACATGCGGGCAAGGCGGGCATCGTCTCCCGGAAACTTCGCGCGCACCTCGTCGAGGAAGCGCCGGTTGATTTCGTAAACAATTTCGAGGTGCCGCGGCAGCAGTTTGCCGAACAAACCCACCGGCCATTTCTCCAGCGCCTCGGGCAGGAGCGTGTGGTTGGTGTAGGCAAAGGTGTTTTGCGTGACCCGCCAGGCGGTGTCCCAGTCCATCGCGTGTTGATCCAGCAGCAAGCGCATCAATTCGGCCACGGCGATGGCGGGGTGCGTGTCGTTGAGCTGCACGGCCCACTTCTCGTGGAATGTGTCGAGCGGTCGCTTCAGCAACAGATGCACGCGGATCATGTCCTGCAGCGAGCAGCTCACGAAAAAGAACTGCTGTTGCAACCGGAGGTTCTTGCCCTGAAGAACCTCGTCATTCGGGTAGAGCACCTTCGTGATGTTCTCGGAGGCCATCTTGTCGTGAACGGCGCGGTAGTAGTCGCCGTGGTTGAAGGCATCGAAGTCGAACGACTCGACCGCCTCAGCTTTCCAAAGGCGGAGCGGATTGCAGGTGCTCACGCGGTAGCCCAGGATGGGGGTGTCGTAGGCCACGCCTTTCACCACGGTCCCGGGAATCCAGCGCACGCGGTGGCCTCCGTGCCCGTTGGTGGAAGTCTCGGTGTGCCCCCCGAACTTCACCGAATAGGCAATTTCCGGCCGGGCGATTTCCCACGGGTTGCCGTAGCGCAGCCACTTGTCGGTGATCTCCACCTGCCAGCCGTCCTTGATGGTCTGATCGAAGATGCCGAATTCGTAGCGGATGCCGTAACCGACCGCAGGCACTTCCACCGACGCGAGCGAATCCAGATAGCACGACGCCAGCCGCCCCAGGCCGCCGTTGCCCAGCCCGGGTTCTTCCTCCTGCTCGATCACGTCGTCGAGATTGATGTCGAGCTCCGCCAGCGCCTGCCGGGTCGGTTCAGTGATGCCGAGGTTGAGAAGGTTGTTGGCCAGATGCGGCCCGGGCAGAAACTCGGCGGACAGATACGCCACCACGCGGGCGTCACGCTCCGCGTAGTGCTCCATCGTCAGCACGCTCTGCTTGAGCAGTCGATCGCGGACGGTCAGCGCCAGCGCGGTGTAAAGGTCGTGGCGCGTCGCCGCCATCGGCACGCGGCCAAGGCCGCAGAAGAGGTTGTCGAGGAACGATTGTTTGAGGTCGGCGACGCTCAGGCCGCAGCGGGTGCCGGGGACCGGGGAGAGTTCGGTTGATTTTTGGCGGGACGATTTCTTCATCTGTGCCATAAAGAATTCCTGTCGCAGTTTTGGGGCGGTGCCGACTGGCAGCAGTGCATTAGCCCTGGGAGGACGGGTGGTCGTCTGTGCAACCGTGGTGCGACTCGGCCTGCAGCCAGAGTTCAAAATCGCGACCCTCCGGGCATCCCGCCTGTTCCCAGAGAAGATAGGCGCGACGCCTCGTTTCTTCGTGTGGATCGGACAAGGAGGCTCGCACGGCGGAAAGCTGGCCGGCCGAGCCGAGCAACTGGTTGCGGCTGGCGATGAACTTCGCATACTCCTCGATGAAGATCTTGCCCGGCGGGCGGAAGTCGAACTCGGCCGGTTTGTCGCGGAAGAACTCCCGATGCACGCGCGTCCAGACGAGGCGACCATCCGTGTCGATGTTCACCTTGGTCACGCCGAGTTTGGCGGCCGGGAGGTATTCGTTGGGGTCCACGCCCATCGAGCCGGCAATCTTGCCGCCCGCGGCATTGATGCGGTCCACCTCCACCTTGGGCACGCTCGAACTGCCATGCATGACCAGGGGGAAACCGGAGAGCCGGGCTTTGATCTTCTTCAGCACGTCAAAGTGGAGAGATTGCCTGCCCTTGAATTTGAAGGCGCCGTGGCTGGTGCCGATCGCGCAGGCCAGCGAATCGCAGCCGGTTTGTTTGACGAAGCGCTCCGCTTCGGCGGGATCGGTCAGACAGGCGTTGCCTTCCTCGACTTTGATGTCTTCCTCCACCCCGCCCAGCATGCCGAGTTCGGCTTCGACGCTGATGCCTTTGGCGTGGGCGCGGTCCACGACGCGTTTGGTGATGGCGACGTTCTCGTCGAACGGATCATGCGAGGCGTCGATCATCACCGAGCTGAAGAAGCCGGAATCAATGCACTCGTAACAGGTCTGTTCGTCACCGTGATCGAGATGCACGGCGAAGATGGCTTCCGGAAAGATCTGCTCGGCGGATCGGATGATGGCTTCGAGCATGCGCTTGTCGGTGTACTTCCGGGCGCCTTTCGAGATCTGAATGATGAAGGGCGCCTGGCTGTCCAGACAGCCTTTGAACAGACCCATCGTCTGCTCGGCGTTGTTGATGTTATAGGCGCCGATGGCGAACTTGCCGTAGGCGATCTTGAAGAGTTGGTCAGTGGTGACGATCATGTGATTTCCGGGTTTTAAATGTTATGGATGATGGTTTTTGAAAGTGGGGGTGAAGCCAGCAGAATCAGAGCAGCGGCGCGTACAGGGCCACGACCGAACGGGCTTCCGCCTGATAAGTCAGTCCCTGAACCGCCGGAGACTGCTCCCAAGGCACGATGTCGTTTGGTGAGTCGAGCGCGTTATCAATCCACCGGCGCCAAGGGTTCGCGCCCCCGCCGCCGAGGGTGGCGCCGAGAGGATGGCTGCTGCCCGTTTTGCAATCCTGTTTCATTGGGGAGGAATGTCTTTTCATTTCGCGGCGCTCTTCTTCGCTGCTGAAGCCGACTGTTGGCCAAGAGTCCTCTGAGATGGGCTCCGCCCAAACAACTCGGCTTGGAGCCGGAGCGTCTCCGCGGTGGCGGCTGACGGAGCGGACTCCAACCGCCAGTTCCAATTGCCTTGCACCGTGCCGGGCACATTCATGCGCGCGAGGCGGCCCAGGCCCAGGACGTCCTGCAATGGGCAGATGACCAACCTGGCGGGCGAGGCGAACAGGGCGCGGATGCTGTCCTGGTGAATCGTGGCGGGCTGGCCGCCGGTGTAAGCCAGCACCCGCCGGCGCTGCTCCGGTCGCAGTTCCTGGAACCAGCCCACCGTCGTGTTGTTGTCGTGGTTGCCTGGATAAGCGGCGCAAAGCGGAGGGTAACTGTGCGGCAGATGGTCGGCTGAATCCGGCTCGTCGCCAAAGCCGAATTGGAAGAGGCGCATGGGCGCCAGACCGAATGAGTCGCGCAAGCGAATGTCGGCCGCGGTCACATGGCCCAAATCCTCGGCAATCATCGGGAGGGCGCCCAATTTCCGCCGCGCGGCGGCAAACAGTTTTGGCCCGGGAGACTTCACCCAACGACCGCTTCCCGGGCTGGGAGCGGCGGCGGGAATGGACCAGGTGCGGGTGAAACCAAGGAAATGGTCAATGCGCACGGCGTCGAAAAGTTCGAACACTCGTGCGAAACGCCGCACCCACCAGACGAAGCCGGTCTGCTCATGCGCCCCCCAGCGGTACTGCGGGTGGCCCCATTGCTGGCCGTTCCGATTGAACCGGTCTGGAGGATAGCCAGACACCTGTCGCGGCCGTCCGCGGCCATCGAGCTGGAACAGTTCCTGATGACACCACACGTCCGCGCTGTCGTGGGCGACGAAAATGGGCAGATCGCCAATCAGTCCGATGCCGCGGCGCTGCGCATGTTCTCGTAGCGCCCGCCACTGCCGGTCGAACTCGAATTGCACGAAGCGATGCGCGGCGACCTCGTCCGTCAGCCGCTGGCCCGCCGCGCGCAGGGCGACCGGCTGGCGTGTGCGCACATCCTGCTCCCACTCGGTCCAGGGTTTGCCGCCGGAATGACGACGCAACGCTGCGAACAGCGCGAAGTCCTCCAGCCAGTCGGCGTTCAATTCGCAAAAGTTGAGGAAATCACGTCCGCGTTCGCCACCCTGGCTCCGAAAGCTGGCGAAGGACTGGCGCAGCCGCTTTTCGCGAAAGCTCAGCGTGGCGGAAAAGTTCACCCGCCGGGCGGAGAGTCCGGGCATGGGCTTGAGGTCAGGCGATGCCAGCAGACCTTCGCTGGCCAGCGTGGTGAGCGACACGAGCCACGGACTGCCCGCGAAGGCGGAGGCGGAGTCATACGGCGAGAAGCCGGGCGCACGTCCGGGTGGCCCGATCGGCAGCATCTGCCACCAGCTCTGACCCGCCCGCTCCAGAAACTCCAGGAAGCGATGCGCCTCCGGGCCCAGGTCTCCGGCGCCATGCACCCCGGGCAGCGAAGTCAGGTGCAGCAGGATGCCACTGCTGCGCCGGGCAAAGTCGCGTCGCCGCGTTGGGGGGTGGTTACGCATGGCTCAGGCCAGTTGCGAGCCTTCCACGAACGGCCTCCCGCTGTCCAGCGCCACCAGATTGGCGACGGTCGTGCGCGCAATATCCGCCAGCGCCTCGCGGGTCAGGAACGCCTGGTGCGAGGTGATGAGCACGTTCGGGAAGGTGAGCAGCCGCGCCAGTTCATCGTCCTGCAGCACCTGGCCGGACAGGTCCTCGAAGAAGATGCCTTCTTCCTCCTCGTAAACGTCCAGCGCCACGCCGCCCAGGCGGCCGGACTTGAGCGCCTCAATCAACGCCGTGGTATCAATCAGCGCGCCCCGGCTGACGTTGATGAGGATGGCGCCGGGCTTCATCAGGTCGAGGGTCTCGCGACGGATGATGTGTCTGGTCTCCGGAGTCAAAGGAATGTGGAGCGAGACGACATCGCTGAACCCGGTGAGAGAGGACGCATCCACATATTCGACGCCTTGCTGCGTGGCCCATTCCCGGTTCGGGAACGGATCATACGCGAGCACCGTCATGCCGAACCCGCGCAGGATCTGGGCGACGATGCGCCCGATTTTCCCCGTGCCCAAGATGCCGGCGGTCTTGCCGTGCAGGTCCACGCCGACCAGTCCGTTGAGCGAGAAGTTGAGTTCGCGCACGCGGTTGAAGGCGCGATGCACCTTGCGATTGAGGGTCAGCAGCAAGGCGACGGCGTGCTCGGCCACGGCGTAGGGCGAATAGACCGGGACGCGCGTCACGGCCAGCTTCAACTCCCTGGCGGCGGCGAGATCCACGTTGTTGAACCCCGTGCAGCGCAACGCCACGAGTTTCACGCCCTGGCCGGCCAGCGCCTCCAGGCAGGGCCGGTCCAACTGGTCATTCACGAAAACGCAGACTGCCTGCGCGCCCCTGGCGGTGGGCACCGTGTCGCGGGACAGGCGGAACTCCAGAAAACGCCACTCTATGGAGCCGGCTGCCGCCGCGGGCTGGAGATGGTCGCGGTCGTAGGGCCTGGTGTCGTAAACCGCGACGGTGATCATGGTTCAAGAACCTCGCTGAGAAGGTGCGGAAGCTTCCTCTTCATGGGTGCTGCGGGTCTTTGGTGTCATTGAAAATCAGTTGCCCAAGCGAGTCGCCTGGAGAATCGGCGAGGCGGGCCACGATTCCTTCCGATTTGAATGTGCGCGCGTTGTTCTCATCCGATTCTGACAGAGCCGGGGCCATCGTCACTAACGAGCCAGACCATCCTTGCGCAGCGCCCCGACAACTTTTGCGACGAGGGCGTCCACCACCGCGAGGCGGTCGGCGTCCTCCTTCAGCACGGTCAATGACAAGGCTGACCAGAGCCGCTGGCCGGTCTTCAAATCGAACAGGCTGCTGTCGAGATAGATGTTCTGCTGGTAGCTGCCCCAGGTCGTTCCCATATCCATGTACGCCACCGAGTAGGCGTCATACCAGCCATAGCTTGAATAGCCAGTCACCGTGGGGACAAAGTGCTCGGGGGTGGCCTGCACCGTGCGGCTGTAAGTCGCCTGATCCACCAGCCGGACGATCAGGACCGCATCCGCCCCGGCGGCGCGAAAGCGGGCGGCGGCCGCCTCCTTGTCCTCCTTGATCGCGGGCAAGGTGAGGAGTTCATACGTGGCGGTGGCGTCCTGGCCGTTCGCGCGCAAATCCCGCACGAACCGGTTCTCAATCCCCGCCCGCACGTTCCCGCGATCCGCCACCGCCACGATCGCGATCGCCTTGGGGGGGCCACCCTGGTAGCCAGGCGACTTCCAGGATTGTTTGATGGAACTGCTCGCGCATCCGCTGAGCAGCAGGGCGAAGGAGGCGAAGGCGAGGTGGCGAAGTTGGTTATTCATGGGGGTGTTGTTTCCGTCTTGGGTTGTTTGTATCTGCGTTCGTTCCAGCGATGCCGACGAAATCACGTTCGCCGCCGCCGGTCACGACCTGATTTTCTGGTTCAGCGAGCATCTGCGCGCCAGGCATGGCCACGTAGGCTGCGGCGAAAAGGTTCAGGACGACGAGCTTCGGAGGCCTGGCTTCAGTGCGGGCGCGGTCCAATATCGTGTCGCGCACATGATCCATGTTGAAATTGACGATGGATCCGGCCTTGACCAACCACGCGATAAACGCGACGAGCAACGCCGTGCCGGCCAGTTTCTGTGGGTCGCGATAATTTTCGGGCACGCCCGGGGCAAGGACGGTTTCTCTCTTTTCAATCCACGCGGCGACGTGCTGGTTCAGGGCGAGGAGTTGGGCGAGCAAATCCTTCTTCGCGTCGAAGCCGTAGGCGGCGAGGACGGCGCTGTCGAGCGCGGCGTGGGCGTCCTTCAGTGGATTCGCGCCGGGCAATTCGAGGGCGCGATAGAGCGCGCGCAGGCCGCCCTTCAGTTTCGGCAAGGCATCGGAGCGCACGCGGCGCAACTCGCGTGCCGCCGCCGCCACGGCGTCAATCTTCCCGAGGGCGTCGCGCGAAAGCATCCCGGAGGGATGCGAGACGGTAGCCGGGGGTTGAGCCCCAGCGATACCCCCGGATTCGGCGGACGAACCGGACACGACCCTGGAGGGGTCGCAGAGCGTGGGAGCGGGAGGCGCGGTTCTGGCACCCCGCTGGGGTGCGGACGTTTGGCGCGGCTGACCGGGGGTCTCCGCTGCGCTGCGACCCCCGGCTAATCTCTGCTGCCCCGCCGGGGCAGGAGCAAACTGCGGCCACGGGAAGGTGTCGAAGACGGTGTCGGAGGTGTAGCGAAAGCGCTCAGTCAACTTGGAGCACTTGGCAACAAACCACTGCCAATGGACGTTCGATTGCAGGATGCCGAAGCTATAGTCGTCCTCGAAAGCAAACACCATGAGTTGCATGTCGGGACGAATCTCCCGGCTGACGAAGGCAAATGTGGGGCGCTTGCTGACCCGCGGAAAGACGATATACCGCGGGCAGGCATTGACGGCAGCGACGGTGCCCGGCATCCAATCGCGAAACTGCCACCATCGCTCGGCCATGCGCGTCCAACGCGTGCTGTCCTTGCCGGTGGCGGTCTTTTCTTTCTCGGCCTTTTCCAGCACGTCTCTCATCACGCGCTCCTTCAACCGCTCAAACGCGACCGGGTATTCCATCGCCTTGAACATCTCGCGCTGCCCAAAGTCGATGACCCACCGCGTCGGCGCTCCGGCGGTGACCAGATCAAGGCCGGTCATATAGGGAAAAACTACCGCGCGATGGTCGGGATGTTTCCGCAGGAGTTCCGAGGCTTCGCGAGGTTCGAGCTTGAATCCATCGTGGCAAGGATTCTGCCCGGTGAACACCAGCTTGGGTTCGGCATTGACGCCAAGAATGCGCGCAGTGGCGACATCCGTCTCGTCGGAGAGCGCGGAACTGATCGACGCGGATTCCCGGAAATCCAGTTCATACTCCTTCGCCGCAAGACTCCCCTTCTTGCGCTGTTTCTTAGCCGCTCCAATCGGTTGCACCTTGAACCAGAGCTTGCGCGACTTCGGCAACAGCGCGACGTCTTGCGTCTTCACCCAATTGGCAATGGAGACGTGGACGTTCGCTTCGCCTGACCAAGGCTGGTTGTCCACGGCTTCGATGATGGTACCGGTCTTGGCGATGTAATCGAGCCCGCCTTCACGCGATTCGTTGTTGCGGATGTTCTGGGTGCCGACGAGTCCGGCCCTGCCCGCCACGGGATCGGCGGCGGTGCAAGGCGGCAGATGGTCAGCGGCTTTGCGAAACCAATAGATGCAGTAGTCGGCCATCTTTGGCACGTCGGGAAACGCCGCGTGGACTTTGCGCACGTAGTCGTATCCGTGTTCTTTCGCAAAGTAGCGTGAGCCAAGAAACGGCGGGTTGCCGATGAAGACGTCGGCCTTGGGCCACTGTGCGGGCAAGCCTTCGGGCGTGAGCAGCGCATCGCCCGCGATGAAATTCTGGTCGAGGTTGTCCAGCGGCAGGGCCTGTTCGGTGATGTGCAGTTCGTCAATCGCCAGCTTGCGCGCAATCATCATGGTGACTTTGGCGATCTCGACGGCGAAGGGCAGGATGTCCAGGCCATAGAAATTCTGCGCGCTCAGGAAGCTCAGGCGCATCTGGCCGGGTTCGGCCTGACTGGCAAACTCCGCCAGGCGCTCATAAATCCGGGCTTCGAGCCGTTTGAGTTCGCGGTAGGCGATGTAGAGGAAGTTGCCGCAGCCGCACGCGGGATCGAGCACGCGGAAGCGGTGGAGGCGGTGCAGGAGTTCGCGCAGCCGCTTGAGGGTCCGCGCGCCTTCGATTTGTTCGCGCCACGGCGCGACGATGGTCGGGCCGATGATTTTCATGATGTCCGACGGGTGGGTGAAGTGCGCGCCAAACGCGTGACGCTCCTCGTCGCCCATCGAGTGTTGAAAGAGGGTGCCGAACACTTCGGGCTGAACCTTCGACCAGTTGAATCCCGCGGCTTTGCGAAGGAGGACCAGTTCGCTGTCGTGGATTTCCAGGCGCGCGGGCTGGGCAAAGAGTCCGCCGTTGAAATAATTCACGCCCTTGAAACGGCCGCCGGCAATCGGCGGGTTGGTGTTCATGGCCTCGAACAAACCGCCAATGAGATCGTGGGCGCTGGCGGGCGTGCTGCAATCGCCGAGGATTTGCGCGACGAGATACTTGGGCAGCAGATCAATGTCCTCGGCAAAGAGCGCGACGAGCATTTGCAGGGTGAAACGCTGCGCCATCGGCTGCGGCACGCCGCGCTTTACGAGCCTGCGGAAACAGCCGGCGAGACAATCGGCAGCCTGCCGGGTGACCACTTCGCGGTCGTTCTCGAAGGTGGGCTTGGGCGAACCGGGCGCGAGAAAGGCCAGCGGCCCCCAGCGCTCCGGCAAATCCTTCAGCGCGACCGTGTCCTTGGGCGCATCGAGGTCGGTGTCGAAATCGTAGATGCGGAACTCATCGAAGTTGCAGAGCACGACGTAGCGCGGGCGATTGGGCACGAGGCGGGTCCAGTAATCGAATGCCTGGCGGTAATGCTTCTGGAGGTCCGTGCCGCGCTTCTTCATCTCCACCAGCACGACGGGTTTCCAGACGTAATCGGCGAAGGCCGTGCCGCCGCCGTCCTCGCCGGATTTGCAGACGCGAAATTCCGTCGTGCCGCCGGCATCGAGACAGCCATGCTGGCCAAAGGCTTGAAAGAGGCGGTCGAGGAAGATTTGTGCCTGCCCCTTTTCGTCGCCGGTGATGTGCGACTGGCACCACGCGGCAAATTCAGAGAGTTTGTCCCAGCTCGGCATACGCGAGGATTTACACGAAGACTCGCGGGGCAGCAATCTTGAGTTTTGCGGCTGGCGTGCGCGGCCAGGATCTGGAGCGGCGACCATGCCAGAAGGCACCATCCCAAACCTAAGGTGCCGCTGCTCGACGACTGAAGGAGGATGTGATTTTGATGATGGTGGCGTCGCCGAGGAGATGCGCGGTGGGGCCGAAGAGTGTCATTTTCAAACTCATCGGGGATCACTCACTGGCTTGCGCACGACTCACTTTGACTGCGCTGTCGCTGTCCGGACTTCCGGCTGCGTCCAGCCTCCGCCCAGCGCGCGATAGAGTTGCACCACGCTCAAGAGTTCGTTCAGCCGGGCCTGGGCCAGATTGAGTTCGGCGGTGAAGAGTTCCTGCTCGTTGTAGAGCACTTCGAGATAACTGGTGACGCCGCCGTCGTAGCGAATGTTCGCCAGATCGGTGGCTTGGCGGTTGGCCTGCGTGCGTTGCTCCTGCCGCACCGTGAATTCGCGCGTGCGCTGGTAGGCGATGAGGCTGTCAGACACTTCGCGGAAGGCGTTTTGCACGGTTCGCTGGTAGGTGGCCAGCGATTCCTCGTATTGCGCCTGGGTGACTTTCAGGTTGGCGCGCAACCGTCCGCCGGTGAACAGCGGCATGGTGATGGCGGGGCCAACCTGCCAGGTCCGCGAGGCGTTGTTGAACAAATCGGACAGCGCCACGGACTGGTAGCCGTAGAAGCCGGTGAGGGCGAGTTGAGGATAGAACGCGGCCTTTGCCTGGCCAATGTCCGCATTCGCCGCGACCAGCAGTTGCTCGGCAGTTTGGATGTCCGGGCGGCGCGCGAGCAGTGACGAGGGCAGACCGGTGGGAACATCGGCGCGGGACTTCTTGTCCGCAAACCCTTCGCCGCGTTGAATCGGGCCGGGGTTGCGTCCGAGCAGGAGGCACAGGGCGTTCTCCTGTTGTTCGCGCTGGCGCTGGATGTCCACGATGCTGGCCTCGGCGCCATACACGAGGATCTTCGCCTGGGCGACGTCCTGCAGCGCCGCCACGCCGCCCTGCTCCCGGGCTTCGGTGAGCGCGAGCGAGTTGGTGCGGACTTGCAGCGTGCGCCGGGCGATTCCGAGTTCGTAGTCCAATTCCAGCAGGCCGAGGTAGGTTGCGGCCACCTGGGCGACGAGCGTCTGGCGCACAGTTCGCTGCGCATCCTGGGTGGCGAGATAGCGGGCGCGGGCGGACTCATTCGCGCGGCGGATCTTGCCCCAGAGATCCACCTCGTAGGCGGGCATGGACGCGAAGACATCGCCGTAGCCGCGCACTGGATTCATCGTGGATGGCACTGGCGATGGCCCGTTCTGCGAGGCGCGAGTGGTCTGAATGTCGCCCCCGACGTTGATGTTGGGGAAGAACTGGGAACGGGCGATGCGCAGCGCAGCTTCGGCCTGCAGCACTCTCGCCGCGGCGATCTGAATGTCCCAGTTGTTGGTCAGCGCCTCGCCAAGGTAAGCCGTGAGTTGCGGGTCCTGGAACACCTGCCACCAGCCGAGGTCCGCAAAGGAGTTCGTTCCCGCAGCGGTGCTGGCATCGGGTGAAGCGGTCCGGTAGGCCGCCGGTTCGTTGACAGCGGGGCGTTTGTAGTCCGGACCCACGGCGCAGCCGGCGAGGAACGTCATTCCGAAACAAACAAGCGCCCGAACACAGGCCATCCGCCCGCTTCTGACCTCTGACTTCTGACTTCTGATTTCTGATTTCATCAGTGTGCTCCTCCGTTCTCGCCCGCAGCGTGGGCCGGGGGCGGTGGGGGGGCGGCAGGCGCGGTCTTCTTCCCGCCCCGCTCCACGATCCGCTGCACGAATACGTAGCAGACCGGGATGATGAACAGGCCGACCGCCGTGGCGATGGTCATGCCATACACCACGCCCGTCCCCAGGGTGCTGCGCGACGCAGCCCCGGAGCCGGTGGCCAGCATCAGCGGCACGCAGCCGAGAATGAAGGCGAAGGACGTCATCAGGATGGGCCGGAGGCGCAGCTTCGATCCTTGAATCGCGGCCTCGAGAATCTCGACCCCTTCCTCGCGTTTCATCTTGGCGAATTCAACAATGAGGATCGCGTTCTTGGCCGCCAGCCCGATGAGCATGACGAGGCCGATCTGCGCATACACGTTCATGTCGAAGCCGCGCACCAACAGGCCAGCCATCATGCCCAGAATAACGGTCGGCGTGGCCAGCAGCACCGCGAAGGGCAGCCCCCAGCTCTCGTACTGCGCCGCCAGCAGCAGGAAGACAAACAGGACCGCCATGCCGAAGATGATCGGTGCCTGGCCCTCGGATTTCTTTTCCTGCAGCGTCAGGCCGGACCATTCGTAGCCGACTTCGCTCGGCATGGTTTTCATGACTTCCTCGATGGCCTTGATGGCCTGGCCGGAACTGTAGCCCGGCGCCGTGGCGCCCATCATTTCGGCCGCGTTGTAGAGGTTGAAGCGGGAGACGAAGTTTGGTCCGCTCATCTTGGTGATCTTGACCAGCGTGCTCAGGGGCACCATGCCACCGGCGCTATTGCGCACATAGAACTTCCCGATGTCGGCGGGCTGGCTGGTGAAGTCCGGCTCGGCCTGGAGGAAGACTTTATAGACCCGGCCAAAGCGGACGAAGTCGTTCACGTAAAGTCCGCTCAAGTAGGTTTGCAGCGTCTGGAAAATGCTGTCCACCGGCATGCCCAACGTGCGGGCCTTCTCGCGGTCCAGCTCGACCTTCACCTGCGGCGTCGCCGGATTGAAGGTGGTGCTGACGCGGGCAATCTCCGGGCGCGCGGCCACCGCCTTCTGCAACTGCTGAATGTAGCCGGCCAGTTGCTCGATGGAACCGCCGGAACGGTCCTGCAACTGCATGGTGAAACCGGAGACGTTGCCGTAGCCCGGCAGGGGCGGCGGGCCAAACGCAAAGGCCCGCGCGCCAGGGATGGCGGCGAACTTCTTGTTCCACTCGGCCACGAGGGCCTTGGCATGGAGCGCGGGCGATTTGCGCTCTTCCCAAGGTTGCAAGCCCACGAACATCATTGCCGAGTTGGGAAAGTTCAGGGAGTTGAGGACGTTGTATCCGGCGAGACCCACGGCCGAGCGGACGCCTTCGGTGTTCGAGACAATGGCTTCCACCTGCTTGAGAAGTTCGTCGGTCCGTTGCAGCGACGCGCCTTCGGGCAGTTCGACGGAGACGAAAAGAAACCCCTTGTCCTCGTCCGGGATGAAGCCGCCGGGCACGAACTTGCCGAGCAGCCAGATGCCGGCCACCACCGCCACCAGCAGCAGCATGGAGAACGCGGCCTTGCGGGCCAGACGGCCGACGATGTTCCCGTAAGCGTTGCTCAACCAGTCGAAGAACCGGTTGAACAACTTGAAAAACTTCGCAATCGGTCCGCGTCCCGGCGTCGGCTTTTTGAGCATCAGGGCGCACAAGGCGGGGCTGAGCGTGAGCGCGTTGATCACCGAGAAGAGCACCGCGATGGCAATGGTGAGGGCGAACTGGCTGTAGAGCTGGCCGGTCACGCCGCCCATGAACGCCACCGGCACGAACACGGCGCATAAAACCAGACCGATGGCGATCACCGGCCCGGACACTTCCTTCATCGCCAACTGCGTCGCCTCCACGGGTTCCTTGCCGTGCTCGAGATGATGTTGCACGGCCTCGACCACCACGATGGCGTCGTCCACCACGATGCCGATGGCCAGCACCAGGCCGAGCATCGTGAGCACGTTGACGCTGAAGCCCAGCACCGGGAACAGGATGAACGCCCCGAGCAGCGAGACGGGCACCGTCGCCATCGGAATGAGCGTCGCGCGGAAGCTTTGCAGAAAGAGATAGACCACGATCAAGACGAGCACGACGGCCTCGAACAGCGTATGCACAATCCCCTCCATCGAGGCTTTGATCGGCAGGGTGGAATCCATCACCACGTCGTACGCCATGTCCGTCGGGAACCGCGACTTGGCGGCCTCGAGAATCTTCTTCACGTTGTCCGCGGTCTCGATGGCGTTCGCGCCCGGCGCGAGGAAGACGCCGAGGGCGCCTGCGGCTGACTGTTTTCCCTGCCGGTTGAAACGGCCGCGCAAGTCGTAGGTCTGCGCGCCGAGTTCCACGCGGCCCACGTCCTTGATCTTGACCTGCGACCCGTCAGGGTTGGAGCGGATGATGATTTCGTCGAACTCCTTCGGATCCTTGAGCAGGCCAGCGGCGCGGACGTTGAACTGCATTTCCTGTCCCGAAGGCGCGGGCTCCGCCCCGATGCGGCCGGCGGGCGCCTGCGCGTTCTGCTCCTTGATGGCGTTCTGAATGTCCGAGGGCGTGATGCCCAGGATGGCGAGCTTGTCGGGCCGCAGCCAGACGCGCATGGAGTAATCCTGGGCGGTGAAATTCTTCACATCGCCCACGCCCTTCACGCGCTTGATGGAGTCCACCAGGTTGATGTCGCAGTAATTCCCCAGGAACACCGCGTCGTAAGTGTTGCTGGGCGAATAGAGGCCGACGACCATCAGGATGTCCGGGCTGGAGCGGTTGACCACCACGCCTTCGCGTTTGACCGCATCGGGCAACTGCGCGTCCGCCTGGCCGACGCGGTTCTGCGCGTTCACCTGCATGATGTCCACATCCGTGCCCACGTCAAAATAGGCGTTGAGCGTGAGCTTGCCGTCGTTGGCACTGAAGGACTGCATGTAGAGCAGCTTGTCCACGCCGTTGACCTTCGACTCGATGGGCGTGGCGACGGATTCCATGACCGCCTCGGCGGCGGCGCCGCGATAGGTCGTAGTGACCTGGATCATCGTCGGGCTGACCGGGGGATACTCGGCGATGGGCAGCCGCTTGAGACTGATCAAACCGACGATCACCGTCAGGATGGCAATGACCATCGCGACGATGGGGCGGCGAATAAAGAAGTCAGCCATACGATTATTCCTTGCCGTGCTTGGCCGCGCCCGCCTGGGCGTGACTGGCTTCAGCGTGCTGGGCCGCTTGAGCGGCGGCCTCGGCCATCTGCGCGGCGGTCTTCGGCTGCACTGGCACGCCTTCGCGCACTTTTTGCAGACCCTCGGTGATGATGCGTTCCCCCGCCTTCAACCCCTCCAGGATGAGCAGGCTTTCCCCGATCGTTTCACCCACCTTGACGGCGCGTTGGGTCGCCTTGTTGTCGGCGCCAATGACCCACACGAAATTCTTTCCCTGGAGCTCTGTCACCGCCCGCTCCGGCACCAGGATACTGTCGGGGCGCAGGCCCCGGTCCACCTTGATGCGGGCAAACATGCCCGGGCGAAGCACCTTGTCAGGGTTGCGGAATTCGGCACGCACGCGCAGCGTGCCGGTCTTCACGTCCACGGCGCGGTCGATGAAGACAAATTTACCCAGATCCTTGTGCGCCGAGCCGTCGCCCAGAATCAGGGCGACCGGCAGGTTTTCAACCTTCTTGCCGGTGCGACGACCTTCGCTTTCAGCGGTGAGGTACTGCACTTCGCTGATGTTGCAATAGAACCAGATGGGATCGAGCTGCGAAATCGTCGCCAGCAAGGTCGGCTCCCCTTTGCCCACCAGGCTGCCCACGGAAACCTGCTTGGCCCCGATCAGTCCGGCCAGGGGCGCAGTCACGTCGCAATAACCGAGATCAATCCTGGCCGACACGACCCGGGCCTCGGCGGACAGGACGTTCGCCAGGCCGATGTCCACCGAGGCGACGGCGTTGTCCAGATCCTGCTTGGGAATGGCGCGCTTGTCCGCGAGAGGGGCAAGCCGGTTGGTGTCCGCCCGGTACTTGGCCAACGCAGCGTTGGCCTCGGCCAGCATTCCGTTGGCGGCCGCGAGCTTTTCCTCAAAAGGCTTCTTATCCAGGGCAAACAAGGGGGCACCCTCCTTCACTTCCGTTCCCTCGGTGAAGAGCACCTTGTCCACGAAGGCCTCGACGCGCGCGCGCACCTCGACGTTCTGCGGCGAGTCCAGTTGCCCGATGAACTCGGTGTGGAGCGGCACGTTCGTGGCCGTCACCTCCATCACCTGCACCATCGGCGGAGGCGGGGGAGGCGGCGGCGCCTTCTTGCAGCCGGCCGAGGTGAGGAGCGCGGCGAGTGCTGCCAGAGACGTGATCAGTCTGAGCGAAGGCCCGCGGAGCCACTGCCCCGCGAGCGAAGCGCTTTTCACCTTCTTCAATCGTTTTGCTGTCATAAAATCGTGTCCATCACTTGCCGTTTTCCGCGCGCCGGTCGGGCATCATTTCACCCGCGTTCAGGTGGGCCCGTGCAAACCGCCAGCCAGCGGAAATTTGCAGGTTCACGAATGCTTGGCGAAACAAAACTCCCGGCCGATCTTGCCGCGGGCCCATCCGGGCATTGCCCTCCGGAGCGAGGCCCTCAGGCCGCTTCGATAGGCGGGGGGCACAAGGCGCAATCATTGCCCGGCGGGCTGGCGCACGGTGAAGCGTTGAACCTAAAAACCGCAGTTCAACCACGGATGGACACCGATGGACACGGATGCCAGGCACTTGCAGAAAACCAGCGGATCACCGGGAGGGTGAGGCAGACATGCCGCAGGAAATCCGTGTTTATCCGTGTGCATCCGTGGTTTAAGACTTCTTCGCCCCATTCCAATTGCTCCGTTTAGGTTGAATGGAGAAGCCTCACTTCACTCACTGCCGTCAGCCCGATGAACGAATCCGCCCCGGCTAAAATGGTCACCAGCGAGCAGAGCCGGTCGGGCGGGGATTCCGCCCCACTGCCGTGTGTTGATGAACAGGCAAACGCAATCGCTGCAAGCCAGCCAGGCGCCGTGATGATGGTTCCGTCTGCCTACGCTGTCCGGGCGAAATCCGTTTGCAGGCGCGCCTGGAACACGGTGATGTCGGCGAAGACCTTTTTCAGCACCGAGCGTTCGAGCTGGGTCAACTCCTCCAGATCAATGGAGTTATCCGGCTCGACGCCGCGTCCGATCTGGCCGGCCTGGTGCGTGAGCCGCATCTGCATCAACGCGGTGTAGGACTGCGCCAGTTCGTCGTGACTGGAAGGCAGCAGCAGCCCCTGATCGCGCAGCCGGCGCAGCCGCTCGATGGTGTTGGTTTCCGCGAAACGGTTCTGCAGGGCATACATCCGGGCGAAGTTCACCAGCGGGATGATGGCGGCCTTCACATTGAACGCCGCCGGATGATCGCCGGAGGATTCGAGCTGGATGTTCCCGAAGAACCCGCGCGGAGCCCGGAACTGCAGCGTGCTCTGCGCCAGATGGAAGAAGAAGGCGTGCCGGCCCTCGCCTTCGAGCAGGTGATGCAGGTGTTCGCGCAACTGCCGCACCTGCTCGATTTCACCGTGCGCGCAGCGGAAGTCGAAGAACACGTTGACGTCGAGCAGATCCTGCGGTTTGGCCGCGGTCACGCACTCGGTGAAATACTGCCGCCATTGCGACAGAGGCTGGCACCATTTGCGGTTGCTCGCCATGACCTCGCCTTTGCAGCGCCGGTAGCCGACGAGATCCAGCCAGCCGCACACCTTTTCGCCGAGCCGGAGGAAATAAGCCTGGACCGCTTCGTTCTGCTCCGGCGCGACGTCGGCGAAGATGATGGCGTTGTCCTGGTCGGTGGCCAGGGTTTGTTCCTCGCGGGCTTCGCTGCCCATGGCCACAAAGGAATAAACCGCCGGCGGCGGCCCGAGTTCAGCCTCGGCCAGCGCGATCAGCCGCACCAGAATGGCGTCTGAAACCGTCGTCATGATCCGGGTGATGCTTTCCACCCGCGCGCCGCTTTCCAGCAGGGCTTTGACAAACACCGGCAGCTTGGCGCGGCTGTCGCGCAATTCCTCCGGCGACCGGGCTTCCTGAATCTCTCCGAGCAAGGCTCCGATGGCGTGCCGCTGCGCATGCAGGATTTCCGTGCCCGTGAGAACGCCCCGGGTGACACCGCGCTCGTCCGTCACCACGAGATGTTGCACCTTCCGTTCCTGCATGACGCGAGCGGCTTCAAACAGCAGGGCGCGGTCCTCGATGCGCACCAGCGGCGCGCTCATGATGGTGGCGACGGCCTGGTTTGCGGACTGCCCCGCCGCCAGCACCCGGTTGCGCAAATCCTCGTCGGTCACGATGCCGATCGGCTCGCCAGCGGGAGACTGGACGAGGACGGCGCTGGACCTGGCGCGGGCCATGGCGGCGGCGGCCTTGTGGATCGGCGTGTCCAGGTCGCAGGTGACCAGCGTGAGCGTCGAGGCTTTGATGGACCGGGTGGCCAGCGGCAGCATGCTCTGCAGATCGGCCACCAGGCGGGCGAGGGTTTCCTCCGTCTTCTTGCGGGCCGCGACGTCTTTCACGGAGAGAATCTGCCCCGCCTTGTCCCCAATGGTCACCGGGGCGGAAGCCAGCAGCACGTCCGCCGCCTCGCCCTGCTTGTTGATGATCCTGGCGCGCCGCTCCGTCGCCGGAGCTGCCGGGCCGCCGTTGGCGACCGACTCAATGATCTTCTCCAATGGAAGCTGAACGAGTTCCTCCTCCGTGTAGCCCAACCGGCTGAGCAGAGTCTTGTTCGCATACACCGGGCGGTCTTGCAGCACCAGCAGGACTCCCTCCGTCGTCCCTTCCACCAGCAGCCGGTATTTCTCCTCTGAGGCGCGCAGCGCCGTTTCCGCCCTCCACCGCTGGCGTTCGAGGTTGAGCCCCTGTTTGCTGATGTAGGCCAGGAGCGCGGCGATGATGACCGAGATGCCGACCGAAATCTGCAGGACGCGGCGGATCATCTGGCTGATTTCCGCCCGCACGTCCTCGATGTAAATTCCGGTCCCCACGATCCAGCCCCAAGGCGCGAAGCTTTTCACGTAGGACAATTTCGGCACCACCCGCTTCTCGTCATCCTTCCATTGCCACAGGTAATCCACGTAGCCGTCGCCCTTGTCCCGGACCACCTTGGTGAACTCGACGAACAGCCTTTTGCCCGCTGGATCGGCATAGTCCAGGAGGCTCTGGCCATTCAACTCCGGGCGGTAGGGATGCATGACCATGCGCGTCCCGGTGTCGGAGATCCAAAAGTAATCCTTGCCGTCATCCCCGTAGCGCATGTTCTGGATGCGGGCCATGGCCGCCTGCTGGGCGGCGGCCCGCGGCAGCGCGCCCAGCTTCTCCTGTTCATGCAAGCCGGCCAGCTCGCTCCAGGCGGCCTGCGTCAGTTCGCGGATCATCTCCTTCTTTCGCTCGATGATGTTCTTCTTCATCGTTGGCATGATGACCGCAAAGATCAGGCCGAAGAACAGCGCGAAGGTTAGAATGGCCGGCGAGATGATGTTGACGGCGTAATGCCGCCAATGCGGCCGGGGGTGTCGCGTAGGATGGTTGGTGGTCATGGCATGAACGGCGGACGATTCAGATGTACTACCCGGACAGGGTTAGGGCGCGTCTGTCCCAGCGCGCCGCGAACCACTCCCGGCCAGCCCGACGGCGCGCTGGGGACAGACGCGCCCTACCCGTGAGGGTTGGGACCAAGCGTCTTCGGGTAGCCCATCCCAAGGTCTTGTCAGTAATGGGGCACGGGACATATCACATCGCCCTTCTGTCCGAGACTAGGCACGGCCCGGCGGCAACGCAAAAGAGAAAGTCGAGGGTGAGAGGTCGAACTCCTTGCATCGCCTTCGTCTGCTTTCAGGGCTTTCGTTGCTTCGGTCCTCGTGCTAAATCCTTCCGCCCGCAAACCAATTATGCGCATCCATTGTCTGACCGCCGCCAGCCTTGCTGTTGTTTTTGCCATCGTGGCACCCGCAACGGCTGAAAGTGAATCCATCGAATGTGCTGGCATGACCGGCGCATTCGCCGCCGAAACCAATCCGTCCGGCCGCCAGTATGCGCCGAGCCGCGAGATCGACCTCCTCCATCTGGCGCTGGATGTCACTCCGGATTTGCTGCAGCGCAGCGTGACGGGCACCGCCAAGCTGTCCTTCAAACCCATCGCCCAGCCGCTGGCCGAACTCGCGCTGGACGCCGTGGATCTGCGCGTCGTCTCCGTCACGTCTTCGGAGAAGATTCTTGGCTGGCAGGCCACCGACCGGCAGATCGTCATCACCTTTGCCGACCCGGTTCCGGCGGGCCGCGAGACGAGCGTCACGATTCGCTACTCGGCGTATCCGAAGAAGGGACTTTATTTCCGCACACCCGAGATGGGGTACCCCGCCACGGACACGCAGGTGTGGACGCAGGGCGAATCGATCGAGGCGCGGCATTGGTTCCCATGCTTCGATGCGCCGAACGAGAAATTCACCTCGGAAATCACCTGCCGCGTGCCCGCGGGCATGACGGTGCTGTCCAACGGGAGGCAGGTTTCGCAGACGAACACCACCGACGGTCTTGTCGCCACGCGCTGGATGCAGGAGAAGCCGCACGTCACCTACCTGATTTCGCTGGTGGCGGGCAATTTTAAGAAGGTCGGGGACTCCTATCGCGATATTCCACTCACCTTCTGGGTGCCGGATTCGCGCGCGGCTTACGCCCAGGAATCGTTCAAGGACACCAAGGACATGATGGCATTCTTTGAGAAGGAGATCGGCGTGCCGTATCCATGGCCGCAGTACGCCCAGGTCACCGTGCATGACTTCGTAGCTGGCGGGATGGAGAACACCAGCATCACCACGCTGACCGATTACACGCTGCACACGCGGGACTTCGAGGAGTTGCGCAGCAGCCAGGGCCTGGTGGCCCACGAACTGGCCCATCAGTGGTTTGGGGACCTGGTCACCTGCAAGGACTGGTCCCATCTCTGGCTCAATGAGGGATTCGCCACTTACTACGAGCAGCTCTACGATGGCCACAAACACGGACGCGAGGAACTGCTCTACAGCCTTTATCAGAGCGCCCGAGGCATCATCGGGCAGCCCAACCAGACCAACGCCATCGTCCGCCGGGATTACCGCGATCCGGGCGAGCAATTCGGTTATCTGGCCTATCCCAAAGGCGCGTGGGTGCTGCACATGCTGCGGTGCCAGTTGGGGGAGGACCTCTATCGCCGTTGCATCAAGACCTATCTCGAGCGCCACCAATACGGCAACGTCGAGACCACCGACCTGACCCGCGTGATCGAGGAACTCTCCGGCCGATCCTGGGACCAGTTCTTCGACCAATACGTGTATCATGCCGCCCAGCCGGAACTCGGCGTGACGTATGCCTGGGACGAACGCGCGAAGCTGGCGAAGGTTTCCATCTCTCAGAACCAGCGCCTGAGCGAGGACGTTCTCCTCTTCAACGTGCCGCTGACCCTCCGCTTCGCAACGCCGTCGAACGTCATCGACCGCACCATCACCGTCCGGCAGAAGGCCGAGGATTTTTATTTCCCGCTGCCCGCTGCGCCCATGGTGGTGCGCATCGATCCGGAACTCACCGTGCTGGCGAAGATCAGCTTCAATGCGCCCACGCCGATGCTCTTCGCGCAACTGACCAACCGGAACGACATGCTGGGCCGCCTCATGGCGGTCGAGCAACTCGGCGATCGGCGCGAACGCAGCGCGGTGGGTCAATTCAAGAACGCTCTCAACAGCGATTCATTTTACGGCGTGCGCACGGCTGCGGCGCGCGCCCTGCGTCAGATTGGGAATGACGAAGCCTTCGCGGCGCTGGGCGCGTCAACGAAGCAGAAGGACGCCCGCGTTCGCAATGCCGTCGTGGCGGCAATTTCCGGATTCTATCGTGAAGCCAGCCGCGATCAGTTGCTGGCGCTCCTTCGCGACGAGAAGAATCCCGACATCGTTGCGGACATGCTGCGCTCGCTGGGCGCGTACCATCAGCCCGCCATCCGGGAATTGCTCCTGAGCCAGCTTCAATCCAAGTCCTTCGAGAACATCCTGGCCGGTTCGGCCATCGACGCAATGCGCAGTCAGGATGATGCCGCCTATGTCGCGCCCCTGCTCAAGGAACTCCGGAGCCGCGAGAGTGCGTTCACTTCCGCCGGTTTTGGCCGCGCCCTCGACACGCTTGCGTTTCTGGCGCGAAACGAAACCAACCGGACCGAGGTGCGGGAGTTTATTCTGCCGTATATGGAGAGCAAGAAGCCTCGCGTGCAGCTTGCCGCCATCGGCGCATTGGCCACGCTGGGGGATCCCAGGGCGGTGGCCGCGCTGGAAAAGTTCACCACCGGCTCGAAGGACGCGCGCGAGACGAAGGCTGCCGAGAGGGCCGTGGGTGAACTGCGCGCCGGTCGCAAGCCCGCCGCCGAGCTGGGGCCGGTGCGTGAGGAGATGTCGAATCTTCAGCGTGAGAACCGCGATTTGCGCAAGGAGATGGACGACCTCAAAAAGAAATTCGAGGCCATCGCCAGCGCGCCGGCCACGGACAAGAAGCCTGCCCCGCCGCGCTCCACCTCAAACCGGCCAACGACAAAACCCCCGAAGGGATTCTGAGGCGTTGCGCTCCTTCCCGCCCGGGGTTGACATTCCTGAACGGTCTTCGCATTTTGCCGTCATGAAAACGAAGCTGTTCATTCTCGCCATCAGCACCTGCCTGCTGCTCACCTCGTCCGCCACCCGGGCGGATGAAAAGAAGGACATGGAAAAACTGAAGCAACAGGTTCCCGAAGCCATCACCCTCTTCAAGGGCAAGGACTCGACCCTGACGAACTTCTTCGAGAAGTCGCAGGGCTACGTGGTGTTCCCGCGCGTCGCCAAGGGCGGCTTCATCTTCGGCGGCGCCGGCGGCTCGGGTCTCGTCTATGAGAAGGGCAAGCTCATCGGGAGTGCCAACCTCTCGCAAGGCACGTTCGGCGCGCAGATCGGCGGACAGGTCTTCTCGGAGGTCGTCTTTTTTGAAACCGCCGAGGCGCTGAGCGCGTTCAAGCGCAGCGAAATCACCATGTCGGCCCAGATCGGCGCGGTGGCCGCCGCCGAGGGCGTGGGCCAGACGGCCAAATACCAGAACGGCGTGGCCATCTTCACCATGGTCAAGACCGGTCTCATGGCCGAGGCGAGCGTCGGCGGACAGAAACTTGATTTCAAACCGCTCCCGGAAGCGAAATAGAAACGCGATCCGGCGGATCACTTGCGAATCCCGGAGGGTTTTCCTGCCTTCCGGGCTTCGTTTTTTGGCGTCTGGGCAACGGTGCTAACACAGAAATAATCTATGGCTTACTTGAACGACAACTACCTCAAGCTGAAGGCAGGCTATCTCTTTCCGGAAATCGGCCGGCGCGTGAAGGCGTTCTGCGACTCCAATCCGCAGGCTGCGCAACGGCTGATTCGCTGCGGCATCGGCGATGTCACCGAGCCGCTTCCGCCCGCCGTCATCGCGGCGATGCACCGCGCCGTGGATGAGATGGCGCAACGCGAAACCTTTCGCGGCTACGGTCCCGAGCAGGGCTATGAATTCCTTCGCGCGGCGATTGCGCAAAACGATTTCCGCGACCGCGGCCTCGACGTTGCGGATGATGAAATCTTCGTCAGCGACGGCTCGAAGTGCGATTGCGGCAACATCCTCGACATCCTCGGCCACCAGAACAAAATCGCCATCAGCGATCCGGTCTATCCAGTGTATGTCGATACGAACGTGATGGCCGGCCACACGGGTGCGGCCAACGAAGCGGGCGCCTACGCGAAGCTGGTATATCTGCCCTGCCGGCCGGCCAACGGGTTCATTCCAGAACCGCCGAAGCGCCACGTCGATGTCATCTATCTCTGCTCGCCGAACAATCCGACCGGCGCGGCGGCCACGCGCGAGCAACTGGCGGCGTGGGTCAGCTACGCACTTGAGAACAAAGCGGTGATCCTCTTCGACGCCGCCTACGAGGCGTACCTCACCGACCCGGCGCTGCCGCATTCAATTTACGAGATTCCCGGGGCGCGCGAATGTGCCATCGAGTTCCGCAGCTTCTCGAAAAACGGCGGCTTCACCGGCACCCGTTGTGCCTTCATCGTGGTCCCCAAATCATTGAATGCGCAGACGCGCGCCGGTGAGAGCAAGCCGCTGCATCCGCTCTGGTCGCGGCGCATGAGCACCAAGTTCAACGGCGTCTCCTACATCGTGCAACGCGGAGCCGAAGCGCTCTATTCGCCGGATGGCAAGCAGCAGGTGCGCGCGCTCATCGAGCACTACATGGGCAACGCCCGGGTGCTCCGCGACGGCGCGCGCAAGGCACGTCTCAAAGTCTTCGGTGGCGTGAACGCGCCCTACATCTGGGTGCGGACGCCCAAGGGCATCACGAGCTGGCAGGCCTTCGACCGGATTCTCCACGAGGCCAACGTGGTCATCACGCCGGGCAGCGGCTTTGGTTCGAAGGGCGAGGGCTACTTTCGCATCAGCGCCTTCAACAGCCGCGCCAACGCGGAGGAAGTCGCGCGCCGGTTACAGGAGTTGAAGTGGGAGTAGCGAGCGTCAGACGCCCGCTTCGCTGCTGGCTGATGGCTTGGCGCGTCCTTGCCAGGTGAAGAAGAGGCAGATGGCCATCATCAGCGAAGCGAAGGTGCCCAGCGTCCTGACCACTGGAACGAAATCCTGCGGCCCGATGGAAGCTGAACCTTGCGTGACGCCCTGGGCGGCGTGGCTCAGGGCGAAATAATAGCCAACTGCGAGCAGCGCCAGCCACGGGACCACAGCGAACTTCGAGCGGGCCAGCAGGTTGTTGATCAGCACACTGCTCAACGTCAGCGGCAGCATGGACCACGCGAACACCGGCACCAGCGGCGCGATCTTGAGGAAGGATTCATTGTAAACGAGCCGCAGCGGCACTTCTGGAAAGAACGTGCAGAACAAGGCAGCGCCCGCCCCCATCAACGCCGTGGCGCCAAGCGCGAGAAAGAGGACATTCGATTTCTCCGAACGCGCCGCGCTATCGACGATCTTCGGGAACATCACCGAGGTCAGCGGCGCGGTAAAGAAGTAGATGGCCCGACCGATCATGCCCGCGGCGCCGTAGTAACCCGTCTCCTGCGCGGGGAAGTAACGCTGCACGACAATCATATCGAGGCTCATCATGTACAGCACGCCGCCGAAGCCGAACGTGAGCGGCAGCAGTCGTTTGAGCCACGGCACCCACTCGAAAGGTTCCGCCGGACCCTGCCAGTACTCGCGCGTCTGCCAGACACCGATGACCATTGAAATCACCATGCCCAGCACCGCGCCGAACATCGCGCCGGCGGCGGCCCATCCCAGAACAACCACGATCACCGTCACGGCAACGAGCCGCGTCAGGCCATTCAGCATGAAAGCCCAGCCGAGCCAGAGAAAATTCTGCCGTCCCTGCACGGTGCCGAGGATGATGGGCGACCACAACGACGCGAGTCCGAGCAGCAACGTCACCCAGATCGCGGCGGGATTGTTGATTTTGTATTCGATGGTGATCCAGTGCTGAAACACCAGCGTCGGCACCGCCATGAGCAGCCACACGGCGAAGGTGCCAAGCATCACCGCGCGCAATGCGCCGCGCAGCTTCTCCGGACGGTTCGCCGCGACGGAATCAACCGTCATCTGCGCGAAAGAAAGTTGCAGGCCCACGGCAGGAATCGTCATCTGGTTGAGCACCTGCAACAACGTGATAAAGACGCCGTACTCCGCCTTGGGCATCGCGCCGGCAGCCTTGTGCACCGCAAACATGCACAGCCCGGCGGCGGTGGAGGCGATCATCATCCAGCCGCTCTGACGGAAAAAGGAACTTTTGCTCATGACGGTCTCAACGGGTGCCGCGAGGGTTTGTTTGCAGAACTGGACTTGGGATTGGCTACCCAAACAGGTTCGGCTGGGAAACGCATCTGGCAGAGCGCGTCTGGCCTCAGCGCGCCGCGAACAGATCCCTGCAACTGGATGGCGCGCTGGGGACAGACGCGCCCTGCCTTGTCAAGCTGTCCACCAAACCACGGTCTGGATAAACACGGATTCAGTCGCGTGCTCACGGCAGTTGTCTCAGAAATCGGTCCAGCAACGCGGCGGCCTCGTCCAACTGGCGGATCGCCACCCACTCGTCGGCCGTGTGCGCCTGCGCGATGTCGCCCGGGCCGAACAGCACGCTGGGAATCCCGTGATGCGCCAGCACGCCGGCATCGCTGAAAAAATGCACGCCCGCCGGCTTTTTCTGTCCGGCGCAGCGCAGGAATGATTGCACCAGCGGCCGCCTCGGATCGGTGGCCATCGACCACGAGGGCAACGCGGGCGGCGGCAGCAGACGCGCGGTCAGGCCGGCCTTGCGCAGCAGCGCGTTCAACTCGCGCATCACCCCGGCGTTCGTTTCGCGCGGCAGGGTGCGGCGGTCGATGGCGATCCGGCAGCGATCTGGCACGATGTTGGGCTGCAAACCGCCCTGAATCATGCCGACGTTGACCGTGGGATGGCCCAGAATCGGATGCTTCACCTTGCACAGGCGGCGGGCGTACGAGGTTTCAATCAACTCGACCACGCGGGCCATTTCCAGAATGGCATTGCGTCCGAGGTCCGGACGCGAGCCATGCGCGGCGACGCCCTGCGTTTCGATTTCGAGCCAGAGCACGCCTTTGTGGGCGGTGGCGATTTGATTCAGCGTGGGTTCACCAACGATGGCGAGGTCGGCCTTGAAGCCACCTTGAGCGAGGGCGCGCGAGCCGGTTTGGTTCTTCTCCTCATCCGCAAAGCCGACCAGAAAAATCTCCGTGGCCGCCGGCCGCCGCCCCGCGCGGGCCATTGCGCAGAGGGTGTTGAAGAACACCGCCACGCTGCCCTTGGTGTCGCAAGCGCCGCGACCGTAAACGCGTTCTTGATTCACGCGCGGCACAAAGAGAATGCCGGGAATCTCGAGACCGCCCACGGTGTCGAGATGGGGTCCCAGCACCACCCGTTGCCGGGCCTTGCCGGTGGGCGAGAGCCGGACCATGAGGTTGGGACGCTCCGGGAGAACCTCGCGCAATTCGACATCCAGCCCGGCCTGGCCGGCGCGACCCGCAAGGAACTCGGCGACACGCAACTCGCCGGTGAAGCCGGGCTTTCCGTGCAGGAAGGCGGGATTCACGCTCGGCAGCGCGATGAGTTCGCGCAGCAGTTGGACCGGTTCATTCATGACTGGAGAAGACTCTGCCGGGTGCGCGCGCGGCGGGCGAGGAGTTTTCGCGCTGGGGGACGGGTTTGCAAACCGTCGTGCGGTTGTGTGACATGGGAGACGGGTTGCAAACCCGTCCCACGGCGCAGGGGCGACGTGATTTGAGAGTCGCGGAAGCACTCCCCACGCTGCGTCATCCCTGGCTGCTTTTGCGGAACCAATCGACGAAGAGCGGAATGCCCTGCGCAATCTTAATCATCGGCGCATAACCGAGCTTGGCGCGCGCCTTGTCGATGTTGGCAAAGGTGATCGGCACATCGCCCGGTTGCGGCGGTTGACGGTCGATGACCGCCTTCTTCCCGAGCGCATTCTCCAGTTCATCAATGAGCTGCGCGAGCGTCACCGTCTGCGATTCGCCGAGGTTGAACACCTCGAAGCCGAATGATCGCTCCGTGCAGGCGAGGATGCCATCCACCGTGTCCGTCACGTAGGTGTAATCGCGCGCCGTCGAGCCGTCGCCAAAGACGGGAATGGGTTTTCCGGCGGAGATGAGTTTCGCAAACTTGTGAATCGCCAGATCCGGACGCTGGCGCGGTCCATACACCGTGAAGAAGCGCAGCAGGATGATGTCCATGCCATAGACGTGGTGATACACGTGGCCCAGCGCCTCGCAGGCCAGCTTGCTCGCGGCGTACGGCGAGATGGCGGAGAAGATCGGGTCCGCCTCCGAGAACGGCACCTTCGCGTTGACGCCATACACGGACGACGACGACGCGATGGTGATTTTCCCTACGCCGGTCAGGCGCGCGGCTTCGAGCAGATTGACCGTGCCCTCGACGTTGACCCGCTGGTAAAGGGCAGGTTCCTGCAAGCTGGGCCGCACCCCGGCGCGGGCTGCGAGATGGATGACCTGATCGAACTTCACCGAGCCGAACAGGCGGTCGAGTGCCAGGCGGTCGCACAAGTCGCCCTCGACAAAAGTGAACTGCCGGCCGGCCGCCTGGAGTTCGCGCAACGTGCGTTGCTTGATCGCCGGGTCGTAGAAATTGTTCAAATCGTCAAAGACCCAGACGGCGTGCCCCCCGGTCAGCAGCCGTTCGCAAACGTGTGAGCCGATGAAGCCGGCGCCGCCGGTGACGAGAAAATTCATGCGCGTGACGCTAACAAATGGCTCCGGACCTTGGCAACCTGTCCCGCGATGTGCTTGCGCGTGCCGTCAGGCATTCAGGCGCAGTCGCGAGGCTGGGCCGACCTTGTCGGTTCCCGATGGTCGCGCGCCAAGCCCGAGGCTGCTTTCGCGCCGCATGTCCGCGATGTTTCGGATGATGGTCGCCTGCCATCACGCGCGATTCCGAGGAGATGAAGGCCAAGGGATTCGGCGGCGCGCAGGATGGCAATGACAAGGTGCCGCACGGCCCCACGTTCTTTTCGCCCGAATGGCGCGAGCTGTATAAACACACGCTGCGCGAAGCCAACCGGCTTGGATTGGAGATGAGCCTCAAAGCGGATGGAATCTCGGCGGGCCTGGAGTCACGGCGGACGACGCGGCCAGGAATATTGTTTGGACCGAGACGCGCGTGACTGGACCAACCAATCTCGCGTTGACCTTGCCGGTGCCGAAGAAGAGGCGGGCTGAGGGGAACAGCCCGCTATCAGGTTCCGACACCACCAAAGGCGAACTTGCGCTGCACGGAATCCTGTTCCGTGCCAGCGATGCCAAACGCACAGGCCTCGTTTTTGTTCGCGCACAAACGCGTCAGGAAATACTCGCCGCACTGCGCGGCCAGCGCGTCCTTCAACTGTTCCAGGCGCGCATAATCCTCGTGGCCCTTGAACTTGATCGTGACCACGAAGCGGCGCGCCCATCCTTCGCGTAGCCACTGCAGCAGCAGCTCAATGCTCCGCTCGGGCGCGGCAATCACATCGCACAGCAACCAGTCCACCGGAGCCCCTGGACGGAACGTAAAGGCGTCGCCCTGACGAAAGGTGATCTGGCGATGCCGCATTAAATCGGCCCGCAGCGGCGCGCGGTCCACCGCCACGACCTTCGCGCCGCGCTGCAGCGCCACATAGCTCCAGCTCCCCGGCGACGCGCCCAGATCCACGCACGTTTCGCCGGGCGCGAGGCAACGACCGAGGCGCAGTTCGGCCTCGACCAGTTTGGTGAAGGCTCGCGACGGCGCCGCCTTGTCGATGGCCACCGGGATATCGCCTTTCGGAAACGATGAGATCACGCGGCGGAATTGAAACGGCATCGGCGCGGGCGCGACCGAGAGAAATCCCCGCTCCGGCGAGACCAGCAGCAATTGCACCAGCGACTGCTCCGGCGTGAATGGCGCCGCGTCATCCTGCCACGTTCGCCGCCAGCCGCGCCGCTTGCGCTGGAGCAGTTCACGAAAGGCTTCGCGAATCAGCCGGCAGCGGTTCCGGCCCGCCTGCTCGACGCCGAAATGCGGCACCACCTGCAACCGCCACGGCTTTGCCTCCGCGAGGCGCGGCACGACTTCGGCAAACAGCCGCTCGCTCCACGCCGCGATGGAGGGCGCGCTGAATTCCTGCGCGTCCGGCAGCAACTGCCGCGCAAACACCAACGTGGGCGGCGCCTCCGGCTGCAGCACGAAATCACTGGAGAGCAGGCCGGGCACGATGGATTCGACCGGGCGGTGCGGAAAGCTGCGGCGCAGTTCCTCGATGAGGAACGGCTCGCTCTCTTCCGCGCTGAGCAGGAGGTGCATGGTATGACCGGACTACCGGGACGCGCTCCGAGGCTATGACCGGTTCGCGCGATTGGCGGCAATCATTTTCCGCACCGTCTGCAGGCAGGCGAGCACTTTCTCTGGAATGGGCGAAGGCAGTGGCGTGAATCCCCGCCGCTTGAGGCCGCTTCATCATGCCATGACAACGGCACCCGTCGGTGAAGTGCGTCAACACTTCACGGCCTTTGGCAGCACGCCGACGCGATTGGATTTGACCGGCACATTCACGCGCAACACGCCCCAGTTCACTGCCAATCGTCCATCCCGCAACATCGTTGTTGCCTCTGGCAAGTCGGCCGGGCAGGAAAAGCGGCGACGAGTCGCCCACACTCCGAAATCGCTGTCGCCGATGCGCAAATTTTCATGGCAGTCAGCCGCGAGCCGTTTGATTGAGGCTGCGCTTGCGCGGTCGATTGGTGGCCGGGATAATCCGGTGATATGAAAACCATCGCGATTCTCGGAGCCTCCAACGACCGCGCCAAATACGGCAACAAGGCGGTGCGCGCCTTCGTCCAGCAGGGCTACACCGTCTATCCAGTGAATCCAAAGGGGGCGCAGGTCGAAGGACTTCCCGCCTTCAAATCCATCCTCGAAGTGCCGGAGCGCCCGCAGAGGGTCAGCGTGTATCTTCCGCCACCGGTGTTGCTCAAGGTGCTGCCCGATATCGCTGCCAAAGGCTGCGATGAATTGTGGTTGAATCCCGGCACGGAGTCGGAGGACGTCCTGGCGGAGGCAGCGCGGCTCAAGCTGAACGTGATTCAGGCCTGCAGCATCGTGGCAGTGGGTGTTTCCCCATCGCAACTGTGAGCGTCTGACCGCAGTTCACCTTCGCGCCGTTTTAATCTCCGTCTGCCGGGCGATGGGACGTGCTTCGAGCAAGTCCTGACTGGCGCGGCGAAGTGCTTCGAGATCCTTCTCCTGGGCGGCGTCGAATGCGCCGGTGAGTTGCGCATAGGCGTCCATCCAGGTGACAAATCGTTCGAGTGCCTCGTCGTCAAGTGTTGCGCCGTGATGTCCGCCCGGCTGGCGCAGCAAGGTCAGCAACGCGCTGCGGGCGGCGAGTCCTTCCGTCTCGACCGAATACCCCTGGCGGTAGCCGTGCCACACTTGATCCTGGAGGCTCGGCTTTCCGTAGCTCACCAAGGTTTCGTAGGACTTCGGGGCGGTGAGATCCAGCTTCGCCGCCACGGCATCCTTCGATTGCGGGCTGTGACAGGAAACGCATTGTTGATCGAGCGCGGGCTGGACAAGGCGGTCGAACCGAAACGGCCAGGAGCCGTCCGGACCGGGTGTGATCTTCGATGGCTCGCGCGCTGCGGCCAGCGCGGTTCGGGAGGAAGGCGCTTGCTGGCGTGGTTCATGGCAACCGGCGCAACTGAGCGTCTGCCCCGGTTGCACGTGGGTGACGCTGCGCATGTTTTGGACCGCGACACCCCGCTCGTTGAGTGCCTGGAAGAACACAATCACGCCCGCCGGCACGCGGAAATAGGCGGAGCCGTCCACCTCGACGGGCACGGTCCCGAGCACGCATTTGCCAGGATCGTCGCGGGTGATGCCGAGGTTTGGAAAGTTCATGGTCGGATGCGTCTTCGGCGGCACGGCGATGATGCGGAGCGACTTGATCTCGCCGCGCTGGACCGTCTTCAAACCACGGGACACGTCTGCCAGCAGGAACCGTCCTTCCTTCGGGCCGGCGGGCTCGACGGTGCTGGCAATCACCGGCGGACGCGTGCGGGCGCGCACCGGAATGGGATCGCCGCAGGCAATCTGCGGATCGGCGATGAGCAGTTCGCGCGCGCCGCTGGCCGCATCGAACAGATACACCGCCATGCCGTTCGCGGGACGTTGCACCGCGTGCCAGCGGTTCCAGCCTTCCGGTCCGAGAACGGTCGAACCTTCATGGCCCCACGCGACGAGGTGAAAGCGTTCGGACAGCGGCCACGGATTCGCGTAATAAGTCACCGGCCAGCCTTCGATCTCCGGGAAGGGCACCTCGGGCGTGAGCCGCGTGATCGCGCCATGACCCTCGGCGCTGACGGCTGGATCGAGCAGCACGAGGCTGCCCATCGTCTGCGCGTGATGGCCGGAGGCGGTGAAGATGATTTTGTCCGATCCTGGAATCGGTTTCGCTTCAAAGGTGCAGTGCGGCGCCTTGGTGTAGTTCTTGTAGATGAGCCGGGCGTTGGCACCGTCCGGGCTGATGGCCCACAGCCCCATGTACGGCATGTTGTCGCGGTCGATGTAATCCCAGCGCGAATACATCACCGAACCGTCGCGGGCGATCTCGGGCGTCCACTCGAACATTTCGAACGGCGAAATGGCGCAGAGATCCGTGCCATCGGCCTTCATGGTGTGCAGGGTGTAAACCGCCACCGGCCGCTCGGGACCGCCGCCGCAGCGCACGTAGGAATCCGGCAAATCAGCGCGGACCATCGTGGCGTGGGCCGACTCACGGCCCGCTTGCATGGCCTGACCGCGGCGCGTGGACAGAAAGACAATGCGGCCGTCGGGCAGGTAGCGGCCATCGAAGTCGTCGTATTTGCCGCGGCTGAGCTGGCGCAGGTTCGAGCCATCCACGTTCATTTCAAAGAGGTGGAAGAATGCGTCCTCGGGCACGTTGGCCTTGTTGAGCTTGTCCTTCTCATCGGCGAGCGCCGGGTAATGGCGGCACCAGGCGAAGAGGATTTTCTTCCCATCATAGGAGAGGGTCGGGCGCAAGAAGCTGCCCGGCTCGCGGAACGCCGCCTGCGTGGTGAGGCATTCCTCGACGGGCGCATCACCGCGGAAATTGCGCAGGAGATAAATGCCGCCGCCGGGCTTGGACCACCAACCGTAGTATTGGTCCGACATGTGACTGAAACTCGGCGGCACTCGCTTGGTGAAAAGGAGGGCGTCGAAGTCGATCTGTGGATTCCTCAACGCCAGCCGGCGCTGCAACGCGCGGGCCTGACGGAACGAGTCTGGCGGAGCGGCGTTGGTCTCCGTCGCCATCGCTGACTTCGGGTTTACCCCGGCGCTGCGCAGTTGCTCCAGCTCGCGCAGTTCGCCGGTGACATCCATTCCGAGACGCTGCCATTCCTCGGCCAGTCGCTGGCAGTTCCGCCAGATTTCCGGCGTGCGCTTCGCCCATTCAGGAGCGACGAAGGCGCGATGCTCGCTTGACCATTCCGAGGTGCTGCTCTGGTTCGCGGGCCGGCGGAGGGCGAGGTTTGAGGTCGAAGCGGCGGAACTGAAAATTTCAACTTCATCGAGATGCAGAAAGTTCTCGCCCGGAAGCTGCACGCGCACGAAGCGTGCCGTCTGGTTGGTCAGCGAAATACCGAGCGGCTTCTTGTCGGTGAAACCGAGGAATACCGCACCGGTATGCTGGAAAACATCTCGCCACGTCTTGCCGTCCTCCGACAGCCGAACTTGGAGGCGCTCCGCGCGTTCCGGTGCCTGACATCGGTTCCAAATCACCACCCGGCCGATGGATTGCGCATGACCGAGATCGACCTCCCACCAGGGCTCTTTGTTCTTCGCGGTGTGAAAGCCGTAGTTGCCATCCTTGATTCCGTCGCAGCCGCCCGCGGCGTCGTCGCGCGTCGTCACCGCGGAGACCGTTTGGGTGTCGGCGCGAAAATACTCCGCCGTTCGCCAGTCCGATTCGAGACGTTGTTGCCAGGCGGTGGGGTTGTTCCCGGGCGTCGTGCTGGCCGCGGTGGCGGTCAAGTTGGCCAGTGCGCAGATTCCCAGCGTTGCTGGGATCAATCGAGCGAGCAGAAATTTCATAAGGATGAGGCTATTTCAAAACCTGGCTTGCGTAGCGGCGGGGGGGGCCGGGGCCCCCCGCGTGTGTGCCCAAAGTGGGGGGGTGGGGGGGGGGGGGGGCCCACGCCCGCGG
>JBBRWD010000068.1:0-37481 GCA_038249465.1 Limisphaerales bacterium | reverse complement strand
GCTCGAAGACGCCGGTCCTGCTCGTTTTAACTCGCAGCCAAACCTCTTGAATCAATCCAGAAACTTGTTATGAAACTCCTGCCTCAGACTGGCCGGTTTTGAAGTGCCCACCAGTGGCCGGTTTTGAACCGCCCGATGACAGTCTCGGTTCCGTTCGTCTGGTTCACCGTAGCTTGAATCATCGGCCAGGCATTCGTCGCTGATCGGTCTGGATTCACTCCCAAACAACGCGTCTTCACAAATCCGTTGTCGATCTCAACATCAAGGGAGATGTCTTGAACCACCGCAGCTTCCCCGCCCACTTGATACGTCCCGCTCCCGGTCACTGAATATTGTGGCCCGTCCTTCCTGCCAGCGTGAAACGAGATGTCCTCAAGTGCATATCGCGTGAACAAAGGTGTCTGGTCCAAGAATCGCAGCCGAAATGTCCCCGTCATCGCCACGACAATGGGAAGGCGGTCACAGATAGGGCAGTCATCCGTCAATTGGCTGTTCGTTTGCAGGGTGTAGATGCGGGTGGTCTCAGCAGGCAATTGTGCAAGTCCTGAGATCGCCACCAGCAGCCATCCCCATAGAATCAAGGTCTACAGTCTCATGCTTCGCTCCGACTCCGACCCTGGCACAAACCTCGTCCTCTCTCAATTCAATTCCCCAATCTCAATTCACAAAACCAAAGAAACCCAATGTCACACTTCACCACCATCAAAACTCAGATCAAAGACATCGAAGCCCTCAAAACCGCCTGCACTGAGATGGGATTGCCTGTCTCAGAAAATGCCAAGGCTCGGGGCTATTACGACAACCACCTCCGAGCAGAATACGTCATCCAGTTGAAGGGCCCGTATGACATCGCTGTTCAGAAGCAGAAAGACGGCACCTTCGGCCTCACCTCCGACCTCTTCGCCGGGCATGTGGAAGAGGAGGTGGGCAAAAACTACGGCAAGCTCCTGCAATTGTATGCCGTCCACAAAGCGATGAAGGAAGCGCGTAGAAGAGGGCACCTCGTCACCCGCAGTCAGAAGGGCGACGGTGCAATCAAACTCGTCATCCAAGCCTGAATCTCGAAGAATATGAAACACGTCATCCTCACCTCCCAAACTGAAAACCCGCTAGATGCTGACCACCGATTCGTCTGCGTAGGTCCGAACTGCTGGGGCCTCTCTGCATCATCCGCCAAAGAAGCGTTCAAGAACTGCAAAACTCAGGCTCCCGAAGGTTCCAGGCTTTTCCTCACCAGAATCGCCCACAAGTCCGTTCAGGTGGATCCAATAGACGGCAGCTTGACTTGGGACAGCACTCATGACGCCACAACCTGTAAACTCTGCACCGCCGGCAAAGGCATTCAAGTGCAGGTCGAATAAACCTCAACCTCATTCCAACATGACCAAAACCATCGAAATCATCATCTCCCCCCAAGGCCAGGCCAGGTCCAGATTGATGCAGTGGGCTTCAAGGGACCGGACTGTGAACTCGCCACTAGATTCCTGGAAGAGGCTCTCGGAGTGGTGGGAACGAAGCAAAAGAAACCTGAGTTCCATCAAGCCCTTCAAAAGCGACAGCAGCAGAGATTGGGAGGGTGAAAACCACAGCAACGGGGGCCTTGTCGAGAAACAGGGCCTCCAAAACTAAAGTAACCAGCCTCGAAAACCATTCTAACGGGGATTTGGCAGGAAAGGCGACTGGCTTGATCTCTGAAGGATCGGATGGTGTTTGCGGTACCAACACACTCCCGGCTCATAAAAATCGATTCCAGGGCCATTCAGGATCCAAAGACGTACACCGAGACTCGCCGGCTTCGGTGCGCGGCTGCTCGCTGTTGTCGCTCAGCCAGGCCGTCGCCGGCTTGGGCGCGGTCCAGTCGAGTTTCACTTTCTCATCTTTGCCCGAAGCGCCGAAGAGGCGGACGATGAGCGCCTTTCCATCATCGCTCGGTTTGTAGGCGGTGATTTGGACGGTCGATGGATTCACAGAGATCCGCCGCGGTTTGGGCTTCTCGCCGCGCGCTGGCAGCACGAGGAGCGGTTGGCTCAATTCAGCGCCGAGCCGCGCGGCGCCGTCGGCATCAAAGCCATTCTCGTGCGGCACGATGAAATAGCGGAACACCGTCGGGCCATCCTGCTCGGCGCGGTAGTTGGTGTGCCAGTGGTTGTTCATCGCCCACGAGTAAATCGTGGTGGACGGCTCAAGCGTGTTCTTCCACGCGCGCGTGTCGGAGAGTGAGCCGATGAGGTTCGCCGTGATGCCGCCCACTTCGACGAGCCAAACCGGTCACCAGAGAGGAAGCGGTGGTGGGATGCATACGGAGGAATTCGACGCGCCCACGGCGGGAGCGATTCAGCCAGCGGGCAAAGCCCGGGCGCCCCTTGTTTCGTTGGGACGCTGGAATTTTTCCCGTTCGTCATCATCCCGCCTTGGGACCGTCACTTTCGCTGGTCACGATTTCGATGATGCCGAGTGTTCCCTGCGCGATTTTTCACCTGGGAAGTTTGGTCGCACTGCTGATTGATTCATGAAGGCGAAAATATTGGTTGTGGACGACGAGCAGGACATGGTGGAACTGCTCGCGTTTAATCTGCGCAAAGACGGCTACGAAGTGGCGGTGGCCCGCGACGGTCTCGAAGCGCTCAAGCGCGCCCGCAGTTTTGCCCCGGAACTGGTCATCCTTGACGTCATGATGGCGGGCATCGATGGATTCACCGTCTGCGAGATCCTCCGTAGCCAGCCTTCAACGGCGGATACGGCCGTCATTTTTGTGACTGCCTGCGGCGGCCAGATCGCGCGGATGAACGGGATGGCTTCCGGCGGGAATGACTACATCAACAAGCCTTTCAGCCCGAAAGATCTAGTCCTCCGCGTGGAACAGGTGCTTGAAACGCGCCGGAAGCGATTGGCGGCGGACGCTGCCACCCGGGAGATGGATGCCGAGCGCTGGGAGTGTCCGCTGCCGCCGAGTGCCCTTTACTGATCTGCGAGAACTGATTCGCCTTCATGCGACATCGCGAGCAGTGGCTGGTGGCAGAACGACCCGTGTCGAAGGTGGTCGCGTCGCGTTACTCCAACATCGCGCTGAAGTCCCCCTTCACCTCCGTACCCGGTTCGCCCGGGATGCGCAGGGTGAGGCGGCCGGGGATCTCGTCGCCATTCTGCGGGCCGAGTTGGAGTTGCATCTCGTAGCCGTCGGAGACCGCGCGGCCTTTGCCAGCATCTCCTTCCTTCCAGTGCCAATGCACATGCGGCTTGGTGAGCCCGCCATCGACCGTGGAATTGAGCGGCAGGTTCCACTGTCGGCCGGCGAGGCTTTCGCCGTTTCGCGGAAAGAGAAAGATGGTGAAGCTGTGACCCGGCGGCTGCTGTTGCAAGGTGAGCGTGCCCCCTTGCTGGCTCAGTTTGGCGCTGGTGATCTGAAAGGGGTTGCCCTCGATGGAGCCGGACACAGGATTGTTGACCGCGTCCACCTTGAGCGGCGCGCCGGTTGTCACGATGGTGCCGCGCTCGGTTACCTGCCGGGCTGGATTGACCTGACGCACCATCGGCGGCGGTCCGCCGGGGCGAAAATCCCGCGGGTTGCGCGCCTGTTGGAAAGCGATGAAGGCGATGACCACTCCGATGGCCAGAATGGTGAACGCCAGCATGGCGTAGCCGACGAGGACGCCGGCGAGCGCGATCCCTTTGCCACCGGTGGCGGGGTTGCGGCGAATCTGCCCGCGCGCGATGTGCCCGCAGATGATGCCCGGGATGCAGGCGAATGGAATTATCACGCTGCCCGCCGAAAGCGCCAGTGACGCGATGGCCAGACCGTTGGTCGGCGTCGGGGCTGTGACTGCAACGGGAGGCGTGCGGAATGCCCCGGGCGCCGGCTGTTGCTGCGGCGGCGGAGGAACGATGAGCGGAGGTGTCTTGTCGAGGACCGGCTTCAGACAAACGGGGCAGATGACGACGTCATCCTGGCGCGGCGCGGTGGATGGAATGAGGCCGCCACAGTGGGGGCACGAGATGCTGTTGTTTGTGTTCATGGCGTGAGTCGTTGGATGTTACCAGCCGTTCTAAATCTATTGGACCAAGCCGATGCTTCCTCGGCGCGATAAACAGGTGCCTTCCAGTCTGATCCTCGCATTATTGCGTCGCCCCATCTGGAGCTGCCTGACGATGTCTCACTTCGATTTCACCCTCAAGTTGACGAGATTGGTTCCGGATTGGAGATCGCAGCGCAGCTTGCGCAGCGCATGTGGCGTGGCTTTCGTGAAAAGCTTCGCGTCGTCAATCGAAGGCTCGGAGAGAAACGCGGTCGCGAGTTGCCGGACCTCGATGGCCTGCCGGCCGACACACGGACCGTCCTTCAGCGGGATGGAGTATTTTCCATCCTTCGTGATGTAACACGAGGCCACCGGCTCGTTCGGATTCTCCGGCACGAAAGTGATCCAGCCGCGATTCAAAGGCTGGCCATCAATCATCACCTGACCGGAGACGGTGCAGCGCGGAGTGTCGGTGAGGAATCCGCTGCGACGCAGCCAGCGCGCGAAGGCATCAGTCCAGGCGCCGGTGGCCGGATCGCCAGGCGCGAGGCCGAGACCATGTTCGCCGTGGGCGTAGAGGTGCAGTTCCACGGGCACGCGGGCCTTTTGCAGCGCCTGATAAAAGAGGATCGAGTTGTCCACCGCCACCCCATAGTCCTCGGAGGTGGTCCAGAGGAAGGCGGGCGGCGTGTTGCTGGTGACATGTTTCTCACTGGAGAGATACTCGACGAGCGCCGGGTCGGGCTTGTCGCCGAGCAGCATCTTGCGCGAATAGGAATGCCCGGTGTCGCTCATCGAAATCACCGCGTAGCACGGCGCCATGAAATCCGGACGGCAACTCTGGCGGTCGATGGGCTCGGCGGCCGTTGCATCGCCGGAATCGAAATGCGTTCCGGCGCTGGAGGTGAGATGTCCACCGGCGGAGAACCCGAGGATGCCGAGGCGATGCGAGTTGACGCCGAGTTGGCCGGCATTCGCGCGCACCCAGCGCAAGGCGCGCTGCGCATCCTGAAGCGGAGCGGGATGTTGGTAGCGCGGGCCGAGACGATACTTGAGCACGAAGCCGGCGATGCCCATCGAGTTAAGCCAGCGTGCGACTTGCACGCCTTCATGATCAAACGCGAGCACCGTGTAAGCGCCACCCGGACAGATGACCACGCCGCAGCCGTTGGCCCTGGCTTTGGGCGGCAGATAGACGGTGAGCGATGGAATGTCGGCGGGATTGGTGCCAAGAGCGCCGGGCGCTCCTTGCGGCCAGAGCGGGACGACGGTGGCAGCGGGCGGACGAATGGATTCGGAGGCGATGGCGACGCTGGCAAAACAAACCAACAGGGCGGCCAAAATTACTCGTGGAATCATGGGGCGAGGGTGCGGCGGCAGGAGAAACCTGGCCAGCGGAAATTTGGGGGCGCGGTTTGGTCGGGCGCATCTCGCCACAGCCCCCGAAGGCAACCGGGTTGGAGCGCGACGTTTACGTCGCTTCCTCGTTCGAGAGACCGTCCGGCAATATTTCGCCAACACCCATCGAACGCTGAAGCGGCCTCAAGGCCGCGCGCCGGGGGGCAGTGCGCGGATGCGCCCGGTTTGGTCCTGGACCGCATGGTGCAGTGGAAAAAGAGAGACGCCGCGCAGTCGAAACGGCTGCGCGGCGTTGAGTCATTGGCCCGTGCCCGGCAATCTGGCCGGGCGAACGGGGTGGGTTAGACAAGCCCCTGGTCGAGCATCGCGTCGGCGACTTTGACGAAGCCGGCGATATTCGCGCCCACCACGAGATTGCCCGGGTGGCCGTATTCGGCCGCGGTCTGGAAGGCGTTCTTGTGGATGGTGACCATGATGTGATGCAGCCGCTTTTCCACTTCGTCGCGCGTCCACGGGAGGCGCATCGAGTTCTGGGTCATTTCCAGGCCGGAGGTGGCGACGCCGCCGGCGTTGGCGGCTTTGCCCGGTCCGTAGAGGATCTTCTTGGCGAGGAACTGGTCAACCGCCGCCGGCTCGGAGGGCATATTCGCGGCTTCCGAGACCAGGTAGCATCCGTTGTCGAGCAGCGTCTTGGCGTCATCGCCGCTGATCTCGTTCTGGGTGGCGCAGGGAAAGGCGCAGTCGCACTCGACGCTCCAGGGGCGCTGGCCGTCGACGTATTTCGCGCCGAACTTCTCGGCGTATTCCTTGATGCGGCCGCGGCGCACATTCTTCAGGTTGATGGCCCAGGCGAGCTTCTCGTCGTTGATGCCGTCCTTGTCGTAAATGAAGCCATTGGAGTCGGACATCGTGACCACCTTGGCGCCCAGTTGGTTGAGCTTTTCGACCGTGTACTGGGCGGCGTTGCCGGAGCCGGAGACGGTGCAGATCTTGCCCTGGATGGACTCGCTGCGCGTGGAAAGCATCTCTTGGGCGAAAAAGACGCAGCCGTAGCCCGTGGCTTCGGGACGGATGAGCGAGCCGCCCCAGTTCAGTCCCTTGCCGGTCAGCACGCCGGTGAATTCGTTGGCCAAGCGCTTGTATTGACCGAAAAGGAAACCGATCTCCCGGCCGCCCACGCCAATATCGCCCGCCGGCACATCGGTGTTCGAGCCCACGTGACGGAACAGTTCCGTCATGAAGGACTGGCAGAAACGCATGACGTCATGGTCAGATTTGCCCTTGGGGTCGAAGTCAGAACCGCCCTTGCCGCCGCCCATGGGCAGGGTGGTGAGGGAGTTTTTGAAGACCTGCTCGAAGGCGAGGAACTTGAGGATGCTCGCGCACACCGTCGGGTGGAAGCGGAGGCCGCCCTTGTACGGTCCGATGGCGCTGTTCATCTGGATGCGGAAGCCGCGGTTGACGTGGAACTGCCCCTTGTCGTCCTGCCACGGAACGCGAAACACGATCATGCGCTCGGGTTCGACGATGCGGTCGAGGATTTTGCCATCGCGGTATTTCTTGTGACGTTCAATTGCCGGCTCGATGGATTCGAGCACTTCAGTGACGGCCTGGAGGAACTCCGGCTCGCCAGCGTTGCGTTTTCGGACGATTTCGAGGGTTTCTTTGATGAGGCTCATAATGATGATTCCGGCTGGATTGAGTTGGGTTTGCGGGCGGGACTCGAGCACAAGACCGGCAGACGGCGCCCGTGCGCCGGTGTCGATCCACCACGTTGAGAACGCGTGCCGTTCAGGGCAGACGAGCAGGTGTGCTTAATCGTGGACTTCATGAGACGGCCCGATTTTATGCCAGACCCGTGCGTGAAAGCTATAACTTTCTTCATAACTTGTGGCTGTCAGGTATACATTTTTACAATGTTGAGTTGCGGGCGGCAGAAAATCCGGCGATGCCGGGCCGGTGCGGGGTCGCTGGTTCCGCTAAGATCCACAGATAATGCGAATCAGGAATGGTTTCTGCAGGGCATGGCCAGGAGTATGGTGTTGACGCCGCCGTGATTCTGAACAAGATAATTCAATACAAGACAATGACGATAGCGGATTGACCAATGCAGATTGAAGCCCTCAAAACGTTTTGCGACGTGGTGGCGTTGCGCAGCTTCTCGCGTGGCGCGGAGGCGAACGGTTTGCAGCAGGCAACGGCCAGCCTCACCGTGCAGCGGTTGGAGGAACATCTGGGAGTGACGTTGATCGACCGGTCCTGCCGGCCGTGGAAGGTGACGCGCGAGGGCAAGATTTATTACGAGGGCTGCCGGGAGATGCTGGCGCGCTACTATCAATTGGAGGGCGAACTGCGCGGTAATCAGGTGTCGGCGGACACGGTCGTGCGGGTCGCGGCCATTTACTCGATCAGCCTGCGGGACATGAGCCGCTGTGTGCGCCGGTTTAACGAGTTGAGACCGCAGGCGCGCGTGGAACTGGAGTATCTCCATCCCAGCCGCGTTTGCGAGCGGGTGCTCAATGACGAAGTGGACCTGGGCATCGTGTCCTTCCCGGAAGGACGACGCGGGTTGGATGTGATTCCGATGCGAAATGAGCGCATGGTGGTGGTTTGCCATCCACAACACCCGCTGGCCAAGGAGAAGGCCATCGCTGTAAGGCAACTGGCTGACGAAGCGTTCGTCGCGTTTGAGCCCGGCCTGATCATCCGCAAGAAGATTGACAGCTTCCTCCGTGAGCACGGTGCGGAGGTGAAAGTGGTCATGACCTTTGACAATGTCGAAGCCGTCAAACGCGCCGTGGAAGTCGGTTCCGGGGTGGCCATTCTCCCGCGGCCCACGCTGGAGCATGAGTTGCAGGCCGGCACGCTTGCGGCGGTGGAATTCGCCACGCAGCGCTTCGTCCGCCCGCTGGGCATTGTTTACCGGCATGGACGCCGTCTCCTGCCCAACACCGAGGCGTTCATAGAATTATTGCAGCAGGGCGGCGCCCAGCATCCGGGCAAGGAAAGGGTTTTCTCCTGAACCCGAGATACTCAATGAACCGAACATTAGTTCCGCCTCTTGGGCAAACAGGGTCCACGATGCCTTGGTGCGGCGCCGCATTCACGCCCCTACCAATGATTCGACAACTATGAAAACAACTGCGCTCAGCACCGGCCTGCCGGGATTGGACCGGGTACTGCAAGGATTGCGACCCGGTGACAACGTGGTGTGGGAAGTCGATGGCATCGAGGATTACCTGCCGATGCTGGGGCCGCTGTGCAACGAAGCCAGCCGGCTGCAGCGCCGGCTCATCTATTTCCGCTTTGCGCGCCACGCGCCGCTGCTCGACGAGCATTGCGGCGCGGAGATTCACCAACTCGATCCGCAGGAGGGCTTCGAGCGGTTCCTGTCGCAGATCCTGGATGCCATTGAGCAGGGCGGTCCCGGGGCCTACTACATTTTCGACTGCCTTTCCGATCTGGCGGCGGATTGGTTCAGCGACCGGATGCTGGGCAACTTCTTCATGATCACGTGTCCCTACCTGTATCAGCTGGACACCATCGCTTACTTCGCGCTGCTCAAGCACCAGCACTCGTTTCACGCCACGGACTCCATCAACAAGACCGCGCAGGTCGTGCTGGAGGTGTTTCGCAAGGACAGCCGCCTGTATTTCCATCCGCTTAAAGTCTGGCAGCGCCATTCGCCCACGCTTTACATGCTGCACAGTTGGGAGGGGGCGGAATTCATTCCGGTCACCAGCAGCGCCACCACCACCGACATCCTCGCCAGCGTGCCCAAGCCCTGGCTCGAATTCACCATTTACCGGCCGGGAGTCTGGGTCCGCACCTTTCAGCGGGCGCAACAGACCGTGAACGCGCAGCGATCTGGCCAGCCTGTGGATGGCGAGGCGGCTGATCTCTTCGAGCGTTTGATGACGATGGTCATTACGCGAGATGAGAAGTTTCAGGCTTTGGCCCGCAAATATTTCGATCTGGAGTCCCTGGTCGAGATCATGCAGCGCATGATCGGTACCGGACAGATCGGCGGCAAGTCGCTCGGCATGTTGCTGGCCCGCGCGATCCTGCTGAAATCCGGGCCGCAATGGCGCGAGTTGCTGGAGAGCCATGACTCCTTCTATGTCGGCGCGGACGTTTTCTACACCTATCTGGTGCAGAACGGCTGCTGGTGGCTGCGCCGGCGGCAGAAAGATTTCAATCTCCACCTCGAGCGCGCCGCGGAGGCGCGAGATAAAATCCTGGCCGGCGAATTCCCCGATTACATCGTGGCTCAGTTCAAGGAGATGTTGGAGTATTTCGGGCAATTCCCGCTGATTGTGCGCTCCAGCAGTCTGCTGGAAGACAACTATGGCAATGCGTTCTCCGGCAAATACGAGAGCGTCTTCTGCGCGAATCAGGGAACCCCGGAGGAGCGATTGCGGGCGTTGCTGGACGCGGTCCGCACGGTCTATGCCAGCGCGATGAGCGAGGAGGGGCTGCGCTACCGCATGCATCACGGCTTGATGGATCGCGACGAGCAGATGGCCTTGCTGGTCCAACGAGTCTCGGGCGAAATGCACGGCAATCTTTTCTTCCCGCAGGTGGCGGGGGTCGGTTTCTCCTTCAATCCCTACGTGTGGCACGAAGATATCGACCCGTCTTCAGGTGTGTTGCGCATGGTGTTCGGTCTCGGCACGCGGGCGGTGGACCGGATCGGCGACGACTACACCCGCCTCGTGGCGCTCAATGCTCCGCTCAAACGGTCGGAGTCCAGGCCGGAGGACATTCGCGAGTTCTCGCAGCGCCATGTGGACGTGCTCGATCTCAAGGCCAACAAGCTGCTCAGCCCGGCATTTGAGTCGGTCGCCCGCGTGTTACCGACCGCGTTGCTCGATTGGTTCATCGCGCGCGACGATTCGTCGTCCAGCCCCTCTCGCGAAAACTCGGGCGATGGTCAGCCGCCAGGCATCATCGAATTCGACCGGGTGTTTGCGGAAACCGGCTTTGCGGAGGCGATGCGCGAATTGTGCGGAACGCTCCACGCGGCTTACCAATACCCGGTGGATATCGAGTTCACCGCCAATTTCCTTTCCGACGGCCGGTTTCGCATCAACCTCGTCCAGTGCCGTCCGTTCCAGGTGAAGATCAAAGGCGAGGGCAGCCGGGTGCGCATCCCGGAGACGATTGCGCCCTCCCGGCAACTCTTCGAGTCGCGCGGTCCCGTGGTGGGCCAGAGCCTGGCGACGGTCATCGACCGGCTCATTTACGTGGTGCCATCGGTTTACAGCAAAATGAGCATGAGCCAGCGCTACACGGTGGCCCGGACCATCGGCCGGTTGACCCATCTGAACTCCGGCGGACCGCGCCGGACAATCCTGCTGGTCGGGCCGGGCCGCTGGGGCACCTCGATGCCTTCTTTGGGTGTGCCGGTGTCGTTTGCCGAGATCAACACGGTGTCGGTGCTTTGTGAACTGACGGTCATGCACGAAGGCTTGATACCGGACGTTTCGCTGGGGACTCATTTCTTCAACGATCTGGTCGAGATGGACATGCTTTATCTGGCGGTTTCGCCGGGCAGGGAGGGGCATCTCCTGAACGAAGATGTCCTTCGTCGGCAGCGCAATCAACTGGCGCGGTTGCTGCCGTCGTCCGCGGGGCTGGAGGAGGGGCTGTGGGTGGTTGATTCCGCGGAAGGCCAACCCGAGGAACGGTTGTTGCTGAACGTGGACGCGATGAAACAGCGGGCAGTCTGTTACTGGGACTCGCCTGCCTGACCAAGCGGGACTTTCACCAGCGTGCCAGGCTGTTCACTCCACACGTCGGGCGTGGCGGGGGTGACTTGCCGGAGGCATCCGACATGGACCTGTTCAGGGAGAAGATTTTAATTGAACCTCCGGCCAACGGTGCTACTTAAAGCGCGCTTTTGCAGATGACAAAAATTAGTGAAATGAAAGAGAATCAGCAGCCTGCCTTGTCGGGACCTCCACCCGCCCAGGGCCTTTACGATCCGCAGTTTGAACACGATTCCTGCGGCGTAGGGTTCGTGGTCAACGTCAAGGGGGTGAAGTCGCACGAAATCATCAAGCAGGCGCTGAGTGTTTTGAACAACCTGCGGCATCGCGGCGCGTGTGGCTGCGAGGCCAACACCGGTGACGGCGCGGGCATCCTGATGCAGATGCCCCACAAGTTCCTCAAGCAGGCTTGTGCCGATGTGGGCATCGAACTCCCCGCCTCCGGCGAGTATGCCGTGGCCAATGTGTTCATGCCGGTGCATGACGCCCACCGCCGCAAGTGCGAGCGGCGCTTTGAGCAGATTGTCGAGGAGGAAGGCCAGAAACTGCTGGGCTGGCGCACGGCACCCACCAACAACAGCAGCCTGGGCGATACCGCCAGAGCGAGCGAGCCGGTGGTCCGCCAGGTTGTCATTGGACGCAGCCCGGAGTTGAAGACGGAGATGGATTTCGAGCGCAAGCTCTATGTCATCCGTCGGCGTGCCGAGAACGAGATTCGTTACTCGGGTACCAGGGTGATGCAGGACTTCTACGTCTGCAGCCTGTCCTGCAAGACCATCGTTTACAAAGGCATGCTGATGTCGGAACAGGTCGAGGAATTCTATCTCGACCTGACCGATCCCGCGATGGAGAGCGCGCTGGCGCTGGTCCACTCGCGTTTCAGCACCAATACCTTTCCCAGTTGGCCCCGCTCGCATCCGTACCGCTATGTCGCCCACAACGGCGAAATCAATACGCTGCGCGGCAATGTCAACTGGATGAACGCCCGGCAGGCGCTTTTTCAATCCAAGCTCTTCGGGCCGGACATCCAGAAGCTCCTGCCGGTCATCTGCCAGGACGGCAGCGACTCGGCCATGTTCGACAACTGCCTGGAGTTGCTGGTGCTCGCCGGACGCCCCCTCGCCGAGGCCGTCATGATGATGATCCCGGAGCCGTGGTCCAGCCATGAGAGCATGAGCGCCGAGACCAAGGCCTTCTACAAGTACCACAGTTGCCTGATGGAGCCTTGGGATGGTCCGGCCTCCATCGCCTTCACCGACGGCGTACAGATCGGCGCGGTGCTGGATCGCAATGGCCTGCGCCCCTCGCGCTACTACGTTACCAAGGATGACCTGGTGATCATGGCGTCCGAGGTGGGCGTGCTCGACTTGCCTCCCGAGCGCATTCTCCGCAAGGGCCGGCTCCAGCCCGGCCGCATGTTCCTCATCGACACCCAGGAGGGGCGCATCATCGCCGACGAGGAAATCAAGAGTAAGGTCGCTTCGGCTCAGCCCTATCAGGAATGGCTTGACCGCTACATCGTTGAACTGGAAGAACTGCCCGACCCGCCGGAATTGCCGGAGCCGGATCGCCAGACGGTCCTCCAGCGGCAGCAGGTCTTCGGCTACACTTACGAAGAGTTGCGCATCATGCTCACTCCCATGGCCCGGGACGGGGTGGAAGCCGTGGGCTCGATGGGCACCGACACTCCGCTCGCGGTCCTGTCGGACAAACCGCAGGTGCTCTACAATTATTTCAAGCAGCTCTTCGCGCAGGTCACCAATCCGCCCATCGATTGCATCCGCGAAGAGATCGTCACTTCCACCTCGATCGCCATTGGTTCGGAGCGCAATCTCCTCGAGTCCGAGCCCGAGAGTTGTCACCTGATCGAACTCAAGACTCCCATCCTCACCAACGAGGACCTGGCCAAGCTCAAGCATGTGGCGCAGGGCCAGTTCAAGTCGGTCACTCTGCCGATTCTTTACAGCGTGGCCGATGGCGGCGTTGGGCTGCAAGCGGCGATGACCAATCTTTGTGAACGCGCCACTGAGGCCGTCAAGCGCGGCATCAACATCATCATTCTTTCGGATCGCGGCCTGAGCCGTGAGTTCGCCCCGATTCCCGCCTTGCTCGCAATCGCGGGGCTGCACCACGATCTCATCCGCAAGGGCGCCCGCAGCCAGGTCGGACTCGTGCTCGAATCAGGTGAACCGCGCGAGGTCCACCACTTCTCGCTGCTCATCGGCTACGGATGCAGCGCCATCAATCCCTACCTCGCGTTCGAGACCATCGATGACATGATTCGCGAGGGCTACCTGCCCAACATCGATCACAAGACGGCGTGCAAGAACTACGTCAAGGCCGCGGTCAAAGGCGTCGTCAAGGTCATCTCGAAGATGGGCATCTCCACCATCCAGAGCTATCAGGGCGCGCAGATCTTCGAGGCCATCGGCCTGGACAAGTCGGTGGTTGACCGGTATTTCACCGGCACTCCTTCGCGCATCGGCGGAATTGGGCTGGATGCCATCGCGCTCGAGGCGGAGTTGCGTCATCAAGTCGCCTTCACAGCCTTGCAGACGGGAAGCCCGGTCCTGGAGTCCGGCGGAAATTACCAATGGCGCCATGACGGCGAGTACCATCTTTTCAACCCGGAGAGCATTCACAAGCTTCAGCGCGCCTGCCGCACCAACAGCTACTCCCAGTTCAAGGAATATTCAGGAACCATCAACCTGCACGCCAGGAAACTCTGCACCCTGCGCGGCCTGCTGAACTTCAAGTTCGCCCCGCACTTGGTTCCCATCAGCGAAGTCGAGCCGGTCGAGGCCATCATGAAGCGCTTCAAGACCGGCGCGATGTCCTACGGCTCGATCAGCCAGGAGGCCCACGAGGCGCTCGCCATCGCCATGAACCGCATCGGCGGCAAGAGCAACACCGGCGAAGGCGGCGAAGATCCCGAGCGCTACGTCTGGACCAACGAACAGGGCGACTCGAAGAACAGCGCGATCAAGCAGGTCGCCTCCGGCCGCTTCGGCGTGACCAGCCAGTATCTCGTCAACGCCCGCGAGCTTCAGATCAAAATGGCCCAGGGCGCCAAGCCCGGCGAAGGCGGTCAATTGCCCGGACTGAAGGTGTACCCGTGGATCGCCAAGGTCCGCCACTCGACTCCGGGCGTCGGCTTGATCTCCCCGCCGCCGCACCACGACATCTACTCGATCGAGGATCTCGCCGAGCTGATTCACGATCTGAAGAACGCCAACACCAAGGCCCGCATCAGCGTCAAGCTGGTCTCCGAGGTCGGCGTCGGCACCATCGCCGCCGGCGTCGCCAAGGCGCACGCGGATGTCGTCCTGATTTCCGGCTATGACGGCGGCACCGGCGCATCGCCGCAGACCTCCATCAAACACGCCGGCCTGCCCTGGGAGCTTGGCCTCGCGGAAACCCAGCAGACCCTGCTCCTGAACAACCTTCGCAGCCGCATTGTCGTCGAGGTCGATGGCAAGCTGCTCACCGGTCGCGATGTCGTCATCGGCGCGCTGTTGGGCGCGGAGGAATTCGGCTTCGCCACGGCGCCGCTCGTCGTGATGGGCTGCATCATGATGCGCGTCTGCCATCTCAACACCTGCCCGGTGGGCGTGGCGACGCAGGATCCGCGCCTGCGCAAGAACTTCACCGGCAATCCGGACCATGCAGTGAATTTCATGCGCTTCATTGCCGAGGAGGTGCGCGAGCTGATGGCCCAGCTCGGCTTCCGGCGTTTCGAGGAAATGGTCGGACGGGTGGACCGGCTCGAAGTCAGGCGCGCCGTCGATCATTGGAAGGCCCGCGGGATCGATTTCTCCAGCATCCTTTATCAGCCCGACATTCCAGATGGCGTCGGCCGCTACTGCCAGATGGCTCAGGACCACGGTCTGGATAAATCGATGGACCAGCGCATCCTGATGAAGCTCTGCCAGCCGGCCATCGAACGCGCCGAACCGATCCGCATCACGCTGCCCATCCGCAACGTCAACCGCGTCGTCGGCACCATCGTCGGCAGCGAGATCACCCGCCGCTACGGGCCGGCCGGATTGCCCGCGGACACCATCCGCATCAAGTTCAAGGGCTCCGCCGGACAGAGCTTCGGCGCCTTCATGCCCAACGGCATGACATTCACCCTCGAAGGCGATGCCAACGACTACGTCGGCAAAGGATTGTCGGGCGGAAAAATCATCGTCCATCCGCCGGAGGGTTCCACCTTCGTGGCGGAAGAGAACATCATCATCGGCAACGTCGCGTTCTACGGCGCCACCAGCGGCGAGGCCTACATCCGCGGCATGGCGGGCGAACGCTTCTGCGTCCGCAACAGCGGCATCAACGCCGTCGTCGAGGCGGTGGGCGATCACGGTTGCGAGTACATGACCGGCGGCCGCGTGGTGGTGCTGGGAGCGACCGGGCGCAACTTCGCGGCCGGCATGTCGGGCGGCGTGGCCTACGTCCTCGATGAACCGGGCGATTTTGCCCGCCGCTGCAACACGCAGATGGTCGGCTTGGAAAAGCTCGTCGATGCCGGGGAGATCGAAGAGGTGCGCCAGCTCATCCAGCGGCACGCCGACTACACCCGCAGCCAGCGGGCGTTCAAGGTGCTCGCGCTCTGGGAGGAGTTCGTGCCGAAGTTCGTCAGGGTGATCCCCAAGGATTACCAGCGCGTGCTCGAATCCATGAAGAAGATCAAGGGCCAGGGCTTGAGTGGTGACGAGGCCGACATGGCGGCGTTCGAGGAAAACGCCCGCGACGTGGCGCGCGTCGGCGGCGGCTGATGCGGGAAGAGTGGACGCGACGACCATGAAGACAGCACTCAAACATCCGAAGCGGGAACGACTCGCCACCCGGCGCGCGGCCAGCCCTGCCGAGGGAGAGTTGTCGCACCAACGGGTGGCTTCTCTTCGACCGCGTGGGGAATTCTGGACGGATGATGAACTGCTCAAGCTCGGATCCTTTAGTGACCAGAAGTTTGAGCTTTGGAATGGAAGGATTATTACTATGCCTCCCGGTGGCGCGCAGCATGGAGATGTGATTATGCGGTTATCATCCGCCATCGCGGTTCACGTCTATGAGCACAAGCTGGGGCGTGTTTATGATGGTCAGACTGGTTTCCGCCTGGGCTTGGAGAACTGCTTCGAGCCGGACATCGCGTTCGTGAGCAAGGCCCGGCTCAAATTGATTCTTCCGGTGGCGGAGAAGCTTTTTCACGGCGCGCCCGACCTGGCGGTCGAGGTGCTCTCGCCCAGTGATTCGATCACGAAGACGGAGAAGAAACTCATCCTGTGCCTCGCTCACGGCACGCGTCTGGCCTGGATGATTGACCCGAAGCATCAGACGGCGCGCGTCTATCGTCCGGGAGGAGAGGCCGAAATCCTGAGCCGCGGACGCTCCCTCTCGGGCAACTCCGTCCTGCCCGGCTTCCGCTGCGCTTTGAGCCGGCTCTTTGAGGAAATCTGACGCCGCCGGCCACGGACTTTGAACTGAACGACTACATCGACACATGGGCAAACCCACTGGATTTATTGATTATCTGCGCGAGGTGCCGCTCGACAAGGCGGCGCTCAAGCGCATCGAGAACTGGAACGAGTTCCACGAACACCTGCCGGAGGACCGGCTCCGCCAGCAGGCCGCGCGCTGCATGGACTGCGGCACGCCCTACTGCCATCCGGGCATCCTGCTCGGCGGCATGGCGACCGGCTGTCCCATCAACAACCTGATCCCCGAGTGGAACGATCTGGTCTTTCGCGGACTCTGGCAGGAAGCGCTGGAACGGCTTCATCGCACCAACAACTTTCCGGAGTTTACTGGTCGCGTCTGCCCGGCGCCTTGCGAAGGATCCTGCAACGCCGGTCTCATCGCCCAGCCGGTCACGATCAAGGAGATCGAATGCACCATCATCGACAAGGGCTGGGAGAACGGCTGGGTCAAGCCTGAGCCGCCCAAGGTCCGCACCGGCAAGAAGGTCGCCGTGGTTGGTTCCGGTCCAGCCGGATTGAGCGCCGCAGCGCAGCTTAACAAGGCCGGCCATACCGTGACCGTCTTCGAGCGCGCGGATCGCGTAGGCGGGTTGCTGATGTACGGCATCCCGAACATGAAGCTGGACAAGAACAAGGTCGTCCAGCGGCGCATCGACCAGTTGGTCGCCGAGGGCGTCGGGTTCGTCACCAACACCGAGGTCGGCGTCACTTATCCGGCGAAGAAGCTCATCGATGAGTTCGACGCTGTCGTCCTCTGCACCGGCGCCACCAAGCCGCGCGACCTGCCCATCGAAGGCCGCCAGCTCAAGGGTGTTCATTTCGCGATGGAATTCCTCACCGCCAACACCCGCGCGGTGCTCGACGGCCACAAGAACGGCAGCTTCATCAATGCCTCGGGCAAGGACGTCATCGTCATCGGCGGCGGCGACACCGGCACCGACTGTGTGGGCACTTCCTTGCGCCACGGCTGCAAGAGCGTCGTGCAGTTGGAAATTCTTCCGCGTCCACCGGAGCAGCGCGCAGCCGACAATCCGTGGCCCGAATGGCCGAAGGTTTACAAGATGGACTACGGCCAGGAGGAGGCCGCGGCCCGCTTCGGCGCCGATCCGCGCGTCTATTTGACCACGGCCAAGAAATTCGAGGCCGACACCAACGGCCAGGTGAAGGCGGTTCACACCGTGCAGATCAAGTGGGGGAAGAACGACAAGGGCCAGTTCGTGCCCAAGGATGTTCCCGGCACCGAGCAGGTGCTGCCCGCAGAACTTGTTCTGCTCGCGATGGGCTTCCTCGGACCCGAACAGCCGCTGCTTGAACAACTCGGCCTGGAACGCGATCCGCGCAGCAACGTGAAAGCGAACCACGGCCAGTTCCGCACCAGCCACCCGAAGGTGTTCGCCGCCGGCGATTGCCGCCGCGGACAAAGCCTCGTGGTCTGGGCCTTCAACGAAGGCCGTGGCGCGGCGCGCGAAGTGGATCGCTTCCTGATGGGGCGGACGGATTTGCCCTGAGAAAGTGGCACAGCCGTCCCGGCTGAATGCCTCATTCCACCGGTTCCGGACAAAGGCGGGCTCACGCATTCAGGCGGGACGCCCGTGCTACTTTTGGGGTTCGCCTGCGATCACTCGCCGGGAACTCGTGGGTTGGCGAGGCGCATCTCGGCGTTCGTCAGCGTGGCGAAGGCGACTTGCACTGCTTTGGCCAGTCCTTTGGAGGTGAATTGCTCCACGCTGCCGTCAGAGAATGAGATCGTGCCTTTGAGGTGATGGATATTCGTGTCCCAACCGGGGGTGGAGTTCGCAGCGAGTACGAGAATCGCACCGTTGGTGCTACCGCCAGTCAGATTCCTGTCACCGCTGAGGATACGGCTCGCTACCGGTCGCTTCTCTTGAAGTCATGCGGGATCATCTGGTGAAGGGCGCACGGCTTGACAGCTCCGCGGATGCCTTCCCATTCTTGGCCCATGAAGATTCCAGTCCTTGGTGAAGCCCGCTTTCCCTCTCCGCATTCCGCCCCCGTGAGTGACGACCTGCGTGTGCCGTTGAAAATCGTGCAACATGCCGGACAGCCGGAGCGCTGCGACACCTTGTTTGAGGTGGCCGGGCCGCGCGCCCGTCTTTACTTCGACGCGGCGCAAACCCGCGCGGGCATCGTGACCTGCGGCGGATTGTGTCCCGGTTTGAACAACGTCATCCGCTCCGCCTACCACGAGTTGCACCACTTCTACGGGGTCAAAGAAATCTTCGGCTTCCGCAATGGTTATCAGGGACTCGATCCCGTGCAGGGCGCCGAGCCGCTCAAGCTCAATTCCGACATGGTCAATGACATCCACAAGCACGGCGGAACGATCCTGGGAACCTCGCGCGGTCCGGTGGACGTCGGCGTGGCGGTCGAGAATCTCATGCGCCGCCGGATCAACATCCTCTTCTGCATTGGCGGCGACGGCACCCAGCGCGGCGCCAACGACCTTTATCTCGCGGCCAAGGAACGCGGCTACCCGTTGTCGGTCGTCGGCGTTCCCAAGACCATCGACAACGACGTGAACTATGTGACGCGCACCTTCGGTTTCCTGACGGCGCTGGAAGAATCGCGGGACATCATCGACTGCGCCCACACGGAGGCCAAGAGCGTGCTCAACGGCGTCAGCGTGGTGAAGTTGATGGGGCGCCACGCAGGCTTCATCGCCGCGGGCGCGACGGTGGCAAGTCAGGATGTGAATTTCACCCTGATCCCGGAGGTGCCCTTCAAGCTCGACGGCGAGAACGGTTTCCTCGCCGCGCTCAAGCGCCGGGTGCAGGCGCGATCCCACGCCGTCATCGTCGTGGCGGAAGGCGCGGGACAGGATCTCCTCAAGCAGGGGGGCGAGGAACGCGATGCCTCCGGCAACGTCAAGCTGGCGGACATCGGACTGTTCCTGCGCGATCGCATCACGGCGTATTTCAAGGCGGAGAAAGTCCCGATGACGCTGCGCTATTTTGATCCGAGCTACATCATTCGCAGCCGGCCGGCGGATTCCGAGGATGCGATTCTCTGCGATCAATACGCGCGGCACGCCGTGCATGCCGCGATGGCCGGCAAAACGGGGCTGGTCATCGGTCTCCTGCACGACACGTTCACCCACGTTCCGATCGAACATCTGGCCGATGCGCAAAAGCGGGTCCGCCCCGACGGTGAGCTGTGGCACGCAGTGCTGGCCTCCACCGGGCAGCCCGCGCGGTTCGGTTGAGTTCGGGGCGCGCCAACGTGCGCAACTATGCGGCGGTATCGAGGACCATCCGGTAAACCTCGCGGATCGCGCGACGCCATCCAGCCAGTGCTGCACCGAAAGCTTCCGGCGTCGGATAGCCGCACCGCACGGACACCCGGTAGAACGGCTCCGGGTCCACCGGCAGGACGTCTTCACCCTCGTAGCTCCAGCGGCGCAGGATGCCCTCCATCCGGCGCAGCATCCGATAATTGTCGTGAAGCTGCTGGGCGGCGGTATGCGGCAACGCCCCGGAATCGACGATGCGCTGCAAGGCACGCAGCGTGTTCGCCTCCTGCCAGCCGTGCGCGAGACACATCGCCTGCGCGACGAACTCGCCATCGATTAATCCGCCCGAGCCGGTCTTGAACGCGAGCGCGTCCTGACCCGGCGGCGTGCGCTCCTTCTCAATGCGCAACCGCATCTTCGCGATCTGCTGTTTCCATTCCGGCGAGTAGGAAACCAAGCCCATGACGGGTGCGGAGGCTCCGGCCTTGGCAATCTTCCTCTTCGTGGCTCCCTTTGAAGCAACCACCGCAGGCGTCGGCTGACGCGAAGGAAATCCGGCCGCAACATTTTCCTCGGTAAAATTGGTGATGGCGGAAGCGAACTGCTGGTAACGCTCGCCCAGGGCGAAATCGCCGGCAATGGGCCGGATGCGCGTGAGCGCCTGAATCTCCCACAACTGCGCGCGACGCCGGTAATACTCCTCGTGCCCCGCCAGCGTGTTCACCAGCAGTCCCTTCTCGCCATCCGGCCGGAGTCGCGCGTCCGTCTCGAAAACGATGCCCAACTCGGTGCGCTTCGACAGGAGGTCCAGCACCTCGACGGCAACCTTCTGGAGCGTGGGCAATTCCTTGTCCGGCACGTCCGCCACGAAGAAGATGTCGAGATCCGAACCGTAGTTCAGCTCCAATCCGCCGAGCTTGCCAAGGCCGATGATGACCAGCGGAACAGATTTCAACTTGTGGTGGCGCAGCGCGACTTCGAGCGCGTATTGCAGGCACGCGTCGGCCAGCGCGGAGACGGAGGCGAGATTTTCCTCGAAGTCCGCCAGGCCCAGAATGTGCCGCAGACCGATGCGCATCAGCTCGGTCTGGTGGTAGCGCCGCAGCCAGAGATGCTGGTCGGCATCGCGCAAACCGTGGCGCAGATCCGCCAGCGTCTCAGCCGCTGACTTGGCGCGGTTGAGCCGGCCGCTGAGCACGAGTTCATCGACGATGTCGGGCGTGCGAATGGCGGTCTCAGCGAGGAACTCCGAGCGATCGAAGAGGAGCAGCAACAGATCAAAAAGCTGCGGATGCTGATTCCACATCTCCACCAGCATGGCCCGCGCGCCGTAGGCTGTGATGTAGGTGTCGAGCCGTGCCAGGACGCGGTCGGGATCCGACAGCACCGGTCGCCCGAGAGGACCGATGCCTTGCGCCGGGACGGGCATTTTCGACGGGGATACCGGCAGCGGCGCCGGCACGACGGCTGATCCGGACGACGGCTGCGGACAAAGAAGGAACAAGCGCGGCAGGACTCGCATCGCCAGTTCACTAGTGCGCTTGGAGACATGCACGAAGCCAGGGCCGTTGACAAATTCGTTGAGGAGTTTGAACGCCTTGTCCGGATCGCAAAAGCGGTGGTCGGCCAGGATCTTCCTCCACTCCGTCTCTGCGCCGGCGAACTGCGGCGGAAACGGCGTTTGCTCCTCCTCAGTGCCAAACTTGAAATACCGGTCGTAAATGCGGCGGACCCTCGCCTGGTGCGCCCGCAGCACTTTCTCAAACTCACCCGTGTCGCGACAGCCCATCAACCGCGCGAGCCGTTCGCGGAAGCCGGCATCCGCCGGAATCGTGTGCGTCTGGCGGTTCTCATCCATCTGCAAGCGGTGCTCGACATCGCGCAGGAAAATGTAGGCGGCACTGAGTTCAGCGGACTCGGCTTTGTCGAGCAGGTCGTATTGGACCAGCTTTTGCAAAATGGGCAGCGTCTGCGTCCCTTGCAGAAACGGCTGGCGTCCGGCGTGAAGCAACTGCCGCGATTGCGCCACGAACTCGATCTCGCGAATACCGCCCCGGCCGAGCTTCACATTGCGATCGAGTTCGCCGGAGCGAACCACCTCGTCCTCGATGCGCAGCTTCATCGCCGCCACCTCGCGCAGGACGTCGGGATTGATCGAGCGCGGATAGCGGTAGGGCTGAATCATCTCGATGAATTCCGCGACGATGCCCGCATCACCCGCGACGCAGCGCGTCTTGATGAGCATCATGCGCTCCCAGGTCTGGCCCCATTGCGAGTAGAAGTTCTCGTAGCTGAGCAGCGAGCGCACCAGCGGGCCGGCGTCGCCCTCGGGACGCAGGCGCAGATCCACGCGGAACAGCATTCCCTCGGCCGCCGGGCGCGTCACCTCGGCCACGAACAACTCGACGAGACGCTTGAAGAACTGGTGATTGGTCAGCGCCCGCGCGGGCTCGGTCTTGCGCTTCGGCGGGTCCTTGAAGGCGTGGCCTTCCTCGCTGTAGAGGAACATCACGTCCACGTCGGAACTGTAGTTCAATTCCTGACCGCCGAGTTTGCCGAGGCCGACGACGGCGAATTCGGTGGGTTGCCAGCGTCCGTCCGGATCGAGATGCCACGGCTGACCGTGCTTCTCCTCGAGTTGCTGGCGGCAGATTCGCAGCACGGCGCTGAGCGTGACATCGGCGAGATTGGAAAGCTCGAGCGTCGTCGCGGTGACATCGGCCAGCCTGGCCAGATCTCGGGCCGCGATGCGCATCTGCTCGCGTTGCTTGAACAGGCGGATTTGCGTGAAGGCGCCGGCATAATTCTTCTGTGCCAACTGCGGTGCGATGAGTTGATCCAGTTCGCGACGCAATCCCTGCTCGCGACGCGGATGCTGCAAAACCTCTTCGGCCAGCGCCGTCGCGAACCATTCCGGATGCACGACGAGAGCGTCCTCCAGCGCCTTTGAACCGGCGAGCAACGCAGCGACGATGCGCGCCTGTTCCAGTGAAGCCTTTTCAAGATCCGCGCACAAGGGCGGAGCGGCGAGACGTTCCAGACCGGTGCGGACGCGCGACGGATCGGCGGAAGCGGCGATTAGTTTCAGCCAAACGGGATTGTTCATTGGAGCCATCGTGCAAAATCGGCTTGCGCCATCATTGATTAAACGGGCACGCGTTCGAGTGTCACCTCGACCTCTGATGTCTGCCCAGGCGGCTTCAGCTTCGTACAGAGACCGCGCCAGAAGCCCAGTCCATAGAACACATGGCTGGCCACCAGCAATGGCATGGCCATCAGTGCGCGGACGAATCCATGTGCCGGAATGGACACCGCCGTTTGCGCAAAAACGGCGAAGGTGTAAAGGGCCAGCGGAGCGAGCGCGAGCTTGCCCAGCCAGAGAAAGAGTGGGGCCGCTGCGAGGAGGTACACGCAGAACAGCGGCGGGACGAAGTTGAGCGCCGAGCCCGGGGTGGGATGCGTGCGAAATTGTTCGGCGCGCCCGCGTCCGTAGTTCATCAGCATCCGGCAGAACGCGCTCAGCGTGGCGCGTGGACGTCGATGCACTGAGAAGTTGGGATCGTAGAGCAGTTCGGCGCCGCGCTTTTGCAGTTCATCCATCAGCGCGTTTTCCTCGTTCGGATAAAGCGATTCATCGAAGCCGCCGAGTTCGACCAACGCCTCGCGACGCGCCATCAGATTGCAGAGAATCAGTTCCTTTTCACTGGTGGCACGAACTCGTCCCACCGGCGCGTAGCGCGCCCGGCTCGGACCGAACGCGAGCCAGCTCGACAGCACCACGGCGAACACCTTCTCGATGGGCGGCGCTTCCGGCGGACAAAGATTCGGTCCGCCCAGCATCTTCACTGTCGCACGCCGGAAGGCATCAACAGCGCGCCGGAGATTGCCCGGCAGCGGGCGGGAATCGTCGTCGAGAAAATAGATGAGTTCGCCGCGGGCGGCGCGCAAGGCGGTGTTGCGCTGGACGGCCGGCTGGCGACCACGGGCCACGATCACCTCAAGCCGGTCCGCTGGATAATCCAATTGGCGGGCGGCCGTGACTGCGGCGATTTCCGCCTGTCCTGGCTTGGTTGGGATGATGATGGTGACCTGCGGCAGTTCGCTGCTCACGGTGGGCGAAGCTAGAGTTCACGGTGACAAGTTGAAAGGCCAAACCGGGGCTGGGACTCGCCCTACGCGTCGTCGGGCCATCGAATACGCCGGAGCATGGCGCGCGTCCAAGAGGACGATTCGAAAGGCAGCGACTATGAAGAACATGACGACATCCCTGATGCTGGCACTGACTTCGACCGTTTTCGTCGGCTGTGTCATCGCGGTTGGCAACAAAAACGCAAAGGACACCCCGCAGCCCGCGGTGGTGGTGGTGGCGAGCGAACCCGGCGATCAGGCAACGCTGGCGGAGATCAACGCCGCCGCGGGATTGAGCTTCGAGAACGCCCGCACCGACGCCCTCCGGGCGATCGCCCAGCGTCCCAACCTCACTCCCGCCTGCCAGGTACAACTGGCCAATCAAGTCTTCAAGAAGCTCGACTTCGACAATGACAAGGTCGCGGTGCTCGTGCCGCTCGTTCACAATCCAGCCTTCAGCCCGCCCGCCAAGCAGACCATCATGGCGCAGTTGAACAAGCTGGGCTTTGACAAGGACCGCCAAGCCGTGCTGCAGGCGGTCAACGAGCGCGAGAAGAAGTGATCCAGGCTGCCGCGCAGGCAGCTACTTCAGTTTGTCCGGGTTCAATCCGCGCAGATCTTTCGGCAGGAAGAGTCCGTCTTTGCGGATGAGTTCACCGTCGAACCACACCTCGCCGCCGCCCCATTCGGGACGCTGGATGAGCACCATGTCCCAATGCACCGCCGAGCGGTTGCCGTTGTCGCATTCCTCGTAAGCCTGGCCGGGCGTGAAATGGAGGGAGCCGGCGATCTTTTCATCGAAGAGGATGTCGCACATCGGGCTCAGGATGTGCGGGTTGAACCCGAGGGAGAATTCGCCCACATAACGGGCGCCGGCATCCGTGTCGAGAATCTCGTTAAGCCGCTTGGCGTTGTTCGAACTGGCCTTGACGATCTTGCCGTCCTTGAACTCAAGCCGGACGTTTTCAAACTTGGTTCCAGAATACAGCGTCGGCGTGTTAAACTTGATGACGCCGTTGACCGACGTCTTCACCGGACAGGAGAAGACCTCGCCATCCGGAATGTTGCGCTTGCCCTCGCACATCTTGGCGCCGATGCCTTTGATACTGAAGGTGAGGTCGGTACCCGGGCTCTTCAGATGCACATGATCGGCGGATTGCATGCGCTTGACGAGTGGTTCCATCGCGCAGGCCATCCGCTGATAATCCAGCGTGCAGACGTTGAAATACAGTTCTTCGAAGGCTTCCGTGCTCATGCCGGCGCTCTGCGCCATGCTCGGCGTGGGCCAGCGCACTACGACCCACCGGGTCTTGCTGACGCGGTGATTGAGCACCGGCCGCAACATGCCCGAGTACATCGCCATGCGCTTGCTGTCCACGTCCGAGGTCTCGGCGGTGTTGGCGCTGCCGCGAAGGGCGATATAGGCCTGCATTTTCTTCATGCGGGCCATCTCGATGTCGCGCACCAGTGCCGCATGCTTTTCATCCGTGCCGAAAAGCACCTCCCGATTCACCCGGCCGTGGCGCACTTCCACGATGGGCACCGCGCCCGAATGCCTGGCGGCACGCATCAACTCGACGACGAATTCATCCGGCACGTCGATGGCATCGATCAGGACACGGTCGCCCCGCTTAAGTTCCGTGGAATACTCGACGAGCAAGCTGGCCAGCCTGGTGTAACGTGGATCAGTCATAGGATGAAGATTCTGGCGAAAAGTTAACGGTGAAGGGCGGCAAGTCGAGGAGTTTAATGGACGTCAAATGGACGGGGGCGCATCTCGACACTGCCCCCGAAGGCAACCGGGCTGGAGCGCGACGTTGACGTCGCTTCCTCGTTAGAGAGAACGTCCGCCAATGTTTCGCCAACACCCATCGAACGCTGAAGCGGCCTCAAGGCCGCGCGCCAGGGGCAGTGCGCGGATGCGCCCAATGGACGGGCACAGGGTGTCAGCGGTCGGGTGACGCGCCTGCGCTGGGAGGGCGAAGTGCGGTCCAACCGTCCGGCTCCGCGGGTTTTTGATGGTTGGAGCCCTGCAAAATAGAGCTAAATGTTGCCAAGCAAGGTGTAGTTGGCCTGATGCAGATCACGGCAAATTCAACCAGCGAACAGTTCAGGCGTATGAAAACCAACCAGCCGAAACGGGGGCCGCCTCCCATCTCCCGCCGCCAAGCGAAGATTTCAACCGCATCGACGACCGCACGAACTGCCGAGGTCATCGAACTTGTTCCGGCGGTCCTTCGCATTGAGACCATCCTGGTGCCGACGGATTTCTGGCCGCAGTCGGAAAAGGCGCTTCGTTACGCGCTGGCCTTTGCGCGGAAGTTCAATGCCCGCCTCATCCTGAGGCACGTCCTCGAGCCACTGGCCGGGCCGGATTTCGCCTGTTTTCCGCTGGTTCAGGCCCGGGACAAAGTGGCGCGGGCCGAGGCCGAGCTCGCCTGAGAACGCTGGTGATCGGACTTAAGTGAAGATTCCAATTCTCGAAACAAACCCTTCGCCCCGGACAACAGGCGGTTCTGCCGGTTTCGGGATGCAGGCAGCAAACCGCGCCGGCGCGAATAAAAACGGACGCACTGGTCTGCAGCACGTTCTCCTCGGGAGTGTCGCCGAGAACGTCGTTCGTCACGCACCGTGCCCGGTGCGGACCGTGCGCGAAAAAGAGCGAGAATTCGTTGAGAGCTGACCCTTCAATCCTCCACTCGCCCGCCGGGCTGGTCGCCGCGTCCGTGCCGCCTCTATGGCCGCGCCGCCGGGGACGTCCGCGCCTCCATCCGGTGCGCGACACGGCCTTCGGTTGTGCGCGGGACTTCCTCGATAATCGTTTTGTTTATCTCGTTGTCACGCCGCGCGTCCACGGTCTGCTGGCCTGCGTTAACGTCGCACCGGACAAGCGGTGCAATTTTGACTGCGTGTATTGCGAGGTGGATCGCACCACGGCCCCGCACGAGACCTGTGTGAATTTGGTTGTGATGGCGGCGGAACTGGCGCGCACCCTGAAATTCGTGCAAACGGGCCAGATCCGCGAGCGGCCAACATTCCGTGCCCTGCCGGAGGAGTTGCTCAAAGTCGGTCATGTGGCCATTGCCGGAGAGGGTGAACCGACGCTCTGCCCGCAGTTGGTCGAGATCGTGGAGACGGTCGCACACGTTCGCGCGCAGGGCAGCGTGCCGTTCTTCAAGCTTGTCCTCGTCACCAACGCGAGCCTCGTGGACACCGATCGTGTTCGCGCTGCCCTGCGGTTTTTCACGCATGAAGATGATCTTTGGCTGAAGCTCGACGCCGGCACGCAGTCCTGGATGGATCGGATCAACCGCACGGCGGCGCCCTTGTCGCTCGAACGGGTATTGGAGAACATCCTGCTGATCGCTCGGCAGCGTCCGGTGGTGATTCAAAGCATGTTCCCGGCAATCAACGGGGAGGATCCTCCCGCCTCCGAGATCGATGAATACGTGCGCCGGCTCTGCGAACTGCGCGATGCCGGGGCGCAAATCCAACTCGCGCAGATCTGCTCCGCCACGCGGCCCTCGCCGAGATCGCCCTGCGGGCACCTGGGACTGCGTGCCCTTTCCCGCATTGCCTTTTACGTTCGCCAGGCCACCGGACTGCCGGTCGAGGTCTGTTGAACGGCGGGTTTCGCCGGTGCCATCTTTTAAGATTGGCTCGGGATAATCCGGCAAAAGAAAAAGCCGGGCAAGGCAGCACGGCCTCGCCCGGCGGTGAAAACCATCCGGCGAATTACAGGTCGGCGTAACGCGCGCTCAACATGGCGGAGAAACGCGCGGCCTTTTCCTTGCGGCGACGCCGCTCGCTCGGCTTTTCATAATGCCGTTTGCTGCGCACGTCCTTCAGGGTGCCTTCGCGGTCGATGCGCTTTTTCAGACGACGCAGGGCGCGATCGACGGATTCGCCTTTCTTTAGTCGGATCTCAGTCAACTCTACTCACTTCCTCTCCGGCTAGATGGGATGTTCATCAGACGACCACCGCCCGCGAACTCCCTCTGCAAAATGGGTGCGCAGCCTAACCCGCCCCGGATCGCTGTCAACAGCAACCTTTAGCAACCTTAACGGGCAACGGGCGGGTGTGATTAAAAGCGGGTGAGGTCGGCACGCCAGGCGAGGAGGGCGCGTCACTCCGCGCGCGCCGTTTGGGCCATCACCTATTGCGGCGCGCTGGGGACCGACGCACCCTGCTTCTCTGAGTTGCGGCAGTGTTGCGGAAACTTTCGCAGCGCCTCTCACTCGCCGAGGAGGTGCGCCGCCACGCGACGCCGGTGGGCGGCGTGGCGGTGTTCCCATAAATAGATCCCCTGCCATGTTCCCAGCGCCAGTTCGCCGCCGGAGATCGGAACGCTGAGATTCACCGTGGTCAGCGCGGTGCGGATGTGTGCTGCCATGTCGTCGTCTCCTTCCATGGTGTGCCGGTAAATCGTGTCGCCATCGGGCGCGAGCCGAGCGAAGAAACGCTCAAGGTCGGCGCGGACATCAGGGTCGGCATTCTCCTGGAGGAGGAGTGAGGCGGAGGTGTGCTGGACCAACAACGTCACCAGCCCGGTCTTCAGGCCGCTCTGACGGACGAGCGAGGCAACTTCGCCGGTGAACTCGTAGAGGCCGCGCCCGCGCGTGGCGAGGCTCAGTTCGTGGATGCTCTGGCGCAGCATGCAATCAATCCGCCGCCCGCGCGCGTTGCTCCACCGCGCCGGGAGAGCCGGGGTCAGGGCTTGGAGTTGCCCTTGTCGAGGCGTTTCTCGAATTCGAAGTTGCGCGGCATTCCGCCGGTGATGGATTTCTGATAATGCCACTTGGCCAGCTCGATGAACGGCGGATTGCCGGTCAGATAAATCACGGCGAGTTGATAGTGCGCGTCGCCCCAATTCGGTTTGAGCGTGATCGCCTTGCGGAAGGCGGTCTCGGCGGCCTTGAGGTTCCCCTTGAAACTGAGCGCCCGGCCGAGATTGAATTGCGCCATTGGATTGTCCGGCGTGATCTGCACTGCCTGGCTGAGCGAATCGAGCGCCTCGTCGTATTTCTCCTGGCTCAACTTGAGGCTGCCCATGAGGTAAAGGCTGGCCGCGTCGCGCGGATCCGTCGCCAGCGCCTTCTTGAGGTTGTTCTCCGCATCCGCGGGTTTGTTGAGATCGAGTTGCACGCCGGAGAGCGTGGCCAGCACGTAGATGTTGTTCTCATCCTGGCTGAGCACCTGTTTGAGCTTTTCCTCGGCGTCGCTGAACCGCTTCGCGTCGATGGCTCGTTGCGCCTCATTGAACAGAGGGGCGGCGCCGCGCGGCAGGTCCGTCTTGCGCTTCATCAGATTGGTGTCGGTGACGGAAGCCGCGGCCATCCTCGGCGTCGCGGGTTGCTTGACCAGCGCCAGTTCCTCGGCAGTGAACGGCACCGGCTTGGCCTCGTAGGCATCGAGCCGGGCGCGCATGACTGTCAACTGCCGCCCCTGTTCCTCCAGCTTCGCGGCGGTGTCCGGCGGAAGTTTGCCTTTGAGTTCCTTTTGCGCCTCGGCGTATTTGGCCTTGATCTCATCCCGATCTTCTTCCGCGGAGCGAAGGGTGGCATTGGCTTTGTTCAGTTGCTTCTCCAGCTTCTCGATCTCCTTGCCGGATGCCGCTGTCGCGGGCGCAGGCGCGGGTGCGGTGGGCGCGCTCTTGAGCGTGGCAAGCTCGCTTTGCATCGCCTGGTTGCGGGCGACCAGACCGGCGATCTCGTCCTGGGCGGACTGAAGGCGGGCCGTCATCTGTGGTTCGGTGCCGGGCGCGACCGTCTTGCGCGCTTCCGCCAATTGCCGCTGCAAATTGTCATTCTGCTCGCGCAGGCTGGCGGCGACTGCGGCCTGTTGGGCCACCTGTTTCTGCACCTCGGCGAGCGCCTGCTGGTCAGCGGGTCTGGCGGCGGTGGCCACGCGCGAATTGTCCTTGAGTTGCTCGGCGCTGACTCGAAGCAGATCCCGCTCCTTGAGCAGGATGTTGATTTGTTCCTGCGCCTTGACGAGTTCCCGCGGATCCGCGGCGGCCGGTTGCACGGAGAGAGCTTCTTTGAGCTTGGCCTGCAACGTGGCATTTTCCTTGTTCAAGCGGACGGTCTCCTCCTGCAGCGACTTGATGACCACGGCCGGCGGACCTGCGGGCGGGACGAAGGTGGCCTGCGCCTCGGCTTGAGTCGGCGCGGAGCGAGTGGTGGCGGGCGGCGCCTCGGCGCCAGGAAATTGCGCGGCGAGTTTTTTAACCCGGGAATCGAGGTAATCGAGACGGTAGCTGACCACGGAAGGATTCCACGCCGGGTCGCTCCTTTGCAGCGCACGGATGCGGTCGAGCGCCTCGCGATATTTTAGTAGCGCCGCGCGTCCCTGGTTGGCGACCACCAACCCGTCTCCCTCGCGCATGATGGTGTAAGCCTGGATGTAGCGCTCCTCCGGCGTGAGCGCCCGCGCGGCGAACGCGGCGCACAGGAAAATGGCCAGCAGCAAGGCGTGACGATGTTTCATGAGTGGATACTAGGCTGGCCGGGAAATGCTTGGCAACCGATTACCTCGACACGGAAATTCGCCCGGAAACATTCATCGCCACCAACCTGCCTCGGCCCGCAGTTTTTGCAGCAGCCGGGCGTCGGCGGCGGGAAAGGCATACTGGACCAACTCCTCGCGCGTCACCCACTGGAAGGCGGGACAGCCGAGCGCCTGGGGTTCGCCGCGCAGCCAGGTGCAATGGAAGAACTCGAGGCGGACGGTCTTCTCCGGGTAGGCGTGCGTGAGGGACTCCACGATTGCGTGAACCTCGACTTCGATGGCGAGTTCCTCCCGCAATTCACGGTGCAGGCATTGCGCAAAGGTCTCGCCCGGCTCGCGTTTGCCGCCGGGAAATTCCCACAGTCCGCCAAGATGCGCGTCGTGATGCCGCTGGGTGATGAGGAGCCGTCCGCCGCGGAAGACGAGGCCGGCGCTGACTTCAACGACGGAAGCGGGCGAAGCTGGAGCCGAAGAACGGGGTGAAGGTGTGCCGCCTGACTCCTTCATACCTCATCCTTGCCCCTACCGTCCCACGCTCTTGTAAATCCAGCCGAGGCGCTCCATCTCGTCGCGGTCGAAGAGATTGCGGCCGTCGAAGAGGATCGGATGCGACAGCGCCTTGCGGGCGCGTTCGAGGTCGAGCTTCTTGAACTCCGGCCACTCGGTGGCCACCACCAGCGCGTCGCAGCCGTCGGCCACTGCGTTCATCTCCTCGACGAACTCGACATTCGGCAAAACCTCCCGCGCCTTGTCCATCGCCTTGGGATCATGCACCCGCAGCGTCGCCCCGTCCTTGAGCAGGCGCTGGCAAAGCTCGATGGCCGGCGACATGCGCACATCGTCCGTGTTCTGTTTGAAGGCCAGCCCGAGCACGCCGATTTTCTTGTCCTTCAGCACCCAGAGCGTGTCGGTGATCTTCTTGACGAAGCGATCCATCTGCCCGGCGTTGATCTTCTGCACCTCGCGCAGCAAGCCGAAATCGTAGCCGAGCTGCTCGGAGATTTTGACGAACGCGCTCAGATCCTTCGGGAAGCACGAGCCGCCAAAGCCCAGGCCCGCGTCGAGAAAACGCCGGCCGATGCGTGCGTCCATCCCCATGCCATTGGCCACTTCCATGATGTTCGCGCCGCTCGCTTCGCAAATGACCGACACGGCGTTGATGTAGGAAATCTTCAGCGCGAGGAACGAGTTGGAGGCGTGCTTGATCAACTCCGCCGAGTTGATGTCGGTGACGATGATCGGTGCGTTGAACGGCGTATAGACCTCTTTCATCGCCGCGACCGGGCGCGGTGATTTGACACCGATGACGACGCGATCCGGATGCATCAAGTCATCGACCGCAAATCCTTCGCGGAGGAATTCCGGGTTGCTGACCACGTCGAACTCCACCTTGGCCTTGCAGTAGCGCTTGATGGTTTCCGCCACCTTGTCGCCCGTCTGCACCGGGACGGTGCTCTTGTCCACGACGATCTTGTAGCGGGTGATGGATTGCGCGATGTCGCGCGCCACCTTCTCGATGAAGCTCAAATCCACCGAGCCATCGGGCTGCGGCGGCGTGGGCACCGCGATGAAGACCACGTCGGAATTCTCCACCCCCTCGCTGGTGCTCTCGGTGAACCGCAGCCGGCCGGCCGCGACGTTCTTCTGCACCATCTCTTCCAGGCCGGGTTCGTAGATGGGGATGCCGCCCGCCTGGAGCAGTTTCACCTTCTCGGCGTTGTTATCGACGCAGATGACATGGTGGCCGATCTCGGCGAAGCAGGCGCCGGTGACGAGCCCCACGTAGCCGGTTCCGATGATGGTGAGTTTCATGCCAGTGAACCGGCTGAAGAACTGTGGCGGTTACATGCGTCGTCGTCGTCTCGCTGAATGGCTCCGGCCCTCGCAAAAGGCGAAATCACTTCGCGGCCGGTGCCGGCGACGTTGCGGGGGCGGCCGGTTTGGTCTGCGGTGGCGTCGTGAGAACCTTCGGCAGGTTCGTGGCCACCGCATTGGTGGCGGCGCGGACGGCGTTGGTGAGGCGCATCGCCGCGTTCGACATCGTCTGGCGAAGCAGGTTGGTGTTCAACATCAGCGGCATGTTGGTCACGCGCGTGAGGTTGGTGATGGTCGTGGTTTGCGGTGGCGTCATCTGCGGCGGGACCGCCGGTTCGCGCAGCTTGGCCAGCTCGGGATGCTCCTTCATCAGGTCTTCGAGATGCATCCCGGCCTCGTTGCCGAGTCCGCTGTATTGGACCGGGTTGGCCTTCATGATTTCCTCGTAAAGGCGGTAGGATTCCTCGGGCTTGGACTTTTCGTAAAGACGCGCGAGGGACAGTTTGGTCTGGTCCGCCACCGCCGAGTTCGCGTAGCGCTTGCGGATTTCCTCGTACTTCGTGATGGCCTCGGACGTCTTGCCGGCGGCATCGAGCGACGCGGCCACGCCGTATGTCGCCTCGGCCACCCAGGGGCTGGTGGGATACTCCTGCAATACCCGGGCAAAGCGCTTCTCCGCCTCGGAGTAATTGCCCTCGGTGAACACGAGGCCCGCGCTCATGAGCAGCGCGCGCGGCGCCGCCATGGTGCCGCTATATTCCTGGGCGACCTTGAGAAACTGGTCGGCCGCGCCTGGCGGCACCGGCTGCGCCGGGCTGATTGGCAGCCGGATGTCCGACAGCGCCTGGCTGGCCCGCGCTTCCTTTTCCGCCTGGTAGTTGAAAATCATCACGCCGGCGAAAATGGCCACACCCAGGCCCACCCCGCCGATGATCAGCTTCTGCTTGTTCACTTCCACCCACGTTTGGAGTTTGAATCCCAGCGTGGGTTCGGTCGAGTTATTGTCCATAAAGGTGCGGAATCTTCTGGGCGGACATCGAAAACGCAAGCTTGAAATCCGTGGAAACCCGATGAAAACGGGGCGAAGCCCATTCATCCCCGGCGGCAGGCGCGGATCACTGTCCCGCGCTGCGCCGCCGCGCTGCGCCGGCGCCGGTTTCAGGCGAGGGCGGCAGGGGAAGGATTTTCGTCAGGCCGATGACTTCGTCCCAGGTGAACTCGCGTCGCAGCACCAGTCCCTCTCCCACGCGATAAATCTCGAGCGTCACCTCCGGAGGCGAAGTCGCGGCGTTGAGGTCGTAGATGCAATAGAACTTCGCCTTGGTGTCGCTGAAGTTCAGAAACATCTCCGGCAGATTTTTGGTCTTCGCATTGGAACTGCCCAGAGGCCCGGCCGTCACTTCAATCCACTGGCCGCGTGCCTGGTAGGCGCCGGTGAAATGCCGGTCGCCAGAGAGCAGCAGCACGCCCTCGATGCGGTTGGTTTCGATGAAGCGCAGCAACCCATCGCGCTCGGCGGCGAAGCTCATCCACGAATCATCCGTGCCGTTGGATTGCCATTCGCCGCCGCTGGCTAGAACCTTGATGGGCGCGCGCGAGGCGAGCAGTTCCCGCTCCAGCCACGCGAGTTGTCGTTCGCCCAGCATGGTTTTATGCGCGAGATCCTTCGCCTTGTTCGGATCGCGATGATACCGGACGTCGAGCATGAAGAAATCCACGCCGCTTCGGCTGAATTTGAAATAGACCCCGGGATTGCCGGGCTCGCCGTACGCCGGATTCGCCCAGTGTTCCTTGAAGGTTTGCAGCGATTCCTCCTTGCCCTTGAGCCGTCCGTCGCTGTTGTCTGGACCAAAATCGTGGTCGTCCCAGATGGCGTAAACCGGGAGGCCCGCGGCGAGTTCGCGCCAGCCGCCGGTGCGACGCTGGTCTTGATAGAACTGGCGCTGCACCACCGCGCCGTTGGTGTTGGCGTAGTGATTGTCGCCGAGCATCAGCAGGAGATCCACATTGGTGCGCGTGGCGAGGTCCGAGTAACCCGGAGCCGCCTCGAACCCTTGGTAGCCCACGCACGAAGTGAAGGCGACGCGCACCCGGCCCCGCTGCGACTCCGGTGGTGCCGTGCGAAACGACGGATACGGCGGCAACAACGCGAGTTTTCCATCGAGGGTCGGGCAATAGAAGTAACGCTGCGAAGCCTCCAGACCGGCCGCCTCGACCGTTCCCATGAAACCCGATGCGCCGACGAGCTTTGGTCCTTCAAAAGGGCGGGCGCTGGCCAGATTCGCCTCAGGACTCACGCGCACTCCGAGGCGCGCCGCTCCACTGGCACGCGCCCACAGCAGCGCGTTGCTGCTGCTCACGTGTCCGACCATCGGACCCGGATCGAGAAACACCGAAGGAACGCCCGCGCCCGCCCTCTTCGCGACGGACCGCTTGCTCCCGGGGGCGATGGTCGTGTTGGTGGAATCCGCGGCTCGGGTCAGCCCCGAGGCGAAAAGCGCTAGCATCAAGGTCAGCCGGGCAAGGGCGCTGGCGGTGTTCATGCGCGCATCATCCGCGTCGGCGGCGAGGTCGTCAATGGTCGCGAGAAGGCTTCGCCCAGGATGGCCCGCCACGTCGTCGCAACGGACAATGCTCCGGTGGCGCGCGGTAAATAATCTCCCCGCGGACGCAACTTCCGCGCAGACTCCGCGTTGAACCTTTGACCGCGTCTCCACCATGAAACTCGATGATCTGATTGCCGCCGCGCATCAACAGGGCGCGAGTGACCTGCACTTGGAACCAGGATTGCCTCCGGCTTTGCGGGTCCGCGGCACGCTCCGCCTCGCTGGCGAAGCGCTGCCGCCGCGCGACGTTCTGGAAATGGCCCGCGAGGTGGTCGGCGCCGCGCACTGGCCGCAATTCCTCGAACGTCGCTCCCACGATCTCTCGAAGAACATCCGTGGCGTGCGCTGCCGCATCAACGTGATGCAAACCTCGCGCGGCGTCGGCCTGGCGGTGCGGTTGCTGGCGTCATTTCAGGCCACCGTCGAGAAACTCAACCTCCATCCCGACTTCCGGAAATTCGTCGCCCGCGAGAACGGACTCATCCTCCTCACCGGCCCGACCGGCTGCGGCAAATCCTCGACGCTCGCGGCGCTCATTCAGGAGATCAACCTCGGCGAGTGCCGCCACGTTGTCACCATCGAGAGCCCGATTGAATACGTCTTCACCCCGCGCCGGGCCTACCTGCGTCAGCGTGAAGTGGGACGGGACACGCCGTCCTTCGAGCAGGCGCTGCTCGACGCGCTTCGCGAGGATCCCGACGTGCTCATGGTCGGCGAAATGCGCGAACCGGAGACGATGCGGCTCACGCTCAATGCTTCCGAAACCGGCCATCTGGTCCTTGCTACCATGCACTCCGGGTCGTGTGTCGAGGCGCTGCAACGCATCGTCTCGGCGTTCCCGTCGGAGGCGCAGGGCAACGTGCGGGCGCAGCTTGCCGATTGCCTGGTGGTGGTGATCGCCCAGCGGCTGCGCTACCGGAGCGATCTGAAGATTCCCGTGCCCGAGTGTGAAGTCCTCGTGCCCACGCCGGCGGTCAAAGCCCATCTGCGTGCCGGGGATCTTTTCAAAATCGCCAGCGCGCTGGAGATCGGAGCCGAGGCGGGCATGTGGACCTTTGCCCGCTACCAGACCTGGCTGGAGGCGAAGAAAACGTGGCACATTCCGGGTGCGCCGGAAGCGCCCGAGCCGGAAGCGGGCGAGGCCGCGGCGTCGGTGGCGCTGCCGCCGTTACGTCCTGTGGACGCGACGAAGATCGTCGAGAAAAGGCCGGCTCCCGCTTCTGCTCCTGCTGCTGGGGATACCGCACCCGCCGGCCGCGCGATTGAGATCGAGCCGGTCGAAGGCGGACTGGATGAGCTGATCAAGAAACTGGGGTCGGAGTGAGGCGTGCCAACCGCGGGCGCGTGGCGATGCCAACGACGACGACGACCCAAGCTCAGCGACCCGGCCCACGAGACGCAACGAATGCAACCGTGACGCGATGGCCGGGTTCGCTGCAGCGCATGGTTGGCGGTTGGTTTTCATTTGTCCTGCGGCTTTCCAATCCCCGCGCTCAGCAGATACGTGGACACACTCGCGAGTGCCATGAAGAAAATCGGAATGAGTAACTCAAATACCTTCGGAGGACTGCCTGAGCCAGTGGGGAGCATCTTGGCTATCGGATGCGTGAGTATCGCAACCGCCCAGACTGCGATGTTAATCGTGATGTGCTTCTTCTTCTCGGATGTTGTCATAGTGTGGTGTGTTCGAGCCGCCTAACGTCAACTGAGCGACGCGGGCGGCCCAGCGCGTCCGCATTGGCAACTGACGTGGCCCGCCCGCGTTCGCTCCAGTGCTTTTGTTAGGCCGCTGTGTCATGTCTTGTCCTTTCTGCCGGCGCGCCAACTGTCGCGAATATCTCGGAAGAATGTCCACACATCGAAGATGAAGCAACTCGCGAGAAGCGCGCAGAAGAAAACGCCAGAGGCGATGTGCGCCCACGTCGGCCAGTTGCGCATCTGCCAATGGGCAGGCAACGAATCGCTGGACAGAACCTGAAGCAGCACGAGAAAGACAACTGTGCCCACAAGCAGCAGGATGAGTGAGCGTGTGAATTTCATGGGCGTGTGAAGCGGCCTAGTCAGTATGGCTTTTGCTGAGAGCGAGAGCGGTGTTTGCTCTCCGGGATGAGCGTGGGTTGCGCCGTGTGAGCGGTGCCGAGCCACCCGTGGTGGGACTTGCGCCCCAGACAACCATGAATGACCGAAGAACAAACACCATGAAGACCTACATACTGCGTGCCCCCAGCCCAGTCGAGCCACAAAAACCACCGCGTCCGTTACGGGTGCAACCTCTCACCCCGGCGCGGGGTGAGCTCCCGCCGTCCGGCCCGGCGTTGTTCCTCGGGTTGGATGTGCATAACGATTCCATCGCCGTGACCCTGGCACCGGGTGACTCCACAGAAGTGCGTCGTTACGGCATCATCGGCGGGCAACATGACGACGTGCTCAAGTTGCTCCAGAAGTTGCAGGCATCGCATCCAGGCGCGGCGTTGAAGGTGTGTTACGAGGCCGGGCCGCGCGGGTACCCCTTGTGCCGGTTTATTCGACAGCACGGCGCGGAGTGCATCAT
>JBBRWD010000067.1:0-37708 GCA_038249465.1 Limisphaerales bacterium | reverse complement strand
TGCTGGCGCTGATCCCCTTTGAACAAGGGGAGCCGCTGGCGCACTTCTTTGAACGCTACCATCGCCACCCACCCCAAGCCCTCCGCCTCCTCCTCAACGCCTGCCCCGTTCTATGACCACGCCAGCCAAACGCCTTGCGGCGACGCCTACCTCGGCGACCTCGCCAAGACGGAGGATGCGGTTCCGGCCCCGCTCATGCGCCAGATGCTGCGGTACAATCTGAAGATGCAATTGCTGGGGCATCTGCAACTGGACTCCCAAGCGGGCAAATTCAAATTTTCCGTGGGCGAGCGTGCTTTCGCCACACTCGGCTGCAAGGTCAGGACTCCCTCCGACGCCGCCCTCGCGTTCCTCTGCAACGTCGGCCTTGAAGATGACCCGACAGCGGCTCCGCTGGGCCATCTGGTTTATGGGCAGCGCGAAATCAAAACGGTCCCGGTGCGCTTCAGCGTGGGGCGGCTCAAGGGCAGGCGCAGCTTCGTCTTTGCGAGGGCGGGCTACGGCAAGAGCAACCTCATCAAATACCTCGTGTCCCAGCTTTACGCCTCGCCGCCAGACGTGGGGTTGCTCATTTTCGACCCCGAAGGCGAGTACGCGCTGCCTGATGCCCACGGTCGTCCGGGGTTGGTCAACGTGCCCGCGCTGCGCGACCGGATTTCCTTGTACACGAATCGCAAGGTGAACCCGGCTTACGAGGGTTTTGTCAAAGGCGATGTCTACGTGGACTTCGGCGATTTTCCACCGCAGGACATCGTGGCGTCCTTCGTCCCGGCTGAAAAGCAGGACATGGTATTCGCCAACCTGCTGCGCAGCCTCAAGTGGGACGCATGGCGGCAGTTGGTCGAGTTGCTGGCCAAGGACGAGTACGCCGCCGATGAGCAGGAGATTGCTCGATTACTGCGCTACAGGCCGCGCAAAGAGGATGTCAGCCTCGGCGCGATAAAGAACAATCTGCTGCCCCCAATCCGGCGGCTGCACCGCACCGGCTCCACCCTCAGCAAGAACGTCATCGAGGAACTGAAGCAGAACCGCGTGGTGATAGCCGATGTCTCGCTGCTGGGCGCTGAGGATGGTCTGGCCATCACCGGAATGCTCATGCGGCGCATCTTCCAGCACAACCTCCGGCACTTGACCGACGTGACCGGTCCAACCTTGCGCTGCCTCACGGTATTGGAGGAAGCCCAGACCATGCTGGGCGACCGGAAACTCGACGACCGTGACGTGTTCGTGCGCTGGGTCAAGGAGGGGCGGAAGTACGGGCTGGGCTGCATCCTTGTGACCCAGCAGCCAAGCTCCATCTCCAACCAGATTATCAGCCAAGGCGACAATTTTTTCGTGCTCCACCTGCTGAACGAGGGCGACCTCCAGACTCTCAAGCGCCACAACGCCTACTTCAGCGACGACATTCTGGAGTTCATCAGAAGTGAACCGATTCCCGGCAACTGCTATTTCTGGAGCGCCCCCAGCCAGCCGTTCGTGCTTCCGGCGAGAGTTTGCAACTTTGAAAGCGTGTGTCAGCGAATCAGCGAACCAGCGGAGGCGAAGAAACCGGCCTTACCCGCCCCCAAGAGGGTGGACGAGCTTGCGGGCAAGGCGGTCAAGGAAGCGTTGGTGGCCAACTCCCGCGTCTGGCTCTACCCAGTGAGCCTTCTCCACGGCAAGGAGGAAGCCGGATTCATTGCCGTGAGTCGTGAGTATCTCCTTCACGCCGTCCATGCCAAAATGGCAAACGACCCGGCAATAAAACTGATGCGCGATGGCGGTCGCTGGCTCGAAAGTCGTTTGGCCGTCGAAATCGAGGCCGTGCTGAACCAGCACAAGGCTCGCACCGGCTACGCCACGATGGCCGGAGTAACCCGTCCTGTCTGGGTCTTGCGGCGGAGCCAGATAAAACTGGAAAATGGAAAGACCGTCCGGTCCGAGCCGGTCGCAGTGCTGGAAAGCATCTGACCCGCCCAGCGGAACAAAAAGATGCAGAAAGTCGGCACACAGAAATGGCCCTTGCCCAGCCCGGGTCGTGCCACGCGTTTCAGGAGGCGATGGACTGTGAAATAGTTCACACCCAACATCTCCGCTGTCTCCTTCATCGTGTAGGCGAGACGGGCTAGTTTTTCCTGTCCGTCCAGCTTCTCAAAGGGACCGGATTCCCGTGGCGGCGGTTGGATTGGCGGGGCGACAGACGGTTGACGAAGCAGTTCCTGCAATACGAACCGGCTCAGCACCAACTGGCCGGTGAAATTCACGGAGATGGTTTCAGGCATTTCCAGCTTTTGGGTGTTCATGGTGGTGTGAGCGTAGCAGCCCCATTGTCATAGCCGGTTTGTGCTTGAACCCCATCTTTGCGCTCGCAGTATCCAGCGCATGGCCACTCACCACGCGATTTCAGCCACCGCAAAATCCATCCTCGGCCTTCTGGCGGAGAAGTGTCCGAAACCAGAGTTCACCGGCGCGGAGTTCAAGCTGTGCCAGCCGACTGATTTCGTGGCGTCGAAACGCCCGCTGTTCGGGCTTTCGCTGTGCCTCTGCCGGGTGAGCATCAACACCACCCAGCGCAATCCCGTTCCACCGACCACGCCTGATGGACGGCGTATACGTCCCCCACTCCCGCTCGACCTCCATTTCGTGCTGACCGCGTGGGCCAAAACGGCAGACCGGCAACACGACCTGCTCGGCTGGGCCATGTGCGTCCTCGATGAGAACGCCATCCTCCCGGCTGCACTGCTCAACCGATTTGCGGGCGGCACTGGCGCGGTCTTCGGGCCGGAAGAAAGCGTTGGGGTCGTGCCAGCCAGCCTGGACTTCGAGCAGATGAGCGCCATCGCCGAACTCGCGCAGATTCGTCAGCAGCCATCAATCGTATACATCGCTCGTCCCGTCTCGATTCAGCTTCCAGGCAGCCAGCCCATCATCATCGAGCCTGGCAATGTTCGCACATCAGCCGGGAAGACGAAGTAGCGCCGAGCTACAAAGCCCGCGTCGGCATGTAGTGGTCAGTCAGGCTGGCATCGCTGAATCTCAAGGCGAAGCAAAACACGACTATGAACAAAATCGACAAGGACGAACTCTACGGCCACATGCAGGCATTCTTGAAGGGCAAGGGCGTCGAGTTGCAGGACGGCTTGTATACGCGGCGCATCCAGCAGGGGTGTGACATTCTGGCCAACACCATCAACGGCAGCCGGGATGCGCTGAAACGCGCCAAGGCCGAGGCGGACAGGCGGCTGGATGAAGTGCGCCAGGTCATCCACGAGAAGACCGCGCCGAGGCGACCGACTGGTTCGCCACCGCCTCCGCCACAACCGGCATCGCCCAGGGCGAAGAAGACATCGGCACCGGCAAAAGCTCCGTCTGCCGCGAAGACAAGGCCCACGAAGCTCAAACGGCGTGCGGCCCAGCCCAAGAAAAAGGCTCCGTAGTGCTGACGCTGCTTGGCGGCGAATACCGCTAATCTCTGACAGCGCGGTGCCGATGGTCTGGTGGACGAAAAGCTTTCACTGGACAGATGATTATTTCAGATAACACGCCAACCTCACTGACAATCCTCCTGCTCACGGCAGCAGTCGGGACGTTCGTCATGCTCCGCCACTTTTCACCAGAGGCCAAAAAGCAGCGCCGCCGAAGGACCAACCACGGTCGCGTGGTCGCCACCGTCCGGCGACCAGTGGTGTCGCTGTTCTGCCGTGCCCCCAAAGCTTGACCCGTCGTGCAGCCATCCTTCCTCAGCCTTTTCAAGCGCGGTCGCTATTTCCGTCCTCGTCGTACTGTCGATGATTCCACAAAGGAAACAGCGGTGGAGCGCAGGGAGAGAAAGGAGTTGGAGCGTTATGTGGCCGCATCCATAGGATTCTGCTTTAAGCACAACCCGAAGTTCCGACAGCATTTCTGCGAGGCAATCTGTGGGATACCACTACCACTCAGCACCGCGGTACCGGATGACGCAATGGAAATAGAGCCTGCAAATTGGTCCGATTTGCGCCTCAGTTCCGGGTCCACTGTACACGTCATCGAGTGCAAAGTCGGCGCGCCGCTTAAACCTCACCAAAATCCTGAGCTCACAACCTTCTTCAAGAAGGGCGGCTACGGGGAACGACTGGCTAAGTTCGCCAAAGATAAGAACTCCACGCCATGTTACGTCGTGCTGGGTGCCGATGGTGTACTAAAGCTGCCAGCCGAGAATGCAGGGCTAGGCATCGTTGTGAGCCAACGACGTTGGTCCGATTTAGCTGCCGGTTGCTTAGGCGAACCGCTCGTCAACGACCTCGTAGAATCCCTCGGCAATCTGGACATCGAGCCATTCACTCTTCACCAATCAAACAACATGAAAGTCACAAAAAGCCTTGAAGACGCCCCGTTCGCATATACCACGCTTGAGCACACGGCGAAGGTGCTGGGCCTCATTCCGAAGTTCTGGAGGATTGGAGGACAGCGAAAGGCAGCCGGTGAGTGGTCCTTTGGCATCGACGTGTTCAAAATTGCAGACAAGTGCGCGAAAGGTGACAATCAACAACGGCTCGATAGAATGGTGAAACCGAAGACAGGACACACTGCTTGGTTCGGATACCAATCCGCCGAAGGCGGGCAGAGGCTTGCGGTCTGGTTATACTGTGGGTCCAAGCAGCAGGCGACTCGGCTCCAAGAGACATTGGCCCGGCGCTTTGCAGGGGTCGTCGTGGAGAATGAACCTGAATCGGGATGGCACAACGTCATCGTGGCCACCAAAGAGCACGAATTACCCGCGGAATTCTTCAGGTTTCATCGGTGGTGGTCGTTGCGGGTTTCGGTGGATATGGCTGACTGACGCGATTTCTGACTGCTGCCAGCGATGGCGTCAACCTCGGTGGGGGCATCACTCCGACGTTGCGCTGCGGGCGGCAGTCGAGGCCGTGTTAAGCAGCCGCAACACTTTACGCACACGCGGGATGTCCGGCGTGAAATGTAAACATCGCTTGCCGCATTGCGGCAGAGGGGCGTATCGTCCGCGCCCAAGCACTTTGTCCACAATGAGGACGCGCCAGAATTTGCAGGTGCTGGCAGGAAAAGTTGCGGGATAGGGCCGAAGGATTGGCCGTGTTTCGGTCATTTCAGTCGGTTGGGGTCGCGGTGCGGCGCTGCGGCTTCTGGCGTGCCCAGCGGGCGATGGATAATTGATTTTTACTGACCTATGCTTGGCCTGAAATTACGCGAAGAGTTCAAGGGTGAACGGCTCAAGGGCACCACCATCGACTTCTCCGCCGACAGAACGACCGGGGCACTCAAGAAGTCCGCCGCAGAATTTCTGAGCATCACTTACCCGTCCGTCGATATGCTCAAGGTGCTGGAGTCCGCCCAACCGGACAGAACTCACCCCATCGTGCTGCTCGGCGGTCGAGGCCAAGGCAAATCGCACCTGATGGCGGCGCTGTACCACGCGATGAAAGACCCTACCGCAGCGGCGGCATGGCTGGGTGATTGGGCCAAGAAGCTGAACCGACCGGAGTTGACCACGCTGAAGTCGCGCGTGGATTGCGAGGTCATCGCCGAGAGCCTGCACCAGCAGCGGTACAAGTTTCTCTGGGAACTCCTTTTCGACCGGCATCCGAAGGGCAGCTACATCAAGGGCAAGTGGGAGGGTACGGGCGCAAGCAAAACGAACATTCCAAGCCTCGACCTCCTGCTCGAAATGTTCAAAGCCAAGCCGACCGCCCTGCTGCTGGACGAGCTCCAAACGTGGTACGATGGACTAACGAACACCCAGCAGTACCCGTGGAAGAACTGGGCCTTCAACTTCATCCAACTGCTTTCAGAAATCGCCAACGACCACCCCGACCTGCTGACGCTGGTGGTGTCCATCCGCGACAACCAGTCGCAGGCGTACCAGCAAATCCACCGCATCCAGCCCGTGCTGGTCGATTTTCAGGGCACCCAAGCCAAAAAGGACCGGCAGCGCCTGCTGCTCTACCGCATTTTTCAGAATCGGATGAACGTGGCTGACACCGACATCGCCGCTTGCACGCAGTCCCACGTAAGCGAATACCTGCGCTTGGCGGAAGTCCCACCCTCCCAGCACGACACGAAGCGAGCCGAATTCACTGAAGCGTGGCCATTTTCTCCGGTGCTGATGCGCCTGCTCGACGACCAAGTGCTGGTCGCCACGGAGGCACAGGAAACCCGCGACCTCATCCGCATTCTCGTTGACCTGTTCAAAACGCGGGGCGAACAGTCGCCGGTCATTACGGCGGCGGATTTCGACATCACCAACGACAAGGGCTGCATCACGTCGCTGCTCAGTTCCGTCGCCAATCCCCTTCATCGCAGCCTGCTCCAAAAGGCTCAGCGCAATCTCGAAGCAGTCAGAACCGCCGTGCAGGAGCCGGACAAGAACGTGCCGCACGCCTCAGACATCATCAGCGCCCTCTGGCTGCGCTCCTTGAGCGTCGATAGAGTCAACGGTGCGGAGCCTGCCGAGTTGCAGGCGGACATCACTCGCGGCGAGTCGGTAGACGACAATGGATTCGCCGCCGAGATGGCGCTCATCCGCGAGAACAGCTTCAACATCCACCCGGTTGGGAATCGGCTGGTCTTCAAGGAGGAAGAAAACGCCGAAGGCAAGCTGCTGGCCAACGCGAAAAACGACAAGCTGTTCGAGGCCGGTCAGGACATCGAGCAGTTGGCCGCAGAAATCCGCTACGTCATTGGCGGCAGCGAAGAAGTTTCCCGCCAGTTCCGTGTCGTGGTGCTGCGGAAGAACTGGCAGAGCGACCCGTGGGGCGAACTGGCGGAGAAAGACCGCCCAGACCAGTGGGGCAATCAACTCGTGCTCGTGGTGCTGCCAGAGAACCCTGAAAGCATGGACGCCCCGCTCGGTGCGTGGTTGAAGCAGCATCTGGCCCAGCGGCGCAATACGCTCCGGTTCCTCCTGCCAAAGAAGGCAGCGGGCAACCTTTACTTCGACCGTGACCTCATCGTCTACGCCCGCGCCGTGTATCTGGCTAATCAGTGGAAGGAGACAGACGCCGCCTATAGGCCGCTGTTCACAACCTACCAGACCTCCCACCTTCGCCCGCGTCTGAAAGACCTGTTCGACACCTTCGCGCTGCTCGACATCTGGAACTTCGCGCAACCAGACCAATGCCGCTTCCTCAACGAAAAACACAACGCGGTCGGCGACAAGATTCCGAAGGCCATCCACACCAAAATTGAGAGCGAGCTTTTCGTTGCTGAGGACTTCGAGGCGATGGCGCTGGCACAGGCGACCAACGGCGCGTCTGCGGCCAAGTTCATCAGCGAACTTCAGGAACCCGCCATCGGCGGCAAGCACTGCGTTCCTTGGCTTGGAGAAGTTACGACCAAGGAGAAGGTGCTGCGGCTTTGTGCAGCAGGGAAGATGGCCATCAACGTGCGCGGGCTGGAACTTCTTCAAGCCGAACCCGGTGAGTCCGAGGACGCCTGCTGGCTGCGCATCAAGGGCAAGCTCGGCTCCGGCAAGGAACTTGAGCAAACCATCCTGCTCCTGCCCGGCGCGGTGCCATTGAGCGGCGGTACGCTCCCGCTGCCGCTATCGCCAACAACCACCGCTCCACCGCCCGGCGTCATCAACGACAAACCCAGCAGCCCATTTGGCGGCATCGCTGGCCCCACGGCCCTGCCCCTTGGTCCGTCCTTCAAACCCTTCGGCACTCCGCCCAAGACCCCGGTGAACCTGCTCGGTGAAATCGAGAAATGGGGCATTGCACCGGCGACCAACCTCGCCAACGTCAATCTCAACGTCTCCCAGATGACCGGGGCGCAGTTGGCCCAGTTGCTCAAGAATCTGCCGGATGGTGTCACCTTCGGGCTGAATTTGGACAAGGAGGCGCGATGACGCCTGGCCGTGACCCCAAGCTCGACCGAATCCTGACCGCTCCGCCCAAGGAGGCGTGGCAGGTCATCTTCGAGAAGCTCTGGGAAACCTTCTCTGCGCCCCTGACACCGCAACACGCGGAACGCGAACTCACCGAACGCGAACGCAAGGTCAGCGAACTCGAACTCCTGCTCTCCGGGTCGGCATGGGAACTCTGGCGCGATTTTGAGAGTTCGGTGCCCCGCACCGCGCCATCGGTCATCGAGTTCTGGAACAGCACACCGTCCGGCAAGGCGGTGCTCATCCTCGATGCCCTCTCGCTGCGGGAATCGCCGTGGCTCTTGCAGGAAGCCAACCGGCGCGGCTACCAGATTCATCAGGCAGGCGTGCGTGGTTCTGAGATTCCCAGCGACACCACGCCCTTCGCCAAGGCGTTGGGCTTCAGTCAGCGTTCGTCGCTTGAAAACAACGATGCTGGACTGGCGCACCACCTGCCCGGCGCACGCACTGAAAGCCTGAACGCTGCGTGGGACTACTGCCTCGACTGGATTGCTTCCGCCCCGGACATCGTGCTCTGGCATCACTGGCCGGACGAACGGGTTCATCAACTGGCCGAGCCGGGCGATGGATTCCAGAAACTCTGCCATGAAGCCGAGCAACAACTGACCTCCGACAGCTTCTGGAAGATGGTTGAACGGTTGACCACGGGTCGGCGTTTACTCATCACCAGCGACCACGGCTACGCCGCCTCTGGCATGTTCTCGGATGTGTCCAGCAAGGAGCAGGCGAATTGGCTCAAGACCAACTTTGGCAGCAGCCGCTTCTCGTATGGTCCCGGCACGGAGCATCATTGGGTGCCACCCATCTCCCTCTGCCTGACGACCGCGCACCGCACCAACCAGTTCGCGTTGGGCCGTCGCAAATGGCGTAGCGCAGGTGGGTATCCGACACTGGCGCACGGTGGGCTGTCACTGTTAGAAGTCGCCGTGCCCTTCATTGAATTGTCGAAACCATGAGAACTTTTACGGATGACGAACTCGCGGCGCTCATCACCTGCCCCAAGCAGGTCGTTGACGCACCACGTCGGGAGATGCGGCTCGACGGCAAAATGAAGCGAAACGACATGACGCTGAAATCAACGGATGGAAAACACTTTTTCCGGGCGTTCCTGCGCCAGAGCGATGAGTTCCCTGAGAATTTCTCGGTGGGCCTGATGTATCAGCCAAACGAGGAACCGGGCAGTTTTCAACTCATCCGCTGCAACGGCCAGCACGGCGGGGAGCGCGTCCATCCGCATCATGCCGTGTTCCACGTTCACCGCTGCAAGGCCGATGACCTCACCGCTGGGATTCTCGAACCTCGTCACATTGAGCAGACCACCGCTTACGCTTCCTTCCGGGAGGCACTGAGCCATTTTTGTCGTATGATTCAACTGGAAAGACCGGATGACCATTTTCCCGGCATCACACAACCCCGGCTGTTCCCGGATGATGAGACAAAACTATGAACGCCGTTGAACTACTCCGCGAGCAATTCAACTCTCACGTCGCCGTGCGCGAAAAACGCCCCGGCGTGCTCCAGCTTATCGCGCCGCTGTTCCACGAGGATGGCGACATGATGGACGTTTTCCTCGACGTGCCGAAGAACGGCACCGACGCGCCCCAGAAGCTCCGCGTGAGCGACCACGGACTGACCTTGATGCGCCTGTCCTACACGTTCGACATCGACACGCCAAACAAGGAGCGCATCGTCCACCGCATCCTCGCCGAGAACGGGGTCAGTGAAGCCAACGGGGAGTTGTTCATGGAGGCCATGCCCGACACGCTCTACACAGCTCTCTTACAATTCTCCCAAGCCGTTTCCAAGGTCTGCAACATGCGCTACTTCAAGCGTGAAGTGCTGGCCAGTTTGTTTGAGGAAATGCTCGCCGAGTTCATCCAAGCCGATTTGCCGCGCTTCAACCCTCGCCAGACCATTCTGCCCATCCCTGACCGCGACGACCTTGAAGTGGACTGGGAGTTGCGCCCCAATGGCATCCCGCTCTACCTCTTCGCCGTGAAAGATGCGAACCGTGCCCGGCTCGCGACCATCAGTTGCTTGGAGTTCCAGCGGCACCGTTTGAAATTCAAGAGCATCGCCGTTCACGAGGACGTGGACAAATTGCCGCGCAAAGACCGGAATCGCCTCACCAACGCCTGCGACAAACAGTTCACTTCGCTCAACGAGTTCAAGGAAAACTCCGTGCTCTACCTCGAACGCGAAACCCCCTGACGCCCGGCCATCATTTTGTTGAAGCCAACAAAATGATGCCGCCCTTGATTTACAGGCACTTTCACAAAACCCGCATGGCCAAATCCAAGGGCAAATCGAAGAAGGAACTGCTCGCTGAGCAAATCGCTGCCGCTGTCGGTGCCGGGCGCGAGGTCGCGGTCGAGACGGTGGACTTCTCCGACCCGAACCGGCCCAAGACTTGTCTCGAAGTTGATTTCCCCATCATCCCCATCAACCAGATTGCTGCCATCGAGGGCAACGCGGGCAAACCCATCTATCAGATGTCGAAGTGGTGGGCGCGGCGGCGTTCGAGCGTGTTCCGTTCCATGCTGCTGGCGGCGGCGATGAAAGCGCCAGACGACGACAGCAAGGCGGCAAAAGCCGTCTGGGATGTCTACTACGCCAACCATCAGAAGCGTGGCTCGCTCCGTCATCTCAAGGTCGCCGAACCGTTCATGGGCGGCGGCACGACCATCGTGGAAGGTTCCCGTTTGGGGATGCAGATGTTCGGTTGCGACCTCAATCCCGTCGCGTGGTTCGTGGTGAAGAACGAGATGGCGCAGGTGGACATCGCGGAAGTGAAGCGCCTGCTCGCCGACATCGAGGCCGAAGTCAAACCGCTCATCATGCCCTACTACGCCTGCGACGGGCCGGACGGCGAAAAGGGGAAATGGTTCCGGCGCAAGGGCACCAAGGAGCGGGAGAAGAAACTCGTGCAGCCTGACTTCCTTGGCACGGCCAAATCCGACGCACCAGCGACCGAGGATGTCTGGGAGGAACTGCCTTCCAACTTCGACATCTTTTCTGTGCCGTGGCAGGAGCGGCGGAACTACCGCTACGAAGGCCCGGAGATTATCTACACCTTCTGGGCCAAGCACGGGCCTTGTCAGCGCGAGGGCTGTGGGCACCGCACGCCCATCATGCAGACCCCGGTCGTCGCCATCAAAACGCTGACCGTGGATGCGTGGCAGGACTGGGAATGTCGCGGATGCGGGAAGAAGTTCGACGTGGAGCGCCACGCGGCGCGGATGGCCCCGGACGTGCCGCTGTTCATTGCGCCAGAGGAAAAGCCCTTCGCGGTGATGGACGGCGAGGGGCACTTTACCTGCCCGCACTGCGGCAAGACGCGGCAAGATGCCAAGGCGTTTGTGGAAAAGAACTCCCCGGAAATGGGCAAGGCGAAGAACAAGAAGGTGGAGTTGACGCTGCTCATCCACCCGCAATGGCTAGAAGGCTGCCCCAAGCACGATGAGCAGGGCCGCGAATATGGAGGCAGCGCGACCGATTCTGTTGAGGCGACTGTCCGCTGGAACAACGCCCGCGCTGCCAAGCTGCGGCTGCTCGAAGTGCGTGGAAAACTGCCCGAACAAGTCACTTGCCCGGCAACAAACGTCACGTTTTACACGGACATTCGTGGGGGAACGGCTCCCAAGAAGAAGAACAAAAAGGGCGAAATCGTAGCTGAAAGGTCGGCCTTTGCGTGTGCTGCTGACGGCACCCCGCATGATGTCCAAGAGTCGGTGAAGGCAACAGCGAAACCCGCCCCGATGGCAGCGTACGTTGTTCACGGCTACAGCTACCACCGCGACAAACTCGGGTATCCGTTCACGGCTTGGAACAATCAGCCGACGGCGGGGCTGAATTCGACCAGCGCACCCGGCGGGAGCAGGGACGGGGCGGGCTGGCCGTGGCGGTGTGCCTGGCACGCGCTGCTCACATAGTCCAGGACGTTGCGTTGCTGCATCCGCAGCGTGGTCACCACCGTCAGGATGCGTTCCACGAAACGGCTGCCTTTCTCACTGTCCGTCCCGAAACTGCCCTTGCGCCACAGCACCGCCGGGCGGATCGCCCGCTCCGCCATATTGTTGGTCGGTTCCACGCCGGCCACACGGACGAAGGTGCACAGCGCGCCTTCCAGCTTCAAGATCTCGCGACAACGGCCCGCCACTTTGGGCGCGTCGCACTGGCTGCCTTGGCGCAGCAGCAGCAGAATCTCGCCGCTCAACGGAGTCATGATTTGCTGGAAGTCCGCCCGCGTGAGCGTCCCATCGCGCCCACGATGCCACTGGTCAAACATCCTTTTGCCACAGGCCAGCAGATCGATCCCGAGGCGCTGGGCTTGAGTTCCATAGTCGGCGAAGCCCTTGAAATGCCGGAGCAGATGCGCCCAGCAGAGCTGGCGCTGCTCCACGGGGATCCAGTGGTAGGCACTCCACCGATCGGAAATCAGAACGCCCGGGCGAGCCTGGCCCAACAGTCGCCGGGCCACCTGGGCGCCGCGACTGCGGTCCAGCAGGAACACGGCGACCTGGGCCGCCACGACGACCCACAGCCAGGCGCGTTGCCTGGCCTCGGTCCAGCCCGTCTCATCCGCGTGCTGGACGGGTTGCTCCTGCACGAACGCGGCGGCGGCGGCGACCGGTGCGGCCAGTGCCGCGCTGGTCTCCGCCTCGAGTTTGGAGACGCTGCCCAGACAAAGATCGGCATCGAAAAAGTCGGACATCATCTCCGTAATCATCCGTTTGGACAGGTGATACTGCCCGCTGCACACCGCGATCATCGCCTGCAAACGCGGGCCGAAACAACCCGCCGGGACGCCTTCGGGCAACGAGGCGCGCGTGGAGATCTTGCAATCCTGGCACGGCAGCGAATGCAGCCAGTAATCATGGGCCTGCGCCAGCAGCCGGGGGATCTCGACCACCTGATGCTGGTGCGGAGCCGGGTCGCGACCGTGGAGAGATTTACCACAGCACCGGCCTGCCGTGGGCAGCAAAGTGGTGGTCTGCGTCACGCGTTCTGGCGGGAGCAAACGGCGCTCGTGTTTGGGATGTCCGGGCTGGCCGCCGCGCCGGAGTCCCGAGGGAGTGGCGGGCGGCTGAGGCGGTGTCGCCCCCGGCCCGTCGGAGGAGGGCGGCCGCGAGGAGTTGGAGGAGTTGGCCGCCAGGCGCGCTTGAAGATCCTGCACGAGCGACTCCAATACCTGCACGCGCGCCAGCAGTTTGGAGAGCGCCAGTTTCAGTTCGGCGTTCTCACGTTCCAGCTCCGCGATGCGGAGATCTTTGGGATCAACGGCTTCGATCGATCCATTGAGATCTTCCCGCAGAGAATGTCAATCCCATCCTCCAACCGGTGAACGATTACAAACTCGGCACTCCATACAGCGGTCGCTTTTTTGCCCCTGCCTCCGATTCACACCGAACTAACGCCGCTGCTTCCGAGTGGGCTGCAAGAAAGGATAGTGACCTTCGGGGGTTCTGGCCAACCAGCGCCGTCCTTGTTGGTGCAGAAATTGGCCCTCACGACGTTCAAGGGCATCAACTCACGCACTGGTGGAAGTTATTTGCCTCTCTCCAACTTTTGGGTACGGCGCAGATTCTCAAGAGCATCGTCACAAATCCGAACGCCAGTTGGCAGGTAAAAGAGTGCGTTCTGGACGCCTTCCAACAATACATCCGCAACCAAAACCTGTTTTGTTTCTACGACAGGGACTACGATAAGCTGGTGCCCGCTTTTAGCAGCAGCAACTTCCAGCCGAAGAGCCATGTCTGCGAAAATGGCGTGTTTTCACCGCTCGGAAGAGGAAACTGGCGTTCATGTTGGGAAGGGGTCATCGAGGGTCACGAATGGGCAGAGAAACCGTGGGAAGCGGTGTCGATGGATGAGCTTGCCAAGGTGCAAGCCGACTTTGCGCAGAAGCTGAATGGCAAGAGTGTGAAGGTTATTTGCCACGACATGGTTCTTCCAGCAGGGGCACTGGTTTGCGGCAGTGCCACAGAATTCGACTCTATTGCAACCCATTCCTGCGACTTGGTCAACACAGACCCTCCGCAAGCAAGCAAGCTTGCCAGCAAACTTGCTGCGCTGCTGACAAGCCATCTTGCGTGCCAGCATGTTAGTCAGCTAACATGCCCGCAAGCAAGCGGGCCAAGGTATCAGGGAGGCAAGGCATGGGAACCATCATCGCGTTGACGAACTCGAAGGGCGGCGTCGGCAAATCCACCATCGCCGTGCATCTGGCGGCGTGGTGTCATCAGCGCGGCCAGCGCACGGCCCTGGTGGATGCGGATGCGCAGGAGGCCTCGTCCATCTGGTTGCATGAGGCGGCGCCGGAAATTCCCATCTACCGACTCCAAACGCCAGACGAGATCCTCGATCAAGTGCCCCGGCTGTCGGTGCAGTATGACGTGCTCGTGATCGACGGACCGGCCGGATTGTCGGAGGTCACGCGCGCGGTTCTGTTGGTGACGAATCTGGCGCTGCTGCCGTGCGGACCGTCGGTGTTGGATCTGCGGGCGGTGCAGGAGGCGATTCGCGTGGTCGGGCAGGCGCAACGCATCCGGGGCGGGCCACCGCAAGCCGTGGTCGTGCCGAACAAACTTCAAATCCAATACCGGCTCACGCAGGAGCTGCTGGCCACGGTGCGATCGCTGGGCGTGCCCGCGCTGGGCGGGTTGCGCTTGCGCCAGGCGTTGGCCGATGCCGCCGGACAAGGCACGCTGGTCTGGCGATTGGGACTGCCCGCCGCGGCGGCCACCGAAGAAATGACACATCTCTTTGAGGAGTTAGCCATCCATGAATCTGAAACGCACCATGAGTCAGGCGTTGCACAGCAGTAAGCTGACGGACGAAGCGGCCGCGTTTGTCGCGGCCGGAGCGGCGGGGGCGGCTGTTACCCCCGCGCCTGCGCCGGTCGCATCGGCCGAGAATGGCGTGCGCCGGTTGAGCGCCGTGCCGGCACCGGCAGCGACGCCAGGCGAATCCACATTCATACATTCACCGTTGCCAGCGGAGCGACGCGCGCCGGTTTCGATGACGTTCCGACTGCCAGCCGAACTGCCGTCGGCGCTGCTGCGGGTGGCGATGGAAAGGAAACTGCGCGGGGAAGAACCGTTCACCCAACAGGACATCGTGGCGCAAGCCGTTCGCGAATGGCTGGAGCGAAACGCGGCGCGCAACTGAGTTGCCTCCGGCGAAGTGGGGGGCGTGTGAAAAGAGGAAATGGCGGAGGGTTGTATGTGTGGCACAAGAGACTTGTCTCACACTGCCCGCTTGAGGCAGTTTGCGAGATTGCTCTATCCGTATCACCCGCTCTTTCAAGCGGGCGCTGCGGATTTGGAAATCATGGGAGTGCGGTCCGACATGCTCGTGACCCGACTGCCGGATGGGACACGGCGCGGGATACCGGCATGGATGTTCGACGAGTTGACCTGCGCAACAGTCCGTGAATCGCCTCATCCAATCGTGGATGCCGCTTCATTGCTCGCGCTCACTAAACTTCTTGAACTGAACGGATGGGAGATTCGTATTGCGCGTGATGAACGCACCTCCGAATCCCAAGAAGTTTTCGACGCCAAGGTCGCAGTCGATCCAAACAGCACTTCAATTCGAAAGCCCCGAAAGCCAGCGACGGATCCCGGACGAAAAAAGGTCCGAGTGCATCGCGTTGTTTCGCGAACTGATCGAAGCCGTCGGCAGTTGTCCCACAATCCACGCCGGAGGGACCAATGACTGACAAGATCAACGAAGGCCATTTGAGCCGTTCGGCATTCGTCTACATCCGGCAATCAACCTTGCAGCAGGTACGAAACAACACGGAAAGCGGACGTCGCCAGTATGCTCTTGAGGGCCGCGCCAAGGACTTGGGTTTCAAAACCGTCGTCGTGATCGACGACGACTTGGGCGTCTCAGGGACCGGCAGTCAGGAGCGGCCTGGGTTCGCCAGGCTGCTGGCCGCGGTCTGCAATGGCGAGGTGGGAGCGGTGTTTGCTCTCGAAGCCTCTCGGCTTGCACGCAACAATCGCGATTGGCATCACTTGATCGACTTGTGTGTGCTCACCGAAACAATCGTCGTTGACGCCGAGGGTGCGTATGATCCGCGCCTCATAAACGACCGCATGCTATTGGGGTTGAAGGGCACGATGAGCGAGTTTGAGATCGGAATTCTTCGACAGCGGGCGCAAGAGGCCTATCGGCAAAAGGTGCAACGGGGAGAAGTCATGACCCTGGTTCCGATTGGCTACGAGCGTCGCGGGTCCGACGGTATCGAGATGACTCCTGACCGCCAAATCCAAGAGGCGGTGCGGAGCTTGTTTGAGCGATTCGAAGCCATGGGAACGCTGCGGCAGGCGTTGCTTTGGTATCACCAGGAGCAAATCACATTTCCGCGGCGGCGGCGTCTTTACGGCGTAACGACCATTGAATGGCGCCTGCCCGACTATCAGCAGTTGCTGCGAGTTCTCAAGAATCCAACGTATGCCGGAGCTTTTGCGTACGGAAAGAGTCGAGCGCAAACGAAGATCGTCAGTGGCCGCTCGCGCAAATCCTATGGCCGCCGCGTCTCCTTGGATCAGTGGCCGGTGTTGATCAAAGACCACCACGAGGGGTATATCACTTGGGAGCGCTACAGGAACAACCTGGAACGCCTCCAAGCCAACACGACCAAGGCGCATGGCGCCCATGCGGGCGCGCCTCGAACCGGAAGCGCCATGCTTTCCGGGCTCCTTCGATGCGCGAAGTGCGGGCTCAAGCTGTCGGTGGGATATCGTGGTGGCCAGGGCCACAACGGCCGCTACCAATGTCTGACGGGAGCTCGTGAGCAAGGAAAGCCGGTCTGCCAATCCTTTGCCGCATTCCGCGTGGACCAAGCCGTCGAAGCCGAGGTGTTGAAGGCCTGCGAGCGGTTCGGAGTTGATGCGTCGAGGCAAGCCCTTGCCGAGAAGAAATCGGAAACGGAGCAGAAGCGGAGGATGCTGGAAATCGCCTTGGAAAGGGCACGCTATGAGGTGGACCACGCGCGGCGCCAGTATGACGCGGTGGATCCAGCCAATCGGCTCGTGGCGGCGGAACTGGAAGCGCGATGGAATCTGGCGCTGAGCAATGCCGCCGAAGCCGAGCTGAGGTTAAAGCATGCGGCCGACGAGCGGAAACCGTTGAGCCAGGAACAACGCGAGAAGATCTTGTCGTTGGGCGCCAATCTGCGGCTGCTGTGGGATGATCCTGAAGCGCCACTGGACCTCAAGAAGCGAATCCTGAGAACAGCGATCCGTGAGATCGTTGTCCAAGCCAAGGATGTTTCCGGAGAGATAGAGTTGGTCATTCACTGGGCGGGAGGAGTGCATACACGATTATACGTGTCAAAGAACAGATGTGGTCGGAACAAGAACGCTGCCCCTGCGGAAACAGTTGAACTGGTGCGGGAGCTTGCCCGCGGTTGGCGGGACCAGTACATCGCCCCAATGCTGAATCGAATCGGCTCTCGGACAGGGCCGGGCAATAGTTGGAGCGAGACGCGCGTCAGAATGTTTCGCAATCAGCACAATATCGAAGTGTTTTCGGCTGGAAAAGAACGGCCGTGGTTGACCATGGAAGAAGTCGCCACGCAACTGGGCGTGAGTGTCGCCGTCGTTCGGACGATGGTGAAAGCGGGTAAATTACCTGCACGGCAAATTACCTCTGGGGTGCCCTGGATGATTGAACGCCACGAATTAGCGCGACCGGAGGTCACGGCTCGTGTTCACGACGCCAAACTTGGTAGGAGAACCCCGCGTGAGGATGCACGCCAAATCACAATGCCTTGCCTATGAACAATGTAGCATCATGTGGCAGTGTGTTGCCAGTCTCAATCCGCAAAGCCTGCAAACCTGGTAAATCCCATAGCAATCTTGCGAGCACCATGATTTCAGTGGTTGGCGGTCGGCCGCGCAGACGACGACGCAATGAGTACTCCGCCGCATCACCTCATCACCAAAGCAGGGTCACTCCCTCTCGAAGCTCTGGCTCTTGAACTTCAGTGTCCGGGAATTTTCCGAAACGGTGCGGACGACATTGTCCGGAACTCCGCCCGGCACATGCGCCTGGATTTCCACTGTCACCGAGATTTCACTGTTGGGCAGGCTGGCGAGGTGTTGGATGATTTCGTTGGCAATGGTTCCCACGTCCCGACTGATTCGGGCCGCGTCCACGTTCACACTGCCAAAGAAACGCGTGGGTGGCGCGGCCATCGGCGTCGAACCGCCGCCCGCCGTTGGCGTCACTGGTTTTGTGCCACCGGATGGCCGAACACCGCCGACCGTTTCCGATCCTCCGCCAGCAGGCTTCGGTGAAGGTCGCTCGGCTTCGAGTTGCGCGTCCGCCGTCGCACTCTTGACCAGCAAACCGACCGCATCCGAGCCGAACGCGAGAATCTGTCCGCCTCGCAGGCCGAGATAACGACCCTTGGCTTCATCGAAGCCTTCCGCGAACGCGAATGTATCCGTGCGCCAGGTGACCGACGACACCCCTTCGCGCATGGCGCTCAGCAACACATCCCCATCGCGAAGCCGCTGGAGGTAGGGATATCGTGCGAAGTCTTCGACCAGTTGCTTCACTGCCACATGATTGCCGCGCCACAACGGAATCGTATCCAGCGCCTGTCGCAGGAATGTTGCCGTGAACTGAGCCACCATCTGTCCGTCGTTGCGCAGCTTTTTGGACGCGCGCGCCGCCAGTGCGTCCGATCCGGTCAAACGCGTCTGTTGCCACTCCAGCGCCGCTTGCGGGCCGGGTTGCGTCGGCACAATCAACCATTGAAACGTCTCGCCAATCCGGCTCGTGGTCGTCCGATCCCACGTCGCTTTCTGCGTCGTCGCCTGCCGTGATTGCGATTTGTCCAGATTCAGTTCGGTCTCCTGCTCCAGGATGGACTGCCACGCCAGATAATAACGAGCCGCTTGCTCCAACTCATCCAGCCGGCTGCGGTCAGCGGCCAGGAAGACCAGCGTATTCTGATTGATGCGCGGACTGTTGCCCCGCTGGGCCAGGAACTCCTTCGCGGTTTCGAGCGCCAGATTTGTTCCCTCGCGCGCATACGGCTTCTCCACGTCCAACACCACGAGCCGCACTTCCATTTCGTCCGGCACATCGCCGGAGCTGACTGGGAATGGATGAATTTTGGGAAATTCTCCCCGCGAACGCAGGTCTTCACGCACGCGACGACGAATTTCTTCTCCCACGCGATCGGGTTCACGCCGCAACTGTTCTGCGCGATCATCCGCCAGTTTGGTGACCGTCGGCTGCGTTGCATACCAATAGCGCGAGTTGTCCTGATAGAGATACGTCGCCGCCTGGGCCAGATGCCGGAGCGCATCGCCGAAAACCGCGGCAGCCTCCCCGGGCAAGACGCAACCCAGCTTGATGCGCCGATCCTCCTCACCCCGGTTGGCCGCACCTGGAATGGGCGCAGAACCAAGAAACAACGTGCGCGCCACGCGGCGGCACGCGGAAAATCGACCAAGGTTGGGCTTTTCGCCGTCGAGTTTGCGTGGCAATGCATCCGCGCCGTCCACATCCTTTTCGATGACGGTTTCCCAACCGCCGGGCAAATAGCCGGTGAGTTGCGACACGATGCCGGGATCATCCAGCGGAACACTCGCCGGCAGAATCAGCGGGCTGCGGTCGTTGCTCTCCCAGAGGCGATGAATCACCGCCGCCATGAGGCGCAACACGCCGCGGGTGCGCTGGAATTTCACCAGCCCCGACCAGTCCTGATAGAGCCGCTCAAAGATCTCCGGGTGAATCGGGTAGGCTGCCTTGAGCTTCCGCTCGTAATCCGCCTCGCGGCATTCGGGTGGAAATTCCTGATGGTTGCTCCGGTAGAGGTCACAGAACGCTTTTGCCGTGTTGTCGCGCGAGACGTAATTGGGTTCGGGCAATGGTTGGAACAACCGTCGCCGCACAATCTCAAAACTTTCCTCCGCGTTGGCCGGACGCCACGCCGCCGCCACACGGCTGACCACATTGCGCAACGCCGCGAGCGCCATCCGCCCGCGAACACCGCCAACTTCTTCGTCGTTCGCATCGCTGGTTGGGGAAACCCCGTTTCCGCCGTCGGCGGACGCCGGCAGGCTGACCACCAGCATCGCGCCCGGCACGCCTTTGACTTCCTCGGTCAGCGTCTGCGCGAACGTGAACTGCGTCTCGAAATCGCCAGCCGGTAAATCCTTGGTGTCATGCAGTCCGCGCGCGTAGGCCACCCATTCATCAATCAGGATCAGACACGGCGCATACTTGCGCAGCAACTTGCCCAGAGCATCGCCTGGATTCGTCGCCGTCTCATCCGATTGCTTTACCAGCGCGAAACCTTCCTTGCCGCCAAGCTGCCAGGCGAGTTCACCCCACAACGTCCGCACCACGGTGCCATCGTCTTTCTTGGTCGGTTGTCCCGGCGAAATCTTGTTGCCGACGAGCACGACACGGCGAACCTGTTTGGGCAGGGGCACCTTGGCCTCGGCAATCACCGATTCCAGCCCCGGCATCTCCGCTGCCGGGCGCCCGGAAAAGAGATGCCATAGCGCGAGCATCGAGTGTGTCTTACCGCCACCGAAGTTCGTCTGCAATTCAACCACCGGATCGCTGCCGTCGCTCGCCATCCGGCGCACCGCGCGCACCAGCAAATCTTTCAAGCCCACGGTCAGGAAGGTGCGCCGGAAGAATTCCTGCGCGTCGGCATATTCATCGGACACCGTCTTGCGAATCTCCGGCGAAAAGCTCGCGCGATACACCTGCCACAAATCCGCCGCGAACTCGGCTTGCTGATAACGGCCAGATGCCACATCGGGATGCGGCGTCACCACTTCCCGCCACGGCTTCAATCCTGCGACCGTTCCGGCTTCCAGTCCCAGCGTCGCCTGCGTCTTGCGCCGCTCATGCCGGGCTTGCTCGTCGAACTTCACCCGCATCAGTTCCGACTTCTGCCCTTCGAGCTCGTCCGCTTCCTTGCCGGCACCAACCGCGTTCAACAGGCGGTGCATCGAATCGAGCGCGCGATACGCGTCATCCGTGCTGAACGGTTTTTGGTGCGCCCACTTGTTCCGGATTTCCAGCAATTCGCTCACGATGCTGCGTTCCGCGCGCCCGAGCGTTTTCCCGAACACGTCATTCCAGCACTCCCACATCACCCGCAACAGCCCGGCGGCGTCCCAATCTGGGGATTTTTCTGTGCCGCCGATCTGGATGCCAGGGCCGATGACTTGTTTCGCAGTCGCGAGCCATTTCGTTCCGTGGGCGCTCTTGAGTTCGCGTTCCACAAATGCGGGCAGCCCTGCCTTCAAAACCTCCAGCGCCTTGCCGACGCGTTCGTGATTGCTCAATGCCATAAATCATTTCTGGTTGAACCCCGACTCCCACTGATGCAAGAGCGCCACGATGTCGTCGAAGGCCGGCGGTTCACCGAAGAACATCTGCTGCATCTTGACGTAATCATCCCGCAACGCCTTCACCCGGTGCTCCGGCGGCGCGATTCGCAACGACCCTTTCGTCGCTTCGCCATAGCGCGCCCAACTCGTCCTGAAAAACAGGCTCTTGTGGTCGGCCACTCGTGCCAGCAAGTCCAGTTTTGCCACGGCTGATTTCGCCACGCCTTTGCGGATCATCTCGTGGAAATCACAGTAGTGCCGCGAGAAACGCTCCGGCATCGCCTTCTCCGCAGGCCGGTGGAACTCCGCGTGGAGAATCGTTGCCTTCTCCCAGAACGTCCGTTCCGCTGACAGAACCTTCACCGCGCAACTCGCCGCCTTGAAACCCTGCGGGAATTGCTCCGCCACATACGGTGTGATCGTTTTAGTTTCACTCGGCCAATGGTCTGCCCGTGCCCCCATCTCGATCTTCACCATTCGTCGGACGTAGCCGGTCGCATCCGGCGCGAAGCTTGTCGGGTAATCAAACAGCAACGTCTGCTGGTCGGGGTCATCGGCGTCCGAACGCAACGACCATTTCTCGTCCTGGCGCACCTTTGCCTTGATGGCGGCTTCGAGCGCGGGCAGGAGTTCCTTGGCGATCTTCTGCTGGCAGGCCGTTCTGAGCGCCTCGATGCGCCGTTGCTTCTCCTTGTTGCTGGCGCCCGCTTCCGGCTCGTTAGTTCCCCCAAAACCGAGAAAGCCCCGGTCAATCGAGACATCGATATCCTCCGAAAACCGCTCGATGATCTTGAAGACCTTCGAGAGCGATGTGCCGCCCTTGAAAATCAAATGCTCACCGATGGTCGGCAGCCGGAACAGTTCCTTCAGCGTCCAGCAGACCCAGAAGTCCTTTTCCACAATCACCGGAGTCATCTGCCGGGCTGCCGCCGTCTGGATGAAACCAGCGCGGCGGTCTTCAGGTCTGGATTGGGCGAATTGATCCATAAACTCACTCCGGTTGGGCCAGACGCCGCAGGATGTCGCCAATCCACGCGGGGGCGTAAGCCACGTCTTTCATCAACGATTTCACGTCCGTGTCTTTCAAATTTGCTTTCAACCGCGCCAGCGTCGTGTCGTCCACGTGGGGCTGGCCGAGGTAGCGCAAAGCTTGGATGATCAGGCCGCTCAACCGCCCGGCTGTGGCCATGTTCCGGGGCGATGTTCGCTGCAAACGAATTTCCTGCGTGCCCACCTTCACCCGTTTGGCCCGGCCATCCGTCAAAAACACAATCTTTGCCGGCACTTGCTCGGACAGTCCCAACAAATTGGCCGCATACGCTCCGGAGGGTTGCACCCGCACCCCATGCTTTCCGGTCAGGGCCTTTGCCACCGCATCTGGATCGGGCGCGAGCGTCCCGTAAACCGGGTGCTGTTTCGGATAATCATACAGCCCCCGTGTCAGCCGCCGGATCGTTCCAGCCTTGGCCAGACGGTGCAACGCCACCCCGACGGCTGGCCGGCTCCCCAAATCAAGAAACTGATTTGGGGCAAACACCCAACCCCTCCCGTTGCCGTAAATCCGGCTAACAATTCTATTTTCAATTGGTTGCACGTCTATTGCCTGTCGGTTCTTGTAACAAATACTGGCTTGTTTTTGTTACCGGAATTCGCGCCCTTCCGCAAGCCCGTTGTCAGAATTTCGTCCGCGTTCTTCTGACAATACGCGAGCCGTTCGGGATTGAAGTTTGCCACCAGCATCGCGACGAAAGGCCAAGCTGATTCCTCGCCAAAGCACTGCCGCCCTCGTCCTCCTGCTTCATGGCCACTTCTGGAGCGGCTTCCGGCTTGGCCCGAGAATGTGGACCTGATCGGGACGCCGCACACAGGCGCGGAAAATCACCACGTTCGCCCCGACGAAACCCTTCAGCCGCGCCGCCTCGGACGGAAAGCGAATCGCCGCTATCTCCGTCTGTCGGCTCACGGCATCCCCCAGGAGCTGGGTGGCGGTTGGTCTGCGCGCACCGCGCCACGGCGCACGCAAGTCGCGGCCGTCGAGTCCCAATACCGAAAGCGTGCCCGCGTCACCCAAGTCCAGCACCCGCCGCAGCCGCACCTCGGCAAAGTAGGTCGTGACCGGCTGCCGTTGTCCCAGATGGTGAAACTCATACTCAGCCGCAGCGGTCGCCTCGTCTTCTGCGAAATAGACGCACTCCACGCCTCTGGAGTTGTACCGATAGGCTTTGCCGGAAGTGAACAGGAAATCCACCGGGGCAGAAGTCAGCAAGGGCAGCATGGCCACGCGGCGGACGAGCGTGCCGTGCCAGTCGCGCACTGGCACGCCGGCGAGGGCTTGAGCGAAATGTTCGGCGTCGCGCTTCATCCCGGAGTGCCACTGAGAATGTCATCCACGAAATCCGCGAGCGCCTGCCCTTCGTTTCGGGCCAACAACTCCAGCGGGTTCTTCCCGACCACATCCGGGTGCGGCGTCCGCAGCCACTTGCGGAACTCCGCGTCGCCCTTCGTGATCATCCGCAGCCGCGCCACTCGCTCGAAATACCCCAGCGCGTCCTGGAGTGAATCCGCGTCCGGCGTCTTGCTCACCGCCTGCTTGCTGCGGCCCAGCCACCCGGCCAGTTGGCTCAGCGGCACGCCAAAGAGCTTGGCCACCCGGTCAGCCGACAAGTTGCCGTTCGCCAACCGCAGGTCCGCGGTGGCGGCCAGGACGCCTTGCACCTGGTCCAGCGGACTGGTCCGGGCCGGCGGCGCCGACAGCATGGCCGTGCGCGCTTTCGTCCGCGCTTTGCCCGAAGTCTGACCGTGGCCCAGCGCGCATTCTACCTGCGCCACCAATTCGTTCAACCGGTGCAGTTCTTGCACGAGCAGGTCGCGGAGATCGGCGAGGTCGAGGTTGCCGATCCCGCCCTTGGTCGTTTTGGTCAAGGTGTTTGACATGGCGTCAAAGTACACTGGAAGTCAACTGATCGTCAACTCGCGTTTTGGGTGCCACCCCCGCCACGACACTGGCCTTCTCAACTCCCAATTCGCGTTTATGGGCGTCCATTCGCGGTTAAATGAGTTCGGCCTGGCTCGGCCCCGCGGTCTTCTGCTCTTCCGCCAGCCGTTTCAAATCCGGCCAGCTCAGGACCATCGCGTTGTAGCCGATGGCTTCCTGCGCCCACTTGCGGCGCTCGCAGACGGTGTAGAGGCGGTAGCTCAAATCCCGCGCCACCTCCGCCACCGCGCCCAACTGCTTGAGCAACCCGGCGGCGACGGCTTCGCCGCTGTCCAGCGACCGGATGAGATGATGCGTCGCTTCCCAGACGGTGAGGCGGGCATCTTGGGCTGGGTTCCAATCCACCGGGAGTTCCTCCTTCTTCAGCAGACGCACCTTGCCGCCTTTGGCCGCTAGGATGCCGGCCTCGACCATGCCGGACACGCTCGTGTTCTTCGCCGTCGAAAGCGTCTCGGCCTGGCCGTAGGCGCCCTCGGTGAAGCCGTATTGGTCGAACCACGCCAGTGCCCAGCGCGTGTCCGCGTCGAACTCGCCTTCCTGTTCGGCCAGCACCTCGTCGAGCGACTGGTTGATGAGCGAGAGCGCGGTGCGCACGCCCATCGGCGAGCCATCCGTTTCGAGCACGCGCGCGTAACGGCTGAACACGGCCATGCCCGGCCCGATGGCGGCCTGGGCCAGGTCCACCGGCGCGATGTTGCCCTTCTGCAAATTCCGCAGCGCCTCGGGCAACTCCCGCTTTAACGCGGCCAGGAAATCGCGGCGCGACGCCACGCCCGCGTCTTTCGGGCGTGGTCTGCAAACCAAAATAATCGACGAAGCGAGCGCATTTTTCTCCATCGCAATCATTCGGTTGCCCATTTCGGTTCGCATCGGCCAGGTGCCGTCAATCTGCCAACCCGCATCGGCCAAGCCTTGGAGAAAAGTCTCCCAGCCGGTCGAAGCCCGTGATGCGCTTTCGTCATCGGCTTCATCGTCAGCGTCGCTCTCGCTCTCCGCTTGTTTGAAGGCGTAGTAGATTGTCGTTGGGAAATGTGGGTCGCTGGCATCACGCATCCGCGCAAACACGCGCGACATGCCCCGTTCAAAAAAAGAACGCGCCTCGTCTTTGCCGCCATGCCGGAAAGGGTCGGCAATCAACTCCTCCGCCTTCGGCACGAGCACCGTGCCAAACAACTGCGGATACACCTGCTGCAAACAGCGGCGCAACCAAATGTAAAAGAAGTCCGACAAGTCAGCGTAGCCAACATTGTCGTAGTAGGGCGGGTCAGTGGAGAAAACTCGTGTTCGGTCGTTCAGCAGTGACTCTGCGCTGAGTTGGCGAACGAGCGAAGAGCCACGCGCGGGAAGTTCGACCAGCACGCGCATCATATTCTTGAGTGTTGTCCCGAAATCACCCGCCATCTTCGCAAACGCATTGGACTCGGCAAAATCCCAGACCATCGGAATTGCCTGCCTGCCGAACGTGGCGATTGTCTGGTCCATGCTGGCTTTCCAGCGGCACAACGAGGTTTGAGCATCTGCGAGTTTGCTAACGGCCAGCGCAAGGTAGGTCGTCACGGCATTTGCCAGTGATTCGTCTCCACCAGAATCCTTCAGCACCTTCTCCCGCGCTTCGCTGACCAAATCGCAGAACGTTGTCAGCATCACCAGTTGCCGATTCGTAAACAACTGACGGTGTTTGGTCATCCCGTAGTTGGGAGTCTTGAAGTCACGCGGATTCCGCGGCAAGTCGGTCTCTGGCAGGTCACGCGGCTTGGCGCTTTCCGCGACGTTCGCGTGGTGTTCAAGGGCGGACAGATAGATTCGCCCGCGTCCTCCTTCGGCGACAATCGCCATCAACTTCACGCCGTGCCTCCCTGCTCTCCCTTCGCTGCGGATGTAATCGAGCGGCATCGGACTGCCTGTGAGCACGCAGATTCCTCCAGTTCGACCAACCGTGCCAGCGCGGGGTTCGCCGTTGCCCGTGCGGACTTCAAACCGGTAGGTCATCGTGCTTTGGTCAACTACGGGTTCAACCCACGTTTTTTTGCCCGACTTGGTCGAGAGCCAGAACGAACGCACCAGCGGCACATGCGCTCCTTTGGCCGCCGGGTTGGGACTCGCCACCGTGCGCGCCCACAGCCACGCAATCACCGTCAGTTCCTGCACTCTGGGACCGCCGGCATCTGTGCCGGCGGGTTTTGCCCTCGCGCCGACAGGGATGTCGGCGTTCCCAGCAATTTCCGCCGGCGTGGCGTGCCGATACGAGCCGTCACGCTCCTGAACTACTTTCACTTTGGGATAGAGATGGCCGATGCGTTTCTCCGCCTCGTCGCGCATCCATTGGCCGTAGTAACGAATGTCCTCGGCCAGTCCCGCCGCGCCCTTCCACGAACTGGGAGCGCCGGCATCTTTGCCGGCGAGTGGTGGGTTGGGCTGCGCCGGCAAGGATGCCGGCGGTCCCAGTGCTGCTTTCCGCCGGGCACTGCTGAACTGCCAATCCACCGCCAGCTTTGCCAGGCCCGCTTTCACCGGGTTGTCTTCAATGTATCGAATGGCCTGCCCATAATGCTCCGCGTTGCGGATATAGCGGTCGTGATACTCGCGGAACCAGAAGGTGCCGCTGCGGCCAAGAATCTTGTTTGCAGCGGAGGCGGTGAAGGATTTCCAGGAGTGCAGCACGCCGGCCAGAGGCCAGCGTTCCCAGGTCTCAATCAGGGCGTGGACGTGGTTGGGCATGATGCACCAGGCGATAATCCGGTAGCGTTGGCCGTCGAAGTGCAGCAGGGCGTTCTCGACGAGTTCGGCAATACGCGGGTCGCGCAGGTAGCAAGCGCCGTGGCTGGCGTCTTCGTATTTGGCGATGCGCTTGAGGAGTTCGATGCGACGGGCGTCCAGACTGGGAGCGCCAGCATCCTTGCTGGCGGGTGGGTGTTCCGAAGAACCTGCCGGCAGGGATGCCGGCGGTCCCAGGGGCAGGTCCAGTTCTACTCTCCATTTCTCGATGACTTCCTGCGGCACGGCGTCATGGAGCCGGAATCCCAGTGATTGAATCATGCCGGGATGGTCCCAGTGCGGCAGGTAGCCGCGAGAATGCCAGCCAAGGTGAGGCTCGGGCGACTCGACGCTCGTGATGACGCGCGCAGTGTCGCGGCTGGCGGGAAGGAAGGAGGGCGTGAACGCGCTGGGAGCGCCGCCATCTTTGGCGGCTGCACCGTCACAACAAGCACCCGCCGGCAGGGATGCCGGCGTTCCCAGTAGCTGTCGGCGCGACTCCGGGTTCACCGGTGGCTTGCCTGCGAACCGGGGTGGAATCTCGATGAGCGCCTTGTTGATGAGCACCGGCACGGGATTCAAATCGCTGGCGTGCGCCTCCAGTCCGAGCCGCTGCGCCTCCAGCGGAATGGAACCGCCGCCGCAAAACGGGTCATACACCGGCGGAGGCTTGCCATTGCACGAACGCATAATCTCCGCCCGCGCCTTGTTGAGCACGCGCTCGTCGTTGGAGTTCTCCCACTTCACCAGTTCGCGGATGATGTCGAACAGCCGCTCCCGCTCCGTCTCGACGAGGATGTCCTCCAGTTTTGGCTCCAAACCAGGCGGTGGATTGCTGCTGGCCGCCACGCCTGCCGCCACTGCCTTGTCGAACACCGCCTTCCGCGCCTCCCAAGCCTTCCGCTGCGCCGCGAGCACCTTCTCCGCCGCCTTGCGCTTGGTCGCATCCGCCATCAAATCCGCCACGCACTCCGAAGGATCATCCACCAGCGACGCAAACAGCACCGCCCGGCACGCCGCCAACGGCCGTCGCGCCCACCACAAATGCAAAGTGGACGGATGCCCATGCCGGATGGACTTCTCCCGCGCCGCCTCGCGATTGATGTCCTCCAGCGGCAGCGCGACTTCGATCAGTTTCTTGCGGTAGGATGTGGTCATGGATACAGGTTGCCAGCCGGTTGCCTCCGCGTTGCGGAGACATTTTGTTCGCCGCACTCAGGCGATTCTCACTGCCGTTGCCGCGGAATGGCCAACGCCGCAGACCGAGGCGATCTTGTCGGCGAGTTGTTGGAAATCGTGACGACACTCCTGCACGGCGTAGGTGTGGGCGCCGATGGCTCCGTCGGCGGGCTTGAGCAGGAACATGGGCTTGCGCGCCTCCATAGCCATCGGCATGAGGCTGCGGTAGTGCTTAAGCTTGGCCAGGCAGAACGGGTCCGCATCGACCTGGACGGGAGCGCCGTCTGGCTCATCGAGCACGGAGACTCGATACTCACGGGGAATGCGCTGCATCCAGCGATCGAAAGCTTTCACCGGCCGGCGGTCTTTGGCGAAGTGCTGCATGAAAACGTAGCCTGCGGGATTCATGGTTCCGGCGGGCAGCGAGAGGTCTGGCGCGGGATTTTTTGGAACCCGTTCGGTCCACTCGGTGCGCCAACGGCGAAGCGTTGGGCCGAGGTTGCGCAAGCCCTGCATGGAGAACAGATCGGGCGCGAGCGGGATGATCACGTGGTCGGTGGCGATGAGGGCGGCGCGATTGATGGCACCGAGGTTTGGGCCGACGTCCACCAGCACGATGTCCGCTTCCGCTTGTGCAGCGGCGGCGGCAATCATGCGATGGAAGGCGGAGATGACGCGAAAGGCGCTTTCGTCGCGGTCATTGCACAACGGCCAACTGGCGCTCAACTTGTCCTCGAAGGCGGAGAGTCCGAGATCGCCGACGAGCAAAGAGATGGCGGGCGCGAAGAGGGAGGGGACGGAAGAAACATGCTGTAAGTGCGGCTCTTTGAGGTCGCCGATGCCGCGAATGATGGGGCGCAAACTGCCGAGAACGGTTTCGGGATGCTCGCCGTCGGGCCAGAGAGTTTCGAGAGTGTCCTCATCGAGGAACATCGAGGTGAGGTTGGCCTGCGGGTCGAGATCCACGGCCAGCACCTTCAAGTCCTGCTGCGCATACATCCAACTGAGGTGATACACGAGCGAGGTCTTGCCCACGCCGCCCTTGTTGTTGAAGAAGGTGATGGTTTTCATGGGAGGGTCTTCATGGTGGCGAGGAAGTAGGTGTCCTCGAAGGCGAAGGCCGCCGGAGGATTGCCGTTGGTCTTCAGCGCCTCCTGGGCGCGCTCGACGCCGGAACCGTAGCGGTTCACATAGCCGAGCGTCTTCATGGCTTCGGCGACGACGGGGTTGCGATAGGCGTTCTGTCGCGGAAAGTTCTCAGGGGAGGCTTCGCCGTAGAGCGAGCCGGGGTTCTGGACTTCGATGCGGTCGGAGAACCAATAGAAGCGAATGGGCGCGGTCGATTCGTAATCGCGGTGCATGACTGCGTTCATCACAAGTTCACGCACGGCGAAGCGGGGGTAGTCCGTCACACTCTGCTCGCGCAGCGTGGTCTGCGCAACGGGACGGGCGTTGAGCTGCGAGTCGGTCAGGATGTCCAGTTCGCGCAGCACCGTCAGGAGGTCACCTTGGATTTCTTTTTCGATGAGGACATCCTCGGGACGCAAGAGCGGGCCAGACAGCCGGAGGAATTGCAGGTAGGCGCCCGTGAGCCAGTAACGCGGATTCTTGGCGAAGAGGAGAATTCCGGCGTTGGTCGGGCAGTCGTGTTGGAGGTCGAAGAACCGGAGCGCGGCCAGTTGCTGCTTCAACTCACGATGGTTCGCCACGATGACATCTTCGGCGACGGCCTGCTGGCGATAGGTGTTGAGAAAGAGATCGGCGGCGAGGTCGTTGACGGAACCGCCGCGACATGGCCTGGCGTCAAAGGTGCGCGCGTGGGAAACGCGCCGCTCGGTGAGCCGGCGTTCTTCGCTCTCCGAGGCAATGGCGCGACGCGGCCCGACGCGAAGCCAAACCTGCCCCTTGAAGCGGACAGGAGGCAGGTCGGACGGCAGCACTTCCAAAACCGCCACTTCGCCGGAGCTGTCGGAAAGGGTGAGCTTGTAAACGTGAATGGCGGGAATGGGCAAAACATTGCCGTTGGCGCGCACTTCGCCAAGCGTGAGCAACAGCTTGTCGGTGACGTTCAGGCCGACCGCCTTGCCTCGATTGGTGACGCCGACCAACAGGAAGCCGGGCTGGCGGTGATTCGGGAAGTCGTTGGCAAATGCACAGGCGGCGATGCAAAACTTGTCCATGTCGCTCACGGACTCCGTGCGTTCGACGCGATCAGATTCCAAGTCGGCCATCAATTGCAGCAGTTCTTTTTCGGTCAGCATGGGGGAAAGCTAGTGGTTGAATGCGTGCGTGGCGAGCAAGTCCGCAGGTTGCGATTCAGCGTTGGATTCGGTCCGGTTTAGCGAATTGTTCACAACGCTTCACGGCACTGGCGGCGATGGGGTTGAGGAATTTGGGATGTGTCATGTAGATGGGTTTTCGATCCGTCCCATCAAATCCTTGATGCGGAAAGTGACACTGGCGGTGGCGAAATCCGGTTCCTGCTCAAAGGGCCGGTTGAGGTAGTGCGGCTTGGCTGCACCATCGGTGCCGATAAAAACCAAGGCGAGAATGTAGTCTTCAGGTTTGTTCAACGCGGTCAGGATTTCGTTCTTCGTTACGGTCACAGTGTCCGCATCGGCCACCCGGCCCTTGACCTCGATGAAGCGTAGTTGGCCTGCTTTGAGGTGATTTTCGGGATAGCGCGATTCGATGTCGTAGCCGCGATTCTCCTTGGAGACATCACGCGGCGCAAAACCCAGTGTCCGCTCGAAGGCCATGACTGCTTCCATCGCCAGTCGCTCAACCTCCCTGTCTGGGCCGCCATACAACGGAGGTGTTTCCCGCAAGGCCTCCGGATCGCCGGGCGATGCTGCTTCGGCGAACCAGCCGGCGGGGATGACCAGTGCGCCGCCCAACACCGTTGGCGGACGGGCCGTGATCTGACGTTCCCGATTCAACTCATCCTCGCGCTTCTGCAGGCGTCCACTCAGTTCATCGGCGCGCTGCCGCGCATTGTTGGAATTCAGACTGCCCTTGTTTCGTCCGGCTTCCTCCTGGGCGCGCAGCGTATTGGCGCGCTCATCCCAATGCCGAATTTCCGCCAGCAATCGCGCTTTCACCTGCGTCAGGGTTTTATCAATCAACGCTTCGCGCCGGGTTCTCACTTCGCGCAGGTGTTCTGGCACGATGGTCTTGATGGCATGACCACTGGCGCGGCTTTCCAAACCTTCGCCCAACCAGCTTTCGCACAGCAACACCTGCGCGGCGGCTTTCTGCTCCTCGGTCATCGGCGTGTAATCGAGATAAGGCGCAAAACCCGCGTTGACAATCCCGCCATCCCGGCCCACCTCGACGAACTGCAATCGCCGTGAAATGACGCGCGGATTGCCGGCAGCATCGCGGCGTCCGTCGGTGATGCTGTGTTCCAGGTAAAACAACACACGCGGTTCGGTGCCGTGGTCGTTCGAATCCACCAGCACCGCGCCTTGTCGCAACAAGTCGCGATGCTGCTCCAGCAGCAGATCCACCACGCAATCCAGCAACGGATGGCCCGGTGCGACGAGTGTGGCCGGCGGCTTGCCGTCCATCCGCAGGTATTCCTTGTGAAAGGTGACGCGTTCATACGCCTTCAGTACCGGCGCGCGCTGGCCAACGATCCGATCCCGATGACGGATGGGAGCGGGCACGTGACGAATCTCATAACGGAAAGGTTCGCGTCGATGCACGCTGCCGCCGAACTGCTCGAATGCCCGCAGGAAGAACGAGCCAATGTAGTGCGGCTGCAAACGTCTGGCTTCCGCCCGCTCCATTTCATCGCGGATGTTGCGGACGCGCGCGGCGTCGAGTCGCTCGTGGACGAGCGACCTATCTTCGATAAGCGCCCGAAGCCTGTCCGTGTCGAGTTCGGTATCCACGATGTTGTTCAGCCTGGCTTTGACATCGTCCTGTTCGCCGTAACGAATGGCTTGAACCAACAAATCCTTTAGAGGTTGATCGCGGAATACCTGGCCTAACACATCGAACACCGCACCACCAAGAGCGGCGCGCTGGGTCTGGAGTTTAGAGAGTAGCCGATGCCAGACCTCGCCTTCACGGGTCTCGTGGGCAACAAGGTTCCAAAGGTGACAGACCTCCTTCTGGCCGATACGGTGAATGCGCCCGAAGCGTTGCTCAATGCGGTTGGGATTCCAAGGCAGGTCATAGTTGACCATGAGATGTGCCCGGCGATGCAGGTTGATGCCTTCGCCGGCAGCGTCAGTGGCAAGGAGCACGAGCACTTCAGGGTCGTTTTCGAAAGATTCCTGAACCTGACGCCGTCGTTCGCGCGGGGTGCCGCCGTGGATGACGACAACAGCGTTCTGATTGCCCAACCGGTCAGCGAGTTTTTCTGCAAGGTAATTGAGTGTGTCGCGATGTTCCGTAAAAAGGACAAGTTTTCGACGATTCTTGTTGGCGTCGAACATATCGTCCAATTGCAGGGTTTCGGAAAGGCGTTGCCATTTTTCGTCTTTGCCTGAACGCCGCAGGCGGGCAGCTTCCTGGGCCAGGGAGCGTAATTCGGCAATTTCCTTTTCCAGTTCCGCAATCGTCTCTGCGGCCGTAGACTGATCCACGATCTTTTCCTCAGCTTGCTCCAATTCGGCTTCGGGCGCTTCGTCCAGGTCTTCGATGTCTTCTTCGGATAAATCCGGTGCATCGGCGAGTCGGGCATTGGTGGTAGCAGAACCACGGCGCAGCAACTTTTCTTCACGGAGCCGGTCTTCCAGCCTTTCCAGACGGCGCCGGAGTGATTGGTAAATCGCTTCGGGCGATGAAGCAAGGCGACGCTGGAGCAATGTAAGCGCAAAGCCGATGGTGCCTTTCCGCTTCTCGTTATTGATTTTATCGGCGTTATTAAAACCTTCACGAACGTATTCCGTGACGTGACGGTAAAGGTCGGCCTCTGCGGTGCTTAATGTGTAATCTACAGTGTAGGCATAGCGTTCAGGAAAAAGCTGCCTGTTTTCCATCGTGACCATCTGCTCCTTCACCATTCGTCGCATCACGTCGGACACGTCCGCCACATGAGCGCCATCACGCGGCTTGCCCTCGAACCGATCACCATCGAGCAGCGACAGGAAAAGGTGGAAATCCTCGTCCTTGCCGTTGTGCGGCGTCGCCGTCAGCAACAGGAACTGACGGGTGCATCGAGACAACACCTGGCCGAGCTTGAAGCGTTTGGTGTATTTGATCTCCGAACCGAAGTAAGACGCCGACATCTTGTGGGCTTCGTCCACGATGATGAGATCCCAATCCACCGAGGACAATTTGGCCTGCACATCTTCGTTGCGACTCAACTTGTCCAGCCGGGCGATGCACAGGTTGTGTTCCTGAAACCAGTTTCCAGTCCGCGCGGCTTGCAGTCCTTCATTTGTCATGATGTCGAATGCCAGGCTGAACTTCTCATCCAGTTCATCCTGCCACTGCTCGACGAGTCCGCCGGGAGCGACAATCAGGCACCGGGCGATGTCGCCTCGAATGATCAGCTCCTTGATCAGCAGGCCAGCCATGATGGTTTTGCCTGCACCTGGATCGTCCGCCAGCAGGAAGCGCAGCGGTCGGCGATTCAACATCGTCTCGTAAACCGCCGTGATTTGATGGGGGAGCGGGTCCACAGCTGAGGTGCTCACCGCAATCAGAGGGTCAAAGAGAAAGGCGTAGCGAAGCCGTTGTGCTTCGGACACCAGGCGAAACAAGTGACCATCGGCTGCGAAACTGAGTGGACGACTTTGCTGAACGAGTTCCAACTGAGATTCCTGATCCCGATAGACGAGTGCTTGCTCCACTTTACCTTCACCATCCACGAACGTGACGGATGCGACGTCTTCGCTGTGAAGATCGACGTGGCGCAAAGTCACGATCTGTCCGGGGATCAGCCCCCGGACGAGGCTGCCGACGCGAAGTTCTTGGAGCCGAGTCATGAGGTCATTTTGCAGAAGATTTGAATGTTGTGAAGGCAGGATATTGCATATACCATGACTTTTAAGTCAGGTATGGCGTTTCAAAGCGTATCAATGGCTGGCGTCTCAATTGAGCGGTTGCTGACTCTCTGCGCCGTGATCGAAGCAGGCTCAATTGCCGCCGCAGCCGGCCCGGACACGAACCGGCAAAGCCAGTTCAGCCGCCAGTTGAAGGAATTGGAGAAGGCATTGGGAACGAACCTGTTCGACCGCGTCGGGAAGTCTTTGCAGCCCAATGAACAGGGGCGCAGTGTGGCGTTGGCGTCGCAGACATTCTTTGCTTCCTTGGATGAGGTCATGAACGCCGCCCTCGGCAGGACGGGCACGATCCGACTTGGAGCCGGCGAATCCGTTCTTCGGTGGTGGATCATGCCACACTTGGGTGAATTGATGTCGGGGCAACCTCCGCTAAGATTCGAACTCCAGAACTACCGCACCGAGGTGGCCTTGCGCGAGGTGCGCATCGGTGGAGTTGATGTGGTCATCGTGCGCTCGGACATAGCAGCCGACGACCTCCAGACAGAAGCGATCTGCACAGTCCGCTACGTGCTTGCCGTCCCCAGAAACCTGTTGCGAACGCGCGACGGCGCCGAGGTGTTTGAAGGGCGTCCGCTGCCGTTCGCCGAGTTGGCGGGCGACGGACTGTTTACCAATACCGCCAAAGCCACGGCTACCGCCTTGGGTCTCAATCTTCAACCAGTTGTCCGCGCAGAAACCTTCAGTTTGTTGATGTCGGCAGTGGACAGCGGAACGGCCGCCGCGTTTTTGCCGGAGCTGGCGTTGAAAAATCTCCCCGAGGAACGCTTCGCGCAGGTGCGGGCGCAAGGCATGGAGGCGATGGACCGAAGTCTGTGCCTCGTTTGGAACCAGAAAGTTGCCGAATCCCGTCCATCGGTTCGTCGCGCCCTGACCCGCTTGCGTCGAGTTCTGGGCAACGAATCTCCTTCGCCGCCACCGGCGTAGCTGAACGAATTCGATGCGTGGCGATACCGCTGTCGAACGGCACTGATGGCCCACCGCAGAAGGAGGCTCATTTGATCACGGGAAGCTGTCGCAGGAACTGCTCGTCCCACACGGCCAGACTCAATCGCCCGCCTCGCTCACTCAGGAGTTGATTGCTCGGGAACATCGGCGTCGCCAGATTCCGCATCGCACTGGCTGGGTGCTTGGTTCTTGGTGAGGTCGAGTTCGTCCTCGATTTCCTGCTGGCGCTGAACCAGTGAAGCCAGCCGCCCAGCATACTCGAATGGCGAGTCCACCTGCGCCTGGGTGTCCGCGAGCCGCTTGCGGTTATCGGTGATCGTCCGCGCCAGGTTCTCGGCGACGTCTTCGAGGTGCTGGATGGTGTGTTCGACCGAGCGGATGGTGCCGAGGGCGCTGTCGGTGGCTTTCGCGCTGTAGGTGGTCGCGCCTTTGAGCACAATCTCCGGCCCCTGCATGAAGTTGTCCGCCACGAACACTTGGAAACCCGCGATGGTGCCGACCGGCCGTTCTGCCCGGCTGCCGCGCATCCGCTCGGCCCTGCGCAGCAGCAATTCCCCGGCGATGCCCCGGTCCCGGATCTCCTGTCCTTCGATCGTCATCACGAACTTCTCGCCGCTGGTGTCCTCGTGCGTGATGAGATCGCGGCGCACGGCTTCCAATCGGTTCTCCGAACGTGGCAGTTCGTCATTGAGATGGCGGACGCGGCTGCGAAGTTTATACATCGTCTCCTGGTGTTCGCAGTGCAGGCGGCTGAGACGCGCGACCTCGGCGTCAATGCGCGCTTTTTCAATCACCATCGGGTTGCCGGAGGCGATGGCTTTGACTTCGGCGTAGGTGAGGGCGGCGCCGTCGATGTCCTCGATGCGGCGCAGATCACTTTCGCCGCGCATGACCTGGGCGATGAACTTGGCCTTGGTTTCCAGGGTCTGGTCGGGTAAGGAGGCGGCGTTGCCGCCGCCCCCTCCCCTAAGAACCGTGCATGAGAGTTTCCCCTCACACGGCTCAAGCCGTTGCAAAGCCCCGCAGGAACGGAGCCGGTTTTCACGACGGTTTAACCCCGGCTTCATGGCGGTGGATGCCGAACTTCTTGAAGAACGCACGTTCTTTGAAGTAGTCCTGCCAGTGCGGATCGAACGGATTGGCCTCCGCCCGGATTTTCACGTGCCGCCGGATTTTGGTGTCAGTGGCGTAAACCAACCGATGCCAAATGGGTTTCCCCTCCGGTGTTCGTTCGCCCGTGTCCGCCGCAAACGTCCAGGTGCGATGCCCGAGGGGAGGAAAGTATCGCTTCTTCACCCACGAGCGGCGCTGACCCGGATGTCGGCGTCTGGCCCACAGCCAGAGCCGTCGCCACATCTCAAAATCCACCCGCTCGAACGCCTCTGCTGCCACGATGTGCCGATGGTAGCTGACCCAGCCACGAATGACGGGGTTGAGCAACCGAATCAGGTTGTCTTGGCTGGCAGATTTGTTCGCGTCGATGATGGCTCGAACTTTCTCCAGGAACGCGTGCGTGTTCTTTTTCGACGGCTTGATGAGCAGTTTGCCGTTGAACTTGCGGAGATGTTGTCCGAGGAAGTCGAACCCTTGGTCGATGTGCGTGATGCAGGTTTTCTCGGGCGAGAGCTGCAAGCCCCGTTCGTGCAGGAACTGCTCCACGAGGGGGCGGACTTCGTTTTCCAGCACGTCCTTGGTCGCGCCGGTGATGATGAAGTCATCCGCATATCGGATGAGGTTGATTTTGGGAGAGAGGATTTTTCCCGCGACTTCCTTCTTGCGGAAGGTTTGGCTGAGGAGCGTTTCCAATCCGTCCAAAACCAAGTTCGCCAACGTGGGCGAGATGATGCCGCCTTGCGGCGTGCCCGCCTCGGTGGGGAACAGAGTTCGATTTTCGACGTATCCAGCGCTCAGCCATTTCTGAAGCACCGTCGCATCCGTGGGGACGTGTTGGAGCATCCAGTCATGACTGATGTGGTCGAAGCAACCTTTGATGTCGCCTTCCAGCACCCACTGCGGAGACTTGCCCTTGGCCAGTGCCGCAAAGCACTGCTCAATGGCGTCAGCGGTGGAGCGTTCCGGTCGGAAGCCGTAGGAGTTGCGGTCCGCCAGCGTTTCGGCGACGGGAGCCAACGCTTGCAGGTGTAACGCCTGCATGGCGCGGTCCTTCATCGTCGGAATGCCCAGCGGGCGCAGCTTGCCATTGGCTTTCGGGATATAGACTCGCCGCAAAGGCAGCGGCCTGTATCCACGACGTTGCAACGATTTGATGGCTTTGAGTTTGGCCGCCGGAGTGCGCCAAAGAACTCGGTCCACTCCGGGTGTTTTCTTGCCTTGGTTTTCCGTCACTCGTTTCACGGCCAAGGCTTTGGCCGCAAACGAATGGGTGAGCAGCCATTGCAAAGTATTCACCTTGCCCCAGCGGCCCTCCCGTGTCGCCTTGACGATGCGTGCTTGCAGCCTTCTGACCTGTCGCTGGCACTGGTTCCAGTCAAGCTGTTCCCAATGTCCGGCGTGGCCGGAGGATGCACACATGGACGAATCCATGTTCATTTGC
>JBBRWD010000066.1:0-38602 GCA_038249465.1 Limisphaerales bacterium | reverse complement strand
GGCGCGCCCCGTTGCCGATATGCCGCCGCCATCAAGTTGCTCTTTCACCAGCGTATTGGAACCTTTTTGAGGGCGGATGTCTAGTCCTTTCTTTTTTCCAACGCCGACCGGCCTGCGCTGACGGCCAGCCAAACGCCTTGATCACCTACCTGACGCTGACGCGCAGCCAGAACCAGGCGACGATGCGGTCGCAGGCCTGGAATCTCTCCATGGCCATGGTCGAAGCCGGTCTGGAAGAAGCCATGGCCCACCTGAATGTCAACGGATCAAATACACTTGCCGGCGATGGATGGAATAAGAATGGCACCGGGTACACCATGGAACGCTGGCTCGACGATAATTATTACATCGTCACGGTCACCAATTACGTGCCCGGCTCCAACAGTATCCGTCCCCTCATCGTCGCACGCGGCTATGTGCCGCTGTCGATCTCCTTTGCCGATGCCGGGAGTTCCGTGCTGTTCGCCGACCTCTCGGGAGCGCCGAACAGCACCTACATCGGTCGCGGGGTGAGGGTGACGCTGGGCCAGGATCGCCTGTTTGCCCGGGGCATGGTCGCCAAGGACACCATTGACCTGAATGGCAACAACATCTCCACCGACAGCTTTGATTCCAGCGATTCTCGTTACAGCACCAACGGGCTGTACGACCCGCGCTTCCGGCGCTCCAACGGTGACATCGCCTCAAACGCCGGCATCACCAACGCCATCAACATCGGCAACGCGAACATCCGGGGCCACGTCGCCACCGGTCCGCGCGGCACGGTTTCCCTTGGTCCCAATGGAACCGTCGGGGATCTCGCCTGGGTGAATGGGGGCAACAAGGGCATTCAGCCGGGCTACGTGATGAATGACATGAACATGAGTTTTCCGGACGTAAAGCCGCCGTTCAGCGGAGGCTATTTGACTCCGACCAAGCGGGACCCTCCGAAGAGCATCATCACCACCAACTTCACGGTCAGTTCCAATGGCACCAGCATCGCCTCGATCAGCTATCCAGGCGCTGGCTTTGTCGCAATCACTACAAATACTGTCTATGCCACGGCTTGGCCGACCAATTCACCGGGACCGATTTCCACGAACAAAGCGGGCAGCAAAATCAAGGGCTATTACTATCCTCTGTTCACCGCCACCTACTCGGGTGTGGTGACCAATGCCGTCGTCATCGCCTCCGAGGCGACCTACGACTATATCCTCGACGACGGTAATTATCAGATCAACAACTTGGATGGTTCGGTCTATGTCAGCGGGCGCGCGGTGGTGCACGTCACCGGCAGTTTATCCATTGATTCGCTCAACATCATGCCGGGTCAATCGATCGACATCTATTCGTCGGCGCCCAGTGTCTCGCTCGCGGGCAACAATACCTTGAACAGCGATGGCTTTGCCGGCAGTTGTCGATTCTGGGGACTGCCCGCCTGCGCCTCGGTGACCTTCAGCGGCAACGCTGGCTTCACCGGGACCATTTACGCGCCGCAGGCCGCGTTCACCCTCAACGGCGGCGGCAACGATACCGCCGATTTCATTGGCGCGAGCGTGACGAAAACGGTGCGCATGAACGGGCATTTCAACTTCCACTACGACGAGGTGCTCGGCCGCATCGGGCCGTCTCGCGGCTACTACATCACCTCTTGGGCGGAACTCGATCCGGGCGAGGTGCCTCTGGTCAAGCGGTGGTAGAGAGGCAAACTAGCGGGCTTTTAGCCCAACCTGCCGGCGGTGCCTGCCTGAGCATCAATCAATGATTGGTTCGTGGCCGTGGTCAATTACTTCGGCGAAGAAGCCACCGCACGGCGTCGCTGCGTTCTATTGCAGTTCAGCCTAGCGCCCGACTTGGTTCATTGTTTCCTTCCTCCTCCAGCCCGCTCTCTTGAGAGAAGGCGGCGCGAGTTTTGTTCCTGGCGGACGAAGGAAGAGGAGTTACGCCTTCCGATTGCGGACTGAGCTGCAAGGCTGTCTGGAGGGGTGTCGCCAGAGCCGCATAGCACTAGCTATTGCGTATCAGAGTGTTAAGCAAATATACACTTTCTGTTTGCTGCTTATGATGCTGATTAGAAGAGGTTTGAAGAGACAGAACCGGTGAAGTTCGAATCTTTCGTCGGAATACTTTCCATAACCAGACTTTTGGGAACGGCGAGTCGCATTTTTTTGTTTGAACATAACGACCACTGCTGAAACACATTAGTTATGCGAGACCCGATCCGAAGATGCAACGGCGCGGCCAGTGCTTTTGATGCTCTTGGTGGTAGCGGAAATAAAAACAAATTTGGAACAAGCAGACAGACAAATTAAACATGAAAACCACAAACATGAAGAAATGGACGGCAGTGCTGGCGTGTGCAGTGTGCTTGCCGCTCGCTTCGCAGGTCAGCGCCATCAGCTTTGATATGCATTCAGCGGTCGCCACGCACATCCCTGGCAATACTACATCCGCGTTCTACGAGGTGTCGGCAGCGGGGGTTGATAGCGGCAGTGCCGCGGGCCTCTATTCCTCGACTCTCGGAGGCGATGCCGACACCGGGTTTTGGGTAAAGATTGCGTTTGGCAGTAATCCGCAGCCCGTTCTAACTTCGGCTTTTCTCAAAGCTTCCAACGAATACCTATGGTGGGATTCCACGGATTTGGCGGGCTTTAATTCGGGAACTTTTGATTCCATCACCCTGTGGAACAATGGGGCCAATGGCATCAAGAACACGAACAATAAGTTTCAGGGAACGTCTCACGCCGGTCTCAATGGGACCTCTGGCACTACCGTCCCTGATGGGGGATCGACATTGATTCTTTTGGGGGCTGGATTGGCCGTGCTGGGAGTTGTGCGTCGCCGGGCGTAGTCGCCTGACAACCATCCCGCGGTAATTTGGAAAGGGCAGGGCTGCTTTCAGTCCTGCCTTTTTTGCTTCTGTTAACCGACGTCTTCCCACGTCAGAACAGGTCCGTTCGAGAAAGCGGGCCGCCCACGCCAGCGGCCCGGTATGAAAATGGAGAAAGTCATCAGGCAATCACTTCGCCCGCCTGATAGCGCACAAAACGGCGCACGGTGACTTCGTCGCCGATGCCTCGGCCTGCGCGATCACTCCACAATATCCTTCTTCTCCCCGCCCCCCCATTCTTCCCGACTCAGCGCGCGGCTTGCCGCCTCTCTACGGCTTCGGCGGCACATTCCGCACAAAGAAAGCTGCCGCCTGCGAGCGCCGGTTCATTTGGAGTTTATCGAGGGCATTGGCGAGGTAGTTCTTCACCGTCTTGTCGCTCAGGGTCATCTCCACGGCGATTTCCTTGTTGGTTTTGCCCTCAGCCACGAATGCCAGCACGCGCCGTTCCTGGGGGGAGAGGAGCGCGAGTTTGCTGTCGATTTCTCGAGCAGGAGCGCCGTCCCGCATTCGCGCCAGCACCCGCCGTGTCACGGCCGGATCGAGGATCGACTTCCCCTCGGCCACACTCTCAATGGCGCTGACCAGGCCGTCGCCATCAATTTCCTTGAGCAGGTAGCCATCGGCCCCGGCGGCGATGGAGTTGAAGATGGTTTCGTCATCGGCAAAGGAGGTCAACATGAGCGTGCGGGTGTCGAGATTCCTTTCGCGAATGTGCCGGCAGACTTCGAAGCCGAGACCGTCCGTGAGCCGGACATCGAGCAGCACCACGTCCGGGCGAAGGTCTTCCACTGCGGTGATCGTCCCGGCCACCGTGCCGGCTTCGCCAACCACTTTGAGGTGGTCGCGGCTTTGCAGGAGGGTGCGCAAGCCCAGCCGGGTCACCACATGGTCTTCGGCGAGGATGATCCGAATCGTTTTGGTTTCGGTCAGTGTGGCGCTCATAATTTGGTTTGCGGCAATTCCACGATGATGCGGGCACCCCGGCCAGGCGCGGAAATCACCTGAAGCCGTGCTCCGAGGCTGCGTGCGCGGCTTTCGATGTTGCGCAGACCGAGTCCCGTCTGGTCGCGGACGGATGACGGATTGAAGCCCACGCCGTCGTCGGCGACTTCCAGGCGGATGGTGCCATGTTCGGGTTGGAGGGAAACCACCGTTTTGCTGGCGTGCGCATGGCGGAGGCTGTTGCTCATGGCCTCCTTGGCAATGTTCAACAACTGCGTGGCCTGCTCGGTGGTCAACCGGCTCGTGGCGGTCGGATGCACGTCGATGGCGAACTGCCCGGCGCTGTCGCCGATGGTGAGGGCGAGGGATTTGAGGGCGGCCTTGAACTCATGTCCGCTGATCGCCTGCGGCTCCAAACCGCCGATGAACCGGCGGATTTCTCGCAATGAAGCGTTGAGCGCGCTGATCGCCGCGTTGAGTTGTTCCTCGGCCGCCTCCGGAGCGGCGCGCAGTTTGCGCCGGCAGTCTTCGAGGCCGAGGCCGACGGCGAAAACCGACTGCATGACGTTGTCGTGCAAATCCTGCGCCATGCGCTCGCGCGCGGACAGCGAGTCCTGCAAGCCTCGCTGTGATTCCTCGAACTCCCGCTGGATCTGCCGCCATCGGCGCTGCTGCGCGCAGATGAGCCATCCAAGGCCGGCGCACCCTGCCAATCCTGGGAGGCCGAAGGTGAGCAACGAAAGCCAGTGGATTTGCCGGGGCGGCGGAGCGAGCAGTTTCACCCCGGTGGAAGAACGCAGCCAGACGCTGGCGAGCGGACGCGCAGGATCGGCCGAGCGGTCAAGCTCAGCCACCCCAAGGACGCGCAACTGGCTGCCCGGGCGGAGGTCGGCGAAGGCGGACGACTCCGCTGCAGGCAGGCAGGCGGCGAAACTCTGGCCGCCGCTTTCCAGCAGGAGGTTGGCCACGCCTTTGAGAGAAAAATGGCGCTGTAGCAACTGTCCCTCGATCGAAACCATTTCGTGCTCGTGCCGGCCGTCAAGCAACTGGCCGATCGAAACGGGGGACTCCAGAGCATTGGTGGTCTGGCCAAGCGACCGGAAGATCACCTCGTGTAACGAGGGTGTCTCTTCGCTGAGCACCGTAAAGCCCGCTGCTTCGACCAACTCACCCGAACGCACCTCGGCCGGTTGGGCCGCCTGCAAATGAATGTGGCCGCTCTCGTCGCGCAGACAGAATTTGCGGCTGGAACTGATGCGGGCGACCACGCCCCGGACGCGGATTCGCCGGTCGGCATTGCGGCGCATCGCGTAGGTGGAGAGATCACGCGCGGCGGTCACCGGTCGATTGAACACATCCTCTTCGGGCCGATCCAGCACCGTGACCTCGTCGAGGCTTGTGACGTAGAGCAGGAAGCTGGTGACGCGGTCGGCGGAATTGAACAGGACGCCGCCCACACCGCGCACCCGCACCACGCAATCCACCAGGCTCGGGCGGTTCGTGTCCGCCTGCTGAACCCACACCGGCACGCGATCATGGCCGGAGCCGAGATCGAACTTCAGCCGCTGGCCCGGAGCCGATTCGCTGCGCACGACGCCCTGCAATTCGACCCATTGGCTGTCGAAGGCGCCGCCTGTGAATTCAGCCAGAGTGGTCTTGCGCGGGGGCGGCAGAGGTCCGGCGCCGACGAGTCGCAGGGAAACCTGGCTGAGAATCGGCGAAAACTTGCCCGCCTCGCTGACGGCCCGGACATCAATGATCTGGCCGGGGCGCAAGCGTTCGGACGATTCGACTCCATAGGCGAAGATGCCCGCGGAGGCGTCCTGGAAAAACAGGATTTTAGCGACCGGGTCAGCCAGCGTCACGACCGCGCGGCTCTCGACAGGCCGATGTTTTCTGGCCTCACCAGTCGTCAGTTCGAGAACCTGGCGGAAATTGGTCAGGGTGACAGAGGGGGCGGGGTTGGTCGGCTGTGCCCGCAGGGTGGGGCAGGCGAGCAAAAGCAGCGCCGCAGCCGCTGACGCGCGACCAGCGCGGCAGAGGAATTGACGTTCCATCCCATCGGCGCGTTGTCGGATGATGTTGAAATGGCCCATGACCACGGGATGTTTCACGGTAGCGACGAGAATGACCTTAGCGGTCCCGGTCAGAGGTGGAAAGCTTTCAATGCCCGGTCGGGCGCGCCGGGGCGAAACTTGGCTGACCCCGGCGCGCGGCCTTGAGGCCGCTTCCGCGTTCGATGGGTGTTGGCGAAACATTGCCGGACGGTCTCGCGAACGATGAAGCGACGTAAACGTCGCGCTCCAACCCGGTTGCCTTCGGGGGCAGTGCGCGGTTGCGCTCCTCCGATGCCGCGGACGGTCTGCCGGCTTGTCAGATGCCGTGCCGACCGTTACAAATCCTGGCGATGTGGGCGCTGTGCAAAGAATTTTTCCTCTTCCTCAAGCAGGAAAAAAAATGGTGGCTCTGGCCGCTGGTCATCCTGCTGCTCATTCTCGGCGCGCTCATCCTCTTCAGCTCCACCTCGGTGCTGGCACCGCTGATGTATCCGTTCATGTGACCGGCCATGCGCCACCTTCTGGGCATCTCGGCCTTCTACCACGACTCGGCGGCGGCGCTGTTGCGCGACGGGCAAATCGTTGGCGCCGCTCAGGAGGAACGCTTCAGCCGGCGCAAGAATGACGAGCGCTTTCCGCAGCAAGCGATCCAGTTCTGCCTGCGCCAAAGCGGCCTCACGCCCGCCGACCTCGACGGCGTCGTGTTCTACGACAAGCCGATCACGAAATTTGCCCGCATGCTGGAAACGTGGCTGGCGGTGGCGCCGCGCGGGTTGATCTCCTTCGGCCGGGTGGTACCGAACTGGCTCGGGGAGAAATTGAATCTTCGCCAGGCCATCCGCGATGAACTCCCCGGCTTGCGCACCGATTGCCCGGTGCTCTTCACCGAGCATCACCAGGCGCACGCGGCCAGCGCGTTTTATCCATCGCCCTTCGAGGAAGCCGCCATCCTCACCGTCGATGGCGTGGGCGAATGGGCCACCACCACCGTCGGCGAGGGCCGCGGGCGCACGATCACGATTCACGAGGAGCTGCGTTTCCCCCACTCGCTCGGCCTGCTCTACTCGACCTTCACCGCCTACTGCGGATTCCGGGTGAACTCCGGCGAATACAAGCTCATGGGCCTCGCGCCCTACGGCGAGCCGAAGTTCGTCGCGCAGATTTACGATCACCTCCTTGATCTCAAGCCTGACGGCTCGTTCCGGCTCAATCTCGATTATTTCGATTTCCTGCACGGCGCGCGCATGGCGAATGAAAAGTTTCATGCGCTCTTCGGCGGCCCACCGCGCCCGTTCGATGGCCCGCTCGAAGCGCGCCACGCCGATGTCGCGCGCTCGATTCAGACGGTCACCGAGGAGGTCATGCTGCGACTGGCCCGGCACGCGCGCGACCTCACCGGGATGAAGAATCTGTGTCTCGCGGGCGGGGTGGCCCTCAATTGCGTGGCCAACGGTGGTATCCTGCGCGCGAAAATTTTCGACCAACTCTGGATTCAGCCCGCGGCCGGTGACGCGGGCGGCGCGCTGGGCGCAGCGTTGGCGGCGTGGCATGGCCAGGAATCACCGCTCGCGCCACGCCTGACGGAGCAGCCGGACGCCATGCGTGGCGCCTTCCTCGGCCCCGAGTTCACCGATGGGGAGATCGAGTCCGTGCTGCGCGGGCACGGCGCAGTCTTCGAACGGCTGGAGGACGAGGCGCTGCTGGATCGCACCGCGGCTCTGCTCGCGGCCGAGAAGGTCGTGGGCTGGTTCCAGGGCCGGATGGAATTCGGCCCGCGCGCGCTCGGCAACCGCTCGATTCTCGGCGATCCGCGTTCCGCCAAGATGCAGTCGGTGATGAATCTCAAGGTGAAGTTCCGCGAATCATTCCGCCCGTTTGCGCCGGTCGTGCTGCGCGATCGCGTGGGCGATTACTTCGACCTCGACACCGATTCGCCCTACATGCTGCTGGTGGCGCCGGTGAAGGAATCGCTGCGGCTTCCTGCCGAACGCAGCGCGGCGGGCTTCGATCAAATCCGTAAAATTCGCTCAACCATCCCGGCGGTGACGCATGTTGATTACTCGGCGCGCATCCAGACGTTGACGAACGAGCAGAATCCGCGGCTGCACGCGCTGCTCAAGAAGTTTGAGTCGATCACCGGCTGCGGCGTGCTGGTCAACACGTCATTCAACGTGCGCGGCGAACCGGTGGTCTGCACGCCCGACGATGCCTACCGCTGCTTCGTCAACACGGAGATGGATTGCCTCGTGATGGGCGGCTTCCTGCTGGACCGCGCCGCGCAGCCTCAGCAGCGAGTGGCGAGGACGTTTGAACCGGTGCCGGATTAAGGGAATTCAACAGGATTAACCACGGATGAACACCGATGGACGCGGAGTTACAAAATGCCTGGAACAAACAATCCGTCCATCCAGGTGCGACGGTTCAATGCGGGATCATCGGCAATACAATGATGAAAACCCACGCACGGCCGACAACGATTTGGAGTGCGGGCGACTTGTCGCCGCTTTTCCCGCCGGGCCGACTGGTCGGCCCGGCAGAGCCGCGTCCAGCGGCTCGGAACCATGTCGCGCGCATGTCCGTTCAACGGCGACAAGTCGCCTGCCGAAAATGCGGCGAGAACTTACCGCGATCCAACATCGCGGTGGCGCCGGTGGCGGACTCATCCGTGTAAATCTGGTTTCATCCGTGGTTAAACTCGGCATCTGATTCAGAACCATGCAACCGAAGCTCAAAGAGAATCCGCGCGAGTGGCTCAAGTTCACCGTCGTCCTGGCGGCGATGGGGATCGCGCTCGCCGCGCTGCTCTGGCGGCGGCACCTGTTGGGCGCAGCAGGGTTCACGACGATCACGACCATGCTGGTCCTGGCGGTGCTGATCTGCGTTGTGCGGCCAAGGTTGTTCCGCGGATTCTACCGCGGGGGCATGACGGCAAGCTTTCACGTCGGCCAGGTGATGGGCCGGGTTTTATTGAGCATGGTCTTCCTGTTGGTTGTCACGCCGCTGGGCCTGCTGCTGCGGCTGACCGGGAAAGATTTGCTGCAACTTCGCCGCGATCCCAACGTCGCCACCTACTGGCGCAAAGCCAAACCGGGCGGGCCGTTGGATCGCCAGTTCTGAACAGTGGGGACCGCGAATCGCGGCGTCATTCCGGCCGGATCGGGAGGGTCGAAATTCCGAAAACACCTGCTTGAAACCGAACGCCGGCTTGGAGTCCAGCTTCTCGCGCCAAAACGCCAAGTCGCGAAGAGTTCGAACCGACCGTGAGGGATCTCTTTCAGACCGCGTTCGATCGCGCAGCAAACCCATCGGCCTCTGCAATGCCATGTCGGAGAGCCGCACGATTCGGCGAGGATTCCTATTGTCGCAAAAACGGCCAAGCATTTCGCGCCTTCCTGTGTTTCTTGCGGCCAATTCTTTTAGGGGCGGCTTTGCCGCGCTGGGCCTCGGGATCCTGGCGCGAGTTTCATTGCGGGAGCCGGGTTGGACCCACCACCCGGCACGCGCGCTGCTGATGGGCGGCGGCTGGCCATCCCGGTGCGGACCCGCACGGTCAGCCGAGCCGGGCTGCATCACGCTCCGATTCTCAGTGCCTCGTAGCGCAGATTTCCAATTTGCCGTTTCGCCGAATTCCAATCGGCATACCGTCGAAAGTCCGCAGGTTCCGCGTCTATCCACGATCGGCGGATTGGAAACCCGCCAGACAGCAGGCTTGGAAACCTGCGCTACGCCGGGCGTGCCGAGCTTGATGCAGCCCGGTCAGCCGCAGGATTTGCAAAACATATGATTGCATTACAGAAAGGAGTAATATATCTAACGCCCACTTTCTGGGATGGCAGCATGCCGGAAAACAAGCACCAGCCTCGGGCCGGCCATCCGATCTCCGTTCGCAGCAGCGGCCGAGGCGGTGGATGTAACCAAAACAACCGATGGAACCGACCCGGATATTGTCCTTGGAAATGTTCTGTCTTGCCGCGGTGTCTGGCATCGCTCTGGTGGCGCGCGGGCGCTGCGAGGCGGAACACCCATCTGACGATCCGTCCGGAGAATCCCCACTCGATACTACAATTTCCCCGCTTCTGCTGCTAATCCCGGCGCAGGCTCCCGCGTTTTCCTCTTCCCATGAACCGCTGTTCGTGGAGCGCCGGCATTTTGCCGGCGTGTCCCCGGAAGAATCGCTCCCTCGCCGGCAGGAGGCCCGCGCTCCCGGTTCATGGTCGCCCGGTGCGGTTCTGCGAGCGCGGAGGCTTCCGGCGTTTCGTCGCGCCCTCGCACCCGGTCGTTCAGTGAACCTCAAGCGCGACCCAAGAGTGCCCTGCCGATTCAACCGACCATCCCGTCGCGTTCGTCCGCCCAAAGCAGATCCACCTCTATGCATATGCCCGCCATGAGACTTCACTCCCTCGCTTCCTTCGTCTCGATCACTTTCCTGCTTGCGAGCGTGAGCGCGCCGAACGCCTCCGCAGCGACGTTGCTTTCACCGGGTCACGCCATCATCGGAGTCGCCGCCAGTCCGGGCGGCGCCACCAGCGCCATCGCCGTCGAAGGCTTCACCGACGGGGCCAACAATTATCCGGGCGGAGAATCGCCGGACCTCGCCATCGACGGCGACGGGGGCACCAAGTACCTGAATTTCGCCAAGACCAACACGGGTTTCATTGTCACCATCCCAAATGGCCTGACCACGGTGACCGGCTTCCAGTTCATCGCCGGCAACGATTCGCCCGAGCGCGATCCGGGCACGGTGACGCTGGAGGGAGCCGGCGCCGCGGATCCTTCGACAGCGGCGGCGGGTGCCACCTGGACACTGCTCTACTCGGGCGCGAGTGGTTTGGCCGCTGATCCCGGACGGTCCACCGGAGGTTCGGTCATCGCCTTCGCCAACAGCGCGGGCTTCAACACTTATCGGGTGCTGGTGACAACGGTGCGGGATGCGTCAACGGCCAACAGCATGCAGATCGGCGAGGTGCATTTCTTCGGTCCCGACACGACCCCGCCCACCCTGTCGAATGTGCTGCCCGTCCCCGGAACCGTGCAGACGCTGAGTTCAGTCAAGGTGACCTTCAGTGAAGCGGTCACGGGCGTGGACGCCTCCGACCTGCGGATCAACGGCACCCCGGCCACCGGCTTGAGCGGCAGCGGCGCCACGTACACGTTCACCTTCGCGCAACCTGCGAACGGGACGGTGCTGATGAGTTGGGCAGCCGCGCCCGGCATTGTCGATCTGGCTGCCGCGCCCAATGCGTTCGACGCCGCCGCGCCCGGCGCATTGTGGCAGTACACGCTCGATCCCGGAGCGCCGGCAGTGCGCTATCCAGAGGCCGTACTCGCGGCGGGACCGGTGGCGTACTGGCGGCTTGAATCTGCGAACGATGCCAGCCTCAGCAACGCCTTCATCACGTCATTTCAGGGCGACACCACCGTGACCGCCTCGGGCGGCGGCGTGCCGCTCGCCGGCGTGACGGGCAACCGCGCGGCGGTGCTCGATGGCAATGGCGATTCCATCACCACCGGACTGGACACCGAGTTTCAGTTCGCCAGCGCGGGCACCTTCATGGCCTGGGTGAACTTCGCCCAACTGCCGTCGGCGGTGCCCCAGGAGGTCACATTGATGATTAAGTCGCAGTTTGAAAGCCCACTGGATTTCGTGATGACCCGCGACGACCGGCTCAACGGCTACGGAGGGAATTATCCGCAGGTTTTCTACGACGCGAATCCGAGGTTGGCCACGAACACCTGGTATCATCTGGCGTTCACCTTCAGCAATTCCGGCCAGTTCAAACGGCTGCACGTGAATGGCGTGCTGGTGGGCGATCTGCCTTTCTCGCCGCAACTCACCGGCAGCACGAACGAACTGGTTCTCGGCAACAGCCCCGTGTTCACCGACCGTTCGCTAAACGGGCGGCTGGACGAAGTCGCGGTATTCGACCGCGCACTTTCCAGCGCCGAGATTCAGAGCATCTTCGCTGCGGCCGGAGTGGCCGCGCCTGCGCCGCAGCCAGCGATCCGGGTGGGGCTGGAGTTCTCCCGCAACCGCGGGCCTGAGCAGGAAGGCGGCTGGCAGTATTTTGGTCTGGGCGTGAATCTGAATCTCTCGCCCAACACTTTCAGCGCGACGAATCTGGTGGCATCGCCGCACACCAACCACTGGGTCCGGATGGGCGGACCGACAGGCTGGCTCGGGGGCAGCGGCTATGGTTACGGCACGCTGGACGAGGCGCTCCAGGAAGCGACGAACGGCCTTTGGACGCTGGTGTTGAACGAAGGTTCGCCCACCCAGCAGGTGTATCATTTCACCGTCAGCGTCACCAATCTCTCCACCAACGATTTCGCCGTCATCAACATCACTTCGCCGGTGGATGCTTCGACGGGCAATCCCGAGAATCCTGCGTTCACCTGGACGAGCACGCAGCCGTGGGACACGAACCGCGTCGAGTTGAGCGGCGCGACCTACGGCGGCGCGACCTTGCCGCCCGGGAGCACGAGTTGGTCAACGGCGCCGACGCTGAACCTCGGCGTGCATGACTTCGCGGTGATCGTCGCCACGAATGGCGCCGCCTGGGTGAACATCAGCCCGGCGCTGGACGCGGGAAACAGTCCGCTGGCGGGATGGGACGCCGGCTCGTGGCTGAACCAGCGGCGCACGATTCGCTTCCGCGTCGGCACGTTCACGGTGCCGCCGCCCGGCTTGCAGGCACATCTGAGATTTGATGACGAGAACTGGCTGGGATTCGATTCCTCCGGCCAGGACAACCATGCGTATCTCGCCTATTGGGGCCAGCTACCAACCTACAATCCGAACGGCCAGGACGGCGGCGCGGCCAGCTTCACCTATGGCGGTTTCCTCGAATTCCAGGACAACCTGTCGCAGGCGTTGGGCGGCAATTTCACGGTGGCGGTGTGGGTGAAGACGACCCAGAGCATGGGCAATTCCAGCGATCAAGCCCATGACGGCGCGGGCATCATCTGGGGCAAGAGCGGTGGTCAGGTGAACGACACCGTACCCCTCGCCATCAACGACACCAAAGCGGGCTTCATGACCGGCAATCCCGATGAAACACTCCATTCCACCAACGACATCAACACCGGCAACTGGGTTCACGTGGCGGTGACGCGCAAGCTCGGCAGCGGCGAGAAAGCCATCTACGTGAACGGCGTGCTGGACTCGACCGGCGTGGGCAACCCAAACATTCTCGACGCGCTCCGGCGCATTTCCGTCGGCAACGGCTACACCACCTTCAACGGCCTGCTGGACGATCTGCAGATATACAGCGCGGGACTCTCTGCCTCCGACATCGCGTTCCTTTACGCGAATCCTGGCCTCGAAGTCACCAATTTCAACAGTCTGGGAGACACGCTCAATGCGCCGTTCCTTGCCTGGAACACGGGCGGCGACTTGCCGTGGTTCAGCCAGACCAGCGAAACCCACGATGGCATCATGGCCGCGCAAAGCGGCGGCATCCTGGACGACCAGCAATCGTGGGTCGAAACCTCGCTGACCGGTCCGGGGACACTGACCTTCTGGTGGCGGGTGTCGAGCGAGGATGGTTTCGATTTCCTCAACATTGCGCTCGATGGAACTGAGGAAACCAGCATCACCGGCGACAGCGGGTGGTTGGAGCAGACACTCGACATTCCGGCAGGCCTCCACGTGGTCCGTTGGACCTACACCAAGGATGGCAGCGACTCGGGCGGTGCCGACGCGGCCTGGCTGGACGAAGCAAGCTACTCCGGCGTCTCCAATCCGATCGGCGACGCGGTGGACGCGCCGCAATATGCCTGGACCACCAGCGGAAACGGTTTCTGGTTCGCCCAGACGAACACCACCCATGACGGCATTGACGCGGCGCAGAGCGGCGCCATCAGCGACAATCAGCAGTCGGACATTCAGACCACGATCACGGGACCAAAGACCGTCGATTTTTGGTGGAAAACGTCCTGCGATTACGGCGATTTTTTCGGCGGGGATTACCTGGCGTTCATCGTGGACGGCAGCTATTATTATGACACTATTTCGGGCGACAGCGACTGGTCCTACAACGAGTATGTCATTCCCCCGGGGGTTCACAATCTCCGGTGGAGGTATAGCAAGGACGCTTCTGGCGCGGCGTTCCTGGACACGGTATGGCTGGATGAAGTGTCCATCAGTGACAACGTTGCGCCCCAACTCACCCATTACCCGGTCGCGACAAATGCGCCAGTTGGCTCCCTAGTCACGATCGAGGTGCAAGCCTACGGGAATCCACCGCCCGACTTCCAATGGTACAAGAACGGACAGGTTATCCCGAAAGCAACGAACTCCACGCTGGCGCTCACCAATGTTCAACTGACTGACACCGCTAACTACTCAGTAACCGCCAGCAACCAGTGGGGAAGTCTCAATGTTGGCGCCGTCGTCAGGATTTATGTGCCGACGGATCTGCGCCCGCTGACCCTCTCGGTCCCGGCCGTAGTCAACTCGCAAACGCCGGTGCCCGTATTCTGGACGGTGACCAACACCGGACCCGGTTCGGTCGCCAACTGGAATGACGGCCTCTACCTTTACACAACCAATGGCACGATGGTCGGTTGGCAGGGCTATGGATCGCTGCCCGGCGGCACGTTGCTGCCCGGAGGAGCGAGTTACGCCAACTCGAACATGGCGCAGAAATTCTACGCTGCCGGAGGCAATTACCTGCTCCGCGTCGAGGTGGATAACTTCGGCGACATCATCGAGACCAATGAAACCAACAACAGCCTGTTCGTCCCGGTCACGGTGATCAATCCGGACCTCCAGCCCGTCGCTTTTCAGGCCTCGGGTCCCTTGGTGGCCGGCCAGCCGATGCAGTTTACGTGGACGTTGGTCAACAACGGCCCTGGCATCGTTCAAAACCTGACGTGGTTCGACCAATTCTATGTTTCCACCAACGCGGTTTGGGACGCGAACGCCATTTTCGTCGGCTCACATGGCTACGCGGCGAACCTGGCCGTGGGCGGGCGCCTGACCAATACCACGTCCCTCACCCTGCCCGTCACGCCCAGCGGCGATTATTATCTGATCCTGCGCGTAGCCCCCTCCACCTACGGGTATATCATCGAGTCCACCAAAACGAACAACGACTACGTCTTGCCGGCACACTTGACGGTGCCGGACCTCGTGCCGACTAACTTCACGGCGCCCGCCATCGCCAGTATCCGCCAGCCCATCCCGATCAGTTGGGTCGATCTCAATGCCGGCGACGGCGTCGCCTCGGCTTACAGTCCCTATTTTGGTGTCGAGTGGTCCGATCGGTTGTATTTCTCGACGAATGACCAGATCGACGCCTCGGATATCCGCCTCGGAATCCCGGCGTATGGCACGGATTACGGCATCGAGCGCTTTGACCGGCTCACGCCGCTGGCGCCAGGCCAATCCTTCACCAACAGCCCGACCATCATCATGCCCAATGTCCCGGAGGGTAATTACTACCTGATCGTCCGGCTGGACGACCAGAACTACGTGCGCGAGCTCAACGAGACCAATCAAATCCTTGTCCGGCCCATCACCATCGCCTCGCCGGATCTGACGCCCTCAAGTCTGACCGCGCCGGCCGCGGCCGAAGCGCGCGGCACGATTCAACTCACCTACACTATCGAAAACTTGGGCGGCACCACCGCCTTCCCGCCGTGGACGGACCGGGTCTATCTTTCTTCGAATGCGACCTTCGAACCGGGGGACACCCTGCTTGCCGAGAATGCTGCGAACAGCATCGTCGCCGGAGGTGGCAGCTACACGCGGACGAATTCCGTCACCCTGCCCGGCGTGGCGAGGAACTATTTCCTGCTCGTTTACACCGACGCCGGCACCAATCTCTTCGAGCACAACGAGGCCAACAACGTCCGCGCGATGCCCATCAACATTGGCTCGCCCGATCTGGCGGTGGTCAGTCTCGACGCGCCGACGAATGCGTCGAGCCAGCAGCCGATCACGGCCACCTTCGTGATCACCAACCTCGGCCCCACGGTGGCGCAACCTGGCTGGGGCGACCGCTTCTATCTCTCGACGAACGCCGCGCTGGACGGTTCCGCCCTCCTGCTGGGGAATTTCGTTCACTCCTGGCCGGCGACGTTGCCGGCTGGCGGGAGCTACACCCAGCAGGTGAATATCACGATCCCCGCGGTGCAGGCCGGCGATTACTTCCTGCTGCTCCGGACCGACGGCGCGGACTTCTTCGCCGAACCGAACGAGGCGAACAACCTCCTCGCCCTGCCGCTGCACCTCGACAATCCAGACCTGATCCCGACGGACTTTGTCGTGCCGGTGTCCGTGACGGTCACGCAACTCAGCCAGGCTTTTGAGTTGAGCTGGTCGGTGTTGAATCAGGGCGTGGGCACGACTGCGGCGGCTTGGTGCGATTATATCTACCTCTCGCGGACAAACGTGTTGAACGCGAACGCGGTTTACCTCTCGGCCAACTGCCGCAGCGCCGCTCTGGCACCGGGCGAGCGCTACACCGTCATCGACAACCTGCGTCTGCCGGAGGGCATCGAGGGCGACTTCTTCCTCTTCATGGAAGCCGACGGCGGGCACCAGCTCTACGAGTCGGGGGAAACGAACAACCTCATCGTCCGGCCGCTGCGGGTCACCGTGCCGCCGGTGCCGGATCTGGCGGTGGCGTCCATTCAAGCGCCCTTCGACGCCATGTCGGGACAGGAAATTGAAATCATCTGGGTGGTGACCAACCGCGGCGGCGCGGCCGTGAGCGGCACGTTCCGGGATTTCCTGTATCTGGCCACCGCCGCCAACGGAGCTGGCGCACAGTTCTATGGGAACTTCGAGTTCACCGGGCACATCGACCCCGGCCAGTCGATCGAACGCAGACAACGCATCAACCTTCCGCAGGAACTCAGCGGAAACCGATGGGTGCTGGTGCAGACCGACGCGGCCAACGAAATCTTCGAGTTCAACAATGAAGGCAACAACGGTCTGGTCTCGACCCAGCCCGTTGCCGTGCGCCTCTCGCCCACACCCAATCTCGCGGTCACGCAGGTTATCGCGCCCACCGAGGCGTTCTCCAGCCAGAACACCCTCATCCGGTGGGCGGTGACCAATATTGGCGCGGCCGCAACCCGCTCGCCGATTTGGTACGATGGCGTGTATCTCTCCGCGGATACCAACTTCGGCAATGACACGTATCTGGGATCCGCCCGGAACGCGTCGTATCTGAACCCGGGCGATGGCTATGCCAACAGCCTCACCGTCACCCTGCCGCGCGGGATCGAGGGCAACTACTACTTCATTGTCCGGGCCGACACCTTCAACAACGTCTTCGAGAACACCAACGAGACAGACAACGTCAACATCGGCGCAGTAACCCAGGTGCATCTGACGCAGCCGCCGGATTTGCACGTGCATGCGGTGCTGGCGCCGCGCAACGCCTTCTCCGGGCAATCGAATCAGCTCAGTTGGACCATCACCAATGCCGGACCCGGTCAGACGTTCGAGACGCGCTGGAATGACCGGGTCTATCTCTCCACCAACACCACGATCAGTGCCTCCGATTTCGATCTCGGAGTGTTCGAGCATCTCGGCGCGCTGGAGTCGGGTTCGTCCTACACCACGACCAACACCGTCAAGCTGCCGGTGGGGGTGGCGGGTGACTGGTATTTCATCGTGCAGAGTGACATTTACAACCAGGTGTATGAATTCGCCTTCGAGGGCAACAACGACGGCCCGGCGTCCTTCGCCACCACCATTTTTCTGACGCCACCGCCCGATCTCGTGGCCACATCAGTCGCGGCGCCGGACAGCGCGCTCGCCAGCCATGTCCTGTCGGTGGCCTATCGCGTAGCCAACAACGGCGCCACGGAAACGCCGAACTCGAGCTGGACCGACCGGCTCTATCTGTCGTCCGACACGAATTTCAACGTCGCCACCGCGCTAACGCTGGCGTCACTGCCTCATTACGGAGCGATGAATCCGGGCGAGGCCTACACGCGAACGATCAGCGCCGTGCTGGCGAATGACTTGACGGGCACCTTCTACGCCTTTGTCGTGATCGACGCGAACAACGACGTGTTCGAACTCAACAACACGAACAATCTCGGCTTCGATCCTGTCCCGGTGGTGATCGAATCGCGCCCCGCCGATCTCGTCGGCACCCGCCTCACCGCCCCCGCCAGCGTCGAAGCTGGCGCGTCGATGACCATCGCGTGGGCGGTGGCGAATCGAGGCAGCGGCGATTCCGCCGTGACGCGTTGGTACGATCGGGTCGTGCTCTCCCCGGATGTTTTCCTGGATGATGGCGATGATGTCGAACTGGTGAACCGGGTGCATGACGGGTTGCTCGGCGCCAACGGCGTATATGAGGTGAATAATGAAACCGTGCAGATTCCCATCACAACCTTCCCCGGCACCTACCAGTTGTTCCTGGTCGCTGACCGCTTCAATCAGGTCTATGAAGGCACGAACGAGAACAACAACGTCTTCGGCCCGATCCCCATCGCCATCTCCCGGCACACGGCGGATCTGGCCGCCGTCAACCTCGTCGCGCCGGGTGCGGCGGAGTCCGGCGACGAAATCATCGTGCAATGGGAGGTGCGCAATCTCGGCGACCGCTGGCCCAACTCCAGTTACTGGTACGACTCCGTGTATCTCTCGACGAACGCCACGCTCAACGCCAACGACCTGTTGCTCGGCTGGCGCCAGAGCTTCAGCACCCTGGCGCCGGGCGGCAGCTACACCAATTCCCTGCGCGCGCGCCTGCCGCTGGACACCGAGGGCACGTTCTACCTTATCTTCGTGACGGATTTGTACAACCAGGTGGTCGAAGGTGGCAGCGAGGCCAACAACCAGCTCGTTTCCCTGCCGCTGGTCATCACGCGCAAAGCGGTGCCGGATCTCGCGGTGACGCTGGTGGACGCGCCCGCCGTGGCCTTCAGCGGACAGGTCTTCGATCTATCGTGGACGGTGCAAAACGTCGGCGGCGCCCCGGCGAACGGCCCCTGGTATGAAGCAGCCTACCTGTCGCTCGACAAATTCCTCGATGTTCGTAACGACACCTACCTCGGCTTCGCCTACCGCCCGCAGAACCTGGCGCCAGGCCAGCGCTACACCAACAGCACCGGCTTCGAGATTCCGCCGGGATTGTCCGGGCCATTCTACGTTTTTGTCAGTTCCGACTCGGGTAAAGCGATCTACGAGCGCAACCTCAAAGAGAATAACATCGCCTTCGATCCGCAGCCGATGGACGTGCAACTCCTGCCGCCGGTGGATCTCGTCGCCGGGCCAATCACCATTCCGGCGAACGCCGCTCCGGGCCGCAACGCCTCCGTCACCTTCACCATCTACAATCAGGGCACCAACGCCGCGCGCGGCTCGTGGGAGGATGCGCTCTATATTTCGGCCGACACCAATTGGGACGTGGGCGACGCCTTCTTCGGGCGCGTGCGCCACACCGGCAACATCGGCGGCGGCTCAAACTATTCGGCCACGTTAACCGCGCCGTTGCCGGGCGTGCTGCCGGGCGACTATCACGTCATCATCCGCAGCGACATCTTCAATCACCTCATCGAAGCGGACGAGGTCAACAACCTGGGGGCGTCGCTCGACGCCGTGAACATCGACTCCGCAATCCTCGTGATGGGCACGCCGGATTCAGACGCGCTCGCCGAGGGCCAATCGGTCTTCTATCGCTTCCAAGCCACCGCGGGGCAGACCGTGCGCATCCGGTTTACCAGTGGCGCGACGTTATCGGGCAACGAACTCTATGTCCGTTACGGCCAGATGCCCACGCGGGGGGAATTCGACTTCGCCATCAATGAGCCGTTCGTGTCAGATCCGGATCTGATCATTCCGATCGAGCACACCGGGATGCACTATCTGCTGGCCTACAGTTCTTTCCTGCTGACGCCGGCGAGCTATACAATCCTGGCCGAGATTCTGCCCTTCAGCGTGGTATCGGCGACGCCGACCGCCGCCGGTAACGTGGGCGGAACCACCTTCAAGGTCCGTGGCGCGCTCTTCGACAGCGCGACGCAATTCGAACTGGTGCGCGGCAGCAACGTGATCAGTGCCACCCGCGCCGTGCTGGAAGACAGCGCCAATGCCTTCGTCAACTTCCATCTCTTCGCCACCGAGTTGGGTAGTTACGACCTGCGCGCCCGTCTCGGGACCAACGCCCTCGTCACCGCCAACCTCTCCAACGCGGTGTTTGTCGTGAAAGGCAGGGGCCCGGTGGTGTCCGCCTCGTTCGACGGACCGCTGTCGGTCTGGGCGGCGTTCACGCAAAGCATCCTGCTGGGCTATGGTAATTCCGGCGATGCCGACACCATGGCGCCGCTGCTCCTGGTCTATGGCCGCGACGGGACACTCGTGGGCACCACGCGGGAGAATCTCGGCTTGGTGCCGTTGCATCTTCTGGGACGCAGCCTGGATGGGCCGCCCGAGGTGTTGCGCCCGCAGACGGCTCACAGCCACCCGCTCTTCTATCGCGGCGGCGCTCTGACGGTTGAAACACGGCCGGTGCTGGCAGACAATACCAACCCGATTCTCGACTCGGAGTGGAGCGAGATCGAATCCTCCATCCGGCCCGCCGGCCTGGCCGACCCGGACTGGCTGGCCTTCTGGTCGAACGTCCGTCCGCGCATCGGCTCATCCTGGGGCGACTACGTTCGCTTCCTGAACGACCTCGCCAGCGCGTTCCCGCCGGAGATGCGTGACGTGCGGCAGATGTTCACGAGCATGGTGGCCACCAACCCGAACTTCCGCGCGTCGTCCTTTGTGTCGGGCCGGGTGCTCGACGCCGAGGACGGTTCGCCGCGGGCGGGAGTGGAGATTGCGCTCTATCGGGCGTCGGGTAAGGGCGGCCAACTCGGAGGCCGCACCGTCACGGCCGGCGACGGAGGTTTCGCCCTGCCGAATCTCGTTCCTGGAACGTACGACGTGGTGATCATTTCCGAAGAGTTCGACATGAATCGCGACGGATTGCCGGACACCAATGCGCCGGCGTTGGCCGTAACCCGGGGGAGCGATCTGGCCGGGCAGGATCTCTACCTTTGGCACCAACCGCCGGCGACCAATCAGATCAACGACGCTCACGCGGCGCTGGCCCTGGACAGCCAGGGCGCGCTCCAGGCGGTGTGGCTGCGCGAGGAAAAGCTCTGGCACGCGCGTCAGCAAGGCGGCCAGTGGATCGACGCCCAGTCCGTGACGACCAATATCGTTGGCTCATTCGTCTTTGCCGCGGCGGCGAATCTGCTCGACGGCGCCTCGCCTGGTTTGATCGCCGCGTGGGATGCGGACCACGGCGTTCGCTCGGATCTTTACTACGCCGTCGCGCAACCCCAGGGCGGCGGCGCATACGCGTGGTCGCAGCCGGTGCGCCTGACCCAGGATGCCGCGCGCGACACCAGCCCGTCGCTCCTGATCAACGACCAAGGCCAGGCGCTCATCGTCTGGCTCAAGCAGAGCGCGACCGTCCCGGACGACGCCGACGTTTACTACTCGGTCGTCGAGGTCGCCTCCGGCCAGTTGCTCCGGGTTGGTTCGACGGCCGGGCTCCACGCCGCCGGCACGACGAACAAGTTCGGCACCAAGGCGTCCGTCCAGTTCTCGAAAGACATCAAAAAGGAAGCCTTCGGTTACGTGGTCGGCGCAGGCATCGAATTCCAAGGCGAGGGTTCGGCGTTGGGCTGCGAGATCGAAGGCAAGGCGGCAGCCAGAGGAAAGCTGTCACTCGAAGAAGAGGGCAAGTTCGGCCTCACCTTCAAGGGCGGTGGCGACTTCACCGTCAAGTATCAAGTCCACCCGGAACGGTGCAAATGGGAAATGGTCGAGTCCACCGCCAATGTCGGTTTTGAAGCCGAACTGGAAATCAAGAATGCCGTTTTCCGCGTGCTCCGCGCTTCGCCGAACCCCCTGGCATCGAGAGCGGCGGCGAAACTCGAAGGGGGAGTCGATTGGCTCCGGGAGAACTATGGGATCCGGCTGGAGAATTCGGTGGCGTTTGGCGTCGGCGTTGATTTCAAGAATTTGCACTGGAACAAAACGCCGCCCTTCCCGTCGTGGGTCATGCCCGACTACATCGGCTCGTCCGAGTTCAAGGTGTCCGCCGCCCTCCAGCTCCTGGCACGGTTGCCCGGCAAGGACGATATGATCGTCGATGGCGCCGTCTTCACGCCCGCCGGATCGCCGGATTCAAACACGGAAGCAAAGGCCGCGGGCAAGGTGGAAGCGGTTTGGGAGCTGTTTCCGAAACCGCGCTGGAAATCGCTCACTGGAACCGTCGGCGTGAGTTGCACGGTCAACGGTTGGGAGCTGTCGAGCACACCCATCGTCTTCAGTTTGGAATCCGTGCCGGAGGATGTGGGCGGACTCGCGCCCGCGAGCGCGCCCGGCGGCTTCCTGCCCGACGGCTGGACGTTCCGCTACAACCCTGCCCGGGCCTTGGGTACCGCCAGCGTCTATGGCACCAACTCGCTCCTCGCCAATGTGGCGGCGGATCTCTATCGCGATGGTCAACCTTCACTGGCGCGCGATGCCGCGGGCGTTTCTTACGCGGTGTGGTTCAAAGACGGTGATCCATTACTGCCCGAAACCGGCAGTGAGCTTTACGTCGCCGATTTCAATGGCGCGACCTGGTCGGCGCCCGCGGTCATCCCCGGCAGCAAGGGCTTCAACAGCCAGGTCAATACGACAGGCGATTCCGCGAACCACCGCCTCGCGGTGTGGGTTCATGCGGATGCCAGCGCCATCACCACCCACTCGACCGCCGAGCAGTTCTTCGGCGCGCGCGGGGCGGCGGATTTGTTCTACTCGATTCACGATGGCACTGCCTGGAGCGCGCCGCAGCGGGTGACCTCCACCGTGGGACGCGACACGGATCTGCACGTGAGCCGTCTGGCGAACGGCGACGTCCTCGTGGTCTGGACGGCGAGCGAAGGCGGCACCCGCAACTCGCTGCTGGCCGCGCGCTGGAACGGCGCCATCTGGAGCGCTCCGGAACTCATTGCCTTCGGGGCGATCAATTCCCCGGTCGCGCAGCAAGCCGGTGGCGAGACGTTCGTGTTGTGGACGCAGGTCACCGGCACCAACAACAGCGTGGCTTTGGAGAGCCTGTTCCAGAGCCGCTCGGCCGGCACGGGCTGGTCTGCTCCCGAGCCTTTCGCGCCGCTCGATCCCGCCCAAGCTGGGCCTGCCCCCGCCGCGTCTCTCGTGGCGGCTGAAGCTCCGCCGACCGGACCACTCGATGCCTTCTTCGCCCTCTTCAACGAATTCCCGGACCATTGTTGTGCCTGTGAGGGGAAGGGCATCCGCACCGAAGGCAAGAACCGTGAGCGCGGACCCTGCACCATTGGCAAGCGGTACGACGCTAAGGATTGCGTCGAATACATCTACTACGCCGCCTGCCCGGCCCGCTCCTCCGATCCGAACGACATCGTCGGCCCGCCCGGCTTCGGCCCGGAACAATGGGTGCCCGGCGGGTCTCCTCTCACTTACACCATTCGCTTCGAGAACAATGCGTTGACCGCCACCGCACCAGCCAAGGAAGTCATCATCCGCCAGACGCTCGACGACGACATCGATCCGCGCACCTTCCGTCTCGGGAGCTTTGGCTTCGGCGATCTCACCGTGCCGATTCCGGAAAACCGCGCGTTCTACAACACCCGGCTGGACTTCACCGCGACCAGGGGTTTCTACCTCGACTTCATTGCCGGCGTGGACGTCGCGCGGCGCGAACTCTTCTGGCGCTTGAGCACGATTGATCCCGCCATGGGCGATCTGCCCGTCAACCCGCTGCTCGGTTTTCTGCCGCCGAACAACACCCCTCCCGAAGGCGAGGGATTCGTGACCTACAGCGTCCGGCCCAATGCCGGCCCGGCCAACGGCACGCGCGTTGACGCCTCGGCCACCATCATCTTTGACACCGAGGCGCCGATCGACACGCCGGCCATTTTCAACAACCTGGAAACGGGCACCCCTGGAAGTGCGGTCCGCCCGCTGGCGGCAACATCCGACGATCCCGTGATCCCGGTTGAGTGGTCCGGGGCGGATGAACCCGGCGGTTCGGGTCTTGCCGGGTATGACCTCTACGTTTCCGTGGACGGCTCCGACTACAAGCTCTGGATCGGCAATACGACGCTCACCAACTCGCTCTATTCGGGCCAGTCCGGCAGCCGCTACGCCTTCTACAGCGTGGCGCGGGATAACGCGGGGAACGTCGAAGCGCTCCCCGCCACGCCGGACGCCGAGATTCTGGTGGCCTCCCAAAACACCGCTCCCGTGGTGCCGCTCACTCCCGATCAGTTGGCCGTGGAACAAATACCGTTCACCCTCCAACTCATCGCGACCGATGCGGATCTGCCCACCAACACGCTGACGTTCGAGATGGTCTCCGGCCCGACTGGCGCGGTGGTCAATGCCACCAGCGGCCTCTTCTCGTGGACACCGTCCGAGGCGCAAGGCCCGGGCACCAATGTGATCCTCTTCCGGGTCAGCGACGACGGCACGCCCAGCCTCAACACGCTCGGCAGCTTCACCATGGCCGTGACCGAGATGAACCGCGCTCCCGCGCCGGCTCTCGTGGACCAGACGATCGATGAAGAGCAGACGCTGGATTTCTTCCTGCCGGCGACCGATCCCGATCTGCCGGCCAACACGCTTATCTTCGCGGTGCTGGGCACCTTGCCGACGGGTGCGAATCTCGAACCATTGTCCGGTCGGTTCACCTGGACGCCGACCGAGTTGCAGGGTCCGCAGACCAATCCGATTACGATTCGCGTCACCGACCATGGCGTGCCGCCGATGAGCGCGACCCAGACTTTCGCGGTGGTCGTCCGCGAGGTGAACCGCTCGCCCGTGCTGGACGGCATCGCCCAGCGATTCGCGACGCTGCTGACGCCCGTCGTGGTGACCAATCACGCCGCGGACGCCGACCTGCCCGTCAATCAACTCACCTTCAGTCTCGGTGCCGGCGCACCCGCGAGTGCGCTGCTCGACCCCGCCACCGGCCTGTTCCGCTGGACGCCCCCGAAGAGCTTCGCCGGCACGACCAACCCGATCACCATCCTCGTCACCGATGACGGCGAGCCACCGCGGAGCGCGTCGCAGACGTTCAGCGTGGTGGTCGAGGATTACCTGGAATTGAGCATCGGCTCCGCCGTCGTCAAGCCGGGCGAAACCAGCAGCGTGCCGATCCGCATCTTTTCGTCGGCGCCGATGAAGGATCCCGAATTTGTGCTGGAGATGGCCGCGGCTCAACTGGACGGCCTTTCCTTGAGCAATCTGACAGCGGGTCTCGCCGCCGGCTGGCTGACGCCGCTCAATCCGGATCACTCGCTGGTGGTATTCAGCAATGCCCCGGCACAGCTTCTCCAAGGCGACCAGATGCTCGCACAGTTGCGCTTCATCGTGCCGTTGGCGACCAACTCCTCCGTGGTTCCGCTGAGTCCGTCCGGTGTTTCGGCACGGCGGACGGACGGTTCGATCATCACGCGGACCTTCACCACGCCGGGGCGGGTCATCGTCGTGAAGGGGGTTCCGCTGCTCGATGCCGTGGCCGTCGGCAATGGCCGTCACTCGTTGACGCTCTATGGCGAACCGGGCCGCACTTATTTCTTGGAGACCACCACCGTTCTGACGCCGCCAATCGTCTGGACTCCGGCATTCACCATCACGCTCAGCAATCTGGTTCAGACCATCGAGGGTTTGACCAATTCGCAGCCCGTGCTCATCTACCGGGCGCGCGAGTAAGGCGTCATTCACGGATGAATCGGAGGGATGGACAGGAGATCCATCCGTCACCATACTCATGGCGAAACCATTTGATTCGCCATGAACAAAATTCTCGTGCTCTACGATTCGTCCTCCGGCAACACCGCGCGCATGGCGCAATTCGTCGCCGAAGGCGCCCGCCGGATTCCTGATACCGAGGCGCGCGTGCGTTCGATCGAAGAAGCCACCGCCGACGACGTCATCTGGTGCGACGGTCTGGCGGTGGGCAGCCCGACCAACATGGGCGTGCTGTCATGGAAGATGAAGCGCTTCTGGGACGAAAAGATGGGCGAGCATTGGATGAAGCTGGACGGCAAAATCGCCTGTGCATTCTCCTCCGCAGGCGGCTGGGGCGGCGGCATGGAACTGGCCTGCCAGTCCATTCTCACCGTGCTGATGAACTTCGGCTTCCTCGTTTTCGGCGTCACCGATTACGTCGGCAAACTCACCACGCTCCACTATGGCGCCGTCACCGCGCGCGATCCGCGCTCCGAGGACAGCCAGGAGGCCTGCCGGTGTCTCGGCCAGCGCCTCGCAGAGTGGACGGCGTGCTTCGTTCACGGACGAAAGGACGAGCACCCGACCCTCAAGCTCGCGCAGCGACAAAAGCCGCCGGGCTGAATCTCAGATCGCCTTCAACGACGCGATCACCGGCAGACGCGCAGCGCGCAGGGCCGGCAAGAAGCTGCCGAGCAAGCCGACCGCCACCGCAAAGATCAGCCCCTTGCCGGCCAGCCACGGGGTGATGCGGAATTGAAAGACCGTCTCGCTGAAGGTCTCGAAGCCCATGGTGCCCGTCGAGTAGCCGTGCATCGGCAGCGACAGCGCCACGCCGAGCAGGCCGCCCAGCAACGCGAGAAACGCGCCTTCGATCAGGAAACTCGCCAGGATGGTCCGCCGCCGGAAGCCGAGCACGCGCAGCGTGCCAATCTCGCGGGTCCGTGCGCCGACGCTCGCATACATCGTGTTCATCGCGGCGAAAATGGCCCCGATGGACATCGCCGTGGCGAGGAAGTTGCCGAGGATTTTGATCGGCGTGGCCGTCATCGTCTGCGCGCTGTAGTAATCCACCTCGCGATCCGCACGCACCGGCAGGCGCTTGTCCGCCTCAATGCGGTTGGTCAGCGAAGTCATGGCGGCGGCATCGTTCACCCGCACCAGCACGCTTGAATAGGCGTCGCGGTCAAAGATGTCGCGCGCCTCGTCGGCATTCATCCACACCTCGGAATCGAACGCGCTGCCGCCGCCATCGAACCAGCCCACCACGGTCCATTCAGCACCGGCTGTCTTGAACTTCTGGCCGATGTGGAAATTCGCGAAACGCTCCGCCAGTTGCCGGCTGACCGCGACCTCGCGCTTGCCCGGCGCGAACCATCGGCTGCGCACAAGGCCGTTCGTGGCGTCGCGCCCGTCTGCCAGCGAAACCTGTGGACGCAGCTCCATGCCGCGCGGGGTGATGCCGCGCACCATGACGTTGGCTTCGCCGGAGTTGTCGCGTCGCGGCAGACTGACCAGCACGATGACCTCCGCCGAGAGAAGTGGCTGTCCTTTCGCATCGCGGGCAATCTCGGGAAAATACTGGAGCACGCGCAACTGCTCCCGCGACACCTGGCTGCTGGATTCGGCGGTGGCGCCTTTGCGGACAATCATGATGTTGCGCGGATCACCCGTGTTGCGGCTGGATTTTTCCAGGCCGACGGCGAGGGCTTGCACCAGCACGAAGACCGCCACCACCAGCGCGACGCCGAGAACCGTGGCGAGCGTCGCGCGCCAGCGGACGAACACGTTGCGGATGTTGTATTGGAGGGGGAGAGCCATGTGGGAAAGCTCGAAACTCAAAGTCCCAATGAAGAGCAGATTTGGAGTGCGGCAAGTTCTCGCCGCTTGCGCGTAGGCGACTCGTCGCCGTCAAACCGAAGTTCGCGTGGATTGGCTCCGAGCTGCTGGACGCGGCTCTGCCGGGCCCACGAGTCGGCCCGGCGACGAAAGCGGTGACAAGTCTCCGCACTCCAAAGGCGCGTCTGCCACACCCGCCTCATGCCGCGATTTCCTGCGGGCCTTGGCCGCCATTGACGAGGAACAGCACCGCCATGCGCACGGCCAGACCGTTGGTGACCTGCTCGAGAATCACCGAACGTCCACAGTCGGCGATCTCGCTGGCGATCTCGACGCCGCGATTGATCGGGCCGGGGTGCATGATGAGCACGTCGGGCTTGGTCGTGGCAAAGCGCGCGGCGGTCAGGCCGTAGAGGGAAGTGTACTCGCCGATGCTCGGAAACATCGTCTTGCGCTGTCGCTCGTGCTGGATGCGCAGGAGGTTGATGACGTCCGCACCGGCAATCGCTTCCTCGACATTGTGGGTCACGCGGACGAGCGGACTCATCTGCTCGAAGACTTTCGGGACGAGCGTGCTGGGGCCGCAGAGCGTGACGTTCGCGCCGAGCTTGGTGAGCGCCCAGATGTTCGAGCGGGCCACGCGGCTGTAAAGAATGTCGCCGAGGATGGTGACGTTGAGCCCTTCGACGCGGCCCTTCTTCTCCAAAATAGTGAAGGTGTCGAGCAGCGCCTGGGTGGGATGCTCGTGCGCGCCATCGCCGGCATTGATCACGCTGCCGCGCAGGAAGCGCGCGAGGAAATGCGCCGCACCACCCGCATTGTGGCGGATGATGAAAATGTCGGCGTTGAGCGCCTCGAGATTGCGCGCGGTGTCCTTGAGCGTTTCGCCCTTCTTCAGCGACGACGCCTCGGAGTTGAAATTGATCACGTCGGCCGTGAGGCGCATCGCGGCGAGTTCAAAGCTGATGCGGGTGCGCGTGCTGGGCTCGATGAAAAGGTTGACGACGGTCTTGCCGCGCAGCGCGGGCACCTTTTTGATGGCGCGCTCGCCGACGGCCTTGAAGGCGCGGGCGGTGGCGTGGACGAGGTTGATTTCCTCGGCGTTGAGCGATTCGATGTCGAGCAGGTGTTTGCGGTTCCAGGTCATACGCGAATGGACGGCCGAAGTTTCGGGAGAGTGAACGGCGGCGGGCGTCTTCTGTCCAGCCCGGAACAGCCCGGAACAGATGCCGGAGGAGCGAGTGCTCCGGCGTGGCGAACGGTTCCCGCCATGGAGTTCCAATTGCGCCAGTCTTATTGGCCGGGTAGAACCGGCACCGTGCTTCGGCCGGCGAGCGCACGTACAGTTCAGCCAAATCATGCCCGCCTCAAATCAAACCGGTTCCGCCCGCTCCTTCCGAAACAGGGTCGCGGCCGTGTTGCTGGAGAATCCACGGCTCCGCCCAAACGTCCTCGGATGGATCAGCGCGGCGATGACGGCGGGACTTCTCTTGGCTGGTCTTTGGCCGCTCAATTTTTCTCCGCACAACAACGCCGGCTGGCTCGCCGGAACGAACGGGCTGCACTTTCCCGGAGGTGAGGCGCGGTCGTCGTATGACCCGGGCGGCATCGTCTTTTCGCCTCATCCGTTCTCCGCGTCCGCTTCGCCAAATCCTGTTGCGGGCGCGCTCAGCCTTGAAATCGTGCTGCGTCCGGCGCAGGAACCCGCCGGTGCGCGGGCGCGAATATTGTCCTTCGCCGATGCGGCGGGCGTTGAACCGTTCTTCGTCGGGCAATGGTCCACGCATTTGTTGGTGATGATCCGGCGGTCCAACGCGCGCGGCGATGAGGCGGCATTCCGGGAACATGATGTCAACGAGGCGCTCAAAGCCGGCCAGTCCCGTTTGATCACCCTCACCTCCGATGAACGCGGCACCGCGATTTACCTGGACGGCCGGATGGCCAGACAAATCCCGGGCGTCTCATTGCTGCACCCGAACGCGTCGCTTGCCGGGCATCGGGTCTTCCTCGGCAACTCTCCGGACGGTCTCCATCCGTGGGCGGGCGATGTTTTTGGACTGGCGCTTTACGATCGGGCGCTCTCGCCGGGGGAAGTGCAACAAAACGCCGCCGGATGGCTGCATTTGGGGGAACAGCCTGCGCCTGCGCTGCCTCTGCCGCTGGCGCGATATGCATTCAATCAGGAAGCGGGCGAAGCGATCTCCAATCAGCTTGGCCCAATCAACACGCTTTTCATGCCCGCGTTGTTGGTGCAACGGAAGCCGGCTCTCTCGCTGGACGGATTTTTCCGCCCGGGGCTGGGCGACCTGGCGCTCAATGTTGGCGGCTTCGTCCCCTACGGTCTGGCGATTGCACTCTGGTTGGTGACCCTGCGCCCATCGCCCCACTGGGCCGTGCCTGTCATCGCCATGGCCGCCGGCGCGACCATCAGTCTTTTGATTGAGTGCGTGCAGGTCGCGCTGCCGATGCGCGACTCTTCGATGCTGGACCTGGCCGCGAACACATTGGGAGCGTTGCTCGGTGGGCTGGTTCCCATCTGGGCACGCGGGTGAGCGAACGAGCCGCTCCAGATTCGGTCCTGAATCCGTGGAGACGATGAGGCGTGGCATCCACATCGGAGCGGGGCGGCTGCAGCACCGTTCCCGGTCAGGCAGAACACCAGCGCTGAGAACCGCCGCGCCATCGAGTCCTACAAACGCGCCGGCTTCGGCAACGCCATTCACCACGTCTATCTCTCCCGCCATCTCGGGTCGCATCCGCGTTACATCGAGCGCAAGTCGGACGAGTGGGACGAGCAGCGCCCGGGTAAGCCGGCCGGAGCGATGACACACCGGGCCTGAGACCTGGATTCGGCATCACGCCAGTCACGGTCCCCGGAGGGATGTTTTCCCGGCCAATCGGGCGGAAAAAGTCCCGCGGGAAAGTTTTGACAAAGAGATGGCGCCTACTTAGTTTCCGCGTCGCTCTGGTTCGGGGTCGTAGCTCAGTTGGTAGAGCGGCAGAATGGCATTCTGTAGGTCGCAGGTTCGATCCCTGTCGGCTCCACCACCTCTCAAGTGGTGAAAACCAGAGTTCTTTCCAGATTCAGCCTCCCGCTTTCCTGCTGCTTTCGCGGCACGCGCCCGGGGCCGCTTTCATCGGGAAATTCTCTCGCGGGCAACCGGGGCTTTGCTATCGTCCAACCGGAGTCTCTATGAATACGAAAGTCATCGGCCTTCTCGTTCTGCTCAGCCTGGCGTTGGGTTTTACCGCCGGCAAATTCTCCGGCCGCCGCTCCGGTGACGCCGCTCTGGCGGAGAACGCCGCCAGATCCCCGCACGGCACGCTGCCTCTGCCCGCACCGCCGCCATTGAAACGGCCGCCGCGTCCAGAGGTGGAAACGCCCGGGCAGATCACCTCCGCCAATCTGGATGAAGCGCTGCGCGCGGTGCTGGCCGAACCGAATCACCTCCGCAAGGAAGAGGCGATGATGCGTCTCGCGCAAGCGGTCAGCCTGTCCGAGATCCCGGCGGTCCTCGCCAAGTTGCAGAAGCATCCTGATTCATCGGTCCGTTACAGCCTGCGGTCGCGCTTGCTGGCGCGTTGGGCAGAGGCCGACCCGGGGGCGGCGCTGGCCTTCGCGCAAACCATCCCGGAAACCAATCTGCGGCAGCAGGCCATCTCCGTCGTCGTGGCCGAGTGGGCGCGGCGTGATCTCGACAGCGTCGTCGAGTGGTATGGCAAACTGCCCGCCAGCCAGATTCGTAACAGCATTCTCAACTCCATCGTCACAGCCATGGCCGCCGACGATCCACAGCGCGCATTGAAGTTCGTGGATGGTCAGCGAGGGTTGCCGAACAAGCAGGAAGCCTATTTCTCCATCCTCCGCCAGTGGGCCGAGAAAGATCCGGCCGCCGCCGCCGAAGCCGCCATCAAGCTGGCGCCCAAGCGCGATTACATCTTTGGCAGCATCGCGTCGCAATGGGCGGCCAAAGATCCGCAGGCCGCGGTGGCGTGGGTGAAGGCCCTGCCCGAAAGCACCCGCAAACAGCAGGCCATCCGCTCGATGATCTACACCCTGGCCAACGCCGATCCCAAGGTGGCCGCGGATTTCGCCCAGTCGCTGCCCCCGGGCGAGACCCGCAACAACGCCATCAGTTCCATCGCCCAGCAGCTTGCCGGTTCGGATCTCACGGCCGCCATCGAGTGGGTGCAGAAGCTGCCGGAGGGCCAGTCGCGCCAGAGCGCGCTGCAGAGCATCAGCTTCACCTGGGCGCAGAATGATCCGAAGGCCGCGGCGGATTACGCGCTGAAGCTGCCGTCAGGGCAGTCGCGCAATTCGATGCTCACGGCGGTGGCCGGCCAGTGGGCCACCACGGATCCGGGGGCGGCCCTGCAGTGGGCGCAGGGACTTCCCGAGGGCCAGTCCAAACAGCAGGCGCTCGATCGCGTGGTGTCCTCATGGGCCACCACCGAGCCGCAGGAGGCGGCGAAATTCGTGCTCACGCAGCCGGCCGGCGCGCAGCGCGAGATGATCAATTCCGTCAGCCGCGCGTGGGCCTCGACCGATCCCGAGGGCGCGATGGCCTGGGCCAACACGCTGCCCGCCGGCTCGGGCCGCAATCGCGCCCAATACAACATCCTTTCCGAATGGGGCCAGTCCGACGCGAAATCCGCCGCCGTTGCCGCGCTCAACATGCCGCCCGGCTCGCAGCGCAACCAGACCCTCTCGTCCATCGCCAGTTCCTGGGCGAGCCAGGATCCCACGGCCGCGGCCGCGTGGGTGAAGGAGCTTCCGCCGGGACCGGGGCAGCGCGACGCCTCGCGCAACATCATTTACGCCCTCGCGCGCAGCAGCCCGAAGACGGCGGCGGAGTTTGCACTCTCGATCCCTCCCGGCCAGATGCAGAGCGATCTCATCGGCAATGTGGCGAGCCAATGGTCTTACGCCGATCTCAATGGCGCGGTCGATTGGGTCAAACAACTTCCGGAAGGTCAGGCCCGCGAGCGCGCCCTGGGCAATCTCGGCCATCAATGGGCGCAGAACGATCCGAAGGCGGCGGCCGATTACGCGCTGACGCTGCCCGAGGGGAATGCACGTCGAAACTTTCTCGGCACGGTGGCGAACAGTTGGGCCGCGACGGATCCCGCCGCTGCCGCGGACTGGGCCGCGAAACTGCCGGAGGGCGCGGCGCGCAATGCCGCTTACTCGAGCGTGGCCAGCGGCTGGGCGCAAAGCTCGCCGGAGGATGCCGCGAAATATGTTTCGTCGCTGCCCGCCGGCGCCACGCAGGAAGGCGCCGCCCGCTCGGTGGTTTCGCAATGGGCGTCGAGCGATCCGCAGTCCGCGGCCGCGTGGGTCAGCCAGTTTCCCGAGGGCAAATTCCGCGATGAATCCGTGCAAAGTCTGGTTTCGTCATGGGCGAACAGCGATCCGGCAGGGGCGGCGACATGGTTGCAGACCTTCCCGGACGGCAAGGCGCGGGACGCCGCGGTGGGCAGCTTCGTGGGCAGCGTCACCTATTCCGATCCAGCCACGGCGGTTGCCTGGGCGGCATCCATCAGCGACCCGCAGCAGCGCAACAACCGGATGGAGAACTCCGCGCGCAACTGGCTGCAGCAAGATGAAGCCGCGGCACGGGCATGGGTGGAGCAGTCAACGCTGCCGGACAACGTGAAACAGCGCCTGCTCCAGAAGACGCCTTGAAGCGGAGACGGAGGAGGATCACTGAGCGATGAGTATCCGGCGCTCGCCGTCGGGCACCTGGCCGGCATTGACGAGGAGGAAGCGAATCACATCCGCCGCCGTGTAGGAATCACGGCCGGGTTGGATGAGGCGCGCGACGTATTCAACGTCATTACCCGACGTGACCAACGCGAGTTCGTTATTGCCGCCCGGGCGGATCTGACCCAGACCGATGGTGGAGGGCAGCCCATTGCAGACGCATTTGCGGCCGAGCGTTTCTTCGATCGCACCGCCCTTGCGGAGGTAATCTTCGACCGGCTCGGACGGGCAGCGATAGCCGACTGAGCCATCCGCTTTGCGGTAGAGATGCCGGAGGTAGCCGAGGTCGCAGATGCGGGAACGCCGGGCATATTCCTCCGCCTGGGAGAGCGTGCCGGGGGCTTGCACCACCTTGAAGGGAAAGCCCGTGGGGGAGGCCAGCGGATCGGTGAAGACTTTCGCGGCGCCGGCCCGGCTCAAGGCGATCACTTGATTCTTCAGGGCGGGATCAATGCCGGATTCCTCGCAGAAGGCAAACGCGGTGCCGACCTGAATGCCGGCCGCACCAGCGCGGAGCGCTTCACCGAGCTTGCCGGGCTGGGCGTAGGAGCCGGCGAGCCAGAACGGCAGGCCGAGCGCGGCGATCTTCTCCAGGTCCGCCACGTCGCGCGGTCCGTAAATCGGTTCGCCGATGGGACTGAGCTGGAGCGGACCGCGCGGCGGGGCGTTGTGGCCGCCGGCGGTTTCGCCTTCAACGACGAAGCCGTCCACGTGGCCGCTGGATTTTTTGGCCAGCGTCATGGCCAGGGTGGCGGAGGCGACGATGCCCAGGAATTGCGGACGTTTGAGTTTGGGCGGCGCATCGCCGCAGATGGATTTCGGGTCGAACCGGAAATGAAAATCTTCGCCGGGCAAGGCGCCTTCCACGTCGATTTTCAGTTCGGTTGCTTCGCCATTCGCCAGACGGTCCATCGCGCCGGGAATGGCCCGCGGAATGCCGGCGCCCATGAGCACGTAGTCCACTCCCGCCAGCATCGCGCCGAAGAGCGAGGGCAGGGTGGGGAGCTGGATTTTTTCGAGGAGATTGATGCCGACGAGACCGTCGTGACCTTCCTTGGCGAGGAAGACTTCGACGAAATTGGACACCACGGTCAGTTCCACCAAGGCGGGACGCGACTGGAGCGTGGGCATGGCCGTGAGCTTGAACGGCGCCTCGGGAGCCTTGCCACCCGGGACATAATGAGCCGCGAGCACGCGCGCCGCGACTTCGGGATAGGGGAAATGCTCCATCGCGTGGCGCAGCCGCCCATCGGCATCGCCGAGTTGCAGGCGTCGCGCCAAGACCACGGAGAGGGCCGTCCCGGAAACGACTCCGAGTTGACCCAACTGGGAAACGGCGCGCGCCAGATGCCAACCTGAGACCGCGACGCCCATCCCGCCCTGAATAATCAGCGGATGCGACATAGTTCTGTGAAACTGCGGCTTCCCCGCAAAGAGAAGAAAAACCCGAGCGGCCATCCATAGAACCTCTCGGGCGCCTTAACTATCGCGCCTTGGGAAGGTCTGTCGGAAACCGACTCGTCGGTGGAATGTAGCTGGCGAACACGAACAAGGGAAGCGCCATTCTTGCGGATCTATGTCTTCTCTCCGGCACGATTTGCCGGTGGCGTGTCAGGCCCACAGCGATGACATCATTTCGCCGGCGACATCCGTGAGGCGGAAATCGCGTCCCTGGAAGCGATAGGTCAGCTTTGTGGCGTGCGGGTGTTGGTTGCTCCCATTCAGCTTTTGGATGAGCGCCGCGCTGGGTCGGTCGGTCTGCCCGCCCGGGGTAACGCGCCCGCAACCGCGATCAACGTGGCTCAAGCCCGCGCGGACCGCGCTCTGCAGCGGCGACGCTTTCCAGGTCTTCGTAGAGTTTGCGCGCCTGGGACACGCGCTCCAGCAGCGCCTCGCCTTGCAGCGCCAGTTGCTGGCGGGATCGATCCGCCTCCAGCTTGCCCTCGGCGTTGAGCCGGCGCGCCTCGGCCACGATTCCTTCGATCTGCGCCAGGCTGGCGGCCCGCTTCGCCATCAACTCCTCCAAACCGTCATATTTCCAGAAGCGCAATCCCTCGCGCACGACATACACCGGCGTGGTATGGGCGCTGGTGCCGTCGCCGGCGCGGGCCCGGGCCGCGATCCAGCAGCCATTACCGGCCGGCACGGTGAAGTCGAGTTCCGTTTCGGGCTTCTGCGGATCGCTCGATTCGGCGGCGCGGATGACTTCGCCGTGCCGGACAATTTCCAGTTTCACCGGAGCCATCCGCTTGGGATCGCCCCACGCCCGGGCGCGGATGCGCAGCTCCTTGCCGGCCTTGAGACGGATCTCGTCACCGGGCAGCGCGTCGTCCACGCGGAACTCAATCATCGGTCCGCTACTGGTGAAAGTGCGTCCCCGCCGGAACGCGGCGAACCATGCATCGGCGGTGAACGGCTCTTTTTCGAGGCAGACGTAGGCGCGCACTTCGCCGATGGTTCCGCCCCACGGAACGTCCGAGCCGGCCGACGCGGTCAGCTTGCAGCCGAGGTTCAGGAAGTCGTAGTAGAGGTCGGTGCCAAGCTGGTTGAACTGGAGAATTTCGACAAAGTCCACCTTGGCGCGCGGCACGTTCATGCTCATGTCGCGATGAACGTGGAACATGCCGGAATTGACGTGGGCATAGCCGGTCAAGCCGCCCTGGGCATGGACCGCATCAAAGACTTCGTCGTAGAGGTAATAGCGGTCGGTGTCGCGCACCATGCTGGTGATGTTCATCGCCAGCGTGTGGCCGATCTGGTCGTGCGTACGCGGGCATTCCTGGCCCGGCGTGAGCACGTATTCGCCGTCGGTAACGCGATAGCCCGGACCGAAGCCGCGTTGCTCGAAGTAGGTGCGGTAGATGTCGCCCATCTTGACCACGTTGGCGAGGTGGATGTCCTCCGCCTGAATCCAGGCCATCAAATGGCGCGCGTCTTCATCCGATACAATCCGGCCGTGAACATGATCGTCCCCAGACCACCAGCCGCGCTGGCGCATGTCCACCCAGCGGCGGGGACGGAGCGTTTTCTCCACCGCTTCGCCAGACTTGATGGTCACGTCTTCAAACACCGCCTCGTGCTCGACACCGCGGCGCACCCCGATCTGCCACACGCCCGGTGCCAGCGTCATGTCGAACGGCGCGGGCACGCACCAAAAATGCGCATTGAGCGGTCCGGGCAGATTCGCGGCCCTTGCACCGCTGGCTGTGCCTTGCTTGTCGAACTGCGGGGCGAACTCAATGCCATTCGCGGGCTGGCGCTGGATGCCGTCGGTGCGCCACATCAACCGCACCATCGCGGGCGCGGGTTTGCCGGTGTCATCGGACAACACCGTGAGCTTGAGCCGGCCCGTCGCCGGCACGCGAACATCAAGAGGCAGGCGCACCGGAGATCGCCCCGGGCGCCGGAACTCCACCATCAGCGTTGTGCGCGCGACGGGAACATGCTCCAGACCAACCACGGCGTAGGTCGTTCCGTTCGGCGCAGCCTCCACGGTGATGAGACTCGATTCGCCGGGCGGTTGAGCGAAGTCTCCCCAACCGGCGCTGTACTGCAGACCATCGTCGCCCGTCTTGATTTCAAACAGCAAGGCTCCCGTATCGCCGGGCAACTCGACCGCGCCGCCGGGCGTGAGAGAGGGCCGTGCCGCGGTGAGATCCACACTGATGAGGCTCGGGCATTTTTTGGTTTGATCGAGCAACCGTGCGGACGCCGAGCCCGCGCGATCCGCAGCAGCCCGGCGGGCGGCATCGGCGCCGGCTCGCTGGATACCTTGCTGGGCTTCGCGCAACTCGCGATTGAGCGCTTCGAGATCAGGGCGTTTCTCCGGACCGAAGACATACCAGTGGTTGTGAGAGATGCGGCCGGCAAACTCGATGATGCCCGGCGGCAGCGGCAAAGCCGGCTGCGCCGATTCGAGCCGAGGGGCGAAGGCGAGCAACGCCAGGCTGATCGCAAGCCAGCCCGCGGATAGCAATCGTTGCGAAAGTTCATGCTCCGCAGTTGCCACGGTCAACGGTAGGGCGCGTCTGTCCCAGCGCGCCGCCATTTCCGCCCGCCAACGAACGGCGCGCTGGGACAGACGCGCCCTACCTGCGAATACTTTCTCAATGATTGATAGTGGCAGTGAGAGATGTGCATTCATGGGCGGGGTGGGGTTGAGGATGGGTGAGAAATGGCATTCGTAATCGCAGGTCGGGCAGAGCCCTGTGTTGCCGATTGCGCCTTGGGCGGCGTGAGGCAGCGGACCTTGAACACCCGAGCCTCGCCTGTCTGGGCCGGCGGGAGGGTTGGATCGGCCAGCTTCTCCGGCTCCAGCCTGCAACCATCGCGGCCTTCGGCCTGGAGCGTGACGAGCGCTTTGGCGTCCGGCCAAAGGCGATCGTCAATCACCAGGCCGTTCGTGCCGCCCAACGTGGATGGCGTCGGCGCGAAAAGGAAAAGCCGCAACCGGTGATGGGCGGGACCCGCTTGATCGCTGCCGAGCAAATCCACTTCCGGCTCGTAGAGTTCGGCGAGCGCAACCTCCCGGCCGCCAACCAGCAGGCGCACCTGTTTGGCCAGGGCCGGAGCGAGTTTCATGAGATACCATTCGATTTCAGCGCGCGTAATTCGTCCGTCCTTGTCCGCATCCATCAAGCGCCGTTCGCGGGAGGACCACTCCTCAAAGAACGTCAGGTCCAGCGTCAGATCGATGTGTTGCGCGCCGACCTCCAGTTGAACGCGATGCTGGATGAAAGCGGTGTAGAGGTCGTGCGCCGAGGTGACGCCTGGGGACACGCCGATCATCACCGCCAGCGCGAACAGCGAGGACCACCGCTTCTGACATTGGCCGTTGAAAGTCCGCATCATGGAATGCTTCAGTCGGATTGTGGAACGAGTTTCTACTCCTCACCCACGGCGGCAGCAATGGCGAAACGAGCCGATCATTCCCAGCCCGAAGGGCCGACTCGAAGAGCCGCTTGCGTCGCGCATACCGTCGCCGCACAGTTCCCCGGAACGACAGGATCGCATCATGAACGACGCCATCGTCATCGCCAATGGACAGGAAGTGCGGGCGCAATTGCCCTGCACCCTGGAGGCCTTTCTTCGCGCGCAGGGTCTGCTGCCGCGCAGCGTGGTGGTGGAACAGAACGGCGAGGCAGTCGTGCCGAGCGAGTTTTCCTCACGACAGGTCAAGGCCGGTGATCGGCTGGAGATTGTGCGGATTGTTGCTGGAGGGTGAGATTCCTCCGAGGCGATTCGCGCCTTGAATCCCTGAACCTTAAAACCGCAGATGAACTCAGATGGACGCAGATAGGATTGAGAAACAGAACGAGATGTGCCGAGGCGGGGACTCACCTGGCGGGTGAAGGGCGTCGTTGTCGCAGCCCCTTGGAATCTGCGTACATCCGCGTTTATCT
>JBBRWD010000065.1:0-38887 GCA_038249465.1 Limisphaerales bacterium | reverse complement strand
GCCCCCGAAGGCAACCGGGTTGGAGCGCGACGTTTACGTCGCTTCATCGTTCGAGAGACCGTCCGGCAATGTTTCGCCAACACCCATCGAACGCTGAAGCGGCCTCAAGGCCGCGCGCCGGGGGCAGTGCGCGGATGCGCCTGAGCAGACTGCCTGCTTTCTCCATCCTTGCCTCCGGCCCCACATCGGGTATCTCGTTCCACGCACACATCATGAAAGCGCTCACCTCCCTCCTGCTCGCCTTCGTCGCGGTTGGGCCACTGTGTCAGGCTGCGGAAACCAACCTTGTGGCCAATGGCTCGTTTGAATTGGGCCGCCGAAAGCCCGGCGCGCCGGATGAATGGGCCGCGGCCGGCCATGCCAGCGTGCTGCAGCAGCTCACGCTCGACACCGGCCGCGACGGAAAGCGTTGCGCCAAGCTCGCCTGTTCCGCCTTCAACGGCGACGGGCCGGATTTTCACGCAATGATCTGCCAGGTGGGCAAGGTCAGCGTGCGGCGCGGGCAATGGTACCGCCTCGCCTTCTGGGCCAGGGCCGAAGGACTTCTCGGCGGTGGGGTCGAGGTGGCGCTGTCGCGGACGCGCCCGTGGGGCAACGCCGGACTGGCCGACGCGTTTGTGGCGGGATCGAAGTGGGCGCCGTTCGAGTTTCGGTTTCGCGCCACGGACGATTTGCCCGCGGAGGCGAGCCGGCTGCAATTCTGGTTCAAGAGCGCGGGCACGCTCTGGCTCGACGACATGACGCTCACGCCGACGGAGAACGGGCAGGAATGGTTTCCGCAAATCAGCGCAGCCGGGGTGAAGAACCTGGTTCCCAACAGCAGCTTCGAATGCGGCACCGCGGGATGGGGGAGCTTCACCTACGGATTGAGCGGATGGGCCGGGAACCTGTACCGGCTCGAAGGCGTGCCGGAAACTCTATTCGCGCAGCATGGCCGCACCTGCCTGAAGATCGCGCTGAACCCGGCGACGCTCCCGGTGTTCTGGTTCGATTACTATGAGCCGGTCCGCCAGCCGGTGAAGCGCGTGCTCGCGGCCAATCATGGCTGGTTCCGCGTCAAGCCCGGCGAGTCCTTCACGCTGTCCGCCTTCCTGCGCGCCGACGCGGATGATGTGTCCGCCCAACTGCTGGTGAATGAAGCGCCCAGCCGCACCTTGCAGAAGACGGTCAAGGTGGGACGCAACTGGACGCGCCACTCCTTCACCTTCGTGCCGTCGCAGCCTTTCTTCTTCATCGCGGTGGGATTGGATCTGGAAGCGTCCAAGCGCGATGCCGCGTCGCTCTGGGTCGATTCCATCCAGTTGGAGCGCGGTCGTGACGTGACGGACTACGAGCCGCGCCAGGCCGTGGAGTCATTCGTCGAAACGCTCGTGGAGGGGAATGTCTTCACCAACGTGCAACAAGGCGCCACCTTCATCATGCGCGCGTTTAACAACAGCGACCGCGAGACTGAGATCAGCGGTCGGCTGGCCGTGACGGATTATTTCGACAAGAGCGTTGCGGAGAGCGCGCCGAGCATCAAGCTCCCGGCGCATTCGGATGGCAGTATGCCTATCGCCCATGTGGGCGCGGGCCGGCGTGGGTTCCTGCGGGCGAACTGGAGTTCGGCGGAGAGTTCCAATTCGGTGCGCGCGGCGATCATTGTGCGAGCGCCGGCAGGATTGACTGACTCACCGTTTGGTTTCAATCACGCCTATCCGTGGGATTTCCTGGTGCGTCGGGCGCGCGAGGCGGGAATCGTGTGGTGGCGCGACTGGTCGGCCAAGTGGCAGACCGTCGAGCCGGAAAAGGGACGGTTCGCGTTCAGCGTCGCTGATGCGCAGATCCATCGCGTGCTGGGCATGAACAGCCAGGTCGAGGTGCTGCTGCCGTTTCCCTCCGCCTCGTGGTCCACCACCGCACCGCGCGAGGCGGTGGAGAAGGCCGCGGGCGATGACCGCTATTTGCGTGCGCGGCTGCCGGTCGCCTACGCTCCGCAAGACCTGAATGATTTCGGCAATTACGCCGCGGCAGTGGCGAAGCATTATCGCGGCAGCGGTCCTCGTCCGGTGACGCATTACCAGATTCTCAACGAACCGGTCTATACGGACTACGCTTTGCCGGGAAAATTCGGCTACAAGCTGGACGATTACCTGACGCTGCTCGACACCGCGTACCGAGCCATGAAGCAGGCGGACCCGGAGTGCCTGGTGGTGGGCGGCATCAGCGCCGGGGTGGACGCGGGGTGGACGCGCGACTTCGTGACGAAAGGCGGGCTGCGTTCGGTCGATGTTTTCGATCTGCACATCTACAGCCCGGCGGTGCCGGCGGAGAGTTTCGAGGGTTCCTTCCAGGCGCTCGAAGAAACGATGCGCGCCCACGGCGGACCCAAGCCGGTGTGGATCACGGAATGGGGCTGCTACGCGGATGACGATCCGCCATGCGTGCCGCAGACCGTGGGCGACGCCACCATGAACCGCTGCCGCTGGCCGGGCGAGCGGGCGGCCACGGAAAACATCGTCCGTTTCGCGGCGGTGTCGTTCGCGCATGGCGTGCGCAAAATCTTCTTTCACGCCGGCACCTGCGGTTCCATCAACGGCCCTGACGCCGGCGGGGTGCTCTTCGAGTACGGCGGCGCGCCCCGCAAAATGTATCCGGGCCTCGCGGCGCTGACGGAGTTTCTGGGCGTGCCAGAGGCGTTCGTGAAGAAAATCGAGCGCGGTGGTTTGCGCGCCTACCTCTTCCGTTCGCAAAACCAGATCGTCGCGGTGGCGTGGAACCGCGACTCGGAACCCAGGCGGTTACGGCTCGCGGGCGGGACCCGCGCGTTCGACGTGATGGGCAACGAACTGGCAGCACCGGGCGCGGTCATTGGCGAGTCACCCGTTTATGTGACCGGATCCGATGCGGAAGAAGTCAGCGCGGCATTCGCTGAACGCTGACGGAGTCGTGGGGGCGGTCTCACTGCCGGCCGTTTATCCGGGCGCACCTCCTTGCTGCCCGTGAAGCCGAGGTTCGCCCGGCCCAAATCATCGATGAGGAAATAGACGATCTTGGGGGCGCGGCGCTCCGCTGCTGGGGGCCTTCGCTGAGGCGTTCTTGCGCAGATGAACATTCGCGGTGTTCGTCTGAGGCGATCCGGGCGTGCTGCGGCCATCGGCGATCTGCCGCTCCAGTTGCGCGGTCAGTCGTGCCACGATTTCCGGATGTTCGGCCTGCAGGTTGTTCGTCTCGGCGATGTCCGCGGCCAGGTCGTAAAGCTGGACGGGGGGCAGAGCCTTCGCCGCGGGCAAGCCGGGTCTGGGTGCGCTCCACCCGCCTGAATCCGCGCAGAGTGCCAGCTTCCATCTTCCCTGGCGGATCGCGAAGGAACCGTTGATCGAGTGATGAACCAGCGTCTCGCGAAGGGGACGGCCGGTTTGGCTCAGCAACGCCGGCAGGAAGCTCACGCTGTCCTCCGCGGCGTTCGCCGGCAGTTTCACCGCAAGCAGATCAGCGCAGGTGGCCATGAAATCCACGAGGCAGATGAGCGCCTTGCTGGTCGCACCCGCCTTCACCTGGCCGGGCCAGCGCGCGATGAATGGCACACGATGGCCGCCATCGAAAATGTCCGCCTTGGTCCCGCGGAAGACATGGCTGGGATGGTGCCCCGCCGCGGCGAGTTGCGCGAAGTTGGCCTCCGGCGAGCATCCGTTGTCGCTGGTGGCGATGACGAGTGTGTTCGACGTCAGACCGTGCCGGTCGAGCGCGTCGAGGATGGCGCCGATGCTCGCGTCGGTCTGCATCACGAAATCCGCGTAGGGGCTCAATCCACTCCTGCCCTGCCACTCCTTCGTCGGGAGAACCGGTGTGTGCGGGGAGTTCAGCGGCACGTAGAGAAAGAACGGCCTGCCATTGCGCGCGGCGGCGGCGCGGTTGGCGATGTGTTCGGTCGCGCGGAGCGTCAGCGTGGGCAGCACGTCCTCCGCTTCAAAATCGGGCGCCGCCGGACCGAAGCGCGTGTGCTTGCCTTCAACGCCGAGCGTCATGGGGAAGTGCCTGCTCGCGGTCGGAGCCTTGGTCACGCGATCGTTCTCGATGAAGGTGTACGGCACCATGTCCAGCGACGCGCTGATGCCGTAATAGTAGTCGAAGCCAACCGCGCTTGGCCCGTTCCGGATGGGCTGGGCATAGTCCACATTGCGGACCTGATTCGAGTTCTCGATGTTCAACTCGGCGACGTTTCTCCCGGGAAGTCGCGCCCAATCCATGCCGATGTGCCATTTGCCGATGGCGGCCGTGTGATACCCCTGATCGCGCAGCATCTGCGCCACGGTGAGGCGGCCTTCCTCGATGAGCCGTGGACTGAGCCCGCCCAGCACGCCGTTTTGCAGACGCGACCGCCAGTTGTAGCGCCCGGTCATCAGGCTGTAGCGCGTCGGCGAGCAGACCGCCGAGGACGAGTGTGCGTCGGTAAAGCGCATTCCTTGTGCGGCCAGACGATCGAGGTTTGGCGTGGCGATTTTTCCCGCGGGATTAAGGCAGCGCACGTCTCCGTAGCCAAGATCGTCGCACAGGATGAAAACAAGATTGGGCTTGCTGGTCGCGGCGAAGGCGGCCAGCGCGGAGAGCAGAAAGACAATGCCGGTAAAAATTCGTTTCATGGAAGTGAATGGTAGATCAAGATGCGGGCCTGGCTGAATTGGTGGCAGCGTTCGGCAGCTTTGCTGGCGGTGTCCACGCAGCGGGTTTGGGTTTGGCAATGCTCAGCGGAGCAGTGTCGCCAAACGCTTCCTGCTGCTGTTTGAGCAGCGCGGTCATCTCCACCACGGTCCTTGTCATTGCCGGATCGTTGGCCAGATTCTGCATCTCAAACGGATCCGCGCGCAGATCGAAGAGTTGCGTGAAGTCGATCTGCGGATGGCGAATCAGCTTCCAGCGCTCGTCGCGGACGGCGCGCTGCAAATTCTTGTAGGAGGTGAATGCCACACTGCGGATGCCGGCTTTCGCGCCCGCGATCACCGGAACCAGGCTGCGTCCATCCACGTTTTCCAGCGGAGGTATGCCGGCCAGTTCGGCGAGCGTGGGATACACATCGATCAGATAGCAGAAGGCGCCGGAGCGGCGGCCCTGGGGAATGCCCGGCCCGGCGAGGAGCAGCGGCACGCCGACGGAGTGTTCATAGACATTCTGCTTCCCCATCAATCCATGGCTGCCGATCGCGAGGCCGTTGTCGCCGGCGAAAACGACCAGGGTGCTCGTCGCCAGACCGGTCGCGCGCAGGGTTTCGAGGATGCGGCCAAGCTGTTCGTCCAGATGGCTGATGCAGGCGTAGTAATCGCCCAGTTCCCGGCGCACCGCTTCCGGCGTGCGTGGCCAGGGCAGGAGCGCTTCGTCTCGCACGGTCATCTCGCCGTTGTCGAACGGATGCACCGGCAGGAAATTCGCCGGCAGCGGCGGCGGATGCTGGCGATAATACTCATGCCAGACCGGTGTGGCGGTGCGCGGATCGTGTGGTGATTTGAAGGCGACGTAGCAGAGGAAAGGCTGCCCGTTCGTTTGCTGGCGAAGAAACTCAATGGCGGTGTCGGCGAACAGTTCGGTGTGATGCGCCGCGCTGTTGCGCTTGGGACCAGGTCGCTGCCCGTTGGCGAAATCCTGCACCGGCATGTTGTGCGCCTCCGACATGCCACCGAAGAACACATTGCGTCCCTCGTTGAAAACGCGCGTGGCCGCAGCCTCGCCATTGTGCCACTTGCCGGTCATGAACGTGCGGTAGCCGGACTTGGCAAACTGCTCCGGCCAGGTCGGCTGACCCGCGAGATTCTCCTTCACGCGAAAGAGACCACGGCTGGTCATCAACATCGCGCGCGACGGCACGCACACCGCGCCCTGCAAGCCGCCCATGATATAGGCCCGCGTGAAGGCCAGCCCCCCGGCGGCGAGGCGGTCGAGGTTGGGCGTGCGAATATCCGGGTTCCCCAGCGCCGCGATCGTGCCGGCAGTCTGGTCGTCGCTGAAGAGGAAGAGCACGTTGGGCCGGCGCGTCTCCGGGGAGGCGGCAGCGGAGGCGCCAGTCGGGAGTGCGACCGCGAGGATGAAGAGCAGGGCGTTCAGGCGTTTCATGGAACGAGGGCAGTTCACCCGAATCGGCTCGCGCCGTCAAAGCGAGATGCGGCGGGAAGAATGCACGCAGACCGATTCCATCCTTTGAGCGCGAACGCAGGAGACCGTTTGACCTCGGGGGAAGCGGCGCGATACGCTTTGCCATGCCACGCAAGAAGCCGATCGCCGAAGGTGAGGTAGGGACGGATTCCACTCCGTCCCCGACTCCGCCCGCCAGGAAGAAAGATGGGGACGCTGCGGAAAGCGTCCCTACCCGCCGCATGAAGTCCTCAGCGCTCGTGGACACGAGCGTCACCAAAAGCGGCATCCACATCTGTGGACAGGCAGAGTAGGCGATAAAGAGAGTCGGATATGGAAAAACCTCCTCCTTTTCCGTTACCTCAGCTCGGACAGCAGCCGCCACCACTTCGGCCACCGTCGTTGCCTTCTCCACCTCCGCCTGGAGTGCCGCCTCTGATTCCCGTTCTGGGAGGTGTGGGATCAGCCTCACCATTGGCCGACGCCAAAACTACGCAAGATTCTCAACCAAAGATGCGGCTCGATTTAAGACTTCGTCGGACACCATGGCCGGTCTTGATTGTGGTTCTCATCACCATCCCAGCCATCATAGTTTTCGGTTCTGCAGCGACTGGCGTCGCACTTCTTGGTGGAGCATTTGGCGCACCGGTCTTGCTGCTCGTGTTCATCGTCGCCCTCGCCGTCGTGGGTACCGTTACTTTGCTACAGAGCCTTCGGAAGAGCCCAGAGGCGGCGAGCGCTATCGCAACCATCGTTGGCCGGATAGCCCGTGACGAAGCGTTGCGCCGCGTAAAGAAGAATCTTCGGGAGGCCATGGTCGCGAAACCAGCCGAACCGAAGAAGCAGCCGCTTCACGGAGATGAAGCGGAATTGCGTTGGCGATTGCAGATGATGGACCCGTTTGAGTTTGAAAAGCATGTCATGGCGTTCTTTCAAGACAAGGGCCTGTTTGCTTGGGTCACGCAGAAGTCAAACGATGCCGGTGTCGATGGCTTTGCCCGGCATGCGGAAGGGCTTATCGTGGTTCAGTGCAAACGAAATGCCAAGGACAATCCTGTAGGCCGCCCGGTCGTTCAGCAGTTCAAAGGCGTCGTCGAAGAAAATGGTGCGTGGCGAGGCTACATCGTCACGACCAGCTATTTCACAGATGGTGCAATCGAAAGTGCAACCACAAACAACCGCCTTCGCCTTGTGAACATGGAGAAGCTGATTGCCTGGCACAGGACTGGAGTGGACCTGTAGCGAATCCGCGCACGCCAGCCTCCCAACTTTCAAGGAACTTTTTTCACTATGGCCAGACTTCAGTTCGATTCAAAACCGTCAGAGGGTCAGGAGGCGATCGTCGTCTCTTTTGATCTCTGTGGTTTTTCCGACTTCTGCAACCAAGCGGATGCCTATGCCGCAATTCCGAAGTTCGTTTCGGCGCTCTTCGATGAACTGGACCGGTTCCTTATGGGAGGGTTCGAAGGTTGGATCCTCGGCGCAAACATTGAAAAGAAGCGCGTGCCGCAGCCCAATTTCATCAAATACGCCGGGGATGGCGCCCTGATGATTTGGCTCGCCGAAGGGCCTGAGGGCTTCGACGACACCTTCTGCACCGCGCTGGTGGCGGCCATGCGCAGGTTTCAGGAACACATCGCGGCACAAGTGCCGCAGTGGGGGAGCAAATGGCGAGTACATCGGCTGCCAGAGCGCGCTCGATTCGGTATCGCCAAGGGACTTGTCTATCCATTGCAGGCAAAGCCGGAGAGTTTCTTTGACGGCGCGACACTCGACTATGCGGGTTACTGTATCAACCTCGCCGTGCGGCTGCAGAACCATTGTCCGAAACTTGGCTTCCTCGTCCACGCGCTGCTTCACCCCAAACTGGATGGGCTGGTGGCGCTCACCGCACTGCGAATGAAGGGGACACGGGATGAACCAGTCTGGGCTTTTGGCACCGACGTTACGAATGTTCCGGCGCGGATAGCCAAAGAGAAGTTTCGCGAAGGGCACTAAGCCGCACCAGTCATGAATCGGCAAAATGTTTCATTCCTGTTCCTCGCCAGCCTGCTCTCTCTGAGCCCTTTGGCGCATGGCGCCGCTTGGCAGACCGCGCTCGTGGAGCAGACGGACCCCGCGAAGCTGGCCACGTTGGGCACGCGCGGAGCGAATCCCCGCGTCAATCGCGTGGTGTTCTATCTCCACCAAGCGCAAACGAATGGCACTGCGCCCGCCGAGGCGTTGGACTGGGCCTTTGCCCAGAACGGCACCACCGGCCTCGTCGCTGTGCTGAGCAAGGAGACGCAGTTGCTCAACTTCGAGCACGCCGTGGATTGGGGACTTCTGACGGAGGACAATCTCGAAAAGCTCAAGCGCGGTGACGCCACTACCATCACGAAGGGATGGTATAAGGACAACCCCGTGGACGTGGACCACATCGTGCCGGTCAGCCTGGCGCCGGAAGCGGGCAATTCGCTCGCGAATCTGGAATTGCAGCCCGCGTCCGCGAACCGATCCAAGGGTGCGCGCATCGGACTCCATGAGGTGAAGTTCGCCAGCCGCTTGTTTGAGGCCGGCCTTCTCTCTGACCGGACTCTGGGGCGGGTCCGTCGGGCGTTTATCCTCCGCGCGGTCGTGCCTTGGCTCGCTTTGGCGGCGGTGCTTGTCGGATATTGGCGCATTGGGCGGTCGGGGCGTTCGATCCTTCGCGACGGATTGAGGTCGGTGCTTTCGGGGATGCTGCGACGTTTGTTCCGGCGGCACGGCTTTTGAGAAGGCAGCGACGCCATTTGCCACCTGCCTCATCGCTTGCTGCCGTTGACACACGGCAGGCGCGTGCCAGAGTTTCGCTGTTATGAATGTGGCATTGACACCGCGACACAAACATCTGGTGGCAGAGAAGGTGAAAAGTGGCGCGTTCGGATCGGCGACCGAGGTGATCCGGGAAGGGCTGCGGCTGCTGGAGGCGCAGGACGAGCGGCAACGGCGCATCGAGTGGCTGCAACGGGAAGTGGAGAAAGGCTTCGCCGGCCCGGTCACGATCTGGACAGCCGGCGATGCCGATCGCGTCCGGAAAGTAATCGCGCGGCGGGCCCGGAGGCGGGGATGACCCCGGTGGTCAAGAGCAGGCTGTTTGAGGAGGATTTTGCCGAACGGGCGCTTAACTTGAGCCAGGCCAATCCCGACGCGGCGTTGCGGTTCGTGGACGCGGTGGAAGCAGCGGTCGGCTTGTTGAATCGGTTTCCGGAGGTAGGGCCGGTCTGGCGCTTCAGCCCACTAAAACATCCAACGCGTTATCTGCTGGTGCCGGGTTTCCACAACTATCTCATTTTCTACCGACACGAGAGGGGGACGGTCCGTCTGGGTCGATTGCTGCATGGAGCGCAGGACTTGCGGGACGTGTTGGAGGATTGAGTAGAGTAGGCGGAGCGGACGGGTTGAGGAGGCACAAGGCCAATGACCGTCTCGCTCCGCCCCTCATCGAACCGGACGAGCGGTTTTCCCGCATCCGGCTTTGCGAGGGTGCTTCCACGCTCGGCCTTGCCGCCGCCGTGACAGTGAACCTGACAGCGCCTGAGACGTTAGCGGAGTTCTAGTCGCCCGGGCCATCTCCGGTCCCCTTGCCGCTTCCTTTCCCCTGCACCCAAGTGCCCCGCCTTCGCTCCCCGTCGGTTTTGCTGTCCGACGGATTAACGCTACTACGCGGAACTCCGACTACTCCTGCGGCCTTCGCCGGCTCGGTGGTGTGGCCACCTGGCGCGGCGGGTTGCGTCGCTGACGCACCGCGGGAGTTCTCCCGGCTTACCCTGTCTGCCCTTCCTGTCCTGTCGCCCTCGCTGACCCCGCCGAGATGTTCCCGCGCCGCATGACTGTTGGATAGCGCGGGATGGCAGCCTTCGCCGTTCAGGTAGCGGCTCGGCTCTCGGTTTTCTGATTCGAGGCTCATTCGATGAGGTTCACTGTCGTTACGACCGGACAGTTCAGCCGGCGTCGTGCTTTCGGGTTCGGCCTCACGGCTTCTTCCCTGACGCCGCTTTGGGTCGTGAACAGTCCCATTCGACCGGCGGGACTCGCACCCGCGTGGCATCCAGCTTCACCGGCGCACACCCGAACTCCAAAGTTGGATGGACAGCGCATCCGCCCCGGGTGTTATTTTCCGCGCCCTCGCGAAAAACCCGGTACGCGTGAAATAGTGCAGGACGCCTTGGAACAACGGGAGGCGCAGCGTGCTGGACGCGAGGCGCGTCCAGCCACATCCAGGGGCGGGTGTGCTCCCCGACTTCGGAGTTCGGATTGAGACGGAAGACATCCGGCCCACCAGATAAATCCAGCGCTCTCACCAGTCACGGACGCGCGGGCGTGACAACGCGGTAGAAATGGTTCGTGCCGCCGGCCGGCTCCAGAATGAGTTCGAGGTGGTTCGTCCGGCGGGCGGGAAGGTTCGCCAGCGTCAGCCAGGTGGGAGGAAACAGGTCGGTGACGGACTCCGCCGCGTAGGTGCGGTTTGAGACGGCGAGGAAGCTCAGCGCGACGTCCTCGGCGTCCGTTGGGGCGTCGAAGCGTAGAACGCTGGCCGCGTTCGTGGGGTTGGTGCCGGCAAGGTATTCGTCGAGGTCGCTGGCTCCATGCACCGTCCGCAACAGCACTGGAGACGGTGGCATTGAAAAGAAACGCGCCAACTGAAACGTGAGCGCCCTACCGGGTTGCACGAGAAGATTCGTGGCGGGAGTCCCGTTGATGAACAAATCGGCGGCATCGACGCCTTTCGCCGACCCGTTAAAACAGACCTCGACCTGCGCGAGCGAGCGCATGGTGCTGTTCGCGGCCGGAAAGATGTTGGTGACGCTCGGTGCGGCGCGGAGGGGTGCGCCGACCGCGAGGATCTCTACCGTGATGACGGGCAGCAGGGCGTTCAGGCGTTTCATGGAACGTGGGCAGTTCACCCGAATCGGCTCGCGCCGTCAAAGCGACATGCATCAGGAGATTATTTGACCCCAGGAAATGCGGCGCTCTGCCAAGACGCACCACGGTTTAGGCGTTCACCGCGCAAATTCGTTTGGAAAATCCCCTCCCAGCACGTCGGCGCCGCACGTCATTCCAAGTCCACAAGAAGAACAACGCCGCCGCCGCACCCGCACTGTCGTAGAGCACGTCGCGGATTCTCCCTTCCCGCGTCGGTACGAAGAGCTGGTGCAGTTCATCGCTGGCCGCGTAGGCGACCACCAGCCCGAAGGCCTGGCCAGCCAGTCGCCAATTCCACGGAAGCGCCCCGCCCCGCTGCCGACTGCGCAATGCCCGCCAGAGAAGCCCGGCCAGCACGGCGTATTCCGTGACATGCGCCGCCTTGCGAATGACATACACTGCGCCATCGAGCGCGGTGCCGCTCAAATCAGGCTTGAGCCAGAGCAACAGCGGGCGGAGGAAACGGGAGGTGTGACTGGACGATCCGGCGTCGCTCGAAGCAGAGAAGATGAGCGCGGCCCACAACACCACGGGCAGCCAGTAACGGACGAAGGTTCGCCACGGAATCACCGCGCGATGAAATCAGTCGCCAACCGTTGCTGGCAACGAAATTGACGGCCAGCAAAGCACCTTCCTTCGACGACTGTCAGGGATCCATTCCACTGCGTCCCCGAAATCCTTCCCCTCAAAAAAAGGATGCGGACGCGGTGAAACGCGTCCCCACCAGGTTCGGGGTAGCAACGCGCGAACTCCTGTTTCGGCGAAATTTCCCGCTCTTTTGAAACCGAGCGCCGCCGTCCTACTCGTAGCGCAGCGCGTCGATGGGATCGAGGCGCGAGGCTTTGCGCGCCGGATAGAAGCCGAAGAAGATGCCCACCGCGGCGCTGAAGACGAAGGCCATGACAATGGCATCGGTCGGGGTCAGCACCGGCCAGCTCATCTTGTCCGCGATGATACGCGACGCTCCTAGACCCAGTGCGATTCCCAGAAGGCCGCCGATGACGCTCAAGGCGATCGCCTCGGTGAGGAATTGCATGAGGATGTCGCGTCCCTTCGCACCGACCGCCATGCGGATGCCAATCTCGCGGGTGCGCTCGGTCACGCTCACGAGCATGATGTTCATGATGCCGATGCCACCGACCAGCAGCGACACGCTGGCGATGGCCGCCAGCAGAATGGTCATGGTCTTCGAGGTGGCAGTGAACGCATCGGAGATTTCCGTCTGGGTGCTGACCGTGAAATCGTCGTCACCCCCCGCCGGGATGCGGTGGCGCTGGCGCAACAACTCCGCGATTTGCTGTTGCACCTCCGCCATCTGTTCGGAACTGGCGGCCTGGACGGTGATCAAGCGCATCGTGGTGCCGCCCGTCAGGCGCGTCATGGCGCTGGTCCACGGCACGAGCAGCACATCGTCCTGGTCGCTGCCCATCGCGGACATGCCTTTGCCCGTGAGCAGGCCCACCACGGTGAACGGCGCGTTCTTGATGCGCACACTCTGGCCAATGGGATCCTCGTCGCCAAACAGTTGCTTCGCCGTCGTCTTGCCGATGATCGCGACCTTGGCCGAGTTGCGCACGTCCTGCTCGCTGAAGGAACTGCCGTTCTCCAGCGGCCAGGAGCGGATGTCGGGATACTCGGCGCTCACGCCGAGAATCGAGGTCTGCAGGTTTTGATTGCCGGCGGCGACTTGCGCGGAGGCGCGCACTTCGGGACTCAGGGCGGCGATGCCCGAGACCTCGCGCTGGATGGCCAGCATGTCTTCCTTCGTCAAGGTGCCTGAACTGCCGAAACCCATGCTGAAGCCGCCGCGCCGCAGATTGCCCGACATCACCCGGACGACATTCTGCCCGAGACTGGCGACCTGCTTTTCGATCTGCGCCTTGGCTCCATTGCCGATGCTGACCATCGCAATGACCGCGGCCACCCCGATGATGATACCGAGCATCGTCAGCAGGGTGCGCATGAGATTGCGCCGGAGAGCGCGCAACGCGACGCGGAGGATGGCAAAGAGTCTCATGGCACGAGGTCAATGGCTTGATGCTCCTGTTCGAGGAGCAAAATGGTTGCAGAGGCCAGCAGGCGTTTCTGCACCGGTGCATCCTTGACCACGCGGCCATCGCGCATGACGACGATGCGCCGCGTGTAGTTGGCGATATCAACTTCGTGCGTGACCATGGCGATGGTGATGCCCTGCTCGTTGAGGCGCTGGAAGACGCCCATGATCTCGATGCTGGTGCGCGTGTCGAGATTGCCCGTCGGCTCGTCGGCGAGCAGCAGCGCGGGTTCCAGTGCGAGCGCGCGGGCGATGGCCACGCGCTGTTGCTGGCCGCCCGAAAGCTGATTCGGATGATGATCCGCGCGGTCGCCGAGGCCGACGAGATCCAGCGCCCGACGCGCCCGCTCGATTTGCTCACGCCGCGGCACGCCGGGATGACAGTAAAGCATCGGCAGCTCGATGTTCTCGATGGCGGAGGTGCGCGAGAGGAGGTTGAAGCCTTGGAAGATGAAACCGATCTTGCGATTGCGAATCTCGGCGAGTTCGTCGCGGTCCAGTTTGGAAACGTCCGTCCCGTCGAGCCAGTAGCTCCCGCTGGTGGGCCGGTCGAGGCAGCCCAGCATGTTCATGATGGTCGATTTGCCGGAGCCGCTCGCGCCCATGATGGCCACGAATTCGCCGCGATTCACCTGCAGCGAGACGTCGCGCACCGCGTGGACCTCGACTTCGCCGGTGCGGTAGATCTTGTTCAACCGCTCCAGCCGGATGACAGCGTCGTCGGCCATTGCTTACATTCTCCTTGGTCCACCAAACGGCCCACCGAATGGGCTGCTGGTCGGCGCGGTGGCGGTGGCGCCGCCGGTCGAGCCGGTAGCCACGGAGTCGCCTTCTTTCAGGCCATCGAGAATCTCGGTGCTGGTGCCGTCGGAGATCCCCACCTTGACCTGGACCGGTTGCAGTTCGATGACGCTGCGGCCCGCGACGAGATTGGTGGAGACAAGATAGACGGTCCGGTTCGGGGAGGGTGTCGAGGTGCGAGAACGTGAACCGCCACCCATCCCCATGCCGCCACCGCCTTCGCCGCCACCACCTCCGCCCTCGGCCATGCGGCGGCGACGCGCTTCCAGCATGGCTTCGCGCTCGGCGTCATCGAGCTTGCCATCGCTGTTCTTGTCGTAGCGTTCCAGGATGCGCTGGCGCATTTCTGGCGAAAGCTGAAAGCCTCCCGGCATCTCCGGAATCCCATCGCCACCCGCCGGCGCCGCCGCCGCGGTGGATGAGGCGTTGGTTCCGCTGGAAGCCGTCGCGACCACGTTGGATTTCAGCACCGCGCCTTCGGGCGGACGGAACCGCAGCGCGCCATTGGGCAGGCGCAACACCTTTTCCTTTTTGGCCGTGGTGATGGAGACGGTGGCGGTCATGCCCGGCTTGAGCTTCAAGTCGTCATTGCTCACGACGATGATGGCGGCGTAGTTGACCACGTTCTGGTTGGTCGAGGGCTGGTTGCGTACCTGCCGGACCATCCCCGAAAACGTGCGGGCGGGAAACGCCTCGACGGTGAAGGTCACGCTCTGTCCTTCCTCCACGCCACCGATGTCCGCCTCCGAAACCATCGCGCCGATTTCCATCTTGGCGAGGTCGTTGGCGATGTTGAAGAGGGTCGGTGCGGTGAAGCTCGCCTGCACGGTCTGGCCGACATCGACGTTGCGCGAAATGACCGTGCCATCAATCGGCGAGTAAATCTTGGTGCGGGCGAAATCGACCAGCACGTTGGTGAGCGCGGCTTCGCGCATCAGCACCGTCGCCTCCCGCTGCGCGAGGTCGGCCATTGTCTGGTCGTAATCCGATTGCGCCACCAGGCTGCTCTTCAGCAGATCCTCGGCCCGGCGGGCGTTGACGCGCGCGAGTTGCATCTGTGCCCGCGCGCTCGCCAGTTCGCCCTGCGCCTGGATGACGCGCGACTGGTAGGTCGCGGCATCGAGTTCGGCGATCAACTGATTGTTGGTCACGCGCGAGTTGAAGTCCGCGTAAAGCTTCAGGATGTTGCCCGACACCTGGCTGCCGACGGCCACGGTGATGACGGGGTTCAACTGTCCGTTGGCGCTGACATTCTGCACGAGATCACCGCGCGCCACGGCGGCGGTGCGGTAGGTGATGGCGGGCGCCTCGGTCTTCTTGAACTTCGTGTAGGCAAACCACCCGGCGCCCAACAGCGCGAGGAATATCGGCCATTTGATCCAGCGAAAGCGTTTGGTGGTCATGTTCTGTGAAACGATGCGGGGTGAGCTAAACAGGTCGCGGCGCATTCGGGAAGGGCCATTCGTCGCCAGCGCGACGCCGACGAGTTCCGCTCACTTGACATTGATCGAGAAGCACAAGTAGATCGGCGCATCGAAGGCGGGCGGCATAGTTACAACTCCGCCCCGGTCCCAAACGAATCGAAGTAGAGCATGAGAATCAAAACCTCCCAAAATCATTTGGCCCTGTTGCTGGTGGCTGCCGGATTCGCCCTGGCGACTTCGTCAGCTCTCGGGCAGGCGCCGATCATCAGTTCACTCAACCAGCACGGGCAACTGACTTGCACAAATCTCCTACCCGGCAGTACTGCGAGCGTGGAATGGGCGTCATCACCAACCGGACCGTGGACGAACAATTGGGCTGGGCTAGACGCGGTGACGGTGAATTCGAACGGGGCGATTCAGGTGAGCGTGCCGATGTTCTATCGAGTGCGCGGAACTCCACCTCCTTCCGGCATGGCGCTCATTCCCGCCGGGTCGTTCACGATGGGCGACACGTTCGGCGAAGGAAACACCAACGAGCTTCCCCTGCACACAGTTTATGTGAGCGCGTTCTATATGGACAAGTATGAGGTGACGAAGGCGCTATGGGATGAGGTGGTGTCGTGGGCCATCACCAACGGAAACAGCTTTTCGAGTCCGGGTCTCGGCAAGGCGACGAACCACCCGGTGCAGGAGGTAACTTGGTATGCTGCGGTGAAGTGGTGCAACGCGAAATCGCAGATGGAGGGACGCACGCCAGCCTATTACAGGGATGCCGCACTAACGCAGGTGTACAAAGATGGGCAGGTCGAGCCGCAGGTGAAATGGAATGCGGGATATCGTCTGCCCACGGAAGCTGAATGGGAGAAGGCCGCGCGGGGCGGGGCAAGCGGGCATCGGTTCCCGTGGTCAGATGTGGAGACGATCTCGCACAAGCAAGCGAACTTTTTCAGCTCTTCGTCGTATATATACGACGTCAGCCCCACTCGTGGCTTTCACCCGACGTTCGACGATGGTGTTGATGCCTTCACCAGCCCGGTGGGGTATTTTGCGGCGAACGGGTATGGGCTTTACGACATGGCGGGGAACGTCTGGGAGTGGTGCTGGGATTGGTATGGCGGATATTCGAGCAATCCGCAAACGGACCCGCGCGGATCGACAACAGGCTCGATTCGAGTGATTAGAGGCGGCGATTGGAGCTTTGTTGCGTACGTCTGCCGTTCGGCGCAGCGCGGCTACGATCAAAACCCGCCAATCATGAGCAGTTGGTTGGGATTTCGCACCGTTCTGGCGCCTTGGCAGTGAGATCCCGGTTGAATCGGAGCAAAGCAGAGAGGTGCTACCGTCGAAACATCTCGCATCACCGATGCGCTTGGAATTCCGCCCCCGCCGCCGCAATCTCCGCGCATGGCCGACACGCCGAAATCCGAGCCGAGTCCCCTGCCCCGCGATCCGTGGTTGAAGCAGTTCTTCCAGCACCTCGGCACCGAACGCGGCCTGTCGCCTTACACCCTGCGCAATTACCAGCAGACGCTCTGCGAGTTCGCCCGGTGGTTTGAGGGCGAGCGCCGGCATCGGCCCGAGTGGGTGGAGTTGCAGCGCGATGATTTCCGCGCCTACCTACGGCATCTCGGCCGCAAACACCTGGGCCGCGATACCACCCGGCTGCGCTTCAGCGCGCTGCGCACCTTCTACAAATTCCTCGTCCGCCGCGGCGCGCTCGAAAGCACGCCCATCAAAAACATCCTGCTGCCGAGACCCGAGAAGCGCCTGCCCCGCTTCCTGACAATCCAGCAGATGGAGGATCTCCTCCTCGCCCCCATGCGCCTGGACGCCAAGCCGGCGGAGAAACGAGGGCGCGGCAAACCCGTCGAAGCCAGCGTCCCGGCGCGCGATGCCGCCATCCTCGAAACGATTTACTCGTGCGGCCTGCGCATCAGCGAACTCTGCGGGATGCGCGCGGACGATGTGGATTGGAACGAGCAACTGGTCCGCGTGCTCGGCAAGGGCCGGAAGGAGCGCCAGTTGCCCATTGGCGACACGGCACTGAAAGCCATCAAATGCTATTGGGAGCAACTGGCGCAGGCACCCCACGGCACAGAGCCGGTGTTCCTCGGCTCGGAAAAGCGACGCACGCCGCTCGCGCCGCGCACGCTGCAAGTCCGGCTCAAGCGCTACCTCGCGTTCGCCGGGCTCGATCCGAAGCTCACGCCGCACAAGCTCCGGCACAGTTACGCCACGCACCTGCTCGACGCCGGGGCCGACCTTCGCAGCGTGCAGGAACTGCTGGGTCACGCGAATCTCGTGACCACCCAGGTTTACACCCACGTCACGACGGAGCGCTTGAAGAAGGCTTACAACGACGCGCACCCGCGGGCGTGAGAAATATCACGGGAGGAATGCAGAAACCGAGGTCAGAGGAATTCTGGTCAGGGGAATTGATTTCAGGATTCGTTCTTCATTCCTCTGACAAACATTCCCCTGACCTTGAAACTCGTTTGTTTGCCGGCGGCCCTTGTCACTTTGCCCTTTGCACCGGAACCGCCTGTGCTAGGTTCCCGCGCCATGAATTTGGAGTTCACCAAGATGAACGGCGCGGGCAACGATTTCGTGCTCATCGACAACCGTGACGGGAAAATTTCGCTGACGCCTGAACAGGTGGCCCGCCTCTGCCACCGCCAGCGCGGCGTGGGCGCGGATGGCGTCATGCTGCTGATTCCCAACACCACCGGGGCAGCTAGCTGGAGCTGGGATTTCTACAACAGCGACGGCAGCCACGCGGAGATGTGCGGCAATGGTGCGCGCTGTTTCGCACGCTTCATCCAGCGGCTCACTGGCGAGAAAGACCGCATCAGCTTCGAGACGGTGGCCGGCGTAATCACTGCGACCTTGCAAGGCGAGCGCGTCACAGTGAACCTGACCACGCCCAAGAATCTCAACCTCGGCATCGACCTGCCGCTCCAGTCCGGCGGCACGCAAGCGCATTCGCTGAACACGGGCGTGCCGCACGCGGTGTTGTTCGTGCCCGACGCCGACCAGGCCATGGTGCAGGATCAAGGCCGCGAGATTCGCTTCCACCCGGCCTTCGCTCCGAAAGGGACGAACGTGAACTTCGTGCAGGTGCTCGGACCCAGCTCCATTCGTGTGCGCACCTACGAGCGGGGCGTGGAAGGCGAGACGCTCGCCTGCGGCACGGGTGTGACGGCGTCGGCCCTGATCGCGGCGCGCGTCCACCAGTTCACTGCCCCGGTGCAGGTGCGCGTGCAAGGCGGCGATCTGCTGGAAGTCAGTTGGCGCGACGCGGGCGAAGGTTTCGCCGACGTGAAACTCACGGGACCGGCGGATTTTGTCTTCACCGGACGGACGGAAATTTGAGCGGGAAGAAGTCGATTGCACCTGCTTTCGGAAGGCAAATAGCCTGGCAGGGTGTGCCTGAAAAAATTTTCCCCCGGCCTCATTGCTGCTGAAACTTGACCCGGCGAATTGCTCTTCCGCATCACCGTTCTCCCATTCTCCCGGTTCATCGCGCGTTTTTGTTTGTCGGGTGGCCACCCGGTATCTAGGCTCACCGGCACTGTCAGCATCCGCTTGCACCAAGAATCGACATGCCGCGAATAAGCACCGAATCACTCCAGGAGAAAATGGTCGTCGCGCTGGACGTGAAGAACATCGACAACATGCTCCTGGTTCCCGCCGGATGCCCGCTCACCGAGCGGCACATCGACATCCTCAAGGCGTGGGGTGTCACCGAGGTGGAAGTGGATCTGGCCAATGACGTCGCGGACATGCGAGACCCGCTCTCGCAGTTGCCACCCGAGAAGGTGGCCCAGATCACGGCCGAGATGAGGAAACGCTTCTGGGCACTGGATGAGGCCAATCCAGCGGCGATGAAGGTTTTTGAGGTGATGCTCCAGCGCAAGGCCCGTCGCTGCCTGTCCCTGTAAAATTATGAGCTGGCCCACCATCAAGGATTTGATCAGCCGGATTCCGCCCAGCCTGGGCACCTACGCGCCGGTGCTCGACGAGATCGAGGAGGCGCTCAATTCCTCCGTCTGCAGCCTGGCCACCGTGTCCGAGGCCATCGAGCGCGATCCGGACCTGACCGCGCGCCTGCTGCGGTTGGGGAACAGTTCGTTCTTCGGGTTTCCCTCGCGGCTGGCCACGGTGAACGAGGCCATCAGCCTGATCGGCATTCAACAGGTGAAAGACCTGATCGTGGCCTCCAGCGTGATCGGACAATTCAAGGGCGTGCCCGGCGATCTGGTGAACATGAAGTCCTTCTGGCAGCACAGCCTCGCCTGCGGGATCGGAGCACGGATCCTGGCCACGGAGCGTCGCCTGCCGAATGCTGACAAATTTTTCGTGGCTGGATTGCTGCACGATCTGGGGCGTCTGGTCTTGTTTGCGGAAGCCCCGGAGGCGGCGCAGGAGGTGTTCCGTGTCTATCATCAGGAACCCCTGCTGTTGCACGAGGCGGAGGTCCGGGTGCTGGGCTACGGACACGAGGAAATCGGCCAGGCGTTGCTGCGGCACTGGCAGTATCCGCCGGATCTGACCCAGGCCGTGGCCCGCCACCATCACCCATCGGGCGGAGGCGGCGCGACGCCCGAAGCCGCCGTGGTGCATATTTCGGATCACCTGGTGAACGCGATGGAGCTGGGCAGTTCCGGGGAGCGTCACGTTCCGCCCCTGCAGGCGGAGGCCTGGAAGGCGCTGCGCTGTTCCACCGACATCCTGTCGGTGGTGGCCAAAGCCATTGATGAACAGATCGAAACGGTCCAGGAGGCGTTCCTGAGCGTGGCCGCAGCGACAGGCAAGTCATGAGCACGCCCTTCGATTCTGTTTATCCTGATTTCCTGCGCGCCGGGCTGGGCAGGCTCAACCAGGCAGGGGCGCAGCGTGAATTGCTATCCCTGTTTGCCGCGCTGGAGCATTTCCGCCGTGATCTGCATGCCCAGGAAAGCGTGGCGGGCATCCTGCAGGTCAGCCAGATGTATGTGGCGGGCCTGGATCTCTTCCGCGTGTCGGGATTCTACCTGGTGAACACGACGGACTTCGGCTTTGAACTCGCGTTATGTTCGCCCGAGGCGGGGCGGGCCGAATTGGAGGAGGCGGTGACGAAGGAGATCCGGGCGGGTCGCTTCGCCCAGGCGTTGCGGCGGGCCTCGCCGATCTTTTTCCATGCAGGCTCCGGAGCCAGCCCGGGCCGCGGCGTGATGCACGGTCTGGCCGTGTCGAACCAGGTGCTGGGGACGTTTTGCGGCTTGCTCGAAGACGAACTGGCCCCGGTCCACGAAATTGCCTTCAGCCTGCTATCCATGCTGCTCGGGGGGAGCGCCGACGCGCTGGCCCACCTGCGCAAAACCGCCCAGCTCACCGACGAGATCAAGACGCTCAGCGGTCTCATGCCCATCTGCGCCTGGTGCAAAAAGGTGCGTGACGATCAAGGTTACTGGGAGCAGATCGAGCAATTCGTGCAGAACCGCTCCGGCGCCTCGTTCAGTCACGGCATCTGCCCGGATTGCGCCCAGAGGCTTTTCCATATCTGACGCCACGACTCGTCGCTCGCCACCCTGCTCCGCGTCAGGCTCGGCACGCTGGAGCAAAGCATCGAAGAAAACCGCAAACTCCCGCAACGACTGATACCCGCGGGGCAATGGCCATTTTCAATTCTCATTTCCCCGGAACCCCGAGGCGCTACGGCTCCAGCAGTTGACGCTGCCAGGGGAGCAACTCTCCGCTGTGTTGATCCCAATGGTGGGCCAGCAGCACCAGCGTCGAGCGGCTGGCTATGATGGTGGGATCGATGCCGAGTTCGTGCGCGCGACGGTTCCGACGCTTCTCCAGTTCATCGAACCGGCGGCGTTCGGCCTCGGTCTGGCGATGCCCCTTTTGCTTGAGTTGCTGCGGCGGATGGGGCGCCGCCAGCCCCACCTCGATGGCTTTAAACAGAGCCTGCCGCCGACGCGGCGAGAAATGGCGCGGCACCAGGCTCGAGACATCCCTGTCATCACTCGTGACCGCCACGGCCATATCCACCATCAGCGCCGGGGAAAGAATGAAGAAAGGCGGTTTGCCGCCGGCCAGGGCTTCCTTTTCTCGCCAGGACCAGAGCGCCCGCACGACGGCGAGACCGCTCGGCGGCAGACCGTGGCTGCCCTTGACGCGCCATTCGGTGTCGGGATCCGGCGCCTCGAGGCGAATGGCTTCGGCGATGAGTTGCGTGCAAAACTGTTGATGCCACACCAGCCGCCCCTTCTCCACGAGGCGCTGCCGCAACAAATCCACGAGGGGCTTGAGGTGACGCACATCGTTGAGCGCGTAGTCGGCCATCTTGGGCGTGAGCGGTCGCCGCGCCCAATTCGCTTTCTGTGAACCTTTTTCCAGGGTGATGCCGAGGAACTGGGAGAGGAGGCTGTTGAGCCCAAATTCCCGGCAGCCGAGCAGGCGCGCGGCAAACATGGTGTCGAAGACGGCGCGCGGAGCGAACTGGCAGGTCTTCCAGAGCAGGCGCAGATCGTAATCGCCGCCGTGCAGGATGATTTCATGGCCGCCGAAGACTTCGAGCACCGGGGTCAGATCAAGCCCGGCCAACGGATCGAGCAGCACGCACTCGCCGGGCAGGGCGATTTGCAGGAGGCAGAGCTTCTCAGGATAGGCGTGAAGACTGTCGGCTTCGGTGTCGAGGGCAATCCAGTCCGCGGCGCGCAGCCGGGGCAGAAATGCGGTCAACATCGATGCGGAATTTATCACGGGCGGAATCTAGGGAACAAGCGGGCCGGCTGGCAAAGGAAACCTGCGAGACCGGCACGGAAATCGCGCTTTTACCACGCGGGGGGCCGCCCGGATAACGATAATGCCTGACGTTCTGGAACTTCAACACCCGCTCCAATGAATGTCCCCTCAACGCAGCGCCAGCCGCCAGGCAGACAAGACCAACGCCAAGCAGAGCAACGTCGCGAGGCGTTGTGTCCAAGATGATTGCACGAATTTCTCCGGCAGCCAGGCAAGCCCGAGACCCAGCAACAATCCCGTTGCGAAGCCGCCGAGATGCGCGATGACATCCGTGCGCGCTTCCGGGCTCAGCCCGAGCAGAATGAGCAGCAGCAGGCCCGCCGCACCGCCGCGCAGCGCCAGTTGGCGCGACCCCCTTCCCGATTTCCAGAGCGCGAGCGATTGCGCCGTCAGCAGGCCGAGCGCGCCCATCACCATCCCCGAGGCACCCAGGCTGCGATGCGCCTGCGGGTAGAGCAGCATCCCGGCGATGTTGCCCCCGGCGCCAGCAAGGAACGCCGCCAGCAATCCCACGCCCGGACCGAAACTGCCCATCGCCAACCCGAGGAACACCAGTCCGGTGGCGACGTTGGCGGCGAGATGCCCGACGTCCGCGTGCAGCATCACGGCGGTGAAGAGACGCCACCATTCGCCGCGATGCACCGCCGCGTCATCCATCAAACCGGCCTCGTGCAATCCCGGTGTGCGTGTTTCGCCGAGGAAAAACAGGGCGATGAGCAGGACAAGCCAAGCCACGTTGCGCCCGTCGTAGATCATCCCATTCCACGGCAACTCCCGCCGCCACCGACGCTGGCGGTTCTCCGCGACGTAATGGCGGATGGACTGCACCGCGCGCCGATGCTCCGGCGCGGGCACCACCAGCAGGCAACCGCCATTCTCAGGGTGCCGTTCGATGGACGCCTCAATGCCCTGGCTGGCCAGGACCAGGCTCCAATCCATCGCCTCGCGTTCAGTGCGGGTCGGAATGATGGCGGGATTCTCCGTCACGGCGCGCACGGTAGCATCAGCCGGCGTCCGTGGCTGGAAAAAACGATCCCCTGCCCCTGAAAGCCTGTCTGAAAATTGCGTTAATCCTGCGGCGACGACTGTTTTTGGCTGTGGCCAAGGCGCATCCCCAGCGGGATGTGAGGGCCGAGCCATGAGCCAGCCAGCGAGTCTTCCCGCCGGCACAGGCGAATGAGCAGGAGATGAAGTGGATTCGGAAGAAGTGAGCGCGGCAGCAGGTTTCGACTCCGCAGTGCAGAGCACTGGCGATGGCATTCTGGTGCGGCGGGAATTCTCCCATGGGTGCGTCCGCCATGCTCCGACCTCCCCTCTTCACCGCGCAAAAGTGCAGCTTGCCAGGCGACCGCAATGAGGCGCAGCCAACTCGATAAATGCCCAGCGAGCGGCAGGAGATTCTGCAATCCCTGACAGCCTGGCGCGAACCGGAACCGACCCGCATGTGCAAGCGGTCGTCCCCTTTCGCCTCCACCGAAGGCATCCGAACCACCGGGCCGAAAGCGAGTGGCACCCAATAGGGACTTCGTAGAGTAATACTTCTTCTCTCCCCAACTCCTCCTAAAAACTGCTTTCGCGGAAAAACAATCGCAAGCGATTTGTCTGCAACCACAAACGCGCGAAATCAACCACCTCTTCAAGTCAACACACTTAAAATTATCTGACCAGATATTGACTAGAACTGTGCAACTTATGTACGGTCGTCGGCCTTGTGAGCTTGTTGCCAGTCATGATTCTGGCGCCGCTGGTTGCAGGATTGGCGTCGCTGGGTCTCAAATCGGATCGCTACCGGAGAATTCTGGTGGTGGTGACGACGTTGTTGGTCAGCGCCTGCAGCCTGGCCTTGATCGGGTGGCATTACCCCGCCGGCCAGACCACCCTGGCGGTGGACATGCATGTGGTGAACCTCGCCATGATGGTCGTCGAGGGAGGAATGGCGCTCTACATCATCTGGGTTGGCTTGCGGGCGAAACGTCCGCTGATCGCCGTCCTCTCCGCCGCGCAGACGATTCTGATCCTCGTCTTCGAGATCCGGCAGGGCGAGTCGCATGCGGCGGCGACCAGCAACCTGCTGGTGGACAAGTTCTCCATCATCATGGCGCTCATCAACGGCCTGGTGGGCGGGGTCATTTACCTGTACGCGCTGGGTTACATGAAGGAGTTTCACGAGGTGCATCACCCGGAAATCAAGGATCGGCGCAATCTGTTCTTCGCGCTGCTGCTGATTTTCCAGTCGGCGATGTTCGGGGTCGTTTTCTCCAACAATCTGCTCTGGCTGTTCTTCTTCTGGGAGGTCACCACGCTGTGTTCCTTCCTGCTCATCGGCTACAAGCAGAACGAGGAATCAAAGAACAATTCCCTGCGGGCGCTGGTGATGAACCTGGCCGGCGGGATGGGTTTTGCGGTGGGCATCGTCTGGTTTCACTCGCAGACCGGCAGCCTTGAATTGACCCAGTTCCTCGTCACCAACCCCGATCTGGTGCTCGGACCCGCGGCGCTGCTGTGCTTCGCGGGCATCACCAAATCCGCGCAATTGCCGTTCTCGAGCTGGCTGCTGGGAGCGATGGTGGCGCCGACGCCGGTTTCGGCGCTGCTGCACTCCAGCACCATGGTGAAGGCCGGCGTTTATCTGATCGTCCGCCTGGCCCCCGTGCTGTCGGGCACTGCCCCCGGCATCGTCGTGGCCTTGGTGGGCGGCATCACCTTCCTGGTCGGATCGTTCGCCGCCATCAGCGCGAGCGACGCCAAGAAAGTGCTGGCCCACTCGACCATCGCCAATCTCGGCCTGATCGTCCTCTGCGGCGGCATCGGAAGCTACGAAGCCGTCTGGGCGGCCATCCTGCTCATCGTCTTTCACGCGGTCGCCAAGTGCCTGCTGTTCCTCTGCGTGGGCGTGGTCGAGCACAAGCTGCACAGTCGCGACATTGAAGCCATGTCGGGCCTGATTCTCAAGATGCCCCGCATTTCCGTGATGTTACAAATAGGCATGGCGGGGATGTTCCTCGCGCCGTTCGGCATGCTCATCAGCAAATGGGCGGTGCTCAAGGCGGTGGTGGACACCTATCCGGTTCTGGCCGGCTTCATCGTCTTTGGCAGCGCGGCCACCTTGTTTTTCTGGGTGAAATGGATGGGCAAACTCATCGAGGTGGTCGGCCCGCATGAAAACGTCGAAAAGGGCATCGGCCTTGGCGAATGGACGGCACTGTATTCGCTCTCGCTCCTCACCTTCGGCACCTGCCTGTTCTTCCCGCTCATCTCGTCGGCGTTCATCGAGCCGTATGTCATCGAGGTTTACGGCGAGACCGCCACCATGGCGCACGGCAACTTCGTCATCATGGCCATCATGCTGGCGATGATCACGCTCTTCCCCCTCAGCTTCCTCAACTACGGCCGGGGGGTGAAGGTGGTGGATGCCTACCTCGGCGGCGCGAACGCGACTTCTAATGTGCGTTTCCTCGGCTCGGCCGGAAAGGAACAGGATATGGTCATGAACAACTACTATTTTAAGGACATTCTCTCGGAGCCGCGGCTGCTGCGCTTCGGGGTGCTGCTGGGAACCTGTCTGTTGCTGCTTTTGCTGGGGGTGGTGATGCTATGAGTCCCTGGGTTCGCCTGATTATCTATCTCGTTGCCGCCCCGGTGGTGGGCGGTTTGCTCACCGGCCTCGATCGCAAGATCACCGCGCGCATGCAATCGCGCCTCGGGCCGCCGCTGCTCCAGCCCTTCTACGATGTGATGAAGCTGTGGCGGAAGGAGAGCATCGTCGTGCGCCGCTCGCAGAACTTCTACATCTTCTTCTTCTTCGTGCTGATGGTGTTCACCGGGGCGCTGTTCTTCGCGGGTTCGGACCTGCTCCTGGTCATCTTCGCGCTGACCCTGGCGGCCATCTTCTTCGTGCTGGGTGCCTACAAGGCGAGTTCGCCCTACAGCTTCATCGGCGCCGAGCGTGAACTGATCCAGATGATGGCTTACGAGCCGATGATCCTGCTCGCCGCCGTCGGGTTGTACATGGTGACCGGCAGCTTTTACGTGCATGACATCGCGGCGGCGCCGAAGATGCCCATTTTGATGCTCCCCGGCGTCTTCCTCGCATTTCTCTATTCGCTGGAAATCAAGTTCCGCAAATCTCCCTTTGACCTGTCCTTCTCGCATCACGCCCACCAGGAACTCGTGCGCGGCATCGCCACGGAATTTTCCGGGCGCACCCTCGCGCTCATTGAGGTGGCGCACTGGTATGAGAATGTGCTGCTGCTCGGTTGGGTGTATCTCTTCTTCGCCGCCAGCCCGGTGCTGGGGATTCTGGCCACCACCTTTGTGTTCCTGTTCGTGATCCTGGTGGACAACACCTTCGCCCGGCTCAAGTGGCAGGTGGCGATCAAGAGTGCCTGGTTGGTTACCGCCGTGCTGGGCTTTGGCAACATTCTGATCCTGCCGTTCATTAAATAACGAAAGGCACTCATGCTTGGCTTAAAGAAATCCCCGTGGATCATCCACTACGACGCCGCGAGCTGCAACGGCTGCGACATCGAGACCCTAGCCTGCTTGACGCCTATGTTCGACGTCGAGCGCCTCGGCGTGGTCAACACGGGCAACCCCAAGCACGCCGACATCTTCCTCGTCACCGGCGCTGTCAACGAGCAGGCCAAACAGGTCATCCGCAACATCTACATGCAGTTGCCCGAGCCCAAGGTCGTGGTGGCGGTCGGCATCTGCGCCGCCACCGGCGGAATCTTCCGCGACTGCTACAACATCTTCGGTGGCGTGGACACGGTGGTGCCGGTTGATGTCTATGTGCCCGGCTGCGCGGCGCGGCCTGAAGCCATCATCGACGGTATCATCAAGGCGGTGGAGGTATTGCAGGAAAAGCAGCGCATCATGCAGTCAATGGACAACAGCATCGATCAGACGATCATCGTCCGCGCCGAACCCCGCGACGTGCCGGAGATTCTCGGCCTGCAAAAAATCGCCTACCAGAGCGAGGCGGAAATCTACGGCGACGCATCGCTGCCCGCCGTGCAGCAGACCCTTGCCGAACTGGAGCAGGATTTTGGGCGGATGATTTTCCTCAAGGCGTGGGTGAATGGCAAAATCATCGCCTCGGTGCGCGGCCATGCTGACGGCGACTCGGCGCACATCTTGCGCGTGATCGTGCATCCCTACTTCCGCGGACGCGGCCTCGCGGGCCGGTTGGTCAAGGAGATCGAGAACGCGTTCCCCGGCGTCAAGCGCTTCGAAGCCTTCACCGGCGACAAAAGCAAACGCAACCTGGCCGCTCTGGCCAAGCGGGGCTATCGCCAGTTCAAAACGGTGGCCGGCGGCCCGGGCATCAACTGGATCTACATGGAAAAGATTCTCCCATGAGCGAACCGCAACCCATCACTCTTATCACCTCCGACGCGCTCGTTGCGCGAGTCCGCGAATACTGCCACCAAGGCTGGCGCCTCGTCCAGATCGGCGCGGCCACGCTCAAGGAAGGCTACGAGTTGAACTATAGCTTCGACCGCGACGGCGCGTTTGAAAACCTGCGCCTGATCCTGCCGCTGGCCGCACCGCGCCTGCCGAGCATCACTTCCATCTACTGGTGCGCGTTCATCTACGAGAACGAAATCAGCGACCTCTTTGGCATCGCCGTCGATGGCAATGTGCTGGATTTCAAAGGCAAGTTCTTCCAGACCGCCGTCAAGGCTCCGTTTGCCGCGCCCGAACCGGCTCCCGCCGCGCCCGCAGTGCCCACAACTCCGGCAGCCACGCCCGAGGCAGCTCCGACCGCCGCCACCACCCGCCCCAACTGAATCCGCCATGGCCCGCACCATCATCCCATTTGGCCCGCAGCACCCGGTGTTGCCCGAACCGATCCACCTCGATCTCGTGGTCGAAGACGAGAAGGTCATCGAGGCGATACCCTCGATTGGCTTCATCCATCGCGGGCTGGAAAAGCTCGTCGAGATCAAGGATTTCCAGGAGTTCACCTACGTCGCCGAGCGCATCTGCGGCATCTGCAGCTTCATTCATGGGCAGACTTACTGCCAGGCCATCGAGGAGATCATGAAGATTCCCGTCCCGCCGCGCGCCGAGTATTTGCGCGTCATCTGGGGCGAACTCTCCCGCCTGCACAGCCACCTGCTCTGGATGGGGCTGCTCGCGGACGCCTTCGGCTTCGAGAGCCTTTTCATGCACTCGTGGCGCGTGCGCGAGGCGGTGCTCAACATCATCGAAGCCACCACCGGCGGGCGCGTCATCTTCGGCTCCTGCAAAATCGGCGGCGTCCGCCGAGACATCGACGCCGATGGACTCAAGGCGATGTTGCAGCAACTCGACACCATCGAGCGCGACATGCGTGACATCACCAAGGTTTTCCTGGATGACTCGTCAGTGAAGGATCGCCTCTGCGGCGTCGGCGTGTTGTCCAAGGCGGACGCCTACCAGCTCGGCTGCGTCGGCCCGATGCTGCGCGCCAGCGGCGTGGCGCAGGACACGCGCAACCTCGGCTATGCGGCGTTCAAGGATCTGCGCGTGGAGCCAATCACGCACACCGATGGCGATAGCTACGCGCGCTGCGTGGTGCGCTGCCAGGAATTGTTCCAGTCGGTTGACATCATCCGACAGGCCATCGCCAAGATTCCGTCGGGTAAGGTTGACGTGAAAGTCACTGGCAATCCGAATGGCGAGTTCATCGCGCGCACCGAGCAGCCGCGCGGCGAGGTGATTTATCACCTGAAGGCGAACGGCACGAAGTTCGTGCAGCGTTTCCGCGTGCGCACGCCGACCTTCGCCAACATCCCCGCGCTGGTGAAGACACTCCAGGGCTGCGACCTCGCGGACGTGCCGGTGCTGGTCCTGACCATCGATCCCTGCATCAGTTGTACCGAAAGGTGATATGGCTTACTTCACCATGGCCAAGCTGGCTCTCAAATGGGCGCTGAAAAGTCCGCCGACGCAAAACTATCCGTTTACTCCGCGGCGCATCGTGCCCAAGACCCGCGGCCAACTCGTCTTCATCCGCGACACCTGCACCTTCTGCGGCGTCTGCGGCAAGAAGTGTCCCACGCGCGCCATCGCCGTCAGCCGCAAGCCGACGCAGAAATGGACCATCGACCGCCTGCTGTGCATCACCTGCGGCTACTGCGTGGATGTCTGCCCGAAGGATTCCCTATCACTCTCCACGTCCCACGGCCTGCCCGCGGTGACGAAGGACAAAGAGATTTACTGACGTTCAGCCCGACTCCTAATTTTGATGGGGAGCGCACCCGCGCCGGGCTGTTTTCCGCGCCCTCGCGGAAAACCCGTTGGGCGTGAAATAGTACAGGACGCCTCGGAAAAGCGGGGGGCGCAGCGGGCTGGACGCGCGGCGCGTCCCGCCACACCCGAGGGCGGGTGTGCTCCCCAGCTTCGGAGTTCGGGTTCAATCGATACGAAGCGGCTGGTCACCACGACAGAGCGCCCTTCCTCGAATTCGCTTCTGATCCGCCCTGGCTGAAAGCTTGCCCGAATTCGGCCACCGGCTGATCGAGCACGCGCGCAGATTGCCGCCGGGAGCGGGCCCGAATCCGGCGTGGACGTCAGAGGTCTGGGCAAGGCAGGGTGGATTGGGTCCCTGTGACGATTCGGCGTGGCATAAAATTCCAGGAAAGACGGGACATTTCCCATCTCTCACGCTCCGGCCGCCAGCCAGGAATAGAATTTTAGTTCTAATTTTAATCTTTAGTATTGCTCACACCCGGGCTGCCACGCTATTGAACCGCCCGCTATGGAATCGAACACAACCTGTAATGTTGCCCCCCTGCCCTTCATGGCCCGTTGCTCCCGCCGCCTGAGGCGGTGCTCCGGCCTGTTGCTGACCGGTCTTGTTTTAAGCGGATGGACTTCCGCGATACCGCGCGCCTCGGCGCAAACGCCCAGTCCCGTCCAAATCCTGAGCTGGCAGCGGGCGGGAGCGAATGATCTGCTCGTCGTCTTCCGCGACACCGCCGTTACCAACATTGGCTACGAGTTGATGTCGTCACCAGCCCTCGGCGCCGGCGCATCGTGGACCTGGCTGAGCAATGCCGTGGTCACGCCACTGGGCGGAGGGCGCTACCAGGCTCAGGCAGGGCCGGTTGGCGCGGGCAGCGTCTTTCTGCGCGTGTTCGCGTTCGGTCCCGACCGTGATTCGGACGGGCTTCTTTCCGCCCTCGAAGGCAGTGCCTACACGGTCACGGTGCGGCAGGGCAACGGCACGGACGTGCTCCGCTCGGCCACCAGCGACCCCCGGTTGGCGGACACGGATGGCGATGGGCTGAGCGATTTTGTTGAGCGATTGCTCACGACCGATCCTCGCAGCGCGGACACGGATGGAGATCTGCTCACGGACAAGGAGGAACAGGAAGTGTATCTGAGCAATCCGCTTTGGCTGGATACCGACAGCGATTCGGGTGGCAGCCCGTTGCTCTACGACGGCAGTGAACTTTTCTTTTACGGCACCTCGCCGCGCCTGCCCGATACCGACGGCGACAACATCTCCGATCGCGATGAGATCCTCGGGAACACCACCAATCCGCTGGTTTCCGAGGTTCCCAAGCCGTTTATCATCATCGACGACGACACTGTGGACATCCGGCTCAACGTCACCTACTCGGCCGAGCAAGGTGGCGCGTCGAACTTTTCCGCCCGCCTTTCGCAGGCCAACACCTCGGGGCTCAGCCGGAGCGACGCCGTGGCGAACCAGATTTCAGTGGAGGCCAGCCTGTCGGTCACTGCTGGAGTCGAGGCGACGGCCGGATTGCCGCCGTCGGCCAGCGTGTCCGCTTCGGCCACCGCCTCGGTGACTGCCGGATACACGCGGCAGAATACGACGACCTTCGATTCGAGCAGCTCGCAAACGGCGCAGCGGGAGTATGAGGAGTATCTCAGCCACACCTTCAACCGCTCCGAAACATCCTCCTCTGGCCGCCTCTCGGTCAACGTGACGATCCGCAACGAGGGCACGGTTTCGTTCCAGATGAGCAACCTGTCGCTCGCCGCGCTGAAACGCAATCCCGCCAACCCCACCAATCTTCAGACGGTCGCCACCCTGACGCCAACGATTCCAGCCATTACCCTGGCGCCGAATCAAGAGGTCGGCCCGATCCTCGTGGCCAATGACACCGTCAATCCGGACATCATCAAGGATCTGCTGGCCCAACCCTCAGGGTTGGTCTTCAAGGTGCTGACATTCGATCTCATCAACGACGCGGGACAGAACTACGCCTTCCTGACCCAAACCAATCTGAATCGCACCGCAGGCGTGACGATCGATTATGGCAACGGCACAGTGGAGAAACACCGCGTCGCCACCAATGTGCGGCTCAATCCCAACGCCACGCCGGCGGGTGTGACCATGAAAGAGGTGCTGACCAAATACCTGCGCACGGACAGCCAGGTCGGCGTCGCCTACGCAGTCGGCACCAATTCCGTCACCCACCGGCAGGTGCTGACGAGCGTCAAGGGGGTAACCACCGGCGTCGGCGGACCACGCCGCTTCTGGTTTGTGGCCGGCACCAGCGACCGCCAGACCAATCCCACCAATGATTTTGAGACCATTGTGCTGCTGCCGGGCGACCAGATTTATCTCATTTTTGCGCGCGACGACGACGACGACAAGCTCCTCGATCGCGAGGAAATGCTTTACGGGAGTTCTGACAGCCTGGTGGACACTGACGGGGATGGCCTGAGCGACTTCTTCGAAATCCGCACCGGCTGGCTGGTCAACGCCCCGGTGCCCGGCTACCCCAAGAAAGTGTATCCCGATGCGCGCTTCACCGACTCGGATGGCGACGGTTGGAGCGATACGATGGAGTTTTCCAAGCTCACTGACCCGCGCGTGGGCGATACGGATCAGGATGGAATTCTGGATGCAATCGACAGCGATCCGCTGGTTCGGACCAACACCCCACCGACCTTCGGCGCGAGCACGGCCACCGTCACGAACTCCACCGCCTACCTCGGCGGCAACGTCACCGACAAGGAGGACAACCTCCTCAGCGTGGTCGTCAGTTGGGGCGACGGAACGCCAAACTCCACAGTGTTGCCCGTGACCGGGGCGACGAATTTTGTCTTCAATACCAATCACACCTACACCGCTGGGGGAACCTTTTCCATCCTGAGCATCGCCACCGACGCGCGCGGCATGACGCGAACCAACACGAACTCGGTTACGATCACGGTGTTCCCGACGAGCGGACTTCGGGTCGAATACCTCTTCAATGGAAACACGCTCGACACCAGCGGCAACATTCTCAACGCCACGATTGGAAAATCGGCCTACACCGTCGCCACCACCGACCGCTCAAATCGGGTCGCACAGGCCTACGATTTCAACGCCAGCGGATACAACGACGAAGACTACGGAAGCATGCAGATTCCAGCCTTGAATACCGCCTCCAGCTTCACCTATTCCGCATGGGTCAACCATGAACCGAACAACGGTCCTGGAATTAGAGCCATTGTCGGTCAGGACGTCACTCCGGCACTGTTTATCCAGGACAACCGGGTCAAATTCGGCATTCCAAACGGCACCGTCTATGTCACGGACACGAGCAACATTGCCGCGAATACTTGGAACCACTACACGCTCACGGCTTCCTTCACCAGCCCCAACACCGACTTCAGGCTCTACCGCAACGGAACACTCGTGACCAACCGGACCATGTCGGTGACCATCGCCAATCCCAATCCCAGCGCCAACTCGCGCCTGGGCGTCTATTCCAGCGCACTCAACAACCCGGACAAGAACACCGCGTTCTTCGGCAAGATCGACAACGTCCGCATCTACAACCGCGGCTTGAGCGCCCCCGAGGCGGCGGAGTTATATCGAGACACTCGTTGAGTCCGGCGGACGAGGCTGGACAGGATCCTCCTCGTTCGTTCAAAGGCAGGCACGCCCGGCCCGGCATCAGGGCCGGGCGGAATGTTATTACTACCCAGGCAGTGGGATGGACGGCACTCGGGACTGGTTAGGGCGCGTCTTTCCCAGCGCGCCGCGAACCACTTTCGGCCAACCCGACGACGCGCTGGGGACAGACGCGCCCTACCCATGAGGGTTGCGCGACCAAGCGTCTTCGGGTAGCCCATCCCAAGGTCTCGCCAGTCAACGTGAATCCACTCGAAGAAACCGAGAGCTTCCAACTCGCTGCGCAGCGTGCGCGTCTGTTCGACGGTGAGTGAGCCGTTGGGATGGCGCGCGGGGCCGATGTCCACGCCGGGCGACGTGAACGACGACTTTCAGCGCCGTGCCGCGGGCGACTTCGCTCCACCGCTGCGCCAGCGCGCGGCGTTCGTCGAGGGAGAGCGAGTGAGATTCTCCCGTGGTGCCGCCGATGAAGGCGAAGGGAAGGTTGTTCTTGAGCAAGTGTGCCGCCTGCTGTTCGACGACCGCAAGATTGAGCGAACCATCTTGCTGGAACGGTGTATGGAGGGCGGCAACGAGACCGTGGAGTGGATGGATTGTTAACTTTGGGGAAAATCAATGGGCGACAGGTGCCGAACCGTGGTCGGTATCGCGAGGTTTGATGAGCAGGACCAACACGACCGAGAGCACGGCGGCGCTGGCAAAGATGCCGAAGATGCCGAAGAGCGGCACCTGCCGGTCGCGCAGGATGCCGAAACCCCAATCCGCAAAGCCGCCGCAACTGATGCTGACGAGATTCATGATGCCGTAGCCGGTGGCGCGCAGATCGGGCCGGACGATCTGGCAGAGGATGGGCATGTTGTTCGAGTCGAAGAAACCCCAGCCCAGCCCGAAGAGCATCAGGAACGCAATGGCCACCCAGAGCAGCCCGGTCTGCGGCGCGTAGCCGACTCCGAACATGGCCGGCACGATCAGCGACATGCCGATGGCGCTGACTAAAATCCGCCCGCGCTGGCTCTTGCGCATCCAGCGATCCGCCAGCCAGCCACCCACGATGGCCCCAACGATGGCGGCGACCTGCCAGTAGAGCGTGGCGGAGACGCCAGCCTTGCCCTGCCCGATTTTGAATTCCGACTTCAAAATCGCGGGCATCCAGTCGCGCACGACCCAGCCGGCCAGCGCGGGCAGGGTGAAATAAAGCACGAGCAGGATGAACGAGCCGTTGCCGAGCAATTCGCGCAGCGCGCCGCCGGGAGACGTGTGCGGACGTTCGACCGAACCAGCGGGCCGCACGGGATTGCGCAGGAGCAGAAACAGCGGGACCGCATAAAGCACCCCGACGAGACCGCACACGTCGAAAGCCCAGCGCCAGCCGAGCGCGGGATTATCCGCCACATAGCCGCTGAAGCCGCCGATGATGACGCCCGCGTAGATGCCCATCTGGTGGCACCCCACCGCGCGCGAACGCGTCGGCCCGAGATGGAAATCCGCAATGAGCGCCAGCGCCGCCGGGATGTAGAAGGCCTCGCTCACACCCATGATCGCGCGCGCGGCGAGGAGCTGATCGTAGGTGGTTACGTGGCCGGTGGCCCACGTCACGGCTGACCACACGAACAGGCTGCCCGCGATGACATGGCGGCGACTGAAACGGTCGGCGAGATAGCCGCCGATCGGGCTGAGAATCGCGTACACCCATTTGAACACCGCGAGGATTTTTCCCCAGTTCTCCTCCAGCGCGATGTCCGGAATGTCTTTCATCACCGAAAACTTCATCGCGGCGAGCATCTGGCGGTCGAGGTAGTTCAACAGCGCCACGGGCACCAGCAACGCCACCACGAGCCACGCGCCTTGCAGAAAGAGCGGCGATGGGGAGGCGCGGTGACGCGGCAAGTCGGCGGATGCGCTCATTTCTCGGTGTCTCCATTTCTCCGCAACTCCGCGTTTTCCACCCGCAAACTCCACACTTCCGGCGAACGCACGCCAGGGCGCATTTCACCGCTGGGCACGACGAACATTCCGCGCCATTCGACGCAAGGAACGGTCGCGCGTGGTGCCGGCACTTCGCCGGATTCGCTCCAGCGGTTGAGCGCGGGATCGTAGGCGAGGATGGTCTTCGGGAATCCGGGGTGCTGGTCCAATGGCGTGAAACCGGCGCGCGAGCCGTCGTCGCCGGCGAGGAGCAGGATGCGACCATCCACCACCGGCGCGGGCGAAGGCGCGGCGACGCTGGGCTTGGGGAGGTCGGCGAGGCGCGTCCACTCGTCGCCGGGCCGGTAACGCAGGGCTTCGCGAAGATAGACGCGGGTGGTTTTCCCCTCAGCATTTGGGGCCAGGGCTACGCCGCCCAGAAGATAGAACGCCCCGTTGTGCGCCGCCGCAGGGAGTTGCGACCAGCGCAACGCAGCGCGGGATTTGGCAGCGGGAATTGCCAGGACGACCAGCAGGGCGATGAACTGGAGGAGTGATGCCACGGAGGCGGAGGACGTGGAATGAAACCGGTGCTTTGCAACGTCATTCCTCTTTCTCCATGCGTGTGACTTTGTTGTCAGGGCTTTCAAGATGTGCGCGGTGTCACGGATCGGGGGAAACGATTAGTCGAAACTCCGACGCCTGTCATGGACTGAGTGCGGTTTACCGTCTCGCCTCTTTGCTTCCTGAACTCGATCTCGGAATTCACCGACAATGTTACGTCCAACGCTCAAGCCCTTTGCGCGTCGGATCGCGGCCCGGGCGACTTGGGACAAACTCGCCCTGCCCGCGCGGCCATTGGGTACGCTGCGGAGTATCGCCACGGATGTCGGCAAGCCGAGTGGCGCCGGCTGCTGCGTCCTGTTTGCCGGTCCTGCCGGAACCGGCAAGACGATGGCGGCCCAGGTGCTGGCCAGGGAACTCCAACTCGACCTCTACCGCGTTGACCTGTCCGCCATTGTCAGCAAATACCTTGGCGAAACGGAAAAGAACCTGGCCCGCCTGTTTGCCGCTGCCGAGGCGGCCAAGGCCATTCTCTTCTTCGACGAAGCCGACGCCCTCTTCGGCAAGCGGACGGAAGTGGGGCACGCTCATGACCGGCATGCCAATCTGGAAACCAGCTTCCTGCTGCAACGCTTGGAAAGCCATCGCGGCCTGGTCATCCTGACATCCAACCAGAAGGCGAACCTCGATCCAGCGTTCACCCGGCGTCTCCGTTTCGTGGTCGATTTTCCCGTCAAACGGCCCGGATGAACGCCCTTACTACCCAGGCAGCGGGAGGGCGCGTCTGACCCAGCGCGCCGCGAACCACTCCCGGCCAACCCGACGGCGCGCTGGGAACAGACGCGCCCTACCCGTGAAGGTTGGGACCAGCGTCTTCGGGTAGCCCATCCTAAGGTCTTGTCAGCCAGCCCGCGGTTGGTGGTGTGTAAACCGGTCGCCACACGACCACTCACTTCCAGATTCTCAACGCCACGCCCCTACCAGATCCGTTAACCGGGCAGATTGGTTGAAGCGATTCGGCGCGTGATGACGGCTCCGCAAACATTTCGCTTCAGTAGTCGGCGGGTTCCGCCGAGGGCTTGTTGCATGATTAATTCGGAAAACTGGATTTGCCCGGTTCGCTGCGTCACGTTCACCCTGACCATCCTCCCGGTCGGGATGCTGTTCTCAGCCACGCCGCGAGCGCTGGCTCAAAATGCCGCTGCGCGGCCGACTAGCAAATCCCCGTCAACCAGATGAACGCCTCGGCCCTCCAAGTCATGCGTTTGCCCTCGAGAGAATCGAACCATCAACCACTGAATCATGCGCAAAAAACACATCGTTCCATTCATCTTGTTCGCCTCGGTTCTGACCTTGGTCCCTGGAATTCCAGGGGCTGATGTGCCACCACCCACAGAGCCAACACCCGGAACCACGCCATCTCAGCGCGATAAAAGTTTCTATAACCTCTTTCATGCGACGCCTCGTGCCCAGATGCGGGAGATGAGCACCGACCGTCCAGACAAGACCGAAAGCGCCTACACCGTGGACGCCGGTCATTTCCAGATCGAGTCCGACCTGGTCGCCTACTCGCACGACCGCGACACTCGCGGCGGTGCGGACACCCGCACGGACGCCTGGAGCATTGGCGCGGTCAATCTCAAAGCCGGCCTCTGCAACCAGGCGGACCTGCAGGTCGTGATTGAATCCTACAACCGGGTGCGCACCGACGATCGCGTGGCTGGCCGCGTGACCCACCAAAGTGGCTTTGGGGACGTGACGGTACGATTGAAGAGCAATCTGTGGGGCAACGACGGCGGGAAGACCGCCTTCGCTGTGATGCCGTTCGTGAAGCTCCCCACCAACCAGGACGAGCTCGGCAACGACGCGGTCGAAGGCGGCGTGATTCTCCCGCTCGCCGTGGAACTGCCCGGCGGCTGGGGCATGGGTGTCATGACGGAGTTTGATTTCATGCAGGATGCCGATGGCTCCGGCCATCATGCCGAGTTCATCAACACGATCACTTTCGGCCACGACATCATTGGCCGCCTCGGTGGCTACGTGGAGTTTTTCAGCGCCGTCAGCACCGAGGCCGACGCGGAATGGGTGGGGACGGTGGATTTGGGCCTCACCTACGGTCTGACCGACGACATCCAACTCGACGCTGGCGTCAACCTCGGCGTCACACGCTCGGCGGAGGACGTGAACCCCTTCCTCGGGCTCTCCATCCGCTTCTGACCGGTGGAGAAGATCAACGACCGAACAAATACGAACCAGAACATGAATACATTGACACTGAAAACCAGAATCGCCGGCACCGTCGGCGTCTTGCTCGGACTCCTGCTCCTCGTGAGCGGCCTGTCGCTTTGGTCCACCTCCCAAATGAACCGGCAATCCGACGAGGCGGCGCACCGGCTCAAGGACGCCGGGGAAGTCCGCGATTTGGTCACCACGCTGGTGAAACAATACCAAGCCCAAGCCGACACCATCATCAACGAGAAAAGCGACACGCGGGATTTCGAGGAAGCAGCCAAGGCCTTTGAAGCCGCGGAGAAGCGCTACGCCGAAATGGCCGATACGGCCGAGGAGAAGGCCTGGACGGCGGAACTGGATCGGCTGGATCAGCAGTTCGATGCCATCTTCACCCAGGAGATCGCCCCGCGCCTGAAGCGGCTGATCGCCACCCAGGACGCCGCCGAGAAGGCCAAAATCCGCGAGGAAATCAAAACCCTCGACGCCAAGAGCGACGAAACCATCGCGGCAGCGGAAGCGGTCGCGAAAAAGGGCGTCGCCTCGCTGCTCCAAGAGGCCGACGAGGCCCAAGCTGCGCAAGCGAGTCTCGCCCGCACGATGCGGCTGGCCATCTTCGGCGTATCGCTCCTGGCCATCGTCGCCGGCCTGGCCTTGGGCGTCTGGGTAACCTGCAACACGTCCAGACTGCTCAAACGGATTTCCGACACCCTCACCGTCGGCGCCAATCAGACCGCCGCGGCTGCCGGGCAGGTTTCCGGCGCCAGCCAGTCGCTGGCCGAAGGCGCCAGCGAGCAGGCCGCGTCGCTCGAAGAAACCAGTTCTTCCTTGGAGGAGATGGCCAGCATGACCAAGCGCAACGCCGAGACCGCCGGCCAGGTCAAGGAGCTGGGCAGCCAGGCCCGCAAGGCCGGCGACCTGGGCGTGCGGGACATGACCGACATGGTGGCGGCCATGGACGACATCAAGCGCTCCAGCGACGACATCGCCAAGATCATCAAGACCATCGACGAGATCGCCTTCCAGACGAACATCCTGGCACTCAACGCCGCCGTCGAGGCCGCCCGGGCCGGGGAGGCGGGCATGGGCTTTGCGGTGGTGGCGGACGAGGTGCGCAATCTCGCGCAACGCTGCGCCCAGGCGGCCAAGGAGACGGCGGGCAAGATTGAAGACGCGGTGCAGAAGAGCGCCCGGGGCGCGGAAATC